>NZ_JBSWXN010000002.1:0-737082 GCF_056160625.1 Alteromonas sp. ABH4_457
TAAGAGGTTTAGCCCAGGGATTTGAACTGGCTGCTCACGCAGCCAGGGAATTGCTATTACCTATTGACCGGAGTTGGGCTCATATGTGTTAAGTGCCATATAACGTTCAAAATCCTCACGACTTACATTAGCCACCGACAAATTAGGAACAACAGCTTTTGTTGCAGGAATGGCTCGCGTTTCTTGGGGAAAGTGCCAAATATTAAAGTCCTTGTTTGGCATTGTATCGTAAGCTAACGAATCCCAGCCTAATAGTCTTGCCATTTTTTTGATAGCGATTTTTTTCGCAGGTTGCATTTGTGCTGAGGGCTGAAAATATAATTGGTAACTACTGTTCACAGCACCAGTTAAAATATCGACTGCTTGTAATCCCCAATGATATTTAGAGTCTTCCATTGCAACGTGATGTACTTTTGAAGATGTTGGCAGTTTCGCTAGCATATGGTTTGTAACGATCTGCATTACTTCATGCTGTTTGGCGTAAGAGTTAGATTTGTGATCTGCGAACACTGTAATTTTCGCATTTTTTGAACGACTGCTCTCGCGGATAAGGTAGTCATAGGTTGTATAAAAAGCAGCTTCTTCGTTGTTATGCCACTTGCGATAAGGCTGTTTGGATACAGCAATTGCATGAAATGATACCGGGCTCGTCAAAATGAATCTCAAAATATCTATGCATAGGTTAATTTGACCTGCACTTTTTCTAACTTTCTCCCATTTTATTTCCCCTTGCAGACCGCTTCTGTCATAGATATCTGATACTTTCTGATTAAATTCTGCAAAGTAATTTTTTGGAATTGCAATGATGCCTATCGTATAGCAGGGGCACCCTTTTGATGTGCCGCTTTCATCAGCGAATGCAAATACTTCTTCCATGGCTCAAATTCCTTTTTGGCACTTAACACCCACATAAGGGGCAGTAATACGTGGGCTAAAATCCGAGCGAAGCGACAGAGCCCACGTGTTACTGTCCCAGCGAGCCTGCGAGCGACTTAATGTGATTGTTAGCTCAACACCTAATCGTTTTCAGAGCAAGCTTCTTTTCGCGCTGCAATGTTACTCTTTGAAGGGTTTTCCATAACCTTCAATATTGCAACACTGCATGCCTGTTTAGCCTTGTCATTTTGTGACTTTTCGTCGAAAGACACTGTTGCAACAAGAGGCTTATAATTTGTTGCCGCATTACAATACATGTTTTTTGTCTTTCCATATTTGGGGCCTGATTGCGGATTTTCTTGAAGATACAGGCACATTTCTCTGAACATACGTTTGGCGGCTTGAGAGCAGAGTGACTTATCGTTTAGGTTATGCGAGTAAGTTTCGCAAACTGATTTGTCTTTGATTTTCCAAATTTGGTAAGAGTATGGTATTTCGAATCCATCGTATTTAACAACCTTCGCTTGTTCTACTGTATTGAACTGATCAGTTAACCTGTCATGAACAGAATTTGATACAGCATCCAAATAAGTAGCAAAAACAGCTGATACTACATCCATTAGAAACTTCCTTTATGTTTCCTGAGAGCTAACGCCCTGCTTAGGGACGCAAACACATGGGCTAAAACTTAGGAGCGAAGCGACGCAGCCCATGTGTTTGCGTCCCAGCGAGCCTGCGAGCCTGCGAGCCTGCGAGCCTGCGAGCGACTACAGCATTTTGTTAGCCCTTACGATTTCAACATTCTGATACGAATTTCATATTCTTCGTCGCTTAAAACTTTGAGATCCTTTGCTTCTTCGATTACTCGATCTATGCTTATTTTTAGGTCCTCATCAGCCCCTTGCCACTCTTTAGGATTTATCCAATACTCACCTTTGTAATAACATTTGTCTGCAAGTTCCGGGTCAAAGCTTCTTACAGGAATCGAGGCCTTTTTCCATAGTAGAGCAAGTTCTTTTTCTTTTGTTTTATTTCTATTCCCTGACTGCCTAAATTCTGTCAAATATATTTTTGTTTCAGTACAAGCCATATAGATGGCATCAAGAGCAACATCTCTTTGTTCACGTCTAGCTTTCCATAAGGAAGAGCCCGCTGAAAATAACTTGTCAAGACCTTCAATTATTAGTTCAAGCATAATAAATCCTTTTGTTGGGCTAACGCCCGCATAACGGGCAAAAATACGTAGGCTACAATACCAAGCGAAGCGCAGGGAGCCTACGTGTTTTTGTCCCTAGCGAGCGAAGCGAGTGTTAATGCGTTTGTTAGCTGCCTGACTTTGCCTTAATAAATTCCTTTTCTAATTTTGGGTCTAATAGTTCATCTGGTGGAATATATATATTTAATGCTTGTCTGACTTTTTGTGCAGAATAACAGTTTAACGTGCCCTGATTAGCCAATACATGATCGTGACCATTGTGTAAGCGAATTAAGTTTTTGGACGCTTTAGTAACATTCTCAACACTTGGTAATGAAAATATTTTCGACATTAACTTATAAGATGGAACCAAATACATAGTTGCCTGAAGCTTTGAAGACAAAATACGAAACTCTTTACAAGCTTCCGCTTGCTTTGGCTCATCTAGTGTTTTGGGGTTCGCATAGACATTAGCATATAAGATAAGTTTGTCAGCGATTTCTGAGATAACACTTTTGTATGCTTGGATTGGTTCGATGTATAACTTGAGAAAGATTTGACCAAGTACAAAAGTACATGCGCCAGCAATAATCGTTAAAAATATCTGCATAATTCCCTCTTGGCAGCTAACTTTTCAATAACGGGCGCAGGCACGTGGGGCATAATGGCGAAGCCGCCCCGCGTGTATGCGTCCCAGCGAACGAAGTGAGTGAGTTTATTGAGTTGTTATGTGCGTCACTCAAAAAGATCTCCTGCTGCGGCTTCAATATCTCCACAGTCAGATATTAAGTCCCCATCTTCTCCGAAGATTTTATATGTTTGTTGATTGCCGCCAAGTTGAGCGCAGCCGTCTAATGCCATAAGAAATGTATATGCGGTATCGTTTAACATTACTTCCGCAGCTTTCCAGAAAGTTTTCTCTTGTTCAGGTGTTAGGTTTAACTTTTGATACAAAGCTTGCACTAAAGACCCCTGATTTGTGTCCTGGTACTGACTTAATGAAGAATTAATTTCTTCTTTCCAGAGGCTAACAAACTCCCTTGCATTCATTTTATATCCTTGAGCACATAACACCCCGCTTAGGGGCACAAACACGTGGGCTAAAATCAGAGCGAAGCGACACAGCCCACGTGTTTGTGTCCCAGCGAGCCTGCGAGCGACTATAGCGGTTTGTTATGTACGTTGCCTTTAATTGCACGAATAACTGAGAATACACTAACAAATAGAAGCGCTGCCAAAACTTGTGCGATGTAGACGAAGAACAGACCGATAGATGACTGAGGATCGGATCCTGTTCCGAAAATCATTGAAAGGCTAGAAAGTACTAGAAGTACTAGTAGTGTTGCGGTGGCAATCAATAATTTAGGGCTTTTTTGTTTGACGAAATGGGTAAACGCAAAGATAACTAAGTAAGGAAAAGCGCATACTAAAAGAGCTAAAGGGCTTTCAGAATTAAATGGGCCTGATGGAAATAAGAAAACTACAAATGGTGCAAGTAGACTGATTAACTTAATAGGCAGTTCAAGCTTGTAAACCATGGTTCAATTCCTTTGAGTACATAACGCTAAGCTTTGGGGCGCTAGCACGTGGGCTAAAATCCGAGCGAAGCGAGCCAGCCCACGTGTTAGCGTCCCAGCGACCGAAGGGAGTGCCAACAGCGTTTTGTTATGCACTTTGTTAAAGCCACCCATCGTTGTTTGGAGATATATCTACTGGAACATGCGAGCTATCTTCTCGCCAAGCATTACATACAAGACATTTCCAGCATCCATTGCCGAATTCTTGTAGCCTTATTAGTTTGTTATCTTTGTCGTAACAGGTTGGGCAAAATGGACCTTCTTTGGCGTTTTCAGAATGGAGGAAATAATATGGTTTTTCCCAGTTAATATTACCTTTAGTCTCAAGCTCCTTTTTCAACGAAGAAATTTCTTTATCTTTTTGAATTAGAAGCTCTTGAACTTCTGCCATATCAACCTTTGCCTCGGCAAGAGCTCCAAGTAGGTCGGCTAATTTAAATTTTACCTCTGCTTGCTCCAGAGAGTTGGTGCTGTCCTTTATTATCTTTGCTAGTTCCGTCGCGGTTTTAAGGCTTGTGAAAGCAGCAGAAATCGAACCTACGTCCATAATCCTTCCTTGAGTGCATAACACCCACATAAGGGGCAGTAACACATGGGCTAAAATCCGAGCGAAGCGACAGAGCCCATGTGTTACTGTCCCAGCGAGCCTGCGAGCGACTTAATGTGATTGTTATAACTCAAGTATAAAATCGACCCCGAAATATAAAACTGCCAGCAAAGAACCAGCCAGTACAAAGATACCAAAATAAACTTCACGTTCAGAACCACTCAACGTCAAGCTAATTTCTCTTTCTCGTACACTTTTGAAGTTAGCAATCTCAGACATTCCGGCGAACACCCACTGAACGGCAACGAAATATGCTGATAAAAACAACGAAAGAAGGAACCAATTAAATGACCCTTGTTCAATGGCAACTGGAATAGATAAACCCAAAGCTACACCACTTATTACTGCAGCAAAATTGAAACCAATAGCGGCAATAGAAGTAGCGGCCCAAGCGAGCAAATTTTGCATGCGATCAATGTAATTAAAATAACACTTGATACCTACAATCACTATTCCGATTAGAAGAGCTAAGTGAAGGCCGTCTAGTTGTATGAATTCGAAAATAGCATTCTTAAGTTTTTCACCTAACTCATTCGATTCAAATATGAGTACCCCAAACCCTAAGAACAAACTGCAAAGTGCAGGAACCAATGCATATTCAATGCTTAACTTAAAAAAGTTTTTTGAATTAATCGAAGAGAAAGTATGCAAGAAAATACCTGTTTAGTTAAATGTTACAGCTGAGTTATAACTTTTAAATAAGGGGCGCAGGCATGTGGGGCATAATGGCGAAGCCGCCCCGCATGTATGCGTCCCAGCGAACGGAGTGAGTGACTTAATTTTTTTGTTATACATTTACTTTGTACTTTAAATCGACCGCCTCGTCGCCTGTAATTCCTCTAAAACCCCACTGATATTTTTCTTGCTCTTTGATGGTGATTTCTATGTCGATTGGCTCAATACCGATGGCGGACTCTATTTCTTTGAAAAGCGTTTTAATAAGTTGCTTTTGCGTATCCGGCTTGCGACCTTTCATCAAATTGATTTCGATTACCGTATAAGCATCGCTTCTTCCACCAGGATAATAAAAGTTGTCTTTTTCTAGAGGCACAAATCTATGTGCTCGTTTGTCTTCGGGCATACCAAGAATTGACTGCATGCAATGATGTATTACATCTGAAAGTGCAGCTTTAATTGGGTTGAGATGTTGATTTATTCCATATATTACAACCACTGATGTTTCCTTGTGTATAACACCCACATAAGGGGCAGTAATACGTGGGCTAAAATCCGAGCGAAGCGACAGAGCCCACGTGTTACTGTCCCAGGGAGCTTGCGACCGACTTAATGTGATTGTTATGTGCCGGTACTAAAAAATGGTGGAGCTCGGGGGAATTGAACCCCCAAGGCGCGCTCCTAGGCGAACATCTGTCCATATTTTCCTTCTTGCCACTCGCTCGGATGAGAATCTGCAACCAGCAGCTCCAGTAACGCCACGATTCCACCTTTCACGTTTTTCATAAAGTTCCCCTTACTATTGCTCGTCATCTTTTTATCTTGCACCTGTGTAATTTTCGGAGCGTTCACAGATAGTTCAAATCCGAGCGAGGCATCAAAGTCAATATTCGCAGTTGTTCCTAGCCCTAAGTCATTAAAACAGTTATACCTTGTGAGCTTTACAAAGCCCATTCCAAAATTCTTTGTAAGACATTACATCTTCGTGTTTTGATTTCCAGTGAGCATCAATCCCATCCCAGCCATTTCCCTTAAATTCATGTCTACACTCAGGGCAAATTCTAGGACGCTCTACTGGGACGTTCTTTTCACAACATCTACACATACTAAATTACCTTTGGCACATAACTACTAAATAGACACCAACACGGTGTGATCAACCACCCCATATTGGTGTAATTGTCTGTTTTCATTTTTCCAGAATATCTCAGAAGCCCCACCTTTAAAAGGTTGTGCGGTTTTGGTGCAATTTCGCGGGAGCAAAATGCACCGTTTGCGAAGTGGGATGTGAAATGGTGTAAAACCATCCTTCCTGCCAGTTTTCTTGACTCTCACATATTCTTAAGCTGTTTTTATTTTGATAAGCATTATGAAATCAAAGTTTCTGCGGGAAGTGTATGAATTTATGTTGTCGAGAGGCTACGCCAAAAGAACCATAGAAACGTATTTAACGTGGATTACTGACTTTATCCGGTACCACAACTACGCCCGGCCTCAGGAGATGGACGCTCAGCATGTTGAGAGTTATCTGACTTATTTAGCTATTCAAAAACAGTGTGCGAAAAGCACTCAGGCAATCGCCCTTAACGCACTGCTCTTTCTATATAACAAATATCTTGAATTGCCCTTGCCGGAAGACATGAGTTTTTTGAATAGTAAACGGGAGCGTAAGTTACCCGTGGTACTGACGCAATCCGAGATCCAGGCCTTGCTCGGGCGTGTGAGCGCACAACATTACCTGGCAGTTGCTCTGCTTTATGGTAGCGGTCTGCGGCTTATGGAATGCGTTAGGTTACGCACTGGCGATATAGACTTTGATTATAAATGTTTGAGGGTATGGTTCGGTAAAGGAGGAAAACATCGCATCGTCACGCTCTCAGAATCTCTCATTCCGTTACTGACGTCACAAATCGGGCAAGTCGACCAGTTATTGTCCCGGGATTTGACTGTACCGGAGTTTTCCGGAGCCTGGATCCCGCAGGGTCTGCGTAAAAAATATCATTCGAGAAATAAAACGCTGGAGTGACAGTATTTATTCCCTTCCCGGCATCTTTCTGTTGACCCCGAAACTAAACTGTTACGACGTCACCATATTGATGAAAAGCAGTTGCAGCGCAATGTAAAACGGGCAAGTCAGGAGGCGGGCATAAAGAAACACGTTACGCCGCACACATTAAGGCATTCATTTGCCACGCACCTGTTAGCGGCCGGGGCTGATATCAGAACTGTCCAGCATCAACTGGGGCATTCCGATGTGCGAACAACACAAATCTATACGCATGTGCTGCAACAAGGAGGAAATGGCGTGATCAGTCCCCTGTCACGCCTTACTTTATAGAATGAAGTGAGCACTTCCGGCAAGTGCAAAACCTGCCGTCCGGTCAGGAGATGATGATGCGCTTGTAGGCCAGCAAGGAGCCGTCGTCATTTTGTTCGAGGTTGAACACATACTCATTGTAATCACTGCCGAATACCGTATCGTTGGTCAGGTATGTATCTGGCGCACCGTGATTGATATAGTCAGAATGGCTGGTACAGATATCTGTGCAGAAATCATCATCAAAGCCAAACTGGGAAATCAGCTCGTCGTTGTTATTATTCTTCACTCTGAAGTGAATGTGAATGGCACGGCTGGCATACCAGCCCGGGAAGCAGGTCCTAAAGTTCACACGGCCACTGCTGTCTGTTACTGCAATGCCCCGGAACCAGCGCGATTGCAGCGCTTCACTGTCGTTCCCTGTACAAAAAGAAGAATTGAACCCGTTGGTGTCACTGCTTCCTGTCGTATCGCCGGAATAAATGCCTTCCACATCGCAGTGCCACACTTCTATTTCATAGCCTGACAGCGGATTACATTGTTCGTCTATGAGTTGCAGGCATAACTGCATCGGCAAACCGGTTTGACCTTCTGAGATGTCATCAAGATAGTCAGAGTCGAAATAGCATGGACCTTCCGTTTGTTGTCCGGTCAGTTCAACAGAGCAGGTACTGCTGTTTTCAAAAATGCTGTCAGCGGGGAAATCCGCTGTCATTGAATCTGTACCGCCACTCAACCAGCTGCCGTTATCAGCCACAGGCGTTGTCGTCGTGCCTGTGCCGCTGCTGCCGGAGGAAGAACCGGTTGATGTACTGCCTGTTGACGTACTGGTTGAAGTCGAGCTGCTACCGCCGCTGCCACCGCAACCGGTGAGCATGATCACCGGTGTCGCTACTGCCAGTGAAGCCAGAGATTTAAGGGTTTTGCGTCGTCCGTCAAAGAGGATTGGTTTGGTCATGTTTTTGCCTGCCTGAATAAAATGCATGAAATATAATATGCATCTTCGACGTCAACGGCCCGTAAACGTCACAAGCTTTACTTACCATTTACATAACAAAACGATTCTGCTTCATAGCCGGATAAACCAGTTCTTCCGGTACATCCACCATACCGGCAAAAACATCACACAGAGAAAGCTTACTGCAAACAGCAAAGAAGCATTAAAAGGTGAAAAGTAAGGCAGGAATACAGACTGGTAAAGCGCAGCTTTCAGGGAGCCGGAGCCCGCCGGAATCATGAAAAGCAGCCGCGCAGCAATACCGGATAACATGAAAAATACAATACTGTTTGCACCTGCGATAATAAAGGGCTGCGCCCAGCGTTGATAACCGCGCAAGTCTGTCATCCAGTGCAACAACGCTAAACACCCCATTGCGCAGCCTGCCGTTATTGCCGTAAACCCCGGTGACCAGAGCGCTTTATTCACCGGCACCCACAACGACATGACACCCCCGGCCAGAATAAGCAAAATGCCTGCACCTGCCATTTTAAGTAGCAACATTCCCGGTTCACGCTGCAGCCAAAGGCCACAAATAACCCCGCAGAGACAGGTGGATATTGCAGGCATGGTGCTTAACAAACCTTCCGGATCGAAGGGAAATGGTGTTGCCATTGAATAGTAAACATGATGCTTTCCCAACACGCCGGCATCTATCCATGCTGCGAGACTGTTGCCGTATGCCCATTGCCCCTGATATACGTTGCCGGCTGTATCTGCATAGGGAATAAACGTCATCGCCGCCCAGTACGCCGCCACCAGCAACACCGCGGCAAACAGCAGTCCGCGAATTCGCAGGCACATCGCCAGTATCGCAGTAAAAAAGTAAACCAGTGCCAGTCGCTGCAGAACCCCCATCACCCGGACATTTTCCAGCCGGTCCCGGACCCAGTCGAAATCCGGATTATAAGGATTGTAATAAAACAGCGCGAGGAACAGGCCACATAAGAACAGCAATACACTGCGTTTCAGTATTCTTGCCAGCATTACTCCGGCTGAACCGCCTTGCTGACGATAAGAAGAAAAAGGGATTGCCACGCCCATGACGAAAATAAAGAAAGGAAACACCAGATCTGTCGGTGTCAGTCCATGCCATTGTGCATGCAATAAAGGCCAGTAAACGGTTTGCCAGCTTCCGGGGTTATTCACCAGAACCATTAACACAATGGTAAGCCCCCGCAGTACGTCCAGGGAAATCAATCTCTTCATTGGCTATTCTTTAAGTTCGACATTGAATGACACACACCCGCCATTGGAATATTTTATTATTTACTTAGGAAATAATTGTGATAATTTGGTTATTTCATGCAGCATTAACCGGTAATAACATGTCACTCTTATCCCGACACTTTCGCTTTCTGGTCGCTACCTGCGCGGTTGCCACACTGATTGGCTGCGCCGGCGGTTACACCAGTATGCCATCGAAAAATACCGGTGAACGGGTGAAAGTGCTTGTTATGCACTTTACCGCGATAGATTACCAGAAAAGTGTGCATGCTCTGGTGGATGAAGGCGGGCTGAGTGCGCATTACCTGGTCACTGATCCGTCTGACCCCACGTTTCCGGGTGATGAGGCATCTGTGCTGCAGCTTGTGCCTGAATCGAAACGCGCCTGGCATGCCGGCAAAGGTGAGTGGCAAACGCGTAACCATTTGAATGATACATCCATCGGCATTGAGATTGTGAATGTACCTGAATGTCAGCGGGATAATGAGACAGCGGCCAGCCGGTCAGAACATGGCAGCAACCGTCTTTGTGTATTTCCTGATTATCACCCGGAACAAATTCAGGTGCTCATTGCGCTGGCAAAAGACATACTCGCCCGCAACCCTGACATTTCTCCCACCGCTGTTGTTGGCCATGCAGATATCGCATTTAACAGAAAAAATGACCCGGGCCCGCGTTTTCCATGGTATCAGCTGTATTTGGAAGGGATAGGCGCCTGGTATGAAACCGGCACATTAACGACATACTGGCAACGCTTTAACCGCGCCCTGCCCTCTGTTTCTTTAACGCAGGCTGCGCTGCGCACTTACGGATACGGCGTGGTGGAAACCGGCACACTGGATGAGCAAACCATCAATGCGTTGTCGGCGTTCCAGATGCACTTTGTGCAGGATAACGTAACCGGCGCGATTAACAGCCGCACAGCAGCCGCATTGTTCGCTTTGCTGGATAAGTATTTTCCGCAAAAGGTCAAGGCGCTGAATACCCGCTACGCCCGTGAAACGGCACTGAAAGCCGCACCTGCTGAAGAGAAGCGTCGTCAGTCAGGGCAAATTGATAGTGATTTCCCCCAACAAGAGCGTTCCAGCCGGGAAGAGGTGAACGACAAGGTCGCGTTTAAAGCGTACAAAGGACGGGGCGAAATTTTACTGACACCGGCCACAACCATCAACGCCACAGTGAAGGTAAATGGCGAAACGCTGAACATTGCCTCTCCCCTGGAGGCCGGTCATACCTACAGTTATTCTCTGAAAAAGCGTACACACAACGGTACAAACACCCTTGAGGTGCAAAGTGATTCAGAAAGTGACGCTTTGCACGTCACCATTCCCTGGCCTGCGTTGACTGATGAAACGCAAAAATGGCAACAAGCCTTCAGACCAGTCGATGCGTTAATTCAGCAGGACATTGAGGATGGCTTTCCCGGAGCCGTATTACTGGTTATCAAAGACGGCGCTGTGATTAAACGTACAGCCTATGGCAATGCGCTACTTTACGATGAAACAGGCACCCGCCTCGCAAAGCCGGAGCCGGTGACACCGGACACGCTGTTTGATGTAGCCTCTAACACGAAAATGTTTGCAACTAATCTGGCACTGATGAAACTGGTGTCTGAGGGGAAATTGAGTATTGATGCGCCGGTGTATCAGTACCTGCCGGAGTACGCCGGCGGTGGCCGTGAAGCCCGCACTGTCAGAGATTTACTGAGTCATCAGTCCGGCTACGGGCCTGAGGTGCGTTTTTTTGCCCCCGGCGAGCGCTACGGTGAGTCTTTCCGCTCACGGGATAAATCACATACATCAACCTTATTAACCACTGCGGTACCTTTTCAGATAAGCAAAGGCGCGCAGGCTACGTACAGTGACACCAACTTTATGCTGCTGGGACTGCTGGTTGAGCGGATAACAGGCATGTCTCTCGACCGGTATTGTGAGCAGTTCATTTACGGCCCGCTTCAACTTAATCACACGGTGTTTAATCCGCTGAAAAAAGGGTTTGCCCCCAGTCAGATTGCCGCTACAGAAATAAATGGCAATACACGCAGTCACAATATCGATTTCCCCGGCATCCGCACGTACACGCTGCGTGGAGAAGTGCATGACGAAAAGGCCTGGTACAGCATGGGCGGTGTATCAGGGCATGCAGGCCTATTCTCCACAGTGGATGATTTTGCCGTGCTGATGCAAACCTTATTGAATGGCGGTGGCTACGGACAGGTTGCACTGACCGACCAGGACACTATTTCACTGTTTACCGCCCCTTCCCCGTTGAATCCCGGTTTCGGACTTGGCTGGCGCAGGGGCAGCAACGGCAGTAATCGCTGGCACTTCGGTCCCTATGCCAGTTCACAAGCTTTTGGTCATACCGGCTGGACAGGCACGGCAACGGTTATCGACCCGGCGCAGGATCTCGGTATTGTGCTGTTTACCAACGCCAGACATACACCGGTTGAGAAACAGAGTACCGGCAACCTGCAGTTTGCCGGCGGCGAATTTGAAACCGCAAAATATGGCAGTGTGATAACCCGGGTTTACGAAGCAATACTCAATCACTGAGGTAAAAGTACTGGCAGAACCGGTAAGTTCTCAGTTAGGCTATCGCCACGCTTTTTTATAAAGCGTCACACTGCCCCGCGGAACAAAGCGCACTGAATATCAGCGCCTGATTTGCGATCAATCATTAGAATAAAAGCAGGAACATTTTTCATGGATTGGGTTTCAATTATCCCGCCTCTCGTCGCCATTTTTGTGGTGTTCTGGAAAAAAGAAGTCATTATGGCCTTGTTACTGGCCGTTCTCTCATCTGAAGCGTTGATTTTATTGAGTGTGACCGGTGACGGCGTATTGCTTGCGCCGGTGAATGCTATCGAAAGAACCATCGACGTTGCCGCCAGTCCGGGCAATACCCGGATCCTTATTTTCTCTATTCTGGTGGGTGCGCTGTTAGCCTATATCCGCGACTCAGGCGGTGTCACGGCTACCGTAAACTGGCTCACAGGCAAAGGCATTGCCAGAAGTAAGCGGCAAGTTGGCAGTCTGACGATGCTCACCGGTGTTGCAGTATTTATCGAGTCTAATTTAAGTGTACTCACCGCCGGCATATTCGCCCGGGGCTTATTTGATAAATTCAAAATGAGCCGGGCACGCCTGGCCTACATCATCGACAGTACCAGCGCGCCGGTTTGTATTCTTATCTTACTGAACGGATGGGGCGCATTCGTCCTTGGCCTGCTGGACGGTTACGAGCTGGAGCAGTCTTCCGCCAGTATCTTGTGGGGCACAGTACCGCTGAATTTCTACGCCCTTATCACTCTGGCGATTGTGGTGTACACCATAGTGAAAGACAAAGTGCACGGTCCGATGGCAAAAGAAGATGCCGCCATGACTCACACCGGTACTGTCATTGAGTCAGAACCGGCAACCAAAGTACGCTTTATGGTGGTGCCGCTGGTGCTCATGGTTGTCAGTATGGTTGGCTTTATGTTGTGGACCGGTGATGGCGTGCTGGCTAACGGCAGTGGCAGCAAATCTGTGTTGTACGCCACTATTCTTGCTACCGTTGTCGCGTACTTCCTGTTAATTCTGCATAAGCGTTTTACCCACCACGAAGCCGTAGAAATTGGCTTTAAAGGGATGGGCGAACTGCTCCCGCTGGTGTCGATTGTATTACTTTCCATGACACTGGGTGCCAGCTTAAAAGTACTCGGCACCGGCGTTTTTGTTGCCGGTATTGTGGGTGAGTACCTGCCTCTGGTATTAATTGTTCCCATGCTGTTTCTGGCCGGCGCGGTCATGTCGTTTACCACCGGCACGAGTTGGGGCACGTTTGCGATTTTGATCCCCATCGGCGTTCCGTTGATCCAGTCATTAGGACTGCCACCCTCTCTGGTCATTGCCGCTATTCTGGGCGGCGGCGTATTTGGTGATCATTGCTCCCCTATTTCCGATACCTCAGCGGTATCGTCTATCGCGGCCGGGTGCGACCTGTTAACGCACATCCGTACCCAGCTTCCCTATGCACTTACCGCTGGCGGACTGACACTCGTTGCCTATGTCATTGCCAGCATCATTATGATTGGATAGCCATTATGCGAATACTTTTACTCTCGCTATTTTTGTTTGTGGCGGCAGGATGCTCCGGTGAAAAACCCACGGTATCTGTACCGGCCCCGGAAGTTGAAACCGGCCAGCAGGCGGTGTCTATGCCTGATACCTTTGCTGCCGATGCTGCCATGGCAGTATTAAACGAAGGCGGTAACGCGGTTGATGCGGCCATCACGGCGCAATTTGTGCTGGCAGTGACCTTCCCTGAAGCGGGTAACATCGGTGGCGGTGGTTTCATGACCATCTTTTTCGACGATGAAGCCGCCTTTATGGATTACCGTGAAATGGCACCGGCGGCAGCCCACCGTGATATGTACCTCGATGAAAACGGTGACGTGAAAACCCTGGAGTCGCTGTTTGGTGCAAAAGCCTCCGGTGTACCCGGTTCAGTTGCCGGCATGTGGGCGGCACATCAGCGCTACGGTAAATTACCCTGGAACCGTCTGGTGCAGCCTGCTGTAGACCTGGCAGAAAAAGGGTTTAATGTGCCGGCGAAACTGGCTGATCATATCACCCGCTACATGGCCAGACAGGAAAAAGAAGGGATCACCAGCAACTTTGGCGACTATTTCGGTGACGCCCGCACTGCAGATGTGCTGTTTAAACAACCTGAGTTAGCCGCAGCGCTGACACGCATTCGTGACGAAGGTGAAAAAGGCTTTTACGAGGGCGAGACCGCCCGCATTATTGCCGGTTTTATGGCCGAAAACGGTGGACTGGTCACAGAAGAGGATTTACAGGGTTACGAAGCCAAATGGCGGGCACCGATTGTTTATCCCTGGCAGGATTACAAACTTATCACTGCACCACCTCCCAGCTCTGGCGGTGTGGCTGTTGCCCAGTGGATCAGTATGCTCAATGAAGTACTGAAAAATCAGTCTCTGCCTGCACAAAACAGTAAAGAGTATATTCATCTGATGTCTGAAATCGGTAAACGTGTGTTTGCTGACCGCGCCGAATACATGGGCGACCCCGACTTTGTCGATGTGCCTGTAAAAGCGTTATTAGAACCGGCCTACATTACTGCCCGTGCCGGAGAAGTGGATCCTGAAGCCATTTCAGTGACAGAAGACGTGAAACCCGGCTTATATGAAAGTCCGGACACCACCCATTTCTCGGTTATGGACAAATGGGGCAATGCGGTAGCGAATACCACTACCATTAACCTGTCCTTTGGCAGTGGCGTGGTGGTAGAAGGTGCCGGCTTCCTGCTGAACGACGAAATGGACGATTTCAGTGCTAAGGCCGGCGTGCCTAATTTCTTTGGTGCCATCGGCGGTACCGCTAACGAAATCCAGCCGGGTAAGCGCATGCTGTCTTCCATGACACCCACCATTGTGCTGAAAGGCGATAAAGTAAAACTGGTCACCGGCTCACCGGGCGGTACCACGATTATTTCTTCAGTGGCACAGTCCATACTGAACGCGCTGTTTTTCGATATGACAGCAGATGAGTCAGCAAACAGCCCCCGCTTCCATCATCAGCTCTGGCCAAAGGACACCATTGCGTATCATGCAAGCATGCCGGCAGACGTTGTAAAGGCGCTTGAAGCAATGGGCTACACCATGAAGGAAAGTAACTTTGGCGATGTTCACCTGATCAAGCGTACTGAAACAGGCCTGGATGCAGCCTCTGAAGCCAGAGGACGCGGTAAGGCAATTGTTGAAGAAGTGGAATTGTAGTCAGCTTACACGGGCTCAGCGGCCCGGTTAATGAAGCGCAGCACAACGCTGCGCTTTTTTATACCTGTTACACAGCGAACAACTGAGAAAGCGATTTAAACGCCTTGAACTCCAGCGCATTGCCTGCAGGATCATGAAAAAACATGGTCGCCTGTTCGCCGGGTTCCCCTTTAAAGCGCACGTAAGGCTCTATAACAAACGACAAATCTGCCGCTTTTAACCGTTCAGCCAGTTTGTGCCAGTCTGCCATATCCAGCACCACACCGAAATGCGGCACCGGAACAGCGTGACTGTCTACTTCATTGTGCTGTGGTGCAGAGGGCATGGCATCAACGCAATGAGTTACCAGTTGATGGCCATAGAAGTTCCAGTCAATCCAGCGGGTGTCGCTGCGCCCGCGTTCGCAGCCCAGTAAGTCTCCGTAAAACGCAGCAGCAGCGGCTAAATCGTCAACGGGAATTGCAAGATGAAACGGTTGAGGCATGTGCTCTCCTTTATAATAATTTTTTCAACAGCCATAATTTAAATCGGGAATACGGGGCGTAGCGTACAGGCACATCAAACTTCGAGGCTCTTACCATCACAGATTTGAGATGACTGAACGTATCAAAGCCATATTGTCCGTGATAGCGCCCCATGCCACTGCCGCCGACCCCGCCAAAAGGCAGGTTGGCATTGGTCATAAACATCATCGTGTCGTTCACACACACGCTGCCTGCACTGGTTTGCGTAAGTACTTTGTCACGAAAGCCGTGATCTTCACTGAAAAGATACAGCGCCAGAGGTTTTGCCCGCCCGCGGATAAAGCCAATGCTGTCTTCTATGTTCTCCAGTTCGATGACCGGCAACACCGGGCCGAAGATTTCTTCCTGCATCAGCGTGCTGTCTGCCGGAGGATTTAACACCACAGCCGGGGCCAGCTTGCGTTTCCCGTCGTCCCGTTCGCCACCAATACGGCATTGCAGATCCGCAATGAGCTGACACAGTCTTTCGTAATGACGGGTATTGACGATATGCCCGTAATCTTTGCTTTGCAAAGGTTCAGGCCCGTACTGCTTAGTGATTTCCCGTTCAAGGGCGGCTAGAAACGCTTCAGCAAACCCTTTCTCAATCAGGATATAGTCCGGGGCGATGCAGGTCTGGCCGCAGTTCATCCACTTACCCCACACTATCCGCCTGGCGGTGACGTCCAGTCTGCAACTGGCGTCAACAATACAGGGGCTCTTCCCGCCAAGCTCCAGGGTAACCGGCGTAAGGTGTTTCGCTGCTGCAGACATTACAATTTTGCCCACCGCTTCGCCACCGGTATAAAAGATGTGGTCGAAAGGCAGGGTTAATAAAGCCTGTGTCTCCTCTTTAGCCCCTTCAACAATCGCCACCGCGTCTTCTTCCAGATACTGAGGCAGCAAGCTGGCCATTAATGCTGATGATGCCGGGGCCAGTTCTGACGGTTTAACAATGGCACAATTACCCGCTGCCAGTGCCGCAATCAGCGGCGCTAAAAGCAATTGCACAGGATAATTCCACGCCCCGATGATCAGCACAACACCCAACGGCTCCGGTTGCAGATAACTGCGGGCCGGCTGGGCCGCCAGGGGCGTAGATACGTGACGTAAATCTGCCCAGCTGTCGATATGTTTGAGTGTGTGCTTGAGGTCAGAGAGTAAAAAGCCGGTTTCCGAAGTACGGGCTTCTGTTTCACATTTGCCTAAATCCTGATTCAGGGCGCGGTGAATGTCTTGCTCATGGGTAACGAGCATGGTCTTAAGGGCCAGCAACTGCTGTTTGCGCCAGCTGATATCACGGGTTTTGTTGGTGAAAAAGGTGCTTCGCAGCGCAGCGAACGTTGCAGCGTAATCCCCCGCCTCCTTAGAGGGCGCATTACCGGTATCAGTTACAACTTGCATTGATTCACTCCCCTGTTCAGCATTCAGTGGTTTACTTTACCGACAAAAAAGCCTGCTCGGAAGCAGGCTTTTCAGGTATTTATCTTTTCGCTTACGCGTCGTAAGGATGACGTAAAACGATAGTTTCGTTACGGTCAGGCCCCGTTGATACGATATCAACAGGCACGCCGGTAATGGCTTCAAGGCGTGCGATATAATTGCGCGCTTCCTGAGGTAACTTATCGAAATCAGTAACGCCGAAAGTTGTCTCTTTCCAGCCCGGCATTTCTTCGTAAACCGGAGTAACCAGGTCGTAGCCATCAGCAGCCATAGGCGGAACGTCTTTCACGTTACCGTCTGCGTCTTTATAACCTACACAGATTTGCAGAGTTTCCAGACCATCCAGTACGTCCAGCTTGGTTAAGCAGAAACCGGTGATTGAGTTAATTTGCACAGCGCGTTTCATCGCAACGGCATCGAACCAGCCGGTACGACGCTTACGGCCAGTGGTCGCACCGAACTCATGACCTTTTACGCCCAGATGCTCACCAACATCGCAAGCCAGTTCTGTAGGGAAAGGACCGGAACCAACACGGGTTGTGTACGCTTTAACAATACCTAATACATAATCCAGGTTCAGCGGGCCAAAACCGGCACCGGTAGCAACGCCGCCTACTGTGGTATTAGATGACGTAACGTAAGGGTATGTACCGTGGTCAATATCCAGCAGTGTACCTTGCGCACCTTCAAACATAATTGGCAAACCCGCTTTGTGGGCTTTGTCCAGTTCGTCGGTTACGTCAACAACCATGGCTTTCAGGATATCTGCCACAGCCAGCGCCTGCTTGAGGGTTTCATCGAAATCCACTGCCGGCTCTTTGTAGTATTGCGTCAACGTGAAATTATGTACGTCCAGTACTTCTTTCAGTTTTGCCGCGAAATCTTCAGGGTTGAACAGATCGCCAACGCGCAGACCACGACGTGACACTTTATCTTCGTAAGCCGGACCGATGCCACGACCGGTTGTACCGATTGCTTTGCTGCCACGGGCCTTTTCGCGGGCCACGTCCAGTGCAATGTGATAAGGCAGGATAAGCGGGCAGGCTTCACTAATTTTTAAACGTTCCCGCACAGGCACACCACGTTCTTCCAACATGGTAATTTCTTTCATCAGTGCTTCCGGGCTTAACACCACGCCGTTACCAATGATGCAGGTAACGTTGTCACGCAGAATACCGGACGGGATTAAGTGGAGGACGGTTTTCTCACCGTCGATTACCAGTGTGTGACCGGCATTGTGACCGCCCTGATAGCGAACCACGTATTTTGCGCGATCTGTTAACAGGTCTACGACCTTACCTTTACCCTCGTCACCCCATTGAGTGCCGAGTACCACAACGTTCTTTGCCATGAATCTAGTGTGTAAAAAAATTAGGCGGGGATTCTACCAAAGATTGCGACCTTTGATCATCTGTTTTATGCGCAAAAATAAGACAGACATGGTCTGAGCCATATTATTTTTTTATAAATTAACGATTGTTCAACGGGATAGATACACCAGGCTGACGACGCCAATCACCACCAGCACTCCTCCGACTTGTCTTAGACTATTGCTCGATTGCTGGCTCACAGAAAGCAGGTATAATCGCCAACGGTCAGGCATGATTAACGGTCCCAGCCCTTCAACAATGCAAACAATAGCCAGTGCCGGCCATAACCAGTCCATGCATTTCTCCTCATTAAGTTTGTTTTGGTTGCTGATGCACAACCCTGATGACGCCTGATCTTTTGACCGGAGACAACGTTAACACATTTGACCAGTTATATTTTGTCACAAAACCTCAAAATATCTGCTATATCAATACTGTAGTTATGCATTAAAGGATAACCAATGAGATTTCCTCTTCAGGGACACTATGCACTCGACGTTTCGGGCAACCTGCTTGAAGTGTTTGCAACGGGTGCCTGGAATAAAGCCACAGCAGAGGCCATGACAGAGGATATTCACCGGATGGCGCAAGGGTTTAACAATGAACCCTGGGGAGCCATAATGGACGGTCGCCGCTGGGTATTGTCTACGCCTGAATGTCAGAATGTACTGGCAAGGGGAATAAAGAAGAACATCACCATGGGTCTGACGCGATCTGCCTATGTGCTTGATGCGGGCATGGTGAAGCGTGCTCAAATTGAACGAACCCATCCACACCTGCGGGAAGACATTCGCGGAACAAATTACGAACGGGCTTACTTTTCCAGCTACTTCGAAGCGCTGTGCTGGCTTGCTGAAGGCGGTTTTACACCCTACCCGCAGCAAACCCCACAAGACAACGATTAATAGAGCAGACTGTAAACCTTACGGCGGTACTCAGACTTCAGGCTGTCACCATCCGGCAATGCATTAATCATATCCAGCATCAACTTTTTCGCTTCGCCGAAATTCAAATCTGTCTTTAACACAGTAAACAACAATGCCAGTGCTTCGGCAGATTTATGGGCCTGCTGTAACTGCACCGCTAATTCCACTTTCAATTGCAGATTATCGGGTTCAGCTTCTACCTGTGCGGTTAACTGCTGAATTTCCGGAGACTCAGCAGCCTGTTCTGCCAGTTCAACTTTACCGGTCAGCGTTTGATAGCGACTATCCTGATCGACCAGAGTAATCGTTGCCAGCAGCGCCTTTGCAGCATCCACCGAACCGGTTTCCACCAGGCAATCGATGTACATATAACGGGCGTTAATATTCCCTTCGTTCATTTCAAAGGCTTGTTTGGCAAACGGGAATGCCGTTGCATAATCACCTTCGTAAATGGCCTCACCGGCTTTCGCCAGTAATTCATCTTCCGGGTTTGGCAGGTACTTACTCAGGAACTCGCGGATCTGGTCCTCGCCCTGAACGCCGGCAAAGCCGTCCACCGGCTGGCCGTCTTTCACTACCATGACCGTGGGCAGACTGCGAATACCGAACTGCGCCGCGACTTCCTGCTGCTGGTCACAATCGACGCGTGCAAGAATTAAATTATCACCGTATTCAGACGCGATCTTTGCCAGTATGGGAGAAACACTTTTCGACTCCTCGCTCCATTCTGCCCAAAAATCCACAAGTACCACTTTTTCCCGTGAATCCATCAGAATGACCTGCTGAAAATTCTCCGGAGTGATATCAACGGTATTGTTCGCAACTAAATTATCCATGCGTATTTGCCTGTTCTGAATATTTGCTCAATGATATGGGTGCGTTAGCTGCAAAAGCAAGACTGACAACCATACAGTTCAGCGTTACACTGACTGCCACGACTTTTTAAGGAACGATTTATTCTTACTATGCTCCCCCAATTGAAAATTCTGATCATTGAAGACTCAGCAGAGCTGCTGGAGCAGCTTTCCACCAGCATCCGTTCCACCACCGAGCTGTTCGACAGGCCAGACATTGAGATCACGGTCGTTGAAGCCAGCTCTGTCGCCACAGCCCTGGACTCTGTTCACAACGACGGAGAAATTCAGGCCGTGGTATTCAGTTGGGACACCGAAGTCAGGCAATTTGAAATCGGTGGCGAAGGCAAAGGCAAAGTAGACAACAATGCGGTGGTCATCAAGGCCATCAAAGCCATCCGCCCGGAATTACCGGTTTATGTACTGGGAGATGCCATTAAGGGGCTGGATATTGTTAACCAGGCCAGCGGCATGGAGTCGTTTTTCTACCGCAACGATATTATCTCCGATCCGGAATCGATCCTCGGCTACATCATTAACGACTTTGACGACCGCAATGAAACGCCATTCTGGACTGCCTACAAAGAGTATGTACTGGAAGCCAACGACTCCTGGCATACGCCGGGTCACAGTGGCGGTGCCAGCTTCCGTAACTCGCCTTATATCAGTGATTTTTACCGTTTCTTCGGCCGCAATGTGTTTGTCAGCGACCTGTCGGTAAGCGTTGACTCGCTGGGTTCTTTATCTGACGGTACCCATGCCATTGGCCGTGCCCAGTCTGCACTGGCAAATACCTTTGAAGTCCGCCAGTCGTATTTCGTGACTAACGGCTCATCGACGTCCAACAAAATTATTCTGCAAACCCTGCTGCGTGAAGGCGATAAAGTGATCGCCGACCGTAACTGTCACAAATCCGTGCACTACGGTATTGTGCAGGCACGCGCTATGCCGGTGTATCTGGACAGCGTTTTTAACCCTGATTACGGCATTTTCTCACCGCCGAAACTGTCACAACTGAAAGAAGTGATTGAAGCCAACCAGGATGCAAAACTCATTGTGCTGACGGGTTGTACCTACGACGGACTGCTGACCGACCTGAAACAGGTTGTAGACCTGGGCCACCAGTACGGTATCAAAGTATTCATCGACGAAGCCTGGTTTGCGTATTCCTTATTCCACCCGCATTTCAGACCCTATTCAGCCATTCACGCCGGTGCAGACTACGTGACGCACTCGGCGCATAAAGTGGTATCAGCATTCTCTCAGGCGTCGTTCATTCACGTGAATGACCCGGATTTCGATATCGACTTCTTCAAAGAGATTTACAGCATACATACCAGCACCTCACCCAAGTATCAGTTGATTGCATCGCTGGACGTGTGCCGTCAGCAACTGGAGATGGAAGGCTACAAAATACTGAATGAGTTGCTCAGCAACGTGGCGGAACTTAAGGAGCAGGTATCGCGCTTCAGCCGCATCCGTATTCTGGAATCAAAAGATTTTGCACAGGCCTTTGACCATTTTGAAGAAGACAATATGGGTCATGATCCCCTGAAAATTCTTATCGACGTTTCAGCCTTGTCTTATTCGAACCATGAAATTCACCGCTTCCTGATGGATGAAGTGGGTCTGGAAATCGAGAAGTTCACACACAGCACGATCCTGGTTCTGCTTACCCTTGGCGGCATGCGCTCGAAGATTGTGCGCCTGTACAATGCGCTGAAGAAACTGGATGAAGGCAGTGTCAGCCTGAACCGCAGTAAGAGCCGTGCGGTGATGCCGGCGAAGATCCCGCCGATTAATCTTGTGACCTTGCCTTCAACGGCGTTTTTCAGCAAACGTGAGTCGGTTCCCTGGCAGGAAAGTGCCGGCCGTATTGCAGCGGGACTGGTAACGCCCTATCCGCCGGGCATTCCTTTGATCGTGCCCGGACAATTAATCGAGCAGGAACATATTGATTATCTGCGTTCACTGGCCAATCAGAAGCTCACCATCCAGGGCTTATACGACGGTGAATTATACGTGCAGGGCGAATAGCGCTGCAGACAAAAAAGCTCACCGTCCGGTGAGCTTTTCGCTTTATAGAGTAGAGCCGGCAACAGCAGTCAGCCAGTTTACCTTGGTGATACCTTTAGCAACTTGCCTTCCGGCGTGTCGGTCAGCAAATATAAATAGCCATCAGGCCCTTCAATCACATCACGGATACGTTCGTTTCTGTCACGGAGATATTCTGTCTGCTCGCCGGGTTTTCCCCCTTCCATGTCAATGTGGCGAAGGTGCGTAAACTTGAGTGACCCCACCAGCAAATCACCTTTCCACTCAGGGAATTTGTCACCGTTGTAGAACACCATGCCGGACGGCGCGATAGACGGATCCCAGTAAACAACGGGCTGCTCCAAGCCTTCCATTTCTGTTTTGTCAGAAATAATGTCACCACTGTAATCAATACCGTAAGTGATCAGCGGCCAGCCGTAGTTGTTACCTTTGCCGAGCAAATTCACTTCATCACCGCCTTTCGGACCGTGCTCCATTGCCCAGACCTCACCGGTTTGCGGATGAACTGTCAGGCCCTGCACATTACGGTGACCGTAACTGTACACCTGCGGCGCGTCACCTTTGATGAACGGATTATCTTCCGGTACAGAACCGTCAGGCCAGATCCGCACCACCGTACCCAGATGATTACCGGTGTTCTGCGCCTCTTTCATGTACTTGTAGCGATCGCCCAGAGTGACGAACAAATGCCCCTCATTATCAAACGCTACCCGGCAGCCGAAGTGAAAACCGTTATCCACCAGCGGTGAGGCTGAAAAGATGGTTTCGACATCAGTCAGGCTGTCTCCGGCGATTTTAGCTTTGCTGACACTGCTGCTACTGCCACCTTCACCCGGTTTGCTGTAACAAAAGTAAATGGTCTGGTTGTCTGCAAAGTCAGGATCGGCGGTGATACCCAGTAATCCGCCCTGATTCACAGCAGCCACTTCCGGTACATTCTTCAGCGGGGCACTCAGGCCGGCAGTCTTGTCAAAAATACGGATGTTCCCTGCCCGTTCGGTGATCACCATTTTACCGTCAGGCAAAAAAGCCATTCCCCAGGGGTGAGAGAGGCCGGTAGTCAGTTCTTCTACATTCAGTTCTGTCGCCTGAGCAGAAAAAGCTGTGCCCAGCACAGCGGCCAGGCACAGCGATTTAGTCCATGATGTCGTCATGTTATTTTTATACCTTATTGAGGCAGCATCGCCCGTAACATCCATGCGGTTTTCTCATGTACACGCATGCGGTCTGAAACGAGGGCAGCTGAAGATTCGTCATCGGCATCCTGTGCCAGCTTCAGCACACTGCGGGATGTTTTCACAACGGCCTCATGACCGTGTGTTAACAAGCGTACCATCTCAGACGCTTCCGGCACACCCTCAACTTCTTCAATAGAAGATAGCTCAACGAATGACTTATAGGTACCCGGCGCAGCAACACCTAACGTTCTGATGCGCTCGGCAATATCATCCACAGCAGTTGCCAGCTCGGTGTAATGCTCCTCGAACATCAGATGCAGTTCGCGGAATTGTGGTCCGGTGACGTTCCAGTGGAAATTATGCGTTTGCAGGTACAAGGTATAAGAGTCTGCCAGCAATCTTTTCAGCCCTTCGGCAATCTCGAAACGATCGTTTTCTGAAATACCAATATCAATCTTGCTCATCGTACACTCCTTAGTGGAATAAATTGTTTTTGAATCGTCATGATTCAATAATAGCAATCGATAAAAATAAATAAAATCTATTTTTTAGATTAGTCAGTTCAATTGTTTCTATGCGTTTTTCACGGTCAGTGATCATTACCATGATGATGGTGATGCATTGTTTCCGATGCATTGACGACCGGCACTGTCACCTTCTGTTCAGACCCGTCGCTAAAATATAAGGTCATGGGAAAAGCTGAACCGGCTTCCAGTCCTGAGACTAATCCGGTCAGCATAAAGTGCGTACCGCCGGATTGCATAGCCACAGACTCTCCGGGTGCGACGGTGACCCCGTCTTGCAACTGACGCATTTTCATCATCCCGTCCTGCATGACAGTTGAATGTATTTGCACCTGTGCGGCCAGATCTTCACTGACACTGGCGCGGACAAGGGTAACCGGCTGATCTGAGTGATTCGTGATTGTGGTGTAGACAGCGGCTGTTTCAGCCATCGGAAAGGTTGCTCTTGCCTGCGTGTTTGTCAGTTCAAACTGTGATGCCGCAGACGCTGCAGAAGTTAACAACAATGCCAGTAAACAGACTGACAGTCTGAAAAGCACAGACACGTTTTCGCTCCGGTGAAAGACGTTGGTTTAACACCATCTTAGGAGAGATAACCTGATTTAGGAAGTGTGCAGTTTGATTTACTGCAAGAAAACGAAGAATTTTCAGCGGATGCAGAGAGAATGGTGCCGACTGCCGGAATCGAACTGGCGACCTACTGATTACAAGTCAGTTGCTCTACCAACTGAGCTAAGTCGGCACACTCTCTAAAGCTTGCTGCGAACAGCGGATGCGTATTCTAGCGACAGAATTTTTTCTGTCAAGACTCTATCTGCTTAAGTTTACGCGCTTCTTTTCCCAGTTTAGGAAAATACTCTGAAGGTACATACTGGCCAAGCTCTTCAAGCTTACTTCCCAGTTCAGCATAGGATGCTGCCGTCACGTTAATATGGCCCATTTTGCGCTTTTCACGGACGGTTTTACCGTACCAGTGCAAATGACAGCCGGCTATCTTCAACAGATCACGGGAAAAGCTGCTGCAACCAATAATGTTAACCATGGCGCTGGGGCCGCGGGCTTCTGTATCCCCTAACGGTAAACCGGTGACTGCGCGCAGATGATTTTCAAACTGACTGGTGTCGCTGCCGCTCATCGACCAGTGGCCGGAGTTATGTACCCGCGGCGCCAGCTCATTGACCAGCAATTCATCTTTGCACTGGAACATTTCCACCGCCAGCACGCCCACATAGTTCATGCCTTCAGCCAGCACGCGGAAAATTTCTTCAGCTTTTTTCTGCAACGCTTCAGAGACGAACGGAGCCGGTGCCACAGACACATGCAGCTGCCCCTGGTGGTGCAGGTTCTCAGCCAGCGGGTACACCTTGATGTCACCGTCTTTATCCCGCACGCCAACCAGCGACAATTCGCGATCAAAGTTCACCATGGCTTCAACCACCAGTGGCACTTTTTTAAGATCCAGATTGCTCAGCGCCTGTTTGATTTCGGGAAGCTGCTCTTCGCTCATTAAACGCCACTGGCCATAACCATCGTAACCGTCACGGCTGGCTTTGATGATCAGCTTATCGCCCAGTGCCGATACGCAATCTTCCAGCTCGTCGATATACGTGACTACCTGATGGGCTGCATTGGGTACATTGAGCGCATCAAGGAGACGCTTTTCTCTGACACGATCTGCACCGACCAGGATGGCATTCATGGACGGATAGAGTTTTTCTGTTTTGCTGGCCTGCTCAAGCAGCCTTTCCGGCACGTGCTCAAATTCAACTGTCAGGGCATCTGAAGACTCTATGGCCTGCGCCAGACTGATATCCAGCGGACGCTTGCTGACAGGGTGTACAACCGTGTCATTACTGACTTCAACAGCCTGCACTTCAATACCCAGCGGACAGCCCGCAAGATACATCATTTGCGCAAGTTGACCTGCGCCGTACACCAATACTCTCATTCATCAAGCTCCAGATTACCGTTGCTCAGTACTGTATCTGTTTGTGTTTTTCTGAATGCAATGACCGCGTCCCGTACCGCTTCGTCCTGCAACGCCACAACCTGAGCAGCAAGCAAACCGGCGTTAGCGGCACCGGCATCACCAATGGCCAGTGTGCCTACAGCAACACCTTTAGGCATTTGTACGAT
The DNA here is from genome assembly GCF_056160625.1 of Alteromonas sp. ABH4_457. Lineage (NCBI taxonomy): Bacteria > Pseudomonadati > Pseudomonadota > Gammaproteobacteria > Alteromonadales > Alteromonadaceae > Alteromonas > Alteromonas sp. ABH4_457. The sequence goes on from NZ_JBSWXN010000002.1 coordinate 26,246, forward strand.
GGATAGCAAAGAATCAATACCGTTCAGCGCTTTTGATTTCACGGGGCAGCCAAAAACAGGCAGATGGGTATGGGCAGCAATCATGCCGGGCAAATGCGCGGCTCCGCCGGCGCCGGCAATAATACAGCTGAAACCTTCGTCATGTGCAGTTTCGGCAAATTCCACCAGCAGATTAGGTGTACGGTGGGCAGAGACCACCTTTGCTTCAAATTCCACTCCGAACGATTTAAGCATCTTCGCCGCGTTTTGCATTGTCGGCCAATCAGACGTAGACCCCATGACAATAGCAACTTTAGCCATCGTGTGACTCCCCATGGTTTGAGACGTTGGTAAGACCCGCTGTTTGATGTGAAATTAATCAGGCGGATCAGAAAGCACGCGATTTTAGCATAAAATCTGATAATACCCACATTACCTGCGATGATAAGACTGTAATAAATAGATCCTTCGTTATATTTTATTACTATCAATAGTGAATTATTTATATTTGCATGAACCAGGGAGTCTTTATGCAATCTTTGACATTTCGTCTTCTGGAGGTCTTCCAGAGCATTGTCGATCACGGTTCTATCACTGCGGCATCCTCGGCGCTTTCTCTTTCTCAGCCCACCGTTTCGTTACAGCTTAAAAAGTTGTCCGGTATTGTAGGCATGCCGTTATTCGAACAGACATACGGCCAGTTGAAAATGACGGAAGCCGGAGAAGCCGTTTATCAGTGTGCACAGGAAGTGCTGGGCTCTCAGTCCAGACTGGAAAGTCAGATCCATGCGTTGAAAGGGGTGGAAATCGGTACCCTGAAGCTGGCAGTCGTAACGACAGCTAAATATGTGGTTCCGCCCATTTTAAGCCCGTTCTGCCGGCAACATCCTAATATTGAAGTGCGTTTCACGGTGGGCAACCGCGCGGATATTATCGAGCGCATGCGTCACAACCGGGATGACGTGTACATTTTCAGTCAGCCGCCCCAGGACGACAATCTGATCTGTACGCCATTTTTACAAAACAAGCTGGTTGTTATCGCGCCGCCTGACTATGACGGCCCGGATAACTGTGATCTAAAAGACCTCATTAATCATAAATTCTTACTACGGGAATACGGCAGCGGTACGCGTCGCGCGATTCAGGATTACACTGACAACAAAGGGTTGGTGTTCCGGAATTCCATGATTATTGAAAGTAACGAAGCGATTCGTCTTGCGGTCACATCGGGGCTGGGTCTGGCGATTCTCTCCGAACACACTCTGGCGCACACGCCGCCGGACAGTGTGAGGGTCCTCAACATCAATGATTTCCCGCTAGTAAACCACTGGCAGGCTGTAACCGTAAAACACCGTCAGATAAGCCTGGCAGCTCAGGCATTTCAGAAGGCTTTATTAAACGTGGAGTAATCACATGGCAAAAACGGGCGTAGAGAATGTCCTTGAAGAAATCGTTTCTGACGTACAGTCATTTCTGAAAAGGGATGCGTCAGCAGGCATCATTCTGATGGGAGCCACCCTTCTCGCCCTGATCATTGCCAACACGCCGCTAAATGGCGTGTATAAAGATTTTCTTGATATGAAGGTGACGGTGGCCGCCGGCAGCTTCGAAATTGACAAAGCCCTGCTGCTGTGGATTAACGATGGTCTGATGGCAGTATTCTTTTTCCATGTCGGGCTGGAACTAAAGCGGGCTGTATGTGAAGGCGGCCTGTCTGATCCTAAAAATATTGTACTGCCGGCTGCCGGTGCTGTAGGCGGAATGATTATACCGGTTGCCATATACCTTGCGCTGACTTTTGGTGCTGAAAATGCCGTGGAAGGATGGGCCATTCCGGCCGCCACAGACATCGCCTTTGCACTGGGGATCATGGCACTGCTCGGCAGCAGAGTACCCGCCAGTTTAAAAATATTTCTGGTCACGCTGGCCATCATTGATGACATCGGCGCCATTGTCATCATCGCCCTTTTCTACACAGATAATATTTCTTTATCTGCATTAATTGTAGCGGCTGTATGTTTACCCGTACTCTTCTGGATGAACCGCCGCAACGTTACCGACATTCCCCCTTATGTATTAATCGGGCTGGTACTGTGGGCAGCCATGCTTAAATCCGGCGTACATGCCACTCTGGCGGGTGTTGTTCTGGCTGCATTTATTCCGATGCGCGATAAAAAGGACCCGGAATATTCACCGGTCATTCATCTGGAGCACAGCCTGAACAGCAGTGTCAGTTTTGTCATCCTGCCCCTTTTCGCCTTTGCGAACGCCGGCATTAACTTTAGCGAGATGGAAGCGGACGCACTGACGCATCCGGTAACCCTGGGGGTATTTTTTGGTCTGGTTATCGGTAAGCAGCTTGGCGTGTTTTTATTTTCATGGCTGTCGGTGAAAATGAAGTTTGCCAATCTGCCGGAAGATTTGTCATTCAGACATATATACGGCTGTGCCCTGTTGTGTGGTGTCGGCTTTACCATGAGTCTGTTTATCGGTTCGCTGGCATTCGGCGGCTCGGAAAAAGCCTTTGATGAACGTCTGGGCATACTGGCGGGTTCACTGGTATCCGGCCTGCTTGGCTACCTGGCCCTGCGCTTTATTGGTAACCCGAATCAGAAATCAGCCAAAGATGTTCAGCCGCCGGTTGAGCCGTAGTGCGTCTTCCAGGTTTGCGCCAGCATGCTGAGTAATTGCCGGCGCTTAACCGGCTTACTCAGATAAGCATTCATACCGGCAGCCAGACAAGCCTGTTGATCATCTACGAAGGCATTGGCTGTCAGTGCAATCACGGGAATGCCCGCTTTCTCTGACTCAAGCCCGCGGATAGCTCGGGTTGCTTCGAACCCGTCCATTTCCGGCATCTGGCAATCCATCAACACAATGTGAAACTGCATCTGACGCACCGCTGCCACGGCCTGTTTACCGTTGGCCACACGTACGCACCGGATCCCTTTGTTTTTCAGCATGTCCACTACGATGTGGGCGTTAATATCGTTATCTTCCACCACCAGCACTTTCAGATTATCTGGAATAAACGCATCCGGCTCACTCTCTGCCTCAGGCTCCGCTTCAGCGATGTCAAAGGGGAGCGTAACGGTAAAACTTGTGCCTTCACCGGGTTCTGAAGCCACCTCTATGGTTCCGTCCATCAGTTCAACCAGCTTTCTGGTGATGGGTAAGCCAAGACCCGTGCCACCATAAAGACGGGTAGTAGACGCATCTGCCTGGGCAAACTGCTCGAAGATATGTTCCAGTTTTTCAGGGGCGATCCCGGTGCCGGTATCCTTAACGGTGAGGGTCAGCAGCCCGTTTTCAAAACCAGCCAGAACAGTGATTTCCCCTTCTGTAGTAAATTTCACCGCATTGCTCAGCAGGTTATTGAGTACCTGACTCAGCTTACCCATATCACCACATAACATTTCGGGCAGTGGCGTAAGGTAGGTCATTGATGAAGTCACACCATTATTAATGGCAGCATCCTGGTGAAGATGAAATGATGCTTCCAGCACTTTTTGCAATGAAAAATTCACCGACTCGGTTTGCATTTTGCCGGCTTCAATTTTCGACCAGTCGAGAATGCTGTCGAGGATCATCAACAAATTGGAGGCAGACTGGGCAATCATGCCAATGCGCCTTGCTGCGCCCCGCGGTAAGTCATCTTCCAGAAGATTATCGCAGGAGCCGATAATACCGTTCATCGGTGTACGGATTTCATGTGACATGTTGGCAAGAAACTGAGATTTCGCCACATTCGCCGCTTCCGCCTGTTTCACCGCAGCCTCCAGATGCAGGGTCTTTTCCTCGACCCGTGAAGCCAGTGTCCGGTTCAGTTCTGCCAGTTCAAGGTTGAGTTTGCGCTGAGATTCACGTGAGTGCTCTAAATCATCAAAGGCATCGAACAGCCGCCGCTGCATGGAATCAAACGCTGACTCCAGACTTCGCAATTCTGTTACCGGCAAACTCTCAGAAGGGACGATTCCCCGGCCCCGGTTATTAGGATCAAAGGCTTCAAACTGGCCGATAAGTTTTTTAAGGGGGCGGTTAACAACAGAAGCCAGGGTGAAGCCGGCCAGTAAACCGGTAACGGCAAATACCGCCAGCAGTTCAAGCACAGTAATCAGCGATGAGTTGGTGAGTTGCAAAAAGCGCTGCCAGCTGTAAAGGATTCGAACATGCCAGCCGCTGCCGTCTATCTGCACACTTCTCACAAACCAGGTTTCGTTATTAATCGTAGTCAGTGCATCGCATCCGGTGTCGCAATTGCCCAGAGGCGAAGGCATTAACGGCTGGGCACTGAGCACCTCTGAACCGTACACCAGCTTTCTTTCACTGTCATCCACCAGCAACATAAAGCCGTTAATGTTACTGCTCTCGAAACGACTGAAAGATGACAGCGATAGCGACCCTTCCAGAATACCGGTAATTTCACCGTCTGCTCCGCTTACCGGTGCCGACATGGCGATAATCGGGTCCTGTCCGAACCCCCGTCCGCGAAACGCATCTGACAAATACGGTGTCCCGCTGGCGACGACCTGTGAGAAATACTCACGGCCGGACACATCAAGCATGCCCGCATCAGCAGCTTTCGCCAGCAGCGTTTCAGGCCATGCATGGGTAATTTCACCCTGCGCGTCTGCCGTCAGGAAGGTAAGAAAGGCAGGACTGGATTCAGCCAGCCCGCTCAGTAAACGATCGGTTTGCACTGCGTCGGGTTGTGTTGCACCTGGCATGGCAGAGAGCGTTCCGGCAGCAAAATTAATTGCCCGCTGATGGGTGTCGAGAAAATCTTTTACCTGCCCGGACAGCACATGAAGCCGCTGAGCCATATAAAGCTCTATCTGACTTTTCTGACGCTGCTGATATTGATGGATAAACGAATAGCTGACGCACAGCACCGCCAGAAAGAATAACGCACTGAAGCAATATGCCAGCAGATATTTAAAATTAATGTCTTTTTTAAATGTACCGGGGTGCCAGGCCAACCGGGTAAAAAGGTAGGCAAGGTGCGCTGATAACACCGAAGATAACAGGCAAAACCAGGTCACTGAGACGGTGGTAAATGCCGCGGTATTAAAGCCGTTTTGCTCACTCCATTGCTGAAAAGCGAGGATCAGTACAGCCAGCGAACTGTAAAACCCGATGCCGGATTTCAGTGGTTCGCAGGGCGATTGCCGCCTTCTGCAGAGTACTAAAACAAGAGGCAGTCCGGAGCAGAGAATAACAGGCAGTGTAATACCGTGAATAAACCACACCGGTGCCATAGCCAGAGCGATGCCCGGAATGGACAGCGCTGAAGGCATACGTAAAGCCATGAACACGGCAACAGGCAAACCGAATGCTGTTAAGCCGCCACTGATAAATGGCGGCGGTATCAGGTTAAGGCCGGCACTGAACAGTACCAGCAATAACCACTTTACAGTTTCTGATGTGCGCATACCGCATGAACTCTACGCATTAAGGGAAACTGAAAAGTTTAATCAGCCTTTGCCATGTAATCCAGTGTTAAATTGGTCAGCAATTTAACACCCAGCTTCATGCCCTTGTCATCGACGTAGAAATCCGGTGTGTGGTGAGCAGGAGATTCCGCTTCCGGCACATCAAGAGGCTTACCGCCAACCCAGAGGAAAAGACCGGGGATCTGTTCCTGATAGAACGAGAAGTCTTCTGCGCCGGTTACTGCTTTGGCCAGTACCGCGCCGTCTTTACCGGCAGTACGCTGCAGCGTAGGCAACATCTCCATCGTCAGTTCAGGATCGTTATAAGTGATGGGATAACTGTAGTCCAGTGGCAGGGTCAGTTCAGCTTCAGCGCCCATGCTGTCAGCAATACCTTTAACCTTACGCTCCATCGCTTCATAAACATGTTCACGGGCAGCTTTGTCTAACGTACGGATAGTACCGACCAGTTCCACTTCACGGGGAATAATATTCGATCGGTTACCACCATGAATGGCACCCACTGTTACTACAGCAGCATCATCAATCAGCTTGATCTCACGGGACACGATGGTTTGCAGTGACATAACCATTTGCGCCGCTGTTACGATGGGATCCACACTTTTCCACGGGTACGCTCCGTGGGCCTGCTTACCGTGGATCACAATTTTGAACGGGTCAACCGCTGCCATAGCACCGCCCGGCTTGTAGCTGACTTTGTCGATGTCCAGATTCGAGCTGATATGCAGACCGAAGATCACGTCCACGTCAGGACTCTTCAACACGCCCTCTTTCACCATCACTTCAGCACCACCCAGTTCACCCGGAGGCGCACCTTCTTCAGCGGGCTGAAAAATGAATTTCACTTTACCCCGCAGCTCATCTTTCATTTCTGTCAGAATTTTTGCAGCGCCCATCAGCATGGCCATATGGGTGTCGTGACCGCAGGCGTGCATTACCGGTACTTCTTTACCGTTATACTCACCTTTGGCTTTTGAACGCCATGGCAGCTCGTTCTCTTCCGGCACCGGCAGGCCGTCCATATCTGCCCGCAGGGCAACCACGGGTCCGGGCTTGCCACTGTCAAGCACAGCCACCACACCGGTTTTGGCAACACCGGTTTCAACCTCCAGTCCAAGAGATTTCAGGTACTTTGCAACGTATTTTGCCGTTTCAAATTCGCGGTTTGATAACTCAGGATTTTCGTGCAGATGGTGGCGCCATTTGATCACTTCAGGCTCGATTTTATCTGCCATCGCAGCCACATCAGTTTGTGCTTGTGAAAATGAAGAAAACGCCAGCATGACTGCGGCGGAGAGGAGTCGTGTGTGCATGTTAATATTCCTTATTATAAGAATATTTACCCTATCTGAATCTGCACCAATTTAAAATCAGTTTTACAACACTCCCGCCGGTATGCGGCTGAGGCGGGATAAACAACAAACAATGCGGAATCAAAAACGGCGCCATGCAGGCGCCGTTTTTCGTATCCGGGAGGATTTAGCTCTTCTGACGCTTCATCGCATCAAAGAACTCATCATTGGTTTTTGTCATCGACAGCTTGTTGATGAGGAATTCCATGGCGTCGACTTCAGACATTTCGTGAACAATCTTACGCAGGATCCACATTTTCTGCAGTTCGTCCTGGCTGGTCAGCAGCTCTTCACGACGGGTACCTGAGCGGTTGAAGTCGATAGCAGGGAATACACGTTTCTCTGCAATCTTACGGTTCAGATGCAGTTCCATGTTACCTGTACCTTTAAACTCTTCGTAGATAACTTCATCCATCTTAGAACCGGTATCAATCAGCGCTGTAGCGATGATGGTCAGGCTGCCGCCTTCCTCAACGTTACGTGCCGCACCGAAGAAACGCTTAGGTTTATGCAGAGCGTTAGCATCCACACCACCGGTCAGAACTTTACCGGATGAAGGAATAACGGTGTTGTATGCACGGGCCAGACGGGTAATGGAATCCAGCAGGATAACCACGTCTTTTTTGTGCTCAACAAGGCGTTTGGCTTTCTCGATAACCATTTCCGCAACCTGTACGTGACGGCTGGCCGGTTCATCGAAGGTTGATGCAACCACTTCACCACGAACCAGACGGTGCATCTCGGTCACTTCTTCCGGACGCTCGTCAATCAGCAGAACCATCAGCTCACACTCAGGGTGGTTTGCAGCAATAGACTGTGCGATGTTTTGCAGTAACAGGGTTTTACCGGCTTTAGGCGGTGCAACGATGAGACCACGCTGACCTCTGCCGATTGGCGACGCCAGGTCCAGAACACGGGCTGTAATATCTTCAGACGAACCATTACCCCGTTCCATACGCAAACGGTCGGCTGCATGCAGAGGAGTTAAGTTTTCGAAGAGGATTTTATTACGGGAGTTTTCTGGCTTGTCGAAGTTAACTTCGCGGATTTTCAGGAGGGCAAAGTAGCGTTCACTATCTTTGGGTGGTCTGATTTTTCCTGAAATCGTATCACCGGTGCGAAGATTGAAACGTCGAATCTGGCTGGGTGATACATAGATATCGTCGGGCCCGGCAAGATAAGAAGAATCTGCTGAGCGCAGGAAGCCAAAGCCGTCCTGCAAAATTTCGAGTACACCATCACCGAAAATGTCTTCACCGCCTTTGGCGTGATTTTTCAGGATTGAAAAGATGATGTCTTGTTTTCTGGCACGAGCCATGTTCTCCAGGCCCATCTGTTCGGCCAGGGCAACCAACTCGCTAATTGGTTTATTCTTCAGTTCGGTTAAATTCATACTGGTGGGTCTTTGTGCTTGGACTTCGCTTACGGGACGTTAGCCCCTAAATTAAAAAAATAGTTGGAATAGATGTTTGTCCGGGTCGGACTTAAGCAGAACGCTGCTCGGTTTGAGCATATATCCAAACGTTAGCACCTTAATTGAGGAGCGTCCACTTTTTTTGCCGCAATTGTTAAAAAAACTTTAATGCCCGATATTTACTTTGCACTAACCGGCACATACAGCAGCATCTGACAGACAAAGTTGTCGCACGTTCACTGATGTGAAGGTTTACATTGTCAGCTTATATAAGTGATAGCGGTAATATGCTGTTATGTCCATTACCGGTTGTTGAGATGGATCAAATTGCAGAAGAACAGAGTATAAAAAACCTGCCGGCAGACCGGCAGGTTTTTCTGATTCGGATGTTCCGTTAACGATTAAAGGTTTTCGTTCAGGAACTCTGTCAGTTGAGTTTTTGACAATGCGCCAACTTTTGTAGCAGCAACATTACCGTTTTTGAACAGCAGTAAAGTTGGGATGCCACGAATGCCATATTTTGGTGGCGTTTCATTATTTTCATCGACATTCAACTTACCAACTGTTAATTTGCCATCAAACTCGGTCGCAACTTCTTCGAGAATTGGTGCGATCATTTTACAAGGGCCACACCACTCGGCCCAGAAGTCAACCAGCACAGGACCAGCAGCATTGATAACATCTGCTTCAAATTTGTCGTCAGTTAACTTGATAATTTTGTCGCTCATTCTTTTCTCCAATATTTGGTCTGCTGCTGATTTGTCTCAGCTTTACCATTAGTGTTATAAGAAACCGTTTTTTAATGCAAGCACAGATAAGCTATAAGCTATGCAAACAACACATTTAACTGAAACACATTTTTCCGACTTGCCCATCAATACCAAAGTTGTTGAGGCATTGAAGTCTGCAAACTTCACTCATTGTACTCCAATCCAGGCACTTGCGTTGCCGCCCCTGCTAGAGGGACTGGATATCGCCGGTCAGGCACAAACCGGTACGGGCAAGACAATGGCATTTCTTGTCGCAACTTTCCACCATCTGTTGGAAAAAGCGCAAAATGACGCCAGTAGTCAATCCGGACCGCGCGCCATCATCATGGCACCTACCCGTGAACTTGCGGTTCAAATTTATAATGATGCCAAGCCGCTCAGCGAGCACACCGGACTGTCACTTGGTCTCATTTATGGGGGCGAAGGATACCAAAGTCAACGCGAATCGCTAGAAGAAGGGGTAGATATTATTATCGGTACGACAGGACGCATTCTTGATTACTACAAACAAGGTGTGTTCTCGCTGGATAATATTCAGGCTGCCGTACTCGATGAAGCGGATCGCATGTTCGATTTAGGCTTTATTAAAGATATCCGTTTCCTGTTCCGCAGAATGCCTGCTGCCACTGAACGCCTGAGCATGCTGTTCTCAGCAACGCTGAGCTACCGCGTACAGGAACTGGCCTATGAGCATATGAACAACCCTACTCACGTGCAGGTTGAACCGGAACGCAAAACAGCCACCCGGGTGTCTGAAGAACTGTTCTACCCGTCAGATGAAGATAAAATGCTTCTTCTGCTTACTCTGCTGGAAGAAGAATGGCCGGATAAAGCCATTGTTTTCGCAAACACCAAGAGCGGTTGTGAGCGGGTTAACGACTGGCTGGCAGCTGATGGTCACCGCGTAGGCCTTTTAAGCGGCGATGTACCGCAGAAAAAGCGTCTGTCGATCCTTGAAGACTTCACCAGGAACAATCTTGATATCCTGGTTGCCACTGACGTTGCCGCCCGTGGTCTGCACATTGATAAAGTGACCCACGTATTTAATTATGACCTGCCGGACGATGCGGAAGATTACGTTCACCGTATTGGTCGTACGGGCCGTGCCGGAGCCAGCGGTGCCGCTATCAGCTTCGCCTGTGAAAAGTACGCACAGAACCTGCCGGCGATTGAAGAATATATTCAGCATGCCATTCCTGTTACCGAATTTGACAGAACTGCATTACTGGATGATGTGACTGCACCGAAACCCCGTCGCCGGCGTACTCCGACTAACCGGAATTCGTCCCGTCGTGGAAACAGTCGCCGTAACAGCAACAATAAGAAACCGTCAAACCAGTAAAATCTATGCAGCCAGAACTTCAACATGATGCGGTTGTTCACGGCGAGTACTACGCCGCCGTGGACCTGGGTTCCAACAGTTTCCACATGGTGGTGGTGCATGTCGTGAACGGCAGTGTGCAAATCATCGGTAAAGTGAAACAGAAAGTCAGGCTGGCTGCCGGTTTAAATGACGATATGGAACTGGATGAAGTCAGCATGGAGCGTGGCTGGCAGTGTTTACAGACATTCGCCGAACGCCTGCAGGACATCCCCCGTTCCAATGTAAAAGTGGTCGCGACTGCAACACTGCGTCTGGCAGTAAATGCAGCGGATTTCATCCACAAAGCAGAATCCATTCTGGGCCACAAGCTGGAAGTCATCAGCGGTGAAGAAGAGGCGCGGCAGATTTATCTCGGGGTTGCGTATACTTCCGCGAATCAGGGCAATTCCCTGGTAATTGATATCGGCGGCGCGAGCACCGAAATTATCATCGGCAATGATATGCACCCTATCCACCTGGTCAGTCTGGATATGGGATGCGTCACGTTCATGGAACGGCACTTCCCTAAAGGCCAAATCACCCGGGCCAACTTCGATAAAGCACAACAGAAAGCCAACGCCCTTCTGGACAGCGTGGCTGATACCTTCCTGTGCTTTGACTGGCATAACTGTCTGGGCGCATCAGGTACACCACAAGCCATCACAGAAATCCTGGTCGCACAGGGGATCAGTGATGCTATCCGCCTTGATTACCTGTATAAACTGCGTGATGAATGTATCGCCTGTGGTCATATCGACAACCTGAACATCAAAGGACTGGAAGAGTCCCGCAAGCCGATTTTCCCCAGTGGCCTGGCGATTCTGATCACCCTGTTCGAGCGCCTGAAAATCCGTGATATGAATATTTCCGGCGGCGCACTGCGGGAAGGACTGATTTATGGCATGCTGGACAACCTGCAGGAAAATGACCGCCGCAGCCAGACCCTGAATCATACTATGAAGCGGTTTCACATCGACCGCCACCATGCTGAGTCAGTACGGGGACTGGCACTGCGCCTGTGTCACCAGTTATGTGCGCAAACCAGTTTGTGCCACCTTGATACTGAAGCCGTGCTGGGGGCTGCAGCAACCCTGCATGAAATCGGCCTGCATGTTGAGTTTAAAAAGCATCATGAGCATGGTGCCTACCTGCTGACGTATATCGATTTGCCCGGTTACACCAAATTACAGCGTGTGGCGATACGGGACCTGGTAAAATGTCACCGTCTCGCAATCAAGTCAGACACTTTTTCTCATTACCATGAAGAAGTAAGGCCAATGCTGGAGGGCTTGTTACGGGTGTTAAGAATTGCCGTTGTGTTGTGTCTGCGTCGTCAGAACAAACACATTCCGGAGGTAGAACTGAAAGTGGACGGTGATGACTGGACACTGATCCTGCCGCAGGGCTGGCTGGCAGCCCACCCGCTAATTAACGCTGAGCTGGCCAACGAAACCTGGTTACAACACCGGGCGGGTTGGAAGCTGCATTGCCTGTGACCGGTATTTACCGGGCGCAATGAAACCGGCCCTGTATCAGGCCGGCATTCTCAGATGTGTCAGCGGGCGGTAGACATTCAGCCCTTAAGTAACTGCGCAGCCTGCGGCGCAAAGTAAGTCAGAATGCCATCTGCACCGGCCCGCTTAAATGCAAGCAGCGATTCCAGAATAACTTCATCTTCCTTCAACCAGCCATTAGCAAACGCCGCCTTGTGCATAGCGTATTCGCCACTTACCTGATAGGCAAAAGTCGGCACCTTCAGCTCTTCTTTACAACGACGGACAATATCCAGATACGGCATGCCGGGTTTCACCATAACCATGTCTGCCCCTTCCTGCAGATCCATGGCAATTTCGTGAATAGCTTCATCGCTGTTTGCAGGGTCCATCTGATAGGTTTTCTTGTTCCCGCCTTTAATGTTCGCAGCAGAGCCCACAGCGTCCCTGAAAGGGCCATAATAGGCTGACGCATACTTGGCAGCATAAGCCATGATACAGGTATTGTGATGGCCGTCAGCTTCAAGGGCATTGCGGATGGCACCAATTCTGCCATCCATCATGTCCGACGGAGCCACAATGTCAGCGCCGGCTTCAGCATGAGACAAGGCCTGCTTTATCAGCGCATCCACGGTAATATCATTTACCACATACCCGTCTTTGTCGATGATGCCGTCCTGTCCGTGGGAAGTAAACGGATCCAGTGCCACATCAGACATCAGCATCAGTTGCGGATAAGCGTCTTTTAACGCACGCAGTGCCTGCTGTGCCAGTCCCTGCGGATTCCACGCTTCTTTCGCACAATCAGTTTTCAGCTCCATAGGCGTAACCGGAAAAGGCGCCAGAGCGGGGATCCCAAGGTCGACCCACTTACCGGCTTCTTCCACCAGTAAATCCACAGATAAACGTTCAACGCCCGGCATGGAAGGCACAGCTTCCCGCTGGTTTTTGCCCGGCAGAACAAATACAGGGTAAATCAGATCTTTTACCGTGAGCACGTGCTCTGCGACCATATCCCGCAATGCGTCCTGACTTCTGAGGCGGCGCATTCTTTTTGCCGGGAAAGGTGAAAATGTCATGATGATTCTCCAGAAAAGATTTCCGCGACAACCTGATTCCGCCCGTTTTGCTTAGCGCGGTACAACAGGCTGTCTGCGTACTTCAGTAAATCGAGTTCGTGTGCTTCACGCTGAATAACGGCACATGCAACACCGGCGCTCATCGTCAGCTGAATAACCTGCCCGTCAATTTCAACCGGCGTCTGCTCAATCATTCTGCGCATGGATTCCACGACTTGTCGGGCACCCTCAATGTCGGTGTTAGGCAAAATAATGCCAAACTCTTCACCGCCATAGCGGCATACATCGTCTGACGAACGGCGTAACTGTGATTGCAGTAAACGGGCAACGTGACAAATACAGGCATCACCCGCTGCATGTCCGTACTCGTCATTAACCGACTTGAAGTGGTCGATGTCAATCATTGCGAGGCTAAGCTCAGTTTGTTCACGACGACTGCGCCGGCTCTCTGCCAGTAAGCGTTTATCAAAGTGCCTGCGGTTACGGATCCCTGTCAGTGAGTCGATGCTGTTAAGGCGCTCCAGTTCTTCGTTGGCCTGTGATAATTCGCGCAGTGCAATTTCCAGTTCCAGGGTACGTTCCTGCACCTTGTATTCCATTTCATCGGCATACTGGCGTTGAATTTCCACCAAATCCTCCCGCGCCTGTGCAGATAGTTTTTCCTGCTCAAGGGCTTTACGGGACGATTCAAAGGCGGTTTCTTTTTGCTGGCTGTATCCAATGGCGATAATAAACGTCAACAGTAACGTTTCTACTGACGCTCCGAGCATCAGCAAATAATTGGACGGTATACTGGTGCTGAATACCCCCAGATTATCCAGGCTGGCAGATAAACCGCTGACCAGCAAAATACTCCAGGCAAAAGAATAGTACCTGGCGATGGTGTGCCCCCGCATGGCAAGCCGGATACCGATGGCCGGGGTAAAAATTACCACCAGCCCCAGCATTACCAGAAACACTTTGATAAGCCATGCATAGGGCAGAAACAGGCTGACAATGATATTTAACCCGAACAGGGCTGCCACCGCTTTCAGTGCTTTATCAATTTTCCGGCTATGGGAAGAGACTTCCAGTAAGGAGCGGGAAAACAGCATGGCAAACATAATGGCGGCATTGGCACAAATAGCGACGGCCCGTTGTTCAAACCAGCCCCACTGCGGCCACAAATACGCAAAGGCCTGACCGTTCAGAGTCGCCAGCGTCAGCGACAGCGAAATGACGTAAGCGGTGTAAAGTAAAAATGTGGCACTACGGGTGGTCAGAAAGAAGAAAAAGTTGCTTACCCCGATGGCCAGCAGGAAACCAAAGAATGCCCCCATCAGATGACTCAGGCTGGAGGTATATTCGATGAATTCTGTTTTATTCCACACACGCACAGGCAATCTTACTGCCCCTGAAGTTTTCACTTTCAGCACCACATCCAGCTGTGCATAGCCCGCCGGGATGGTAAATAACATGGAGGGGTGACGTATATCCCACTCTGTAAACGACAACGCATCGCCGCCGTGGAGAGTTGCCACCGGGCCGTGCTGTTCGGGCGTAAAAAAAGAGACTTCTATGTTGTCCAGCAGCGGATAAGCCACTTCGAGTAACGCTTCTTCAGATAAAAGTGCATCACGCCTGACAGAGAAATTAAACCAGTATACACCGTCCTGCATGCCCAGATTTACCGGGTTACTCACAGGCGTCCAGTCTACGGCGGCTATTTCGGAATAACTTTGAATGGAAAAAGCAGATGCTGCTGAGGAAGTATAACGAATTTCAGAAATGCGCTGCTGTTGGTCGTCGGCGCGGATGTAGGGTTGCACAACATAAAGAAACAAGGCAACAACGGCCAGCGTTATTGCGATCAGCCACTCATCGTACCGGCGGACCATCCCCGTGTTCAATTGCATTTATTATTCTACCTTGCAACTTTGAATACCCTGCAAGTATTAGCATAACTGTTTTGTGCCAACTCTTCATAACTTATTTCTGTCAAATCAGCCAAATACCTACCAATTGATGAGATAAAAGCAGGTTCATTATTTTTTGACTTCGGACGATGATTTTTCGGAAATAAATAAGGCGCGTCGGTTTCGAGAATTAACCGGCTAAGGGGTAACTGCTTCACCGCTTGTCTTAAATCTCCGCCACGTTTTTCATCACAGACCCAGCCGGTGATACCAATATAAAGACCCCGGTCGAGATAGGCCTGCATGGCGTCAAGGTTTCCGGTAAAGCAATGGGCGATGCCACCGGCCAGTTGCCCTTCAACACTGTCCAGACAATCTAGTTGCAGTGCGAAAGCATCACGTTCGTGAAGGTAGACAGGCTTATTATGTTTGACGGCAATCGCCAGTTGCCGGCGAAAGACGGATTCCTGAACATCACGGGGGGAAAAGTCGCGGTTAAAGTCGAGCCCGCACTCACCTACAGCAACAACCCCCGGACAATCAAGGCGCTGCTCCAGACCGGTAAAGTCATCCTCTGTCATAACCTTAGCGTTATGCGGGTGACAACCTACGGTATAACAAAGGTGTTCAGGGTAACGTTGATAAAGCGCTTTTGCATCATCCCACTCAGCGGGCTCAGTGGTGATGATACAAAGTTTATCAACCCCCGCTTCTACAGCGCGGGCGATAATGTCGTCGGGATTAAACCGGCGGTCAAGGAGATTGACGCCGGCATCGAACCATTTCAACTTACTTGATCCGGCGTACACCAATTCTGCCACTGGCACCGGACTTCTTCAGATAAAAAGCACCCAGTGCACCACGCTCCACCAGTACGGTATCGCCTTTGCGGAATTTGTAATTCACATCATCGGAAGTCTGACGCCAGACCATACCGCTATCCAGCGTGATTATGTAGTCACCCCGCGGGCTGGTCGACACATCCGTAATGGTACCGGACATATTTTCAGGCAGATTCTCTGCCGCAAGACGCTGTGCTTCCAGACCAAAGTCATCTTCCGTAATTTGTGGCTTGCTGGCAGTGGCAACCGGCTGACGCTTGGGTTGCTCGCTGGCAATGTCATCAACAGACTTGCCTGCGCCGGCATAGATGTTCATTGAACCGGCAACAGCGTCATAACAAATAAGACGTTTCAGGTCGTTTTTTTCGTTCTTACAAGCCTGCATGGCTTCAGTAACGGTTTCAGCCTGCGCCGTAAATGATAAAGCGCCAAAGAGGGCCACACCGGCCAGTTTTATTTTTGATTTCATTATTATTCCTTACTTGTCATCTTCAGATCGTCTGTCCCGATCTGTCTGAGCTAAACTGACTCAGAGTCGGACGATTGCTCGTCCTCATCATCTTCTTTTTTACCTGCGTAAAATCCACCGACGATGACGCCCACTTCAAATAAGAACCACATTGGAATTGCCAGTAATGTCTGGGAAATAACATCCGGAGGTGTCAGCAGCATGCCCAGTATGAAGGCACCGACCACTACGTAAGGACGTTTAGCCCGCAGCGTTGCCGCATCGGTCACGCCTGTCCAGCATAACAATATGATGGCAATCGGGATCTCAAATGACACTCCGAATGCGAAAAACAATTTAAGTACGAAGTTCAGATAACTGGAAATATCTGTACTGACGGTTACCCCTTCAGGCGCCACACTGTTAAAGAACGCAAAGGCGATAGGGAAAACCACGAAATAGGCAAAAGCCATCCCCGCATAAAATAGCAGTGTGCTTGAGAATAACAGCGGCGCGACCAGCTTTTTCTCATTCTTGTATAAGCCCGGCGCGACAAACGCCCAGACCTGATAAAGCACATAGGGAATAGCAATGAAAAATGACAGCACCAGCGTAAGTTTAAACGGTGCAAAAAACGGTGATGCAACATCCGTTGCAATCATGGATGTGTTTTCCGGCATCGTGCTCAGCAAAGGCTCAGCCAGAAGACGGTAAAGATCCTGAGCGAAATACGCCAGACACAAAAACACCAGCAGCACACTTGCCAGTGCGTGCAAGACACGGTTTCGCAGCTCAATCAGGTGCGAGATAAGAGAGTTAGCGTCAGACATTTACTTCTTTTTATAAGGTTCCTGCACGGACTTCGCGGCATCTTTGAGTTCATCGACGCTTTCTTTAAGTTCCGGCGCAATATCTTTGAGGCCCTGTTGCTCAGCCTTTTTCAGATTTTCATGCAATTCATGCACACGTAACTGGTGTTCCACTTCCTGCTTGAAGCCTGTTGCCATATTACGCACGCTGCGCACTGTTTTGATGGTGGAGCGCATTGCGCCGGGTAAACGTTCCGGCCCCAGCACAAGCAGTGCCAGCACTCCAATCACCAATAATTCCCAGAAGCCAATGTCAAACATCAGGATTTTTCTTTAACGTCTGCCTTGGACTCTGCTTCTACAGATTGCGCCTCGTTTTTGTTTTCAACGCGCTTTTCCTGTGAGAAATCAGCATCTGACTCTTCATCAGTTACTGCTTTCTTAAAACCTTTTACTGCACCACCCAGATCGGAGCCAATGCTCTTGAGTCGCTTGGTGCCAAACAGAAGAACAACAATCACTAAAACAATCAGCAATTGCCAGATACTAATTCCACCCATCAAAAAAATCTCCTTTACATCAAGACCCACAGTATGCCACCGCTATAAGAACCTTTCACGACATAATTTACAATTGTGAGGTGAACCGTTTCATCTTTACGTTTTTATACTTATTTAAACTTTTGACGAATGCCTGATTTCACTTCATGCTAAAAACTGGATAGGAAGCCCGGGTCTGAAACCCTGAATTAATTTATGTCATGTATCGTGTTGTTACTGTGTGTTGCACTGCCCCGGTTGTCAGACGGAGACGTTGAGCGTCTTCCGGTTGAACAAAGCCAGCTGGCAGAAGCCGGTACAGATGAAAAACTCTGGTTCGATAACTGGCAACAGGAGCTTACCCGCTCCATGGACTACACCGCACGGCAACTCGACAGCTTTTTTGCTCTGGAAGGCAGTGACGCTTACCGTGATGCCAGGGCCGAAGGCCGGGTGAGCCTGGGCTGGGAACCCAGAACGCGGGACCTCAGTGAAATGGATTTACGTTTCCGGATTCGGGTAAAACTGCCGGCGCTGGAAGACCGCGTAGACCTGGTTCTCAGCGATAACGAAGATAACGATAACCAAAATACCATTAAAGCGGCAAGAGACCCGGTAGCCCGGAACCGCGATAACACAACCATCGCCCTGCGTTACCGTGCCAGTGACAATGCCAGAATGTCGTACCGGATTGGTACCGGACGGCGGGGGCAAATTTATGCGAAAGCCCGTTTTCAGGATATGGCGCCGCTCTCCGATACAGTCGCCCTGTTTTACGACGCTGAAACCTATTATTACAACCGCGACGGACTGGGTGCTGAAATAGGAGCAACATTTCAATATCTCAGCCACGACGACCATGTATTCCGCTTCAACAACCGTTATTACTACCGCGATGAACGCGAAGACTGGTTGTGGCGGCACGAACTGCAATATCTGCAACCGCTGACTTCACATTCCGCTGCTATTTATACCCTTTTTACAGAAGGACTGACAAAACCGTCAAACGAGCTCAGTGAGGTGTACACCAGCTTCCGCTACCGCATGAATCCCACACGTGACTGGCTGTTTTACGAAATAGAACCGTTTGTTTTATGGCTGAAGGAAGAAGATTTTAAACCTTCGTACGGGCTGGCTTTACGGGTGGAAGTGTATTACGGCAAAGGGGCATAAAAAAACCGGTATCACAGGGCGATACCGGTTTTATCGTTCTTTTTACTACCGCTGATTTATGGTCTCAGCGCACGTTCACCGCGGGCTAATCCGCATACGCCGGTGCGGGATGATTCGATAATTTCTGCACATTCACCCATTGCAGACGCGAAAGCATCCAGCTTGTCTGATGTACCTGTGATTTCAATGGTGTAATTGCTGCCGTTTACATCAACAATACTGCCACGGAAGATATCACTGGTGCGCTTCACTTCAGCGCGGATCTCTTCAGTCCGTGTAGCCACTTTAATCAACATCAGTTCACGTTCTACGTGGGTGCCGTCGGTTAAATCGACCACTTTAAGCACGTCGATGAGTTTGTTCACCTGTTTGGTGATTTGCTCAATCACTTTATCATCACCGTGAGTGGTAATGGTCAGGCGAGACAAACTGGGATCGTCTGTTGCGGCAACACACAGTGAATCAACGTTATATCCACGTTGTGAAAAAACGCCCACGATACGTGACAGTGCGCCCGGCGCGTTTTCCATTAATACTGAAATAATTCTTCTCATCAGGTTCGCTCCGTTTTGCTCAGGCGCATGTCATCCATTGCACCGAATTTCACTTGCATTGGATAAACGTGTTCGTTCTGGTCTACAGCAATGTCCATGAATACCAGTCTGTCGGTATAGCTGAAACATTTTTCCATCGCGGCGTCGAGCTCATCGAGACGATCCACTTTGATACCTACATGGCCATAGGCCTCTGCCAGCTTCACAAAGTCAGGCATTGAGTCCATGTAAGAATGTGAGTGACGACCTTTATAAATCATATCCTGCCACTGACGTACCATGCCCAGCGCACGGTTGTTCAGAGAGATAATCTTCACCGGTAAGTTGTACTGCAAACAGGTAGACAGTTCCTGAATATTCATCTGAATACTGCCGTCACCGGTTACAACCACAGAGGTCGCTTCAGGGTGTGCGAACTGTACGCCCATGGCTGCCGGTAAACCAAAGCCCATGGTGCCCAGACCACCGGAATTGATCCACTGACGGGGCTTTTTATAAGGATAATATAAAGCAGCAAACATCTGGTGCTGACCCACGTCAGAACTGACGTACGCATCACCGTTGGTGTGCTTGTACAAAGCTTCGATAACACGCTGTGGCTTAATTACCGTATCGCCCTGTTCGTACTTAAGACACTCACGGCCGCGCCACTGGGTGATTTGTTGCCACCAGTCGCTGAGCTTTTCTTTCTGGCCGGAGAAATCCACATCAGCCAGTTGCTCAAGGATCTGATCAAGTACTTTATCCACACTGCCAACAACCGGAATGTGCGCATTAATGGTTTTTGAAATCGATGCAGGGTCAATATCCACATGAATGATTTCAGCATGAGGACAGAACTTTGAAACGTTGTTGGTAACACGGTCATCAAAACGGGCACCTAGTGCAATAATGCAGTCTGAATTGTGCATGGTTTTGTTGGCTTCCAGTGTACCGTGCATACCCAGCATACCGACGAACTGTTCATGGGTACCCGGCATAGCGCCCAGCCCCATCAGCGTACAGGTTACCGGCGCATTCAGCTTCTCAGCCAGCTCAATAACTTTACCGGATGCCTCACAGGCAACGGCACCACCGCCCACGTACATCACCGGACGTTCTGCTTTAAGCATAGAAGCAACGGCTTTTTTGATTTGCTTCATATGACCCTTTTCAGTGGGGTTATACGAGCGCATAGCCACTGACTCAGGGAATACGTACGGATGGGAATCCTGAACGTTTACAATATCTTTTGGCAAATCAACCACCACCGGGCCCGGACGGCCGGAGTTGGCAATATAAAAGGCTTTAGCAATGGCTTCAGGAATATCAACAGCCCGTTTTACCAGAAAGCTGTGCTTAACGATGGGGCGGGAACAACCCACCATATCCGTTTCCTGGAATGCATCCTCACCAATGAGTGATGACATTACCTGACCGGACAATACCACCATAGGAATAGAGTCCATGTACGCAGTAGCAATACCGGTAATGGTATTGGTTGCGCCCGGACCTGAGGTGACGAGGACTGTGCCGGTTTTGCCAGTTGAACGTGCATAACCATCCGCCATATGGGCGGCCGCCTGTTCGTGACGTACGAGGACATGTTTGACATCATCCTGCGCAAACAGCGCATCGTAAATGTCTAAAACGGCACCACCGGGGTAACCGAACACATGTGTGACTCCCACATCTTTTAGCGCTTCAACCACCATGGCAGCGCCTGACATCATTTTCACAGTCAAATCTCCTGTATTATGGATTTGTGTCTCGTAACCTTATTAAAAATATATGCGGAATATACCGTAGCGCGGACTATAACGAAGGCATTAGAAAGATAAAACAAAAAAATGGCTAAAAGTGAGACATGTATCCCAATATATAGAATAAATAGGATGAATATCCCCATTTAGCTCATTTTACAGCCAAATATAGGATGGCGGTTACAACTGATTTACAAGTTAATCGTCATCTAACACGATATCGGTGTCGTCCGCAGTGCCACCGTCGTCGTCAGATTCTGTCAGTGCAACTTTTTTGGAGCCATAGATTGAGGCGGCTTTAGGTCGGTTAATACGTTTCTGGTACTTTAGCCACACTTTTTCTTCTGGTGAAGCCGGTTCGGTCTCACCATGAGCAACAGCAATGAAGCGCATATCCTGATCCGTTTCAGGTGTCAGCTTTCCATCTACCAGTGCTGCAATCACACTACCATTTTCTGCGAGAATTTTCGCTTCTTTTATCGAAAAATCGCCGGAACGTGCAAATCCGTAGGGATAATGCTTTTTATCCATAAACGGGCGCTTTATCAGACTATCACGAGTACTATTCGTCATACTAAAACCTGTTTGCTGCAATGCTATTTGAGAACGGTTTCAGGCCATGCCACTCTGGCAACAAAGCCACTAACAAAACTTGTGCTTTTCGCAACACAACAAATAGTTTTTATGACGTTGGATGTCAAACAAAAAAGCGGCACCAGCCGCTTTTTACACAGATCTTAATATTACTGTCATTTTTTCTTTGGCACCCAGGCCCAGCACATTTCACAAATCACCGGTTCGATGTGGTTTGCATCAGTCACTTTAACCTGAACAAGCACCTCACCTTTTTCTTCCGTCTGCATGAGAGCAATTTGTTCCGGAGAGAGCATCGCTTCTGCTTTCATATCGCCTTCAGCCCGCTTTACGTACTTCAGGTTCATGTATTTGATTAGCGGAAGTTTGTCTCCCGGCAGATTCACTCCGACGATAAAGCCGGTTGCAGATTCAGCCAGCAAGCCCATTGCTGCAGCATGCACACTGCCAATGTGATTCTGAACCCGTTTACGGTTTTTAATCTGAAACGTGACTGAGGTGAGATCTGAAGCAAGAATATCCAGTTTGGCCGTACCCGCGAGTTTGACCGTATGGCGGAACATAGCAGTCATCAACCGGCGGCTGATAAAGGAAGGGTATTTATTTGCTTTTAAAGCAAACTGTCTCAGTGGATTCGGTTTTGCCATCTTGCTTCTCTTATTCTGGTTAGACCAGTGAGAGTAGCCGCTGGTCAGATGAAAATCAAGTCATCCGACCAGCTTATGTAGCATGTACCAGCGCTCTCAGATTTCAGTAAGGTACACCGTTTTTCTCAAACTGAGCGGCGAGGTCTGTAAGATGCGTTTCGTATCTGCGCCAGTTTCCTACTGACTTTGCATTGATGGCTTCTCTTACCTGTACTTTACTGGCCGTAGATACCGGATTGTCGTTTTGCTCCACGTGCAAACACTTTTCCTCCCAGGGCAAACCGCAAAACCCGAGCAGCTTTTTAATTTCTCCCGCGGGGTCTGTAACCAGCGCTTCATAGGATTGCAGATATATCTGGTCAGGTGCCTGTTTTGCCCACCGCTGCATAAGATGGTAAAACCGGGTATACACCCGCCCAATCGTATCCATGTCATAGGCATAGCTGTAGTAAGGGCTGTTTATTGAAAACAACTGACGAAAATTGCCGGTACAGGTATCCATGGGATGACGAAGCATGCACACAATGCGTGCCTGCGGCAGTGCTTTGCGGATAAGCGGTACATAAAAGAAATTGAATGGCAGTTTATCAACCAGATATGGCATGCCGCCGGTAAGATGAGCGGTACGTTCAAGGTAGCGATTGCCCATGGCCGCGCTGTCTGCCTGCATCCCTTTTGTCAGCGTTTCAGCATCAAGCACCACTTGTGAGGGCGTGCGTACAATTTCTTTCACGCTGACACCGAAATCCTGTAACTCACCGCCTGAAGCCACACGGGTATGGTTCGACAAAATACGCTCAGCCAGCGTAGTGCCCGAACGGGGCATGCCGGTGACGAATAACGGGGTGTGCCGGCCTGTTACCGGTTGTGTGTTTACCGGCGGCTCAAGGTCAATTAGCTCCAGCATATCGAATACCGCTGAAAAGTCGCTGTCATGACGCGGCAAAGTTGCCAGTTTTTCTGATTTCGCCAGTTTAAGAAGCGTAAACGCCTCGCCGTATTCTTTTTTCGCTTCCCATTCTTTCGCCAGTGCGTGGGCCACATGCAATCTGCCGTCAATATCAGGGGGTTGACGCTCAGCCAGGCTGGCATCCAGCGCTTGCAGTGCGGCTATCCTGTCCGGATTATCCGGCCTGGTTTCTAAGTCTGATAAGGCGAAATGTGCCTGACTGTATGCGGGCGCAAGGCGGATTGCCGTTTCAAATGCTTCCTTAGCCCGGCCAAAATCACCGGCGAACTTGGCAGAAACCCCGGTATTGTAATAAAAAGCAGGATTATCCGGTGCCAGCTGAAGCGCTTTTTCAAAATAGTTAAGCGCAGTATGGTGATCGCCCGCACGGCTTAATGCCACACCGGCAGTGTCCAGAGACAGAGCATCATCAAGTGCAGAAACCGGCGCGTTTGCCGCAGCGGCTTTCGCCTCTGTCATATTGCCCTGAAGGGCAAAACACTTCGCCAGATAAACATAAGTTTTTGCCGTTCCGCCAAGGCTTACGGCTTTTTCCAGCAATGCTGCTGCCTTGCTGATTTGCATCAGTTCAATGTGAATAATACCCAGCAGGAAATAGGCTTCTTCAAAGTCACCGGTTTGCCTGATGGCCTGCACAAGCGCCTGGTGTGCCTGCGGGTATTGTTTGTTGTTAATTGCCTGCTTCGCAGTCAGTAAACAGTGTTCTCTTATTTCCATCATAAAAAATAAAGGCACCTTAGCGGTGCCTTTAGCCTAACATAAACCATCCGTTACAGTTCGAACTGATAGTTGAATTTCAAGCCGACAGTGCGTGGTGTTAACACGTAGTGGCCGTAGTTACGCAATAATTCAGTACCGTTAGGTGTCATGGATGCAAACGTCGCCAGTCCCATATCACCGCGGTCACGACGTACCGAAGTATAAGCGTACTTGTCGAACAGGTTATCAATGTAGAAAGTGACACTCCATACATCGTCAGACAACTTCGCGTTAAAGTTACTGACTGCATAACCCGGCAGTGCCTCACCATTCTGGCGCAGGCCAACCGTCGAGAACACCTCATCCTGAGCGGTTAAGCCGTAGTTAAGATCCAGCATCTTGCCATCCAGAACTTCAGTGGCGTAGTTCACACCGAATGAGAACTGTTGTTCAGGAGAACCCGGCAGGCGATCGCCATCTTTACCGTCGTAGTAATCCTGCAATGCACTGCCCTGCTCTCCGAACACACCGAACAGGAATGGCGCATCAGCAGTCAGCTTAGCAATGGTTTTTGAATAGGTGGCATAAAGGGTGATGTTATCGGTTGCCAGTGCACGCACAGAGATTTCAGCACCTCTGGAGTTAGCCCCTTCGGCATTAGTGGTGATAGGTTGCTGACCGTTAATGGTCGCACCGCCTACCTGTGCATCATCCCAGTCCACGTTAAACAAGGCCAGATTCAACTGCAAACGGTTCTTAAAGTAGCTGCTCTTCAGGCCGAGTTCGTAGTTGGTAGTGGTATCCGGCTCGAAATTTTGCTCATCAGGCAAAGCGCAAACAATCTGCGTGGCGATATCATCAATATCAGACGGGCAGGCACCAACACCGTTAGCACCACCAATACGGAAACCTTCACTTATGGTCACATAACCCATTGTGTTGTCATCGAACTGATAGCTGGCATTGAATTTAAACAATGTGCCTGAATCATCCGCCGGTGCAGAACTGTAATCCAGTTCAATGGAATCTTCACCGCGACCTTCAAACACTGAGTAGTACAACGGTAAGTCTATAGCAGAGGCTGACTCGATGTCGTACTGATATGCACGCATACCCAGTGTCACATTGAGCTTTTCATTCACTTCGTAGCTGACTTCACCGTAAAACGCTGACTCGGTAGTTTCTGTGTTGCTGACTGAGTAGTATTCCAGTGAATCAGGACGGTAGTTTCCGCCGACTTCCCAGACATCAATGGCATATTCATCAAAGCCCGGGGTAAATTCTTTACTGTAGCCGTCGTATTCCGTTTTATTGTAGTAGAAGCCTGCAATCCAGCTTAACGGACCTTCCGCCTGTGAGACCAGACGCAATTCCTGAGTCAGAATTTTACGCTCGTCCACTTCTTCGGTGTAGGCAGAAAACGCAGGAAACTCTTCATAACTGTAGTCCAGACGGATGAGCAGATCGGTTTGATCCCGCTGACCAATTGCATCGAATTGAGAATAGCCGGTAGCAGATACCAGTTCAGCAAACCCCAGATCCGCTTTCAACTCAAGGCTGAGTAATTCATCTTCTTTCTCACGGGGCTCTTCGTAGCGGTAAGCCGATTCATAGGGACCAATCACATCGCTCAGCGGATTATCTGCGGCCAGCGCATCAAATTGTGTGATTGAACGTCCTTCAACTTCCTGCTTCTGATAGAAGTAGCTTAAAGTACCGTCAAGCCAGTCGTTCGGTACCCAACGCAGCGCTATGCGGGCAGTTAACGTGTCTTCACCATTGGCATCTTCAACACGGCGTAGATTTTCTGATACTGCCGCATCGTCGTTCCAATCCGGATCAGGCAGAGATACACCGCCTTCCCGCACTACGTAGTTGTAATCAAGAAAGCCCGGATTATTGAAATAGTTAAGCGACATGCGCACACCCATTTCACCGTCGATCAGCGGCGCGTTGAAAATAAAGCCGCCTTCACCGCCTAAAGAATCGCTTTCGCTGACGCTGTATGCATCACCGAATACTTCTCCTGAAGTGAAATCCAGATCCACCGCTTTAGGAATGTAACGGATAGCCCCGCCCAGTGTACCGGCCCCGTATAAGGTTCCCTGCGGACCAATCAGTACTTCAACACGGTCAACGTCAATAAGACGCATGTTCAGAAATAAAGGAATTTCACCGAAGTAAGTGGCGACCGTGCCACCATCAGAACCTGGGCCTGAAGAATTGGTGTTCAGACCACGCACAATAACAGGAGAGTCAGAGCGACCGCCCTGGTCAGTTACCGTCAGGCCGGGCACCCAGCGGGCAACGTCATCGAGATCTTCAATATCCTGCTGAGCCATAACGTCTGAAGTCAGCGCAGAGATATTAATCGGCACCTCCTGCAATGAACCGCTGCGGCGGGTTGCAGTAACTTCAATCTTTTCGATTTGTTTTTCTGTGGCCTGAGCTTCCTGGGCCAGAACCTGCGGCGATGCCAGTGCGCCGGCAATAGCAACGGCTATAGCGGAATATACAAATCCGCTACGGGGAAATGATTTCATGTTTGTGTGTTCTCCTGAAACCGGATACGTCGTCCGGTCTGATGAATCTTGCGCTTGCAGACTTCACTTTGTTCAACCCGTACAGTGCGGAGTGAAACATCAAAAAGTGTCGCCGGGCGTGGCAACCGTATTGGCATACCGTTGCATATCACCCGAAGTGCACGTTTTGTGCCGTCTGGTTGTTTAATTTTACTGGAAAAGCTACGCCACAAACACTTAAAAATGAATAAAAATGCATATAAATGGAAAGATAATCTTCCAACACTATCTGTTCCGGCTGACCGCACCACACTGGCACGCCGTACAAGACATAGCAAGCAAGACTTTCGTGCAACTTCAGTGGTTATTGCACCAGCATCGCGCGTCAAAAATTGAATAAAAATTCATTAATAAAATGTTAACGTGAATAAATCCCTGAATGTTTAATTTGTTTACCTGCCTTTTTTACGTTGAGTGGCAGCGGCAAGCTGAGTCCGGCAGCGTGTTTACTGCTTTCACGGTAGTCCCCGAAATCCCGGACTTATTTAAATCATGACTTCCTGCTAACTCTGACCCGGTCAGGCTCAGTTTTTGCTGACTATAAAACAGAACAGTTTTTTCCTACTCATTATCAGGTGGCGGTATTTATGGAATTAAGACCCTTTTTAGAACAGTTGCCCAAGGCAGAGCTTCACGTACATATTGAAGGCACACTGGAGCCGGAGTTAAGTTTCGCTCTGGCGCAGAAAAATAATGTGTCGTTACAGGCTAAGACACCGCAGGAAATGATTGCAGCTTATAACTTCCATGACCTGCCCTCTTTTCTGGATATCTATTATGCAGGGATGAGCGTGCTGAAAGATGAATCTGACTTTTATCAGCTCACCATGCACTATCTCCGCAAAGCAGCCACGCAAAATATTGTATATGTTGAGCTGTTTTTCGACCCGCAGGCACATACCAGCCGTGGTGTGAGTTTTGATACTGTGATAAACGGTATTCACCGCGCCCGCAGTGATGCCGCTGCTGAACTGAGTGTGCAGACCAATCTCATTTTATGTTTCCTGCGGGACATGTCTGCTGAATCCGCTATGGAACACCTGATGATGGCGCAACCCCACCTGGATAAAATCATTGGCGTGGGGCTGGATTCTGACGAAAAGAATAACCCGCCGGCTAAGTTCAGCGCTGTTTTTGAAAAAGCCCGTAGTATGGGCCTGAAACTCACCATGCACTGCGATGTAAATCAGGATAATACTCTGGAGCACATCCGGCAGGTGATAGAAGATATTGGCGTTGACCGCATAGACCATGGCGTCAACATTCTGGAATCTGAGGCATTATGTAACCTGGCCAGAGAGAAAAAGCTGGGACTGACCGTATGTCCTGTATCCAACCGCTTTGTAGTGCAGTCACTGACCTCTGCTGAAATCAAAAAGATGCTGCAATACGGACTGATGCCATGTATCAATTCTGACGATCCGTCTTATTTTAGGGCTTATTTGAATGAGAATTTTATTGCCCTTCAGGAAGAAGGTGACTTTACCGTTAAAGAGCTGGTGACACTGGCAGAAAACAGTTTCAAAGCGAGCTGGTTACCGGATGCACAGAAACAGGCATACCTTGCAGATTTGCAGGATTATGTGTCGGAAAATCAAGAAATATAGATGAAGAATTGGAGCGGGAAACGAGATTCGAACTCGCGACCCCGACCTTGGCAAGGTCGTGCTCTACCAACTGAGCTATTCCCGCATTGTCGACTTATTACGGTGTGTAGATTCATATCTTCGTCACTTGCCAAGCTTGGCAATCACTTCGTGACGAGGTACATGCTCTACCAACTGAGCTATTCCCGCAACAAAAGACTTGGTGATGACTGAAAAATTGGAGCGGGAAACGAGATTCGAACTCGCGACCCCGACCTTGGCAAGGTCGTGCTCTACCAACTGAGCTATTCCCGCAAACCGGTTCAGTCGTTTTGCGAAAGTGGCCCTTCGCAAAAGTGGAGCGCATTTTACAAAAATCCCGGCGATGCGCAACACTTAATTTGAATTTTTTTCGAAATACCGGTTCGTTCGCTCAAATCGTAAACACTTTTTCCCGGTAATACTGCAATTCAGCTATAGACTCACGGATATCGTCCAGTGCCAGATGCACACCTTTCTTCGTGAAACCGTCGAGAATTTCCGGCTGCCAGCGCTTAACCAGCTCCTTAATCGTGCTCACGTCTATACTGCGGTAGTGAAAATACGCTTCCAGTTCCGGCATATACTTCACCATAAAACGGCGATCCTGTCCGATAGTATTGCCACACAGGGGCGATTTGCCGGCATCTACGTAATCACTCAAAAATGCGATAGTTTGTTTCGCCGCTTCGGCTTCATCAATTTGACTCTCGCGGCATCTGGCAGTGAGCCCGCTGTTACCGTGCACACGGGTGCACCACTCATCCATACCATCTAAAATCGCATCCGGCTGATGTACAGCGATCACCGGCCCTTCTGCCAGTACATTGAGCTGCGGGTCAGTGACGATAGTGGCAATTTCCAGCACCTTACAGGTTTCAGGGTCCAGCCCTGTCATTTCCATATCAATCCAGACTAAATTGCCATCGTGTTTTGTCATTCTAGTTTCCTCGTCTTTAACATGGCACACGGGCCTGACAAACGGTATCATTGGTCAAGTATACGTTAACTTTGCAGGAAATCGTGGCAAAAAAACCAAAACTGACACACCGCCAGAAGCGCCAGGTTGCAGCAAACCGGGCGCGCCGGCTAAAAGATAAAGCATCTGATCCTGAAAAACAGATTGATGCTGCCAACCTGATCCCCGGCCGGGTTGTCGGTCGTTTCGGTAAGCACGCAGACGTTGAAGATCAGCAGGGTACGGTGTACCGCTGTCACATCCGCCGGACTATCGAATCGGTGGTTTGCGGTGATGATGTCCTGTTCGACACCGGTAATGAAAACGAGTCCGGTGTCAGTGGCGTGATTGAAATCGTCCGCGACCGCCGTTCCGTGCTTACCCGGCCGGACTATTATGACGGCGTGAAACCCATCGCCGCGAATATCGACCAGATCATTGTTGTCAGTGCGGTAAAGCCCGATTTATCTCTGAATATCATCGACCGCTATCTGGTTGCCTGCGAAGATACCGGCATTGCCCCCGTTCTCATCCTCAACAAAACCGAGTTACTGAGCGACGAAGAATTCGACACGGTAAAACAGCAACTTGCGGTGTATGAATCTCTGGGTTACAGATTAATTTATACCAGTTGCAAGCGCGGTGACGGCCTGGACGAACTGAAAACCTGTCTGAATGACAAAGTCAGTGTTTTTGTAGGCCAGTCCGGTGTGGGCAAATCCAGTATCATCAATCAGGTGCTGCCGGATGCCGATGAACTGGTCGGTGAAATATCAGATAACTCCGGTCTTGGTCAGCACACCACCACCGCAGCAAAATTACTTCATTTCCCTGAAGGTGGCGATCTTATCGATTCCCCGGGGGTTCGGGAATTCAGCTTATGGCATATGCCGGTAGAACAAATCACCCGCGGCTTCATAGAGTTTCGTGATTATCTGGGCGGTTGCAAATTCCGCGACTGCAAACACATGAACGATCCCGGCTGCCTCATCCGTGAAGCAGTAGAAGAAGGCAAAATCAGCAGCGCCCGCTTCGACAGCTACCACCGCATTCTGGCTACCATGGACGAACAACGCCCGAGCTATACCAATCCGTTTTAAAAAAGCTGATACGTGCACAGCGCTGAAGAGCCGGATGTGGATAGCAGAACCGTAAGCCCTTCCTGCCACGGAGACGGAATTGCCTGCGTGAACTATCTGGCGCAAAGATTTGAAAAGAACGGGTGCCGGAAACGGGGAGCCCGCGGACGGGGGCGGTGTTGTCTGAGTGAACCGTCTGCCGCAGGGATGCGGCAGTCGAGCCCACAGGGATGTGTTTACGGCGTGTTCACGAAGACAGCACCGCTCCCGGCCAGAAGGGCTAACCGCTTTTAATCCTTTTTCCTCTTCCGCTTATATCAAACACTGATGGCCCATAACGGTAAAGTGCATCCGTTTGTTTACAACTTGTTGTACAATCTCATCCGACAGAAACTAGATAACTATTATTTTTCGGAGTGCCCGTGCTGGACTGGTTCAAGGTTAACCTTCAATATATTTTGCCTAAGCATCTTTTATCCCGCCTGGTTGGTAAGTTTGCGGCTGCTGAAGCCGGCGGCGTGACCACAGCGTTTATCAAATTTTTCATCAAGAAATACAATGTGGATATGAGCGAAGCGCTGTATCCCCATCCGGAGCACTACAAAACCTTCAATGAATTCTTCACCCGTCAGCTGAAACCTGAAGTCCGTCAAATCGCCGAAGGTGATGATGTGCTGATCCAGGCAGTTGACGGTGCAGTCAGCCAGTTTGGTGACATTCATCAGGACAGTATTTTTCAGGCGAAAGGCCACAACTACAGCCTTACTACATTACTGGGTGGCAAACCTGAACTGGCAAAGCCTTTCAAAAACGGTAAGTTCGCGACCATTTATCTGTCGCCGAAAGACTATCATCGCATTCACATGCCCGTAGAAGGCACACTCACAGACATGGTGTATGTACCCGGTGAGCTGTTCTCCGTTAACCCTCTGACTGCTGAAAATGTGCCTGGATTATTTGCCCGCAATGAACGGGTAATCGCATTTTTCGACACCCCGGTAGGGAAAATGTCTATTGTACTGGTTGGTGCAACCATTGTAGCCAGTATCGAAACCATCTGGTCCGGCACAGTGACACCGCCTGCTGGTAAAAACGTGCAACACTGGCAATACGAAAGCGATGATGAAGCAGCCGTTAAGCTGGAAAAAGGCGATGAAATGGGCCGCTTTAAACTTGGCTCTACCATTGTGGTTTGCTTCGAAAAAGACCAGATTGAATTTGAGGATATGGAAGCAGGCATGACTACCCGCCTCGGGGAAGTGTTTGCTCTTGCGAAGGCAAATAAAACTGCCTGATTGTGGATCCTGTTAAACGAAGTCTGATAACGCTTCATATCACCGTTATCTTACTGGGCGGCACTGGCCTTTTTTCAAATATTATTCCCTTGAGCGCAACGGATATTACTTTCGGGCGCTCTGTATTTGCCTGTCTGTGCCTTGCTGTATTCATGCGTCTGGCCGGTGAAACCTTCAGACTGAACAACAAACGTGATTACGGTATTGCTCTGTTGCTGGGTAGTCTGATGGCCGTGCACTGGGTAACTTACTTCGCGGCGATGCAATACGCCGGTGTTGCCGTGGGCATGATTGCCCTGTTTACCTTCCCGGTCATAACCGTTCTTATTGAACCCTTCTTTGAGAAAATCCGGCTTGTCTGGCAAGACTTTTTCAGTGCGTTAATTGTTTTTGTGGGCGTGGCGCTGCTGGTGCCGGAGATATCGCTGGAAAACGAGGTGACATTGGGTGTCCTGACCGGTATTTTTTCTGCCGTGCTTTATGCCCTGAGAAACCTGCTTCACCGCCAGCACTTTTCTCACTATTCAGGTGCGAAGGCCATGGCCTGGCAAATCCTGGTGGTGATAGCCTGCCTGCTGCCTTTTGCCAGTGAACACCTCAGTGATGCCACCTTTGATACATGGTTGCTGCTGGCCGTTCTCGGCTCCATGTTTACCGCAGTACCCCACGCGCTTATAGCAACCGCGCTCATCCACTTGCGGGCAAAAACTTTTTCTCTGATTGCCTGCATGCAGCCACTGTACGGCGTAATCCTGGCTATGCTAATTTTACATGAGTCTCCGGGCTGGAAAGCGTTAATAGGTGGCATACTGGTGACATCAGCCTCCATCTACGAAACCATGAACGCACAAAAGCTCCATAAACAGGACAAGTAAATGATAGTACTCGCTCACCGCGGAGCAAGTAAGGCGGCACCGGAGAACACGTTGCTGGCCTTCAGGCTCGGATTCGCCATGGGAGCACACGGTGTTGAGTTCGATACTTATCAGATCGGCGATGACATCGTGGTATTTCATGACCGCTGGCTACACAGAACCACGAATGGCCGGGGGCGGGTTGCCGATCAAACAACTGACTATCTGCGCTCACTGGATGCCGGTCAGGGTGAGCGTATTCCGTTTCTTGCAGAAACCCTGGCTACCCTGCCTGAAGATGCATTATGCAATGTTGAAATCAAAGGGCTGACAGACACCGCCCGCTGGCTCAGCGCTTTTGACCGCGCCTGTGAAGAAAGCGGCGCCAGTACGGACTCCATGGTGATATCGTCTTTCAATCATCAATGGCTTGCAGAGATCAGCCGCGCCAGACCTGATCTTAAAACCGGTGCACTTACCGCCAGTATCCATACCGATTTATTGCAGTTCGCAGACTCACTGAAACCCTGGTCATTACACATTGCACTGGATATTGTTGAAGAAAGTTATGTTAGCCGGGCAAAAGCTGAAGGCTATAAGGTGTTCGTTTACACTGTGGATAACCCTGAGGATATGCTGTTACTTCAGCAATGGGGCGTGGACGGGATTTTCAGCAATGTGCCAGACGTAGCATGTGAAACGCTGAATGCTACGCGACTGATGTGTTAACGGTGTTACTTTGCGAGATGCTGGGATAATACCGTATTGCGGCAACAGCGGCACTGGCGGCACAAACGCATGTTTATCCAGTGGCCGGCAACAATAAGCAGCGCGCCGGTGGCAATGGTGAAGGGTTCGTAGTCGTGCCCGAATATATCTTTGAACCAGTAAATAACCCCGCCTGAAAATAACAGAACCAGCGGATAATATTGCCCGTGATAACGCACCGCGCCGTTAATCAGTGCCACAGCACCTATCAGCATGGAAATAGTAAGAATAGTGCGCTCAAACCAAAGTTGCGCGAAGAATGTTGAGCCGATAAGCGGGATCAGCGGCAGCAACAAAGGCAAAGCAAGACAATGCAACGCACACAAGCTGGATATCCATATACCCAGCCTGTCTAATTTAGTCGGATTGTCAGCATCCTGAATTCGGGACATTTCTCGCCTCGCCATCAAAAGGGACGTTATAATATAACAGTCTTGGCGAAATTCAAAATTACAATCCCAAAAAAAGGATTAATTCGGCGCGACCATCTGTGGCCTCATCGTGTCCTCTGACTTTTGCTGTGCCATCATCGCCGGTTCAGGCTCGAATAAATCGCTGACCGTCGACAGTCTGATCCCCATTTCTTCCAGCTCAGGCAAACGCTTTTGCAGGATTTCCATGGTCAGCCTGTGCGGATGAGCAATGGCAACAGCGGTCCCCGTTTCACGGGCAAGCAGCAACATACGATCGAACTCTTTTTCAATGGCCGCTTCGTCGATGACATGGTCGAGAAACACATGCCTTCGTGCTACCGGGATCCCGGCGTGCAATGCGGCTTCCTCCGCGACAGTTTTCACGGATGTACGGCTGTCAACGAAGAATAAATTTCGTTGCTTCAGTAAATCCATAAAAGAGCGCATCGGATTGAACATGCTGGTCAGCCTGCTTCCCATGTGATTGTTCACGCCAATCGCATAAGGCACACTTTCCATTGCACGGGCAAATTGAAGTTCCATCTGAGTCTCAAACATACCTACACGCAACCCGTCAGGCCCCATTTCCTGGCCATCAAAGGATTCCATCGGCATGTGTAACATTATATCCCGCCCCTGGGCATGAGCCAGTTCGGACATTTCAGTAGTCATGGGAGCATCAGGAAGAATCGAGAACGTCACTTCTCTTGGCAGGTCAAGCGCCCTGCGGTCGGAGAAACGATGTCCGATATCGTCGATAATAACGACGACTTTTGGTTGGACACTTGCAGCCGCGACTGGTAGACAGAAGAGTGCAAACAACACACCCCAAAACAACGCAAACCAATCAACCAACTGACGGTCAGTTCTTTTGAGTAAACAAATTTTTAGCAAGCGCACGCCTATTATTTTAATAGTGTAATTATAAGGTTCTTATGACCTTTGTTACCCTGCGTCCATACGGGTTATTTATTTAGTATTGCATTCCATACATATTGAGCATAACAGTGATCTTCGAAATATGAAATTTCAAATGCGCTTTTTTTGACATTTTTTAAACAATTTTTGAGGTGGCCGCTCAGTTCGCCGGAATATCAGAGATCCAGCCAGCTTGAGGGATTAAGGGCCTTGCCCTTGTGCCGGATTTCAAAGTATAGATTAGGATAGTTCTGTCCGCCACTTTGTCCGACTAAAGCAATCGTTTCACCGTCGCCCACCGTATCTCCGGCTTGCTTCAGCAATGCCTGATTGTGACCATACACACTCATATAGCCCTGCCCGTGCTCAACAATGGTTACCAGCCCGAAACCACGTAACCAGTCAGAATAAAGGACGCGGCCATGAGACACGGCTCTCACCGGTGTACCTTCTGCACCTTCAATGATAATGCCTTTCCAGCGCACCTGCCCCTGGCGGCGGGTCCCGAACAGCTTGCGTACCCGTCCTGAAGCCGGTTTGAGCAGCTTCCCTTTGTAGCCGGATAAACCCGCCAGTTCTGATTTCGCCGATTCCGCACGACGGCGCGCCTCATCAATGGCCCGCACAAGCGCTTCTTCGTTTTGCTTGAGTTCATTTACTCTGGCAGCATCACTCTCGATTTTTTGATTAAGTTTTTTCAGTGTTTCAGAACGATCTGCCTGACGGGCCAGTAACACTGCTTGCTGAGACTTCTGATCCGCCAGCAGGCTGTTCAGTGCTCTGGCTTTCTCCGAAAGCGCCTCATTAACCTGAACCAGCTGTTCCACATTCGAGCGGAAAGTGGTGATCTCCTTTGAGCGGGCTTTACTCAGATACTGATAATAAGTCAGCACGCGTTCAAACGTACTGGCTTCGTCCTGATAAAACAGCATCTTTGCATAGTCATAATTGCCGGCCATGAATGCACTGCGTAACTGGCTCGCCAGCATGGTTTGTTGCTGCAGAATGGCCTTTCTCAGCGCTTCCTGTTCTGCTTCCAGCTTTTTTTGCTGTTCACGGTTATCAGCCAGTTGTGTAGAGGTATCATTGAGAGATTTGGCCGTGGAGGCGATTTCAAGTTCAGATTGCTTCAACGCTGCCTGCAATTCACCGGCATTCGCCTTATTGGCTGCCAGTGTCGCTTGTCTGGCTTTAAGTTCAGCTTGTAACTCAGCAAGTTTTGCCTGTTGTTGTTCCTGAGCATAAGCCTGAGGTAGCAGCACGGTGAACAGGCAGAGCCAGCAAAGGACACTGAGAAGAGGCCCGCGAACGGACTTTCCGGACGGACCGGCCTGATTGAAATTTTGTACACTCACCCGTTGCTTTGCCTCTGACAGCACCTGACTCTGATTCAAAGTCCATACTATATCAACGGGATAGAGGATTCATCTGCAATCGACTAATTCAATGATGCGTTGTCAGGCTGGTTTCTGTGCGGTTTTTCTATATACTTTGCAGTCGATTTTTAGTCTTCCATGTAAAGTAAGGGTTTTAGGAATGGAACAGCTCGTAGAGTTTGCCGGTAATAATATGCTGTTAGCCGGTGCGTGGGTCGCCTTAGTTGCAATGCTGATTTTCAGCTATGTCACAGGTTTCACTTCATCAGTAAAAGAAGTAAATACCCACGAAATGACCATGCTGGTAAATAAAGAAGACGCCGTTGTTTTTGATACCCGCGCGCCTAACGAGTTTAAAACCGGTCACATTCTCGGTGCCCGCCAGCTGAAACCTGAGGAAGTCAGAGCAAAAGATTTCAAAAAGCTTGAAAACGTAAAAGACAAACCCATTATTGTTGTATGTGCAATGGGTAACAGCGCACGCGGTATTGCAGCGGCCATGAACAAAGCCGGCTTCGCAAACGTGAAAGTGCTGAAAGGCGGCATGAACGCGTGGAATTCTGCCGGACTTCCGGTTGCCAAATAACGGGCCGGAACACAGGAGCAGATTGTGAGTAAAGTAGAAATTTATACCAAGGGGCATTGCCCTTACTGTCATCGTGCTAAAGCATTATTAGCGCAAAAAGGCGTAGCATTCGAGGAAATCGCAATTGATGTGAACCCTGAACTCCGCGATGTGATGATAGAAAGAGCTAACGGCGGTTGGACAGTACCGCAGATATTTATCAACGATACCCATGTGGGCGGATGTGATGATTTATTTGCTCTTGAATCACAACAAAAACTCGATGCGCTGTTAGCGCAATAATTTTAAGTTAAGAACGTATTTACACATTCAGGAATTATCATGGCTGAAGAAAATCAGAACACCAATGGCGCAGAGGCAGGCCAGCAAGCCCAGGGTCCTCAATTCAATATTCAACGCATCTACACAAAAGACATTTCTTTTGAATCTCCGAATGCGCCGGCTATCTTCCAGAAAGAATGGAAGCCGGAAATCAAATTAGATATCGATACGTCTACAAATAAAATGGCTGAAAATGCATTTGAAGTTGTTTTATCTGTAACCGTTACTGCGACCGTTGGTGAAGAAACCGCGTTCCTGTGTGAAGTAGAACAAGCGGGTATTTTTGCGATTGCACCGGAAATGCCGGACCAGGCTAAAGCACCTCTGTTAGGTTCTTACTGCCCTAACCTGTTATTCCCTTATGCCCGTGAAGCTATTTCAAACCTGGTTAACCGTGGCACATTCCCGGCTCTGAACCTGGCTCCGGTTAACTTCGACGCTATCTTCGCCGCTTACATGCAGAAACGTGCACAGCAAGCGCAGGAAGGTGGTCAGAAGCTAGACGCTTAAGTCACTCTTTTATGAATACCGGTTCAGTAACCGTATTGGGGGCGGGGTCTTATGGCACCGCCCTTGCTTTTTGTCTGGCCAGAAATAGCAACCCCACGTTGTTATGGGGCCGCGACGAAGCTCACATGCAGGCACTGGCAGACAGCAGGGAAAACGCCCGTTATCTGCCCGGCGCCAAATTCCCTGATGCTTTGACAGTAGAAGCCGATCTTTCCAAAGCGGTAGCTGCCAGCCGCGACATTCTTATTGTCGTTCCCAGCCATGCCTTTAAAGATTTACTTAATACCATCAAGCCGATGCTAAAAACCGATCACCGGCTGATCTGGGCTACTAAAGGTCTGGAACCGGGTACCGGCAGACTGTTGCGTGACGTTGCACTGGACGTATTGGGTGATACTTATCCGCTGGCAGTACTTTCCGGCCCGACGTTCGCAAAAGAAATGGCTGCAGGTCTGCCAACTGCCATTTCACTGTCGTCCACCTGTGAATCGCTGGTCGATGATTTTGCCCGCAAGCTGCATTGCAGCCGTTCATTCAGGGTTTATAAAAATCCTGATTTCATCGGCGTGCAACTCGGCGGCGCAGTGAAAAACGTTATCGCCATCGGTGCAGGTCTGGCTGATGGCCTTGGCTTTGGTGCCAATGCCCGTACGGCGTTAATTACCCGGGGACTGGCTGAACTGACCCGTCTTGGTGTTAAAGTGGGTGCTCAACCGGAAACCTTCATGGGAATGGCCGGTCTGGGTGACCTGGTATTAACTTGTACTGACAATCAGTCCAGAAACCGCCGTTTTGGTCTTGCACTGGGACGAGGTAAAGACGTGGATACCGCCATGCGTGACATCGGCCAGGTTGTCGAGGGTTACCGCAATACCGAAGAAGTGCATGCACTGGCGAAGCAATATGGCGTGGAAATGCCTATTTGTGAGCAAATATATGCTGTGCTTTATCACGGTAAGCCGCCGAAAGAAGCCGCTGTGGCATTACTGGCAAGAGATTTAAAAAGCGAGTAGCACCAGCTACCCGCTTTTCTTACCTTTCATAAAACCACTACAAAGTAACCAGTTCAGGTTTCCCGCCCGCTTCCTGATAAATCGTCGCGGCAGCCGATAAGGTCTGCTGATAACTGGTAATAACCGACAATTGTGCCGAGAACCAGCTTCGTTGCGCACTCAGCAAATTCAGAAAATCGATATCACCGGCTTTGTAGCGAATTTCAGCTAACCGGTATAACCGTGCGTTGTTTTCCATTGAAGCGACATCCAGTTCATAAGCCGCTTTCAGGTATGCATAGTTGTCCAGCGAATCCAGCAGCGACTGAGACGCGGTTAACGTGGTGGCGCTGTAGTTATTCCATGCCAGAGCAAGATCCACATCGGCAATCTTCTTACCGGCATCGATACGGCCACCGTCGAACAGTGTAGCGGCGCTGTTTAGTGCGGCACTCACACTCCAGCCGGAAGCCAGATCGAGCAAATCACTGACTGATAAGCTACCGCTCAGACTTAATCCCGGCAGCCCCTGAATGCCCGCCAGATACACATCGATATCAGCCTGCTTCAAAGCAACATCAGCAATCTGCACATCAGGGCGTTGCTTTAACACCGCAGCCGGTTGATACAATTCAATATCCGGCAGAACAAACGACAGCAGCTTTTCTTCACCACTGATGGCGGTTAAGGTTTCATCCCCCAACAGAACTGCAATGGCGCGGCGGCTCAATGTAGCCTGATAATTCAGTCGTAACAGTTCACCACGGGCACTGATCATGGTGTTCTGTTGCTGGCTCACCTCGATACCCGACGCATCCCCTTCCTGAAAGCGAATGTCCACCAGCTTATATAATTGATCAGCCGCTTCGTAGTTTTGTTTAGCGATGACAAGGCGTTGCTCAAGCGACAATAGGGTAAAGTACTCACTGGTCAGCAAACCCTGCACCTGCAATGCAGCACTGCGGCGGGAAAACTGCTGACTGTCGATACTCAGCTTATTGCCAAGCTGAGTGGCTTCACGACTGCCCCATACATCAAAAGTGTAACTGACACCCACACTGCCGGATGTACTGTTTGACTCTGTGCCGGTATCAAGGTTTTTTCCACTGCGGCCGCTTGCACTGGCAGTAATATCCGGAATATTGTCGGCCTGACTCTGACGTAAAATCAGCTCAGCCCGTTGCAGCCGCAGTGCAGCTTCTTCCAGTGTCAGGTTACTGTCTGCCAGGCGAACCATGAGTGCATTTAATCCCTCAGAATTAAACACACTCCACCAGTTTTCCGCAATGTCTACGCCGGCGCCGTCCTGTGTATAGATATCAAAAACATCCGGTTGTGTTTTTGACTTTTGTCCGTCCAGGTCTGACGGGGTATACGCACAACCTGTCATTAATGCTGCTATCAGCAAACATCCTGATTTTTTCAAAACTCAATCCTCTGATAACGCATCAATGGGGCTAAGGCGGGATGCCTTGAGTGCAGGAGCATAACCGAACAGTACGCCCACCAGCAGCGATGTAATAAATGCCAGTACAGGCGGTAGCAGTGTATAAGCCACTGAAATGGAAAACTGGGACACGATCAGGATCACCAGATACCCGAGCAAAATGCCCACACAGCCGCCGAGAATACACACCACCCAGGCTTCAATATTGAATTGTTTAAGAATATCGGCCGGCTTGGCACCGGTGGCCATCCGCAGACCAATTTCCCGTTTACGTTCAGACACATTCACCAACATGATATTCATCACGCCAATACCGCCAACAAATAACGATATGGCAGCAACAGACGCTAAAAGCCATGTAAGCGTATTTTGTGTCTCGGTAACCGCCTCAACCAGAGAGTCAGTGGTAAACACCATCACATCTTCTGTACCATGACGTTCGGTGAGAACAGCAAGGACTGCATCCTTCACATCTGATGCGACTTCTGAACTGGCGGCTTTAATCGTTATGCCGCTCAGGTATTCACGGCCAAATACCTTTAGCCGTCCGGTTGTAATGGGGATCAGCACTTCGTCATCCTGATCACTACCACCGGCAGTTGCGCCCTTCGATTTTAATACACCAATCACCTGATACAGGCTGTTTGACATAAGTATGTACTTACCAACCGCCTGCATCTTATCGGTAAATAAGGTTTCAGCAACCGTATCACCTATCACCACAACCGGTGCATAATTGTTCACGTCTTCGGTAGTGAAAAATACGCCCTGCGCCATTTCCCAGTCTTTCACGTGAAGGTAATCCGGCGTGGAGCCTTTAATCCTGCCCGAGAAATCATTTTCCCCATAGCGCATGGTATTGCGTGAAGAACGTTCCGGCGCAACGTAGGTCACGCCGGGAATATCACGTAATGCGTCAGCATCTGCCAGAGTCAGCGTCGCTACATCACCGGAATTGCGCATATTTTTACCGCCCGGCCGCACTGAAATCAGGTTGGTACCAATAGCTTCAATACGCTTCAGTACGTCCTGTTTCCCTCCTTCCCCGATAGCCATCATGGTGACCACCGCTGCTACTCCAATGATAATCCCCAGCAGGGTAAGTAAGGTACGGAACCAGTTTAGCCGCAGTGATGAAAAAGCCATGCTCAGTGCCGCAATGCCGGAAATACTTTTAAACGGTTTTATCGACGATGTCTGTGCAGCAGATGTCGTCACCGGCTGAGCCACTTCCCCCGAATCAGACACGATTTTTCCGTCCAGCAGATGCACCTGACGCTGAGCATGTTCTGCCACAGCCGGATCGTGGGTGATAAGAATGATGGTAACCCCTTCCCCGTGCAGTTCTTTCAGCAGATTAAGCAGTTGCTCTCCGCTGGCAGAGTCCAGTGCACCGGTTGGCTCATCAGCCAGAATAACCTCTGCACCGTTTATCAGTGCGCGGGCAACAGATACCCGTTGTTGCTGACCACCGGATAATTCACCGGGGCGGTGATCCTGCCGGTCACCCAGCCCGAGCTTGGTCAGTAACGCTGATGCACGCTCCTCACGTATGCTCTTATCGGTGTTACTGTATATTGCCGGCAGCGCAACGTTTTCCGTCGCGGTGAGGCTGGCGAGTAACTGATAACGCTGAAATACGAAGCCGAAGGTTTTCAGGCGCAGCGCTGACAACTGTTCCTGTGACAGCTTGTTCACATCGTGGCCGTGAATGGTATAACTGCCCGACGTGGGCGTGTCCAGACAGCCGAGGATATTCATCAGGGTCGATTTTCCGGACCCGGACTGCCCCATGATGGCAACAAACTCACCTTTTTGGATCCGCAGTGAGACACCGTCCAGCGCCCTGACTTCTGTACCTTCAGTTTGATAACTGCGGGTCACATTCGCCAGTTCAATTAAAGGTACGTCAGCCACGTGGCCCCCTCATAGGCGGACCACCCATGGGACCTCCGAAACCACGGTCGTTATTATCTTTAGTGCCTGCAGCAGCTGATGCCTGTCCGGAAACAATTTCATCACCTTCATTCAGACCGGATAAAATCTGAACTTCAGTGCGGGTACTGACCCCGGTCTTTACCGGCTTTCTTACCAGTTCACCCTGCTCACGGACCATGACGAATTTATCACGGGGAGGCCCTTTAACCG
The DNA here is from genome assembly GCF_056160625.1 of Alteromonas sp. ABH4_457. Classification (NCBI taxonomy): domain Bacteria; kingdom Pseudomonadati; phylum Pseudomonadota; class Gammaproteobacteria; order Alteromonadales; family Alteromonadaceae; genus Alteromonas; species Alteromonas sp. ABH4_457. The sequence goes on from NZ_JBSWXN010000002.1 coordinate 67,933, forward strand.
CAGCCAGCGGGACTACCAGGGTATTTTCTTCCTTCTCTTCAACAAAGAAAACCTGGGTAGTCATAGAGTCCATCAACGTACCTTCGATGTTTTCCACATCCACCAGCACCTGATACAACACGACATCGTTTATGATTGTGGGAGTCGGTAAAACCTGACGTACTACAGAGTGATATTTCTTACGGGTATTTCCAATAGTGGAGAAGTACACCGGCATACCACGCTTAATACTTTCCACATCAGCTTCAGAGACTTCTGCCCGCAATGTCATGGTAGTAAGGTCAGAGATCTGCAGCAGCTCCGGTGCGTTCTGGTTCGCGTTCAATGTTTGTCCTTCGCGAACAGCAATAGATGCTACCGTACCGCTGATTGGAGCATAAATTTTAGCAAAGCCCAGTGTCGCTTTATCACCGGCCAGAGATGCTTCGTCAGCTTTAATTTGCGCAATACTGGCTTTAATTTTTGAATCCAGTACTTTGACGTCGATACGGCTGCTGATAGCGGTATCAGCGCTCACCGCATCCTGCTCAAACAGATTATTGTTCCGCTTTTCGCGCAGCAACGCCAGTTCCCGCTCAGCCTTCAGCTGAGCGAGGTTCGCGTTCTTTACGTCCAGCGCAAATTCTGCGTTCTGTACCTGTGTTTCAAAGACTGTCGCATCAATTTCCACCAGCAAATCGCCGGCTTCCACCACATCACCTTCTTCCACATGGATTTTCTCAACCTGACCGGACACCTGTGCACCAACGACAACATAACGTTTGGGTTCAAGCTGGCCCGTTGCAATGATGTTCTTTTCGATGGTACCCCGGCCAACCTGCGAAAATGAAAATGCGCTGATGTCACGGGCGGGGGCTGCGAACATGTTCCATGCAGCGTAGGCGGGTACAGCAATGACAACCAGTAACAGCAGCCATTTTACCCATCGGTGGGATCCTGGTGATAACACAGTCTTTCCTTAAGTGAAAATACCTAAAATACAAAAGCCCGCATCTTTACACTACGGGCTTTACACAACTTAACATTACTTCACAGTGGTCCACAGACAAGGCTGGACGGGGCGTGACAATCAGATTAGTTTTATCTTGCGCCTTCATAACCCGTTTGCCGCCAACTTTCGTAAACGAAAACTGACACGGCATTGGACAGATTCATGCTGCGGCTGTCTGGCAACATGGGGATGCGTACGCGTTGCTCCGGAGGCAGGGACTGAATAAACTCGTCGGGCAGACCACGGGTTTCAGGGCCGAAGATTAACGCATCACCTTTCTGGTATTTCACATCACTGTGAAAGGCTTTGCCTTTAGTGGTACAGGCGATAATGCGCGCCGGTTGTTCGCTTTTGAGATAAGCGTCCAGACTGGCGTGGCGCTTTACGTCGGCAAATTCATGGTAGTCGAGACCAGCACGTCTGACACGCTTATCGTCCCAGTCGAAGCCCAGAGGCTCTATCAAGTGCAGGGAAAAGCCTGTGTTAGCACACAAACGGATAATGTTGCCGGTATTGGGCGGAATTTCTGGCTGGTATAAAACGATATCAAACATGGTCACATCACGAATTTTGCTGTGGAGCAAGGATACGGTGTGACAGGACATGAGACAAGCCCACAGCGGAGGAAGGGCGGTTGCTGTGGGCAGTTTTGGTGCAATGGACCGTTACAGTGCGTTAAGCACCCTGTTAGTTTGCGCCTGAGCAGCCCAGCGGCGTGCACGACGTTGCGCTACGGAGTTTCCGACAAACTCAACCACTTTATCTGACAAAGGGCTGAAAGTACTGATTGCATGCCCGTAAACAGAAGATAAATCTGTATTTTTGGGCGCTTGTAAACGCATTGTTCTTAATGAAGCATAATTTTGCATGATTTTCTGGCCTCGCATTGCTTTATAGGGCAACTTTTCTGTCGTTAAGTTTTATTTTGTTACGGTTCACTCTGACGAGTCTTCCCGTGTCTTATACGAAAGTATTGCATTAGCCATACCGCAATTTTCAGTGTCATTAAAATTTAATAAAAAACGAAGTCAGGTCAGTCATTTACAGGGTTCACCCGGTCAGCAGAATAAAGTGCCGGCGATTCTGTCCCCCCGTCTGAGTGTGTAAAATAGAGACACTTTTGTAAATCAGGCGAGAAAATCGAGGATCCTGTTCATAGCAGGCTCGCGGATCCGGTCTGCTTCAATGAGAATCTCGTGATACGCCCCCTCACAGGAATGCAGAACAGCATCCGGCATGAGTCCGGCCACCCTTCGCTGCCTGCGGTTATCCACCACCGTATCGTCGCCGGCACTGAGAATTAACACAGGTTGCTTAATATCACCGGCATTATTCTCAATAAAATCCATGGCTTTCATGGCCGCTCTCAGCCAGTGAACGGTTACACCGCCAAGCTGGACCTCTGGCGTGTTTGCGTAAGTATCACGGAACAAACGGTATCGCAGTTCGCTGTGTGTGAGATGATTGGCATCGAAGGTAACCGGCGAGTAATCTTTTTGCCCGATAAAATAGCCTTCCTGCTGCCCGGCTTTCTGATACCGGCGCTCCACCATATTGAGCAAGGAATTGGCAATCCAGCCCGGTAACGCGGGACGTATACCAAACATGGGAGAACAAAAAACAAGTTTCTGAAACAATGACGGATGGGCCAGAGTCGTGAGTGCCCCAATCGCACACCCCATGCTGTGGGCAAGCAGGTAACGCTCTCCGTCAGGTTGTCTGGCTGATACCACCTCTGTAATGAAGAGGTGAAGGTCACTGACATAATCTGCAAAATCCCGGACGAAGCCCTGATGCGGATTAGCGGTCATTCTGTCCGACAGCCCCTGCCCCCGGTGATCCATAATGAAAACAGCAAAGCCCTGATTGTACAGATCAAACATCACTTCCTGATACTTCAGGTACGCTTCAATACGGCCGCTGCTGATAACAATGGTAGCGGCAGGCTGCGCAGGAAGACAAAACGCATAAGCCAGCTTCACGCCGTCTCTGGCAGTCAGCACACCTGAGGTAACATGCTGCTGCCAGAACGCAGGAATGGCATCGCTGTTATGAATTAATGAGTGCTCTGTGGAGATTGTCCGGACCATGTATCACGCCCGTCCAGTGGCAGAGAAATGGTGACAGTCAGTCCACCGGACGCATTTCGGGTTGCTTTAATGTCGCCATGATGCATTTCCACTGCGGCTTTTGCAATGGCAAGTCCCAAACCAACCCCGCCGGACTCACGATCTCTGGCAAGACTTGCACGGTAGAACGGTGCAAATACAGAGCTGCATTCCTCTTCAGATAGCCCCGGGCCGTCATCCTTAACCACAACAGACCATTGCGACTCGTTCACAGAAATGGCTACCGATACGGAAGACTCCGCGTAGCGAATGGCATTTCTCACTACGTTTTCAACGGCACTGCATAACTGCATACTGTTCACGTTAACGGTTTGCTGTGGCAATGCTGCAACCTCAAACCGGATATTCCGGTTAGACGCTTCGAATCTGGCGTCGGCAAAGGTACGGTCAAACAGCACGCTTATCATCACCGGAGAGATTTCCGGCTTGCCGGACTCTGCCCGGGTTAATGTAAGCAACTGTCCGATCATCGAGTCCATCCGTTCGGCTTCCCGCTCTATCCGGGCAAGAGCCGCCGGATCTACGTTCTGTTGATGCGCCAGACCGACCGCCATTTGCAAACGGGCAAGAGGAGAACGTAATTCGTGGGAGATATCGGCCAGTAGCCGCTGCTGTCCTAACCACATTTGTTCGAGCTGCGATGCCATGGCGTTAAAATCGCGGGATAAACTTCCTAACTCGTCACGGCGGCCATCGGCTTCCTTCACCCTGGCTTTCCAGTTACCCCCCGCCAGTTCACGACTGGTTTCCTGCAAGATAGTGATGGGACGTACCAGAGATCGGGCGAAAAGATAAGATAAGACAATGGTAATCACCAGTGCGATACAAAGAAAATACTTGAGTGGCTGCTGACTGTCGGGAGGCCCGTTCATCAGAGAAACATAAATGGCAAAATCCTTTCCGTTAATATCCACTCTGGCAGGCCCGATTGTCTCAAAATTTCCCCGCACCAGTGACAACGGTGAGGCCTGCTTAGCCAGTCTAGTCAGATCATCCTCTTCACTGCGCCTGACTGGTGGCCCTCCTCCCTGCACCATCGCGCCGTCATCAATGCCTACAGCGATAAGTCTGTGCCGGCTTATCCGGTCAGCTTCTTCCAGAATGCGGCGGGCGGGTTTAGCGCCGTCTTCCTGAATTACACGATTAATAGCAGCAACAGCACGGTTCAGGGCTTCCAGCTCACGCGCATCCGGTGCACGGACTTCTGCGTGTTCATTGAAAAAACTCACCGCATAAAAAGTCACAACTGCGGTAAAAATAAAGGTTACCCAGAACCATAAAAACAAACGCCCGACTAAACGCCGGGCCGGATTGAAACGTGCAAGTGAATTCATGAAGCCAGTCTTAGTAAATATCCCGACCCGCGAATGGTTTTTATCTTTTCATCATTCGTGGTTTCAGCAATCTTCTTTCGCAGATTACTGACATGCATATCAATACTGCGGTCAAATGCCTGTAACTTCTTACCCAGTACTTTCTGGCTGATGTCATCTTTCGTGACCAGCTGACCGGCATTGATCATGAGTAAATGCAGTATAGCAAATTCGGTGTTAGTGAGTGTCAGCGCCACATTATGGCTTGCCACTGTCTGCCGGCTCATGCTCAGTGATATATGGTTTACAGACAAATCCTGTTGCTGCCTGGACTGGGTAGACATTTCCAGACGGCGGAAAATGGCCTTCACCCGCGCCACCAGTTCACGGTGATTAAATGGCTTGGGTAAATAATCATCAGCCCCGAGTTCAAGTCCGAGGATGCGATCATAATCATCGCCCCGGGCGGTTAGCATCAGTACCGGGGTTAAATGGCTAATACGCAATTTTTTAAGCACTTCAAAGCCATCCAGTTGAGGCATCATGACGTCCAGCAGGATCAGGTCAACAGACTCACCGGAAGTTGCCGCCGCCAGACCACTGTATCCGTCATTGGCCACGGTTACACTGTAACCGGTTGCCTCAAGATAAGTTTTCAGCATGTCCGTCAGTTCACGGTCATCATCAATGATCAAAATAGACTGCTTTGTCGCTGTGGCGACCATCTCATTGCCTCCAAAATTCTGCGGCTTAAAAAAACGTTGGGTGTGCGTTGATGACATTGAACGTAATACTGACATGGAGAAAACGGTCTGTGTCATGGCATGGCTCCTGTCCTGCTGATAGTAAGTTTACCTGACTCCGACCACCGTAAAGACGCGATGTCACCAACTTTACAGAAGCTTTACAGTACCACTAAACAACTTTGCAGAAATCCCGCCTACACTGACTTAACAATAAGCACGAGTCCACCGACGTTGGCACACACTTCAATGCCAACCGCCGGACCGGCGTAAACCGGTCCGGCTTTTTCTCTTAATACTGCGGTTTCAGCGGCAAGTAATCTTCAGCGAAAAATAACGGCGATGTGATAATAAGGTCAGCAGTCGCCGAAGAACACGCCACCGGCACATTCCATACCGAACACAGGCGCAGCAGCGCTTTTACATCAGGATCGTGAGGGGCAGGATTAAGTGGATCCCAGAAGAAAATCAATGCATCCAGTTTTCCTTCGGCAATGAGCGCTCCAATTTGCTGGTCGCCCCCGAGCGGACCACTCTTAAAACGTTTGATACTCAGTCCGGTATCGTCTGCAATCAGACCACCGGTGGTACCCGTTGCCACCAGTTCGCATTTTTGCATACTGTCTAAATGTTTATTCACCCACGCAAGGAGTTCTGCTTTTTTATGGTCATGGGCAACCAGTGCAACGGTTTTTTTGTTCATTTTTGTGTCCTTTCTTTCTTACCACAGGCAGTAAATATGTGCGTATCGTGACAAAACGGTGTGCCGCCGGACTGTCAAATAATCTTCATACATACCATTTATATTACGAAATTCACCGCGCCTGGCACAGAGAAATATTTATACATATTTATTGCATATTTATTCGCAATGAGTATCATAGGCGACGGTTTAGTAATCTCTGCAGCATTCGATAGGCGCTCTAAGTCAGCCATGGCAACGTTTTATCGTGAAGACAGAGAAAATGACAGGACAATCTCATGATTCAACCAACCAGCAGGCCCGACCAGCAGGTTGACAAGGTAAAACAGTTTAGCTCTCCCCTGGCTGGCTACACATTGCATTATGTACACCGACGATCCGGTGTGAATTTGCTTTTGCGGTAGCGCACTTTTTACCTTTGTACGCGGGCGAATGAAAACAGTATCCCTTTCATTCGCGTACAAAGGTAGAAAGTGATTTTTTATCCCTCTACAGAATTAATTAAACCTATTATGTTAAAAGTATCAGTTATCGGAGCCAGTGGTTACACTGGCGCACAACTCGTTGATTTAGTTCATCGTCACCCTGCTATGGATTTGCTGGGCACCTATGTTTCTGAAAACAGTGCCGACGGCAATAAATCCATTGCTGCGATCCACGGTCAGTATGCACACCTGAGCCAGTACATGCTTACGCCGATGAATGACAGCACGTTAGACACACTCGCAGATACCATGGATCTGGTTTTCCTGGCCACGCCTCACGAAGCCAGTCACGACTGGATGGCTGCACTGAGTAAAGGCAAAGCCAAAGTGCTGGATTTATCCGGCGCATTCCGCATTAAGAACACTGAAGTATTTGAACAGTTCTACGGTTTCAAACACACCTCAGAAGCATGTCTGGATAAAGCGGTGTATGGCCTTGCTGAATGGTATGCCAAGGATATTGCGGCAGCGAAAATCGTTGCCGTACCGGGTTGTTACCCCACAGCTTCACTGACAGCGTTAAAACCTCTGCTGGAAAATGGTTTGTTAGACAGTGCCGTGCGCCCGGTTATTAATGCTGTTTCCGGCGTGAGTGGTGCTGGTCGTAAAGCCGCATTGAATAACAGCTTCTGCGAAGTAAGCCTGCAGGCTTACGGCGTGCTGGGTCACAGACACACCCCGGAAATCGAGGCATGGCTTGGCACCGGAGTGATTTTCACCCCGCACCTGGGTAACTTTAAGCGGGGCATTCTGGCCACGATTACTGTGAAATTGAAGCCGGGCGTCAGCGCTGAGCAACTGTCATCTGCCTATCACACCGCTTATGAAGGCAAACCTGTTGTCCGCATTCGCGATACCTTCCCGAAAATTGATGATGTAGTGAATACGCCGTTTGTTGATTTGCACTGGAAACTGGATCCTCAGTCAGGCTATGCCGTTATTACCAGCGCCATCGACAATACAATGAAAGGTGCAGCCTCGCAGGCAATGCAATGTGCAAACCTGGTCAGTGGCCTGCCCGACGCTCAGGGACTGATTGCATAATGAAATTGTCTCCTATTGTTATTAAAGTGGGCGGTGCGCTGCTTGAAGATGAAAATGCGGCGTTGTCATTACTGACTTCTGTCGGTGAAGTCATGAAGACCCGTCCTGTGGTCATCGTACATGGTGGCGGTCCGCTGGTTGAAACACTGATGGCCGCACTGAATCTGCCCAGCCAGAAAATTGATGGTCTGCGGGTAACACCGGACGAACATATGCCGTACATCTGCGGCACTCTGGCCGGCAGTGCGAACAAAGCACTGTGTGCACTGGCAATCCGTAGCGGATTAACACCTGTTGGCTTGTCCTTATTAGATGGCAACATGGTAAGCTGCGAGCCGCTGGATGAGAAATACGGTGCCGTTGGCGTGCCTTCGGCAAACAGCCCGGAACTGCTTAAAGCATTAACCGGCAAAGATCTGTTACCGGTAGTCAGCTCCATCGGTGCCAGTGCGCAGGGCCGTTTGCTGAACATTAATGCCGACCAGGCAGCCACCGTAATCGCCCAGTTGCTTGACGGCGAGTTACTGCTATTGTCTAACGTCAAAGGCGTGCTTGATGCAGATAAAGCGCTGTTAAGCTCATTAAACCAACAACAAATAGACAGCCTGGTTGCCGGTGGTGTAATCACAGACGGCATGAAAGTAAAAACAGATGCGGCTCTGCTGGCAGCTTCGTCCCTGGGACGTCCGGTCACCATCGCCAGCTGGGATGCCAGCATCAGTGACATTTTAAATAAGGATACCGGTACGCGCATCGCGCCATAGCCGTATTGAGGATATTGACCATGAAACAGGATTTATTGTCCTTTGCTAACTGGACACCCGAAGACACGAAGGCGCTGTTAGATTTAGCCGTAACCATCAAACAAAACCCGGCGAAGTACAGCCAGGTGCTGGCAGGTAAATCTGTTGCAGCACTGTTTGAAAAGCCTTCTCTGCGTACCCGCGTAAGTTTCGATATCGGCATTAATAAACTAGGTGGCCATATGGTTTACCTGGACGTACAGGGCGGCAAACTGGCCGGCCGTGAAGATAACGTAGATACCGCTGCCAATCTGGCGTGCTGGGCAGACGCTATTGTTGCCCGTGTGTTCTCACACAGCACGCTTGAAGACTACGCGAAAGCGGCAAAAGTACCGGTGATCAATGCGCTTTGCGATAAGTATCACCCGTGTCAGGGTCTGGCTGATTACCTCACCATGTACGAAGCGTTCGGAAAAACCGAAGGCCTGACTATGGCTTATATCGGTGACGGCAACAACGTAACCCATTCATTACTGATTGTTGGCGCACTGCTGGGCTGCAACCAGGTTGTGGTTACACCGCCAGGACACGAAGCCGATCCGGAAATTGTTGCGCAAGCACAAGACATTGCCGCTAAAACCGGCGTTAAAATAGTACAAAGCAACGATATTGATGCCGCTACCGGCGCTGATGTGCTTTATGCTGATACCTGGTTATCAATGGGCGATGATACGCCCCTTGAAGCCATTAAAGATAAATTTATGCCTTATCAGGTCAACGAAGCCCTGATGGAAAAAACCGGCGCACAATATGTCATGCATTGTCAGCCTGCTCACCGCGACCTGGAAATCACCGGTTCGCTTATCGACAGTGACAAATCACTGCTGATGCAGGAAGCAGAAAACAGAATGCATGCCCAAAACGCAATACTGACCAAACTACTAGGTTCCTGAGAGGACAGGTTTAATGAAAAAGAACGTGAATAAAGTCGTACTCGCCTATTCCGGCGGGTTAGATACCTCAGCCATCATTCCATGGCTGAAAGAAAACTATGACTGTGAAGTGGTGGCATTTGCCGCTGATGTCGGTCAGGGTGATGAAGAACTGGTTGGCCTGAAAGAAAAAGCTATCGCTTCCGGTGCCAGTGAATGTCATATCGTTGATCTGAAGGAAGAGTTCGTCAGCGAATACATTTATCCGACCATCACTACCGGTGCTATTTACGAAGGTGAATATCTGCTGGGTACTTCTATGGCCCGCCCTGTGATAGCAAAAGCACAGGTAGAAATTGCCCGTAAAGTTGGCGCAGATGCGCTGTGTCACGGTTGTACCGGTAAAGGTAACGACCAGGTGCGTTTCGAAGGCACCTTTGCTTCTCTGGCACCTGATCTGCACGTTATCGCGCCATGGCGTGAGTGGGACATGGTTTCCCGTGAAGATCTGCTGGCATACCTGGCAGAACGTAATATCAAAACGACAGCTTCTGCGACCAAAATCTACAGCCGTGATGCAAACGCATGGCACATCTCCCACGAAGGTGGTGAGCTGGAAGATCCATGGCAGGAGCCTACCAAACAAATCTGGACAATGACTGTTGATCCGGAAGATGCACCTGACCAGGCGGAACGTGTCACTCTGTCTTTCGAAGAAGGTCGTCTGACGAAAGTGAATGATGAAGCCCTGTCGCCATACCAGGCACTGGTTAAGCTGAACACCATTGCTGCTGCACATGGCGTTGGCCGCATCGACATCGTAGAGAACCGTCTGGTAGGTATGAAGTCCCGCGGTTGTTATGAAACGCCGGGAGGCACAGTAATGGTAGCGGCGTATAAAGCGCTGGAAACCATGGTGCTGGATAAAGCCTCGCTTAAATACCGTGAACAGATTGGTTTGGAATACTCCCACGTGATGTACGACGGCCGCTGGTTCACTCCGCTGAATGATGCCCTTCTGGCCGGCGCTGCGTCTTTCGCTAAGCGCGTAACCGGTGACATCGTTGTGAAGCTTTACAAAGGTCAGGCAACCGTGACGCAACGTCGCTCACCGAACAGCCTGTACTCTGAAGATTTCGCAACCTTCGGTGCTGATGATGTATACGACCAGAGTCATGCTGAAGGCTTTATCCGCCTGTTCAGCCTGTCCAGCCGTATCGAAGCACTGAAAAAGCAGCAGTAACAGGAGAATATCATGGCATTGTGGGGCGGCCGTTTTGCGGCAGGCAGTAGCAACATGTTCCGGCAGGTGAATGATTCCCTGCCGTTCGACAGAGTGATGGCAGCACAGGATATCCAGGGCTCCATTATCTGGTCACGCGGTCTTAAGAAAGCCGGTGTACTGACTGAAGATGAACAGGCGCAGTTAGAGTCTGCCCTGTCTGAACTGAAAGTACTGGCGGAGAAAGGCGAGTTGGATTTCGACGCCAGTCCGGAAGAAGACATTCACAGCTTCGTGGAAGCGGCACTTATCGATAAGCTGGGTGACATTGGTCGTAAACTGCACACAGGTCGCAGCCGTAACGATCAGGTCGCGACAGATTTTCGTTTATGGGTCCGTGAACACGTTGACTCGTTGAAAGCTGACTTAAAAGCGCTGATCCGCTCATTGCTGAATACCGCCAGCCGCCACCAGCAAGCCATTATTCCGGGGTACACCCACTTACAACGTGCCCAGCCCATTCATTTTGCACACTGGTGTTTAGCCTATGTGGAAATGTTCAAGCGTGACCTGGCACGGATGAAAGATCTGAAAAAGCGCATGAACCAGTGCCCGCTGGGCTCTGGTGCGCTTGCAGGTACCACCTATCCGGTTGACCGTCATGAACTGGCGGAAGAACTGGGCTTTGATTCACCGTGCCTGAACAGCCTGGATGCAGTATCAGACCGTGACTTCGTGCTGGAACTGCTGTTCTGTGCGTCCACCAGTATGATGCATATTTCCCGTATGGCTGAAGATCTGATTTTCTATAATTCAGGTGAAGCGGGCTTCCTGCAACTGGGTGATGCGGTAACTTCCGGCTCGTCACTGATGCCGCAGAAGAAAAACCCTGATGCACTGGAACTGATGCGTGGTAAATGCGGACGTGTTTTCGGCAGCCTGCAAGGCCTGCTGGTTACCATGAAAGGTTTGCCACTGGCATACAACAAAGACATGCAGGAAGACAAAGAAGGTGCCATTGATACCGTAAACCAATGGCATATTTGTCTGTGTATTGCTGTTGAAGTGCTCGACTCACTGTCGCTGAATGAAGAGCGTTGCCGTGAAGCCGCCCAGCAGGGCTATGCTAACGCCACCGAACTGGCCGATTATCTGGTAGGTAAGGGCATTCCGTTCCGTACCGGCCATGATATTGCAGGTAAAGTGGTGCTGGCAGCCATCGACAAAGGCTGTGCCATCGAAGATTTACCGCTGGCTGATTTACAGGCCATCTGCGATAAAATCGAAGACGATGTGTATCCGGTACTGCAACTGGAATACGGCGTTAACCAACGCAATATTCTGGGCGGCACCAGCCAGGAAACAGTGACCAAAGCACTGTATCAGGAGCTGGAAAATCTGGATAAGCTGGGGTAACACGAAAAATGGTGTTAGCTCATCATGATGGCATAAAACTCTTTCGCAGCTCGCTGCCGTACATCAACGCGCACAGAGGAAAAACCTTTGTGCTGATGTTCGGTGGTGAGGCCATCGAACAGAGTAACTTTGCCAACATTATTCACGATATCGCCCTGCTCGCCAGCTTAGGTGTACGTCTGGTGCTGGTGCACGGTGCCCGTCCGCAAATTGACGAACGGGTTAGCATGCGGGGCATCGAAGGTCGTTTTCTCGACGGTGTCCGCATTACCGACAAGCAAACCCTGGAATGCGTCAAAGATGCCGCCGGTTCAGTGCGTAGCCACGTAGAAGCACTGCTGACCATGGGACTGCCCAACTCACCTATGCACGGCGCACAAATTCGCGTGTGTACAGGTAATCTGGTCGTCGCTAAACCTATGGGTGTACGCAGCGGCATCGATTATGAAAACACCGGCCTGGTGCGCCGGATTGATACCACAGGTATCAACGATCATCTGAATGACGGCTCGATTGTTCTGCTTTCTCCGATGGGGTATTCCACCACCGGAGAAGTGTTCAACTTATCCCATGAAGATGTGGCGACGCAGGCTGCGATTGCACTAAAAGCAGATAAAATTATCGTTTTCTCCAAAGACGACGGTATTCGTCATAACGACGGCAAATTACTGCGCACCATTGAACGTCCGCAACTGGAAGAGCTCATTTTTGAAGAGCAAATTCAGACTGAGCAAACGGTGTTAAGTGCACTGACCACCAGTGTGGCAGCCGGCATCCCCCGTGCTCACTGTATCAGCTATGAAACTGACGGTGCATTGTTGCAGGAATTGTTCACCCGTGACGGTGCCGGTTCGCTGGTGATGGAGCACCATTACGAGCAGTTACGTGGTGCCACCATCGAAGATGTGGGCGGTATCATTAACCTCATCAAGCCGCTGGAAGAAAGTGGCGCGCTGGTGAAACGTTCCCGTGAACGCCTTGAGAATGAAATCAATCAGTTCATTATCATTGTGCGTGACGGCATGATCATCGCCTGTGCGGCGCTGTATCTCTATCCGGAAGAAGGCAAAGCGGAGCTGGCTTGTGTGGCAACACACCCGGACTACCGTGGCAAAAACCGGGCAGAGCGCATTCTGGAAGAAGTGAAACGTCGTGCACTGGATTCAGGTATACATACCTTGTTTGTTCTGACTACGCTGACAGCACACTGGTTTCTGGAACACGGTTTCCGTCCTTCAGATCTCGGCGAACTGCCGCAGGCGAAAAAGGAACTGTATAACTTCCAGCGTAACTCGAAGATTTTCACCCTCGGGCTGTAATTTACTTTGTATAACAACCTGCCATCCGGCAGGTTGTTTTTTTATGACACTGTCCTCATCCCCTGAACACATCAAATAGCAAAAGATAATCATTCTCATTAGTGGTAAAATCGGTCGTTGCATTTACCTGATTCGTTATCAGGCATCAATTTGCAGTCGCACTCACGTTTTTCGTTATTCAGGCTATCAATATGTTTATCAGAGTTTTGATTTTTTCACTTTTCAGTTTTTCTCTTAGTCACGTCTCACCCGTAAACGCTCAACCGGATCTTACTATAACAACCGGTAAAACCGTGGCTGATACCGGCGCCCCGGGCTACCGCTTCACCCGTTTACAATTCACCAGACACGACGCAAAACACGATACGCAGAAGGCGTACCGGGTGAACCTGGCGATACCGGAAGCACCGGCGCCGGAAAAGGGCTATCCTTTACTCATCATGCTCGATGGTAATGCTGCACTGATGGAAGTTTCTGCAGACTTACTAAGTGAGCTGTCGCAAAGCGCAGTCCCGCCGGTACTGGCATTCCTCGCTCATGACAACGATCTGCGCATAGACGGCGATGCCCGCGCCTATGACTACACACCGGCCGTCAATGAGTCTGCATTAAGCGCTAAAGAGCAACGTCCCGGCAGAGAGTATGGTGGCGCAGACGGATACTTGTCTTTTATCACCGGTAAGGTCGTTCCTGCCATTTCAGACAATACCCCGGTTAACCCTGAGAAGACGGGATTATGGGGTCATTCCTATGGCGGTATTTTCGTTTTGCACGCCCTGTTTACCCGGCCAGACAGCTTCGCGTTCTACGCCCCTGTCGATCCGTCACTGTGGTGGGGAGAAGGCTATATTTTATCTGAGGAGCAAGACCTGCTAGCGGAAAGCCCGGTTGACATTAAAGACAAAAGCCTGTTAGTAGTCACGGGTTCTGGCGGTGAAGCAAAACGCCGCCCGCGGGGAGATCGGGATGCCGCAACACTGGCTGCCGTGTATAAAGCCAGAGAAGCGGTTCCTGCCGGTGAAACCGCCAGAATGGTTGAACGTTTGAAAGCAGCCGGTGTTGATGCTGAAATGACTACGCTTCAGGGCCTGTCTCACGGAGAAACGCTGGGAGCGTCACTACCCTACGTATTCAGACAGTTCGCCAGATAAACACTTCTCACTGACAGATATATTATCAGCCGCTGTTCTGTCTCAGGGACAGCGGCATCAGCGGATGCGCTTAATCTCAGCTTCATCCAGCTTGATGACATAGGCATTCCCACCAATGCCATTGAACTCCTCATCGGTCAGTACGATGGTATTGCTGTTATAAAACGCCACCGCTTCCTTTTGGGTCACGATACCTAAATCAATCCGTGAGACATCGCCGGAAAAGAAATTATCTCCTTCAAAGTTCTCAAACAACCATAAGCTGGTGGAGTCCAGCAGAACCAGCATATCCCTTTCAGGGTTTAAGGCCGCCGACGTGATCCAACAGAGTTTTTCCAGTGTGGTGCAGGTTTGAAATGAGCCCAGTAATTCAGCTTCAAAATTCGCGGCATAGTCACCGATACGGTACAGGTTGGTCAGACCGTCAAAAGGAATAGTACGGTTTTTGGTAAACAGATACAGATTGTGGTCAAATTCCACGAATGCTTCCAAATCAAAATTACGGTGTTCCGGCGGGATTGGAGAACCGTCCATTTCCGGATAAGTAAATTTGATGATTTCAGCTTCCGTCGTATCGGTTTTAATATCGATTGGATTTTCTATTTTGTATACCGTCAGCCATTTTCTGGACTGATCGTTATTGCCGAAATCCCCTAAGAAAAAATGCCCGAAGGCATCCTGCGTCATATCTTCCCAATCGATATTTTTCGCGTTGGTCACATGGATTTTTCGAACAATACTGCCGTCGTCATCCAGTTGATAGAGCACCGGGTCATCGCCACCATCATTAATCGCCCATAACCGGTCTTTCTTATCGAACTCGATACCGGAAATCTCCCGCAGATGGGGATCAAGATTAACGCGCTTTTTACTGTAAAGATCGTGCACAGCAGTGAGCGTAACAATGCCAGCCACGGACGCAGCAAGGCCAATAAAAGCAAACAGGATTTTTACCATGATGGATTATGGGGGAATTTTGTCACGCTAGAGATGGAAATGGATAATAACAGATTAAAGTCAGGGGCCGGAAATTATTCCCCGGTCCCCAATAGCCGTGATTTCATGTAGTTCGCCAGCGCCAGTGCGTCTGTATCTTGTGATTGCTGCAAAGCCTGATAAACGCCTTGCTGATCAGCCTGTGACTTGTGCTGATTCAGTTTCTCTTTACCTTCCAGCGTGTCCACCTGAATACGAAATCCGGTGGTTGCACCGGATAACTTATTCACATAGTCGTCAGACATAATACTTTTATCCCCGGTGAGTCCCGGATCGTAGGTTTCCACCAGTGTCATCATGGCGGCAAGGTTTGCCTCATCCTCAACAAGTTCCAGCGTCCCGTAAGCATGTACAGCAGCATAATTCCATGTGGGGACGTTTGGCTTACTGGCATACCAGCGGGGAGAAATATAGCTGTGAGGGCCGGAAAAAATCACCAGCACCCGCTGACCATCTGTGTCCCGCCACTGAGGATTCGCCTTCGCCATATGACCCAGCAGTTGCCCTTCCTGTTCACGAACCACAAAAGGTAAATGTGTGGCGGTGAGATCAGGTGTAATCATCGCACCGAAGCTGTGCGCTTTAATGAACGACCAGGTTTGTCCGCCCGCAGGCATACGCATGTTTTTAGGAATAAACATCAGGTTCCTGCCTCATGGATATCTTCATTAAGTTTTTTATGCAGCCAGAGCCGGCGGATGGTATTTAAATTCACCGCAATCAGGGTAAGTTCCAGCAACGTGGTGCCTATAGACCCCACCAGTATATTATTAGTCAGCCAGCACAATGCACCAATTATGAAGCCAATGCGCATAGAAATGCCGGTGAGACAAAAAACCGCATAGGTGCCTACGCAACTGCCGAGAATGGGGAACAAGTCTTTCCAACTGTCTGCCAGCCAGATCCCCCACCCCATCGTAAAAGCAATGAACCAGAAAGCCACCACCGGCGAACTGGTTTTCAGCGATAACCCGGTTCGCAAAACGGCCAGCAGCGCGCTTACGGCTGCCGTAATGGCATTCAAAAGGAAAAAGTGGAAGGCATGATTAAGGTTCATCACCACCATCATCAGTTTCAGATGCCGGTCGTCTTTCTGGTAAAAGCACAGTATGCCAAGCACAAAGCTTAGCAGCCCCACTGCCTGGGCAAAGTCTATCTCAGGGAGAGTCATGTAAGATGAGGGTAAACGCGTTGATACCGTTAAAGTATCAACTAAGCAGCCACCACGCAATGATTGTCCAAAGTCGCCTGGCTGGCCGGTTCAAATGTAAACCTCTGGTGTGAAATCTCAGAATAATCTGAGATGCTTTCACACCAGATAAGAATAAAAGAGCGGACAGTCCATTGCCCGCAAACAGGCTCAATTGTCAAAGTTGGCTATTGTTACTTCGTTAGCAGCAACCGTGACTTCTTTGACAGTTAAAAAAGAAAATTCGTTATCATCGTCGGTTTCAGGCTCGTCCAGATGACCCAGACAGGTCAGTGCCAGCGTGTAATCGCCGGCTTCCAGATAGCCCAGCCCGTAAGATGATTGATCGAAACTGGTCTCGGTATTAACCGTTGCTATCGC
This sequence comes from Alteromonas sp. ABH4_457, assembly GCF_056160625.1. Classification (NCBI taxonomy): domain Bacteria; kingdom Pseudomonadati; phylum Pseudomonadota; class Gammaproteobacteria; order Alteromonadales; family Alteromonadaceae; genus Alteromonas; species Alteromonas sp. ABH4_457. The sequence continues at coordinate 84,690 of NZ_JBSWXN010000002.1, forward strand.
GACCGGGCGGAACTCAGTATCTGTGGCACTGGTGTCTGCGTCATCCCCTAAGGAGGCCACATCCAGGCCCGTGCCTTCAAATACGTAAACAGCATTACCGTAAGTAAAGTCAGACTTCACAGAACAAGCTGCCTGAGTCAGCAATGACTCCCCGACACGGCCTTCAATGCCGCCGGCTTCGCTGTTATCGACCAGGCGTATTCCCCGTGGCTTCAGGAACACCTCATCCTGACCTTGCGGATCCACCAGGCTTTTACGTAAATCAAATTCGACGGTAAATGTCTGTTCCTCTCCGGCCAGCGCAGTAAAACCGTCTAACTTCACTTCACCGGAAGGTACGGACAAAGGCCAGGTGCCATCATCCATAACCACGTAAGACGCTTCAGACACAGGGATTCGAATTTGCGTGTATTCACCGGCGGGCAATTCAAAATCTTCTATCAACGATGCAAATGCATTTCCCTGAAGGGTAAGCAAATCTATCTCGCGGGGATCGCCGTTACTGTCTGTGACATCGATGGTGATTGCATCACCATTCCCGCGTAACTCAACGGTGCTGAAAAATACGACCACTTCACTGGCGTTATCCACCGGCGCATCTGAGATATTTAGTGTGAAATTAGAGAAAAACGTTTCTGTATCTTCGACCTGAGTCACTTCACTACCACTGCCACCACCACAGGCAGTCAGTAGCGAAACAGAAGAAATAATAAGAGCCGCGGGGCCTGCCTGCTTCAGAGCACGACTAATTTTCTTTGTATAGCGCTTCATTACTGCACCAGCTCCTTTTTTCATTATTATTCTCCGTTTTCTCTGCATTGCTGTTTCAATATCACTTAAATTCTATATAGGCGTTAACCAGAATTTGTTCCTGTGCCATGGTCATATCAAGCAGTGTGCCAAAGAAAAAAAGAGCTTATAAAACAAAAAATTAACTAACAACACAGTGGGTGACTTAGTCATTTTTGAAGTGAAAACGTAGCGATGTACCGACACTTTCCGGCCCGTGCAGGCGGTTTTTTAGTTTACGTATGCGTTCGTTTACTTTTTAGCCGCAGAGCGTTCAGTTTTTCTTCAACCTGTATGCAAAGCCGTTCACACCGAACGAAAGATCAATAAGTTAAGGGTACATGCAAGAAGATAAATTCCTGTTCCTCGTGTAAGGTATTGTTGCTTATCCCATACTATGATCATTTTTTGATCAATTATCTTGTCCCATCTGGCCTGCAGTGCTATTTTGAATTTGTTGAGTCGTCAAAAGGGAATTGCGACCATCCCGAAGCTTATGGATAAGTTCGCGCAGTCAACTCCGCCATCTTTTGTTCAACACCGGAATCGGGTGTTGTTTCTAATATCGTCATAAATCCAGCCTGATCCGGTTTACTTATTACACCTATCAGAGGAATTGATTGTGAAAAGGAATAATCCAGGCTCAGGTTGTGCATCCCAGGTACAATCCCTCGCCAAACCCGTTATAACCGTTATCAGCGCTTTGTTTTTTGCGACCGCCTGTATGTCTACCAGTCCTAAAATGGGCGGTAGTGATTCTGGCGCTGTAAGTGGTGGAGCCGGCGGGGCATCTGCAGCTAACAATAATACTCAGTTGGAAAACTGCGACGAAACCCTCGGTACACTCAGTGTGTTTGAAGACACTTCTTTACCCTGGTGGTCCGAATACCGCAGGACCTACCCTAAATTAGGCAGCACGATTCCAGTGATCCGCCTGATGATTCAGCAATCCAACTGCTTTGTAATTGTCGAGCGGGGCCGTGCTATGAATGCCATGAATACTGAACGGCAGTTGATGCAGTCCGGACAGTTGCGATCAGGCTCAAACATTGGTGGCGGTCAGATGGTTGCCGCAGACTATACTCTCAGCCCTTCCGTGTTGTTTGCAGAAAAAACACAGGGCGGTAAAGCCATAGGCGGTGCATTATTTGGCGCGCTGGGCTCTATCGTGGGCGGCGGCTTCAGTAAAAACGAAGCGGCAACCTCGTTACTGCTCATTGATAACCGCTCCGGTGTTCAGGTTTCATCATCCACAGGCAGCGCAGCGAATCATGACTTCAGTCTGTTTGGGGGCATGTTTGCTGGTGCGGCAGCCGGTGGCGCCGGGGGTTTCTCGAAAACACCGGAAGGTAAAATGCTGGTAACTGCGTTTGCCGATTCTTACAACCAGATGGTAATGGCCCTGCGCACATATAAGGCTCAGGAAGTAAAAGGCGGCCTGGGTAAAGGCGGATTGCTAACGGTAGGCGGCGCAGATGACGCCATGCCCGAAGCGACGGATGCCGGTCCTATCGTTACCACAGCCACAACCACCACTGCCGTTTATGTAGACCCTACACCTACACGGGTGACCGTATCTGAACGTGAGTCGTACAACTTTGCTGTTGATGAGTATGATGAGCAGGCTTTCAACAAATATTACGACTGGTTAAAAACCTATGGTCCGATGATGACTACTTTCGTGTCCATAGATCCTGACAAAACAGATTCAAGCATATTTGGAGGTATGACTATTGCTTCAGTTGCGTCAATGTTGCTAACACAACTGGATTCACAACGCATCGAGTTGGAAGCCTGGCCATATCAGGCAAGGGCTCAGGCCTGGAGTAAAATGGGTAAACGCATTGAACAACATACAGAGCTATTTGAACGTAACCGGATGCTGGCCCTTAAAAATGAAAAATTAGATCCGGATGTCCGCAGTATCATCGAAAGCATTCAGGTAGTAACCAAAGAATCGCTCTTCCCTGAAGGGATTTAAGCGAAAGGATAACCGAAGGAACTCATCTCCAAGGGGTTGCATCTTTAAAAACGAAAAGACCGTACAACTTGCGTTGCACGGTCTTTTTTTATTCGCAGTCAATGCGGCCGGCGCTGAATAATACCGGTATGCTTTATACTGGTATTAGCGGCTCCGGCTTTACTGTGCTTAAATACTTACCCGCTTATACGGGCGGTATTCAGCCTGCCAGAAGTTTTTCTCAATACTCGCTTTCAGGGCCTCGTCCGTCATTTCCAGCGCCAGATCCTGCTCCATAGCCACTTTCGCCACGGCAAAGGCGATGTCTTTGCTCAGAGTTGCAATTTCAGTAAGTGGCGGCAGTAAGCAGCCTTCACCGGTATTAGCCATAGGTGATGCCGACGCCAGCGCATTACTGGCTGCCATCAACATTTCATCACTGATGAGCTTTGCCTTACCCGCAATAACACCCAAGCCAATCCCCGGGAAGATATAACTGTTGTTACACTGGGCAACAGGATACACCTTACCGTTGTACTCAACAGGTTTGAACGGGCTGCCGGTAGCAATGATGACCTCGCCGTCTGTCCACTCAATAACTTGCTCAGGCCGGGCTTCAACCTGTCGTGACGGATTACTCAACGGGAAGATAATGGGCAGTTCGCAATGACTCTTCATTGCGCGGATAACCTGCTCAGTGAACAGACCCGGCTGACCGGACACACCTATCAGCACATCAGGCTGAGCACAATGCATCACATCCAGCAACGACGGGAATTTACCGGAGAACGTCCAGCCTGCAATGTCTTCCTGACTGTGCTGCAGCTTCGCCTGGAAGTCACGTAAGCCTTCCATACCTTCGGTCAGCAAGCCAAAACGGTCAATCATAAAGACCTGCTTGCGCGCCTGCGCATCAGTCAGTCCTTCCGACACCATTTGCTGGATCAGCATTTCTGCAATACCGCAACCTGCTGAGCCGGCACCGACAAAGACCACTTTCATCTCAGACAATTTGCGCTGAGTGGTCCGGCAGGCTGCCAGAATGGTACCCAGAGTCACCGCTGCGGTGCCCTGAATGTCATCATTGAAACAGCAGATTTCGTTGCGGTAGCGTTGCAATAAAGGCATCGCATTTGGCTGAGCAAAATCTTCGAACTGAATCATTACTTCCGGCCAGCGGCGTTTAACCGCTTTAATGAACATGTCGACAAATTCGTCATATTCTTCCTGACCGATACGCGGATGGCGCGCGCCCATGTACATCGGGTCGTTTAACAGTTTTTCGTTGTTGGTACCCACGTCCAGCATGACAGGTAACGTGTATGCCGGGCTGATACCACCACAAGCGGTATACAGCGACAGTTTACCGATTGGAATACCCATGCCGCCGATCCCCTGGTCACCGAGACCCAGGATCCGCTCACCGTCAGTCACAACAATCACTTTTACTTTACGTTTTGTTGCGTTCCTGACGATATCATCCAGTTGATGACGTTCTTCCCAGGAAACAAAAAGTCCGCGGGAACTGCGATAGATGTCAGAAAACTGCTCACAGGCATCACCTACTGTAGGGGTGTAGATGATGGGCATCATTTCTTCAATATGTGACTGGATAAGGCGATAGAACAGGGTTTCGTTATTATCCTGAATGGCCCGCAGATAGATGTGCTTATTCAGAGCATCATCAAAAGAACTGTATTGCATGAACGCACGTTCAACCTGTTCTTCGATTGACTCATACCTTGGCGGAAGTAATCCGGTCAGGTTGAAAGAGGCCCGTTCACGGGCCGTAAAAGCACTGCCCTTGTTCAACAAGGGCGTTTCTAACAGTGAGGGTCCAGCGTGGGGTATATATAAATATCGGTTTGACTCGTCTGACATTGTTTATCCGATTTATTGTTGGGAATGTAGCCCGGCCAAAACCTTCTCGCCTAAAAGATTTCCTCTGGCTCGGGCGCTGCGTTTTCGTCACCTTGTGCAGGATCGACGATTTCATCGTCAAGCACGAACACCTTCGGTTCGGTGCCTTGCGCAAAGTATTCAAATAGTGTCGTATGGTCTGTTCGTCTGGTCAACTTTCCTGTGCCCCTGTCGATACGAACTCGTACCACTCCTTCCGGAATGGCCATCGGTTCTTCCGGCACACCATCGAGTATTTTCTGCATAAACCGGATCCAGGCAGGTTGCGCCGCTTTCGCGCCATCTTCACCACCAATCATGGCATTACCCAGCCAGTTAAACTTCTCAGGATTACGGTTGATCAGATTCTGATTACGGGTAGAGCGGCCAAGATTACGGTTCATATCGTCAAATCCTACCCAGGCTGTTGCGATAATGTCCCGATGAAATCCGCTGAACCACGTATCCCGCGCATCATTGGTTGTACCTGTTTTGCCCGACAGGTCATCCCGCTGCAGAATATTTCTCGCCCGCCAGCCAGTACCCATCCAGTAGGTTTTCTTGCTCCAGCTGCCATTGGCACGTACACCGGTTCGCATCATATCAGCTACCAGGAAGGCATTTTGTGCACTGATCACTCTTGGTGCTGAGCGCTTTTCTGCTGAATCGTCAGTTGTGACCGGCAAGCCTTTGCCCAGACCGCCCTCAGCATTCAGCTGGGCTTCCAGCATAGCCTCTACATTGTCTTCACTGTAGTCCTGAGCAGCCGCGCCCGCTATTTGCTCACCGCTTTCAGAGCACGGGTTGCACGCCCACGCCGGAGAAGCTTGCCACAATTGCTCTCCCTGCTCATTGAGCACACGGTCTATAAAGTATGGAGTAATCAGGTAACCGCCGTTGGCGATAACAGACATGGCCCTTACGACTTCCAGCGGCGTGTGCGCGCCGGAACCCAGTGACACGGTTTCATCGTTAGGCACTTCGTCTTTATCGAAGCCAAATTTTGCCAGATGCTCTCTGGCTTTTTGTAATCCCACACCCCGTAGCAAACGCACTGAGACCACGTTCTTCGATTTACCCAGTGCCACACGCATACGGATTGGTCCGTCGTATTCCGGAGGTGAGTTCTGCGGACGCCAGGCCACGCCGGTGGTGGCATCCCACTGATTAATCGGCGCATCATTAATGACGGATGCCAGGGTATAGCCATTTTCCAGCGCAGCGGAATAGATAAAGGGTTTAATATTTGAACCTACCTGACGCTTGGCCTGGGTAGCACGGTTAAACTGGCTCTGATAGAAGCTGTAGCCGCCAACCACAGCCTCAGCCGCACCGTTATGAGGATTGAGAGCAATGAGAGCACCGCTGACCGCCGGAATTTGTGCCAGCCGCCACTGCTCGTCCTGCATGCGGATATAAATCACAGCACCGGGAGAAACAATATCCGATGCGGTTTCAGGTTCATCTCCCTGACGGGAATCGGTAATGTAAGGACGGGCCCAATCGAGACCTTCCCAGTTAATCAAACGCTCTACGCCATTCAGGTCGGTCACTGTTATCGACGGCTCTTCTTCCGGTGTGGCAGGATCAAAGACCTGCGTGACCACCGCAGGCACCAGCGGGTGGAAATGCGGCACCGCATCCAGCGCAGTTCGCACTTCATCCGGCGTCCATTGTTTGTTTTGATCGGTCAGGGCCAGAGGATTTTCTTCCGGCTCATCATCCTCATCTTTCGCAGGCTTGTTCCACAACCAGGTCACCGGGCCTCTGTAACCATGACGTTCATCATAGTCGTGTAAGTTACGTACAACTGCATCCTGTGCCGCTTGCTGAATATCAGACGGCGCAGTGGCATATACCTGATATCCCCCGGTTTCAGCCTCTTCCTTCCCGTAGATTTCAACCATCTCGTTGTAGATCAGATCAGCAAGGTACGGGGCGTCGAGATCTATTTCAGCGCCGTGTTTACGTGCTGTTACCGGCGCACCGGCGGCTTCATTAAACTCAGCCTTCGTGATAAAGCCCTCATCCAGCATACGTAATAACACAATACGCCGGCGCTCAACCGAACGTTCCGGCCGGCTTACAGGATTCAGCACCGATGGCGCCTGCGGTAAACCGGCAATCGTAGCGAGTTGGGCAAGGTTCAGTTCTTTTAAATTCTTCCCGTAATACACCTGGGCAGCGGCACCGAAGCCAAATGCACGGTGACCAAGTTCAACTTTGTTCAGGTATAGCTCGAGGATTTCCTGCTTACTCAGCACCTGCTCCATGTGAATCGCAATGAAAATTTCTTTGATCTTACGGATGAAGGTTTTATCGCGGGTCAGGAAGAATCCGCGGGCGAGCTGCATGGTGAGCGTACTGGCGCCCTGCTGCTTTTCACCGGTGATAATTAAATTGAAAGCCGCCCGTGCCACACCGATAGGATCGATACCATAGTGTTCATAAAAACGGCTGTCTTCCGTAGCAATTACCGCCTGAATCAATTTTTCAGGTACGTCCTCAAGTTTTACCGGGATCCGCCGTTTAACTCCATATTGAGAAATTAATTTTCCATCATAGGTATAAATTCTCATGGGTGTTTGTAAGCGTACATCCTTCAGGACAGTAACACTTGGCAGGTCTGGTTTGATATAAAAATAAATACCGGCAAGTGCCGCTACGCCTAGCGTGCCGCCAATAATTGCAATCAGAAAAAGGGATTTTATGTACTTCACGAAGTTTTCATTACCAAGAGTGTTACGCCGGTTAGTGTCAGAAATTTATACCTATGTACCTGTATCATAACCATACAGTTTAAATATTTTGCGTTACATTCTACCTTAGAGTATTAATTCTGAAATTCCGGACGCCAGCAAATGAAATCGCTGTTTAAGAAAAAGCTGCCACCTATTGTGGGCCTTGACATAGGCACTCGTCAAATAAAAGCAGTGTTGATTGAACGCAATGCCAAAGGCTTTGTGCTGCAGGCGTTCGCATGCGAGCCCATCTCGAAACGGGCGTTTTCCGAGCGTGAAATCAAAGATTTCGACGCCATCAGTATTACGCTGAAGAAAATTAAGAAAGTACTGAAAACGAAGGTTAAAGCGGTCAATATTGCCGTAGCGGGCTCGTCTGTGATCAGTAAAGTGGTACACATGGACCCGGAACAGTCTGATTTCGAACTGGAAGGTCAGATTGAAATCGAAGCAGACAGCCTGATCCCCTATCCTCTCGAGGAAGTGTATCTGGACTTCGAAGTACTCGGCCCCAGTAAAACCTACCCCGGCAAAGACAATGTGCTCCTTTCTGCTGCCCACAAAGACCTGGTCGACAGCCGTATTACTCTGGTAAGAGAAGTTCCCTTCGAGCCTAAAGTGGTTGATATGGAAGGTTATGCGCTGGGTAATGCACTGTTTTACTTCCATCCTCTGGAAAATGAGGACGAGAAGATTTGCTGTATCAACCTGGGAGCTTCACTGCTGCAAATCTGTGTATGGCAGAACGGTGAAGTGATTTACACCAAAGAACATGCTTTTGGCATGAATATGCTGATTCAGGATCTCGCGGCCATCAATATGATGGAGCCCGACGAGGTAGAAAAACAAATTCTGCTGGGCACGCTGCCGGGTAACTGGCAACAGGATACTCTGCCCATTTTTGCTGCCAATCTGCAGCAACAGATCCAGCGGGCCATTCAAATGTACGTGTCTACATTACACGGTGATCGCCCGGAGAAAATTGTCTTCGCCGGCGGCGGTGCCACCATACCGGAACTTGTCGAGTCATTGAGACAGGACCTGGGTATGGAAATAGAAGTATTTAATCCTTTTGAAGGTATGACCGTTAATCCCAAACTCGATCAGGAAAAACTGGCGGCGCTGGCCCCCCAGCTTGCCCTTGCCGCGGGTCTGGCCAGCCGGAGCTTTAGCGAATGGCACATGTAAACCTGCTTACGTGGCGGGAAAAACAACGCCAGCAACAAAAACAACAGTATCTGATCCTTATTCTTGGCATCGCCATTTTTGTCGGTGCAATTTTCTGGGCTGTGGGTCAGGTCATTGATGCACAAATCCGTAATCAGAATTCCCGCAATAATTACCTCAAACAAGAAATTGCTGTTCTGAATAAGCAAATTGCAGAAATCCAGAAAATTAAAGAAGCGAAGAAAGCGATTGAACAGCGCATGGCACTGATTGAACAGCTTCAGGTCAGCCGGAACGTTGCTCCCTCGGTGTTTGATGAGCTGGCCAGAATCCTGCCAGCCGGTGTGTCTTTTACTTCCATGAGAAGACTGGGGAACAGTATTGAAATACAGGGGCTGAGTGATTCCAATAACCGCCTGTCAGATTTTATGCGCCGGCTTGATAACTCTCCGGTATTTTCGGGCGGTGAATTGTCATCTATTAAAGCAGACACATCGGCCAGTGACGCAGTAAGCGACTTCACACTTAAATTTAATATCAGCCCGGAAGTTGCACCACGCATTGAACAACCTTCTGCGGGAGGTAATAAAAAATGAGTTTTGATTTTAGTAAGCTGAAAGAACTCAACGAACTGGACTTCGAACAAGTCGCCATCTGGTCGAAAGAAGTCAAACTGGTGGTTATGCTGTTCGTGATTATCGTGGTTGGTGCATTGAGCTACTGGTTCATTGTAAAACCTAAGCTCCCTGTGCTTGAACAGGCAGAAATTGAAGAGCAGGAACTGAAAATGCAGTTCCAGGCCAAATACCGTATCGCGGTGAACCTCAATGCTTACATGGAACAGTTAAAGCAAATTGAAGCCGATTTCTCTACCATGCTACGTTCACTGCCCACCAGTAACGAAACGCCGGGACTACTGGACGACATTACCTACGTAGGTACTACGTCAGGCCTGACTTTTAAGTTACTGAACTGGCAGCAGGAAGTGCCGAAAGAATTCTATACTGAATTACCTATCGAAATTGAGGTATCAGGCGGCTATCACAACTTTGGTGAATTTGTGTCTGAAATAGCCGATTTACCAAGGATCGTTACTCTGCACGATTTTGAGATTGTACACGAAGCGGACCGTCTGAACCTGCAGATGCAAGCGAAAACCTACCGTACTTCCATGAATTCTCAACAGGGAGCAAAACAGCCATGATGTTAAAATCGTCACGTTTTGTTCTGCTTGCAGCACTGGTTTCTGTACTTTCTGCCTGTGGCGCACGGGTGGACGACCTGGTGTCGTATATCCAGCAGGTAAAAGCTACAACGCAGGTACAGGTTGACCCGTACCCTGAGTTCAAATCCCAACCTGCTTTTGAATATGAAGCCTCTTCTTTCAGAAGCCCTTTCGCCCGTCCGGTGGATCGCACCTCTCCGGTGGTCGTCGCCACAAACAACAATTGTTTACAGCCTGATTTTGACCGCAGAAAAGAAGAACTTGAGAAGTATGGTCTTGATTCTCTGACGTTATCTGGCACATTTAGCACGCAGGGTGTACGCTGGGTATTGTTCAAGACCAACGAGGGCAGCCTGTTAAAAGCCCGTGAAGGAAGTCATGTCGGTTTGTTTTACGGAAAAATTAAGTCAATTGGCACCGAATCCATTATTATTGAACAATTGCTACCCGACGGAGCGGGATGCTGGCAACGGGAACAAACCACGCTGTCGATGAATGCAGCGGCAGGAGATAATAACAATGTCTGAGCGATACCTTTTCAATAAAAAGCTGCACAACCGGAGCCGCAGATGGCTTTGGGTGGGTGGCTCTGTGGCTGCGCTGGTGATTTTTAATGTCCTGGCTGCGCCGGCTATTGCCCAGGAACAGGAAACCGTACTGCTGGATCCTTACGCTGAAGTCGATAAGATCTTCAACTCAACCCTGACCAATATCGATTTTTCCCGTGAAGCCGACAACATGGCTGTCACCGTTATCGAATTTGATAACGACAACTTTTCGCCGCAACTCATTGAGGCACAGGGAAAACTCACCATCACTCTGCCCAAAACTGAACTCGGAGATGACCAGCTGGTTGAACTCGATGTGGTTCAGTTCGGCACAGAGGTGCAGTCTATTGAGACGTTCCAGGACGAAGAAAGTGCCAGCCTTGTAATCAATTACAAAGGCACCGTGCTGGCCCGCCACCGCAAGCAGGGCAATACTCTGCGTATTGAACTACAGCCGATGAGTAAAGAAGAACTGGCTGAACTTGATAAAGATCCGGAATACTCAGGCAAGCCTATTTCACTGGACTTCCAGGACGTACCGGTTCGTCAGGTGCTGCAAATCATTGCTCAAACCAATGGCTTCAACCTGGTAACTACAGACACGGTTACCGGCAACGTAACTATTCGCCTTGAAGGGGTGCCCTGGGATCAGGCACTGGCGATGATTCTTAAAATCAAAGGGCTGGATAAGCGCATGGAAGGCAATATTCTGCTGGTTGCTCCTGCAGAAGAATTGACCGCGCGGGAAACTGCCCAGTTACAATCGAAAAAGCAGGTGTCAGATCTGGCACCGCTGACTACATCGAATATCACGGTGAATTACGCAAAGGCGGATGCCATTGCGCAAATCCTGAAATCGCAGGATGGCGGCATTTTGTCAGACCGTGGTTCAGTCACAGTAGATGAACGTACCAACACGCTGTTGCTGAAAGATACTCAGGAGTCTATCGATGAAGCCCGCGCTGTTATTGATGCGCTGGATATTCCGGTCAAGCAGGTACTCATCGAATCCCGTATGGTCACGGTACGTGACAATGTTGATGAAGAACTCGGCGTACGCTGGGGTATCACAGATACCCAAAGCAACGGTGCGATTTCAGGTTCACTGGAAGGTGCGGATTCTGCGTCCTCTGGCAGCGTACCGGACATTTCTGACCGGCTGAATGTGAACCTGCCGGTAACCACCACAGGTGTCGCCCGCATTGGTTTTCAGATTGCCGATTTAATAGACGGTAACATCCTGGATTTGGAGCTGTCAGCACTGGAGTCGGAGAATAAAGGTGAAATCATTGCCAGTCCCCGTATTACAGTCGCTAACCAGCATGAAGCTTATATTGAGCAGGGTACAGAAATTCCTTATGTACAGGCGACCTCCAGCGGCGCTACGTCAGTAGAGTTTAAGAAAGCGGTACTGAGCCTTAAAGTGACACCACACATTACCCCTGATAACCGGATCATTCTTGATTTGGTAGTTACTCAGGATACCCGTGGTGAAACGGTTGATACATCTACCGGCCCGGCGGTTGCCATTGATACGCAGGAAATCCAGACACAAGTGCTGGTAGATAATGGCGAAACTGTGGTGCTGGGTGGTATTTTCCAGCAAACCAGTACCTCAGATGTATCCAAAGTGCCGTTATTCGGCGATTTACCGGTAGTTGGAAATTTATTTAAAAGAAACGCCTCTGTGTATCAGAAACGGGAGCTGCTCATTTTCGTCACACCGAAGATCGTAACAGAATCTTTGTAAGACTTTTCACAACGTAACGTCAAAATAACCCCGAACGGCAGACCAGTTAACCGGTCTGTCGTTGTTATTTATAGCGCTAACGTGCTGATTTCAAAGTCTATCGATTAAAAGTACAACAAAACTTGCATCGCTGCCCGTGAAACTGAGATAATCCCGCTCTCGAAAATAAAGCGAGGTTTTAAGCGTTGTGCCTGTTGTTGAAGTGAACGGGCGCAAGTGAATGGGTAGTCCCGAAGGCAAGACCACTACCCCTAACAGAATAAAAGTTGTGATATAAGCAAATATGGCTGAAAAACGTAATATCTTTTTAATTGGCCCCATGGGTGCTGGCAAAAGCACCATCGGCAGACACCTTGCAGACGAACTTCACCTAGATTTTTTTGATTCCGACCAGGAAATTGAGCGCCGTACCGGTGCTGATATTACATGGATTTTTGACCTGGAAGGTGAAGAAGGTTTCCGCAAGCGCGAAGAAAACGTCATAAACGATCTTACGGACAAGCAAGGTATCGTGTTGGCGACAGGTGGCGGTTCAGTAACCAATAAAGCTGTGCGTAACCGTTTATCTGCCCGGGGTATCGTTGTATACCTGCAAACTACTATCGACAAGCAAGTCGCCCGTACTCAACGTGACAAGCGTCGTCCTCTGCTGCAAAAAGGTGAACCGGAGCAAATCCTGCGTAACCTTGCTGAGGAACGTAACCCGCTTTACGAAGAAGTGGCGGATTACATTGTTGATACTGATGATCAGTCTGCCCGTGCGGTAGCTAACCAAATCATCAGCAAAATCGGATTATAAGTAACATTCAGGAATAGGGGCGCTGCGTGATGTCGATGTTAACTGTAGAACTCGGAGATCGTAGCTACCCGATTCACATAGAAGCGGGCTTACTCTCAAAGCCTGCTGTTCTCTCTCCTTATATCAAAGGCCCGCTGGCTGTCATTATTACTAATGATGTAGTGGCACCGCTTTATCTTGAAAAAGCAAAAGCAGCCTGTGGCGATGTGCATATTGAAACCATCATTATCCCCGATGGTGAGCAACATAAATCTCTGGAACAATTCGGCGTTATCATGACACGTCTGCTGGAGATGAATGCTGCCAGAGATACCACCCTTATTGCGTTGGGCGGTGGGGTAATCGGTGATTTATGCGGATTTGCTGCCGCGTCTTACCAGCGTGGCGTTCCGTTTATACAGGTTCCCACCACCCTGCTCTCTCAGGTTGATTCATCCGTTGGCGGTAAAACCGCGGTTAATCATCCACTTGGGAAAAACATGATTGGCGCGTTCTACCAGCCGGTTTTTGTCGCCATCGATACTGATACCCAATCTACCCTTCCGGCCAGAGAATTTGCGGCCGGCATGGCTGAAGTCATTAAGTACGGCATAATTTATGACAAAAATTTCTTCAAGTGGTTGGAAGATCATGCCGATAAGCTTAAAACACTGGAAACTAAAACACTGGCAGACGCCATCTACCGTTGCTGTGAGATAAAAGCAGACGTGGTAGCCAAGGATGAGCGGGAAGGCGGATTGCGTGCCATACTTAACCTCGGTCACACATTTGGTCATGCTATCGAAGCAGAACAGGGATATGGAAATTGGTTGCACGGTGAAGCCGTAGCAGCTGGTACAGTAATTGCGTGTCAGGCTGCAGAAGCACTGAATTGGATGGATGCGTCAGAAAGTCGTCGGGTTATTGCCCTGATGGCAGCGTTCGACCTTCCGGTAGCGGGTCCCGACAGCATGAACAAAGATGCCTATATGAAGCATATGCGCCGGGATAAAAAAGTCGAAGCGGGTAATATCCGTTTTGTTATTCCGCAAGGTATCGGACATGCGGTTGTGACTAAAGACGTCAGCGACGAAATTTTAACGCAACTTCTTCGCTGACCGGCAACCTGCGCATAAGTATCGCCAGACATTCAATGGTAAGTGCGTAACACCAGTAATCAGCTGAGGGTAATCAGGTGCAATCTGAATTGCATGAAAGACTGGAATATCTGGTCAACTATTCTTCACAACTAATTTTTGTAAGCGGGGATTCCGCTGCTCAGCAAAAAAAGACGCTGGAATCTTTTGTGTTCCAGCAACACGACGAGACAGAAATCGCCTATGTGACAGCCGATCCTACTATGGAGCTGTCAGATTATCGTCGTCAACTTTGCAGACAATTACTGGGTACACTGGTTGGCAGCTATGTACGGCCGCTGAATGAGTTGCTTGCAGGGCTTAACGAGCATGTTGGTCCCATTCTCATAACCATTACCCAGGCGGAGCATGTACCGGACGAACTGCTTCAGGAGCTGTGGGATCTGGTACTGCAAAGCCGTTTTGCAGGCAATAAGCAACATTTGAATGTATTACTGTTCGGTGAGTCAACCTGGGCGGAGAGAGCCCGGAAATGGCTACCGGCAAAAAACACCGATACGCCTCTGCTTATAAGCAGTCAGTCAGTGGCGACTCAACAACCTGGCTCAGAGTTAGATACTATGATTGAGAACCGACGTAAGGCTTTTCACGAGCACCTGGCTAAACGCAATGGTCAGGAGGAACATCTGCAAACAAGAAGTACCAGTGTACTGGCTTCCCCTCTCTTCATTTCACTTGTCGCAGTGATGTTTGTTGCCGTTTTCGGTGGCCTGATTTACATGCAGTATGGCGATGATATCAAGGCCCTGTTTGGCCCTATTGATGACCAGTTCCCGCCAGTATCCTCCGTTGAACCGGGCTCAGCGTTTGATGAACTGAAAGATCCTGCACAAAAAGCCGTGCAGGAAGATAAACCCGTCGTCTCCTGGGACAAGGCTGTTGCCGCTATCGATGAAAAAGACCAGTATCAACCAACTGCTGAAGACAATGCCCAGCCGGAAGACTTACTCAGCTTTATCGAAGATGTGACGGCTGAGAAAGTGGAAGTACCGGTATCGCAGGATACCCCTGCAGAACCGGAGACTGATACTGGATCTGAAGCCTCATCATTCAGTACCGAAAGCGATTTCTCCGATACAACCGCTGAAAACGCATCCGCAGACGAATTAATCGCATCTATTACTGATACCAGTGAAGAGATTGAAGAAGCGCCGGCACAAGAGCAGGAAGTGACACCAGTCAGAACAAGCATTCCCCGTGAGCCTATGGCATCAGCAGGTTTTGATGAATTCGTATCTGGTCGTAAGGTGCAGCCAGCTCAGCCAGAACCTCAAAGACGTTCTGAACCGGAGAAGCCGCTGATCACCGAAGCCAAAGTGGGTCGCAAACCTATGGTGCTGGAGAGCCGTCCTAAAGGACAAATCCGTGATATTCCGGAAGAACCGGCTCAGGTATCACCGCCCCCGGCTGACGAACCAGCCCGCATTGCTACCCGTACGCAAGTACCTGCAACTGAAACGGCACAGCCTGTCCGTGAGGTCGCCAGAGTGACACCTCCTGCCACACCTTCTGTAAGCCCCCGTGCGGTTGAGGTCACCGAATCCCGTACCAGTCCGGCGCCGTCTGTACCTGAAACACCGGCCAGAGCAGAACCGGTATTCAGTGGCAGTGGCAACTATGACAATGAACAACTGTTTAACAGTATTCAGGCAGATGATTACATCGTTCAGCTAGCCGGCCTGAAAGATGAAACCCTGATGAAAGAGTTCATCAAAGACAACAACATGGAAAGCTTCATCTGGATTTACCGCACTCAGCGTTACGGCGGTGACTGGTTTGTTATTTTATACAATGACAAATTCGACGCTTTTTCAGAAGCTAACAATGCTGTGGCGACCATCCCGCCCTTCCAGGGCCGTGAAAAAATCTTCATCAAGCGGGGCCGCAATGTTCTGGAAGAAATTGAAAAGGTAAGCCAATAATGGCTGTGAGCATCTGGGTAGACGCCGATGCCTGCCCGGTTGCCATTAAAGAAATCCTGTTCAAAGCCGGGCCGCGCACTAAAACCATGGTGACCTTCGTGGCAAACCATGGGATCAGGGTTCCGCCTTCCCCGTGGCTTACACGCCTGCAGGTGGAGAAAGGATTCGATATTGCCGATAACGAAATCGTACAGCGGGTATCATCGGGCGACCTGGTCGTTACTTCAGACATCCCCCTGGCAGACGAAGTCATCAGTAAACAGGCTTGTGTCGTCACACCAAGGGGTGAAGAACTTACCCGCGAGAATATCCGCTCACGGCTGAATATCCGTGATTTTATGGACACCATGCGGGCAAGTGGCGTGCAAACCTCCGGTCCACCGCCATTGTCTCAGCGGGAAAGGCAGGCCTTTGCCAATGTGCTCGACCGCTTTTTAGCATCAGCGCGTTAACCTTAAACGTATTTGTCGTTATCACCTGCAACTTTGCTGCAAATCTGATCGTTCCCGCTTTAATTCGCCGTTAAATGCACCGGTTATTCGATTGCAGGTTGTGGGGATCACCGATGACAGATACAATCGATTATGGCTTTGATAGTCACTGAATATCCGGCTGGCCCGGGACAAATAGCAAATAACATCCTATAACACGTTAAAAACGTGATGTGCGCGTGGGTAACATTCAAAAAGCATGATGCAGAAGAAGAACCGGGCCTTCCTGAAGTGGGCTGGCGGTAAGTACAGCCTGGTAGAAAACATCAATGCCAAACTTCCTTCGGGCAATCGGTTGATTGAGCCTTTTGTTGGTGCTGGCTCTGTATTTTTAAATACCGACTTCAAGCGTTATTTGCTTAACGACATTAACCCCGATCTCATTAATCTGTACAACTTTCTGAAAGCCCAACCGGATGCCGTTGTACATGATGCGTCCCGCTTTTTTTCAGACAAACATAACGTTGAAGCCACTTACTACGCGCTGCGGGAAGAGTTTAATCACACAGCAGATGAATATTACCGCGCTATCCTGTTTCTGTACCTGAACCGTCATGGCTACAATGGCCTTTGCCGCTACAGCCTTGCCGGCAAATTTAACGTTCCTTTCGGTCGTTACAAAAAGCCTTACTTCCCTGAAGAAGAAATGATGGTATTTGCCGAGCGCTCCCAAAAGGCAGTGTTCACCTGCTTACCGTTTGAGAAGGTGTTCAGTCGTGCCAGACGGGGCAATGTAATTTATTGTGATCCGCCTTATGCTCCTCTGAGCAAAACAGCGGCTTTCACCAGTTATGCTTCCAAAAGTTTTGGCCTTGATTCACAGCATAAGCTGGCAGAGCTGGCCATTCGTGCCTCAAAGAAACGGGGCATACCTGTATTGATGTCCAATCATGATCTTCCGCTGACCAGGACGCTGTATGCCGGTGCTGAAATTTCGGAATTGTCGGTAAAGCGCTCTATCAGTCAGAAGGGTGAAAACCGCAAACCGGCGGCTGAGTTGTTGGCGTATTTTGCTCCGGCGACAGATTTACCGCCCCCTAAACCCCGCAAACGCAGAAAGAAGCCGGTAAAACCGGTGCTGAAGCACACAGGCTTAAAGTAATACTCAGTTAATGATGGCGTTTACCAGACTCGCCAACCCCAACACCAGTAACGCAACGAATATCACACCGGTTACAATGTATCCGGCCAGCTTACCCTGATTAAAATCCCGCTCATAATTTTGCTGGCTTTGCACACCAAATGCACTGGCGAGTACGCTCAGAATCATGGCAAAAAAGCCGGGAGATTTAGGTTTACCGCTGATAAGCATTATTTGCCTGCGGGTTGGAAATCTCTGTCTGAATTGCCATAGAGCAGTTCTAACAGGTCGAAGAAATGAAACTGGTAAGATGTGGACTTACCGGACGCCCATTCCAGCCAGCTGACTTCAGTCATCATCAGCGCTGAACACTCACGGGGCAAGGCTGCTGCCTGAGATACCGTTTGCGCTTCATCCTGAAAGTCGCATACAGCTTTTGTCACGGTGGCCGGGTCGCAAAATGCAGCAGACAGCATGACCACTATCGCAACAAGAGCGCCTGCTGGTTTTTTCATGCAGAAGCGTGATTTACGAAAGAAACTTATCTTTTCCATGATTGTCTTCGCCGGCTAAAAAGTAACCTTATTATAGCGACAATAAGAATTCTAACAAGCTGAAGTTAGTACAGGAAAAGTGGCATTTTTTTCATCTTCTGAAAACAGCGGGAAGCAAAGTTAATGAATGCCTGAATTACAAATAAAAAACCCGGAGACAGTTGCTCCGGGCTTTTACTCTCAACGTTATAAAAGAGGTCTGTTGAACTTACAGTTCGAAATCTACACCGTAAGAAATAACATACTTGATTGAATCGTTATCCAGAGCGTCTCCCGGATATTCATCATCTAAATCTGTACCGGTAATGGCGAAAGTAAAACCGTCTTTCGCGATAGATACTGCCCAGTCCGCATAACCTTCAACACCGTTGAAAGCTTCTGCAAAGTCACCCTGGTGATAACCAACGTGCAGACCCAGCTCTGCACCGGAAGCTACCGGCATGCCGTAGTCCAGAGACACATAAGAAGCCTGAGCAAAACCGAAGTCCTGGCCTTCGCCTTCATCAGCTTCAGTATTAGCCAGTAAGTAAAGGGTTGCACTGAAACCGCCGTAACCCACAGTACCGTAGATTTCACCGAAATCGAATTCAGCTTCTGCATCGTAGTTGTAGTACAGGTAACCGACATCATAAGTGAAGTCACCAGACTCACCTGAGAAACCGAAGTACAAATCATGCTCGTATGAGTAGACATCATCTGATGCATACTGAACGTTAGATACCCATGTACCGGCATAGAAACCACTTTCGTCAGCGTAATCGATACCACCCTGAACAGCAGGTTCGTTAGTAGTCTGAGTCAGACCACGCCAGATGTAGTTATTTGTGACACTTACGTTCGCACTCAATTCTGCAAAAGAAGGCGCAGAAGTCAGTAAAGCTGCAGATGATACGGCAACAGCCAGCAACGTTTTTTGAATGGAAGTTTTCATGTGTTCTCCGTTGGATTTTATTTATGTACGTATTGAACGATTTCTGTCTTATTGTTTTTATTCAGCTTTCTCGTATAAGGCAAAACTAATGCCCATCTGATTAAAATCATAAATTTATGAATAACCAACTGATAACAATGAGTTTTTATTCACAAAATTTAAAAGTGACATTAAATAAAACCAAACAGCACCATTATGGTTCGCACTGAATTTGAACAACATCACCATTTTGGTGCAGTCATTCATCCTATTTCATGACATTTAGTGAGAAATGTCATTGCGACACTATAATTCGCACTTATTTGCGGTATCCGGCCCTGCTTATGCTGGCCGCAGACAAGACAAACGCGGCCTGCCGCGCTATCATCCGGTGCGTTCTTAAGAACATATAAGGTATGAAGCTATGAAAGAGTTTTTAATCGCCCCTTCTATATTGTCTGCTGATTTCGCCAGATTGGGGGAAGACGTGGAGGCAGTGCTGGCAGCAGGTGCTGATGTGGTTCACTTCGATGTGATGGACAACCACTATGTCCCCAACCTTTCATTTGGTCCGATGATTTGCGAAGCATTGCGGAAATATGGCATTACCGCTCCCATCGACGTGCATCTGATGGTGTCACCGGTGGACGACCTTATCGAACAATTTGCCAAAGCCGGCGCCAGCTATATCAGTTTTCATCCTGAGGCGAGTCAGCACGTCGACCGTTCGCTGCAATTGATCATTGATAACGGCTGCCAGCCCGGACTAGTTTTTAATCCGGCCACCCCGCTTCATTACCTTGACCATGTCATCGACAAACTGCACCACATATTGATCATGTCGGTGAACCCGGGTTTCGGAGGCCAGTCATTTATCCCTTCAACCCTTGATAAACTCCGTGCAGTTAAACAGCGGGTAGAAGAAAGTGGTAAAAATATCCGTATTGAAATTGACGGAGGGGTAAAAACCGATAACATTCGTGCCATCGCAGAAGCCGGCGCAGATATGTTCGTTGCCGGCTCGGCAATATTTAATGCCCCCGACTATAAAAATGTAATTGACGACATGCGACGGGAATTAGCCGCCGCAAACAATGTCTGAATTCAGCAGGTACAGGTAATCAGGAAATGAGTAACAAACCCATTGTATTAAGTGGCTGTCAGCCCTCAGGACAACTTACTATCGGTAATTACATGGGAGCCCTCAAACAGTGGGTTGCCATGCAGGATGATCACGATTGCCTGTATATGCTGGTAGATTTACATGCCATTACGGTGCGTCAGGAGCCCGCGGCGTTACGGGAAGCCTGCCTTGACGGTCTGGCCTTATACCTGGCCTGCGGCATTGACCCCGAAAAGAGCACCTTGTTCGTGCAGTCCCATGTACCCGAACATGCCCAGCTGGCCTGGATCCTGAACTGCTATACCCAAATGGGTGAGCTGAACCGCATGACTCAGTTTAAAGACAAGTCTGCGAAGAATGTAACCAATATCAACGCCGGCCTTTTCACCTATCCGGCACTGATGGCCGCAGATATTCTGTTATATCAGGCAAATCAGGTACCGGTAGGTGACGACCAGAAACAACACCTGGAACTGGCCCGTGATGTTGCCACACGTATGAACAACATCTACGGCGATATGTTTGCTATCCCGGATCCGTTCATCCCTGAATTCGGCGCACGCATTATGAGCCTGCAGGATCCCGGCAAGAAGATGTCTAAATCTGACGACAATCCGAAAAACTTCATCGGCTTGCTCGAAGATCCAAAGAAGCTCACAAAGAAAATCAAAAGTGCGGTAACTGATTCTGATGAAAAGGCACGCATTTATTTCGACACTGAAGAAAAGCCGGGTGTATCTAACCTGCTGACATTATTGTCTCTGTCTACAGGCCGTTCCATTGATGAACTGGTTCCTGAATACGAAGATAAAATGTATGGTCACCTTAAAGGCGATGTGGCTTCTGCTGTCGTTGCACTGCTTGAGCCAGTACAAACGCGCTTCAAAGCGTTACGGGAAGATCGTGCTTATCTTGATGAAGTCATGAAAAAAGGGGCAGAAAAAGCCTCAGCCCGTGCAGCTAACACACTGGATAAGGTTTACGACACACTGGGCTTCATTCCCCGTCCACGCTAAGCCGGCACAATATACGGAGTCAGTTTGTGTTGTTATTAATTGATAACTTCGATTCCTTTACCCATAACCTGGCCCGCTACTTCACTGAGCTGGGCCAGCAGGTAAAAGTGGTGCGTAACGACGAAATCTCCCTTGAGCAAATCGCCGCGCTGGCACCGCAATACCTGGTGTTGTCACCGGGTCCCTGCACGCCGGATGAAGCCGGTATTACCCTCAGTGCCATTGACCACTTTGCCGGTAAAATTCCTATGCTGGGAGTTTGCCTGGGGCACCAGTCTATTGGTCAGGTATTCGGCGGTAAAGTCACGCGGGCAGATAAGGTCAGACACGGTAAAACCTCTGCCCTTTTTCACAATAATACGGGAATGTTCAGCGACTTACCCGACGGATACACTGTCACCCGGTATCACTCACTGGTACTTGAACCTGAAACCTTGCCGGACAGTTTGTCAGTGGAAGCCTGGTGTATTAACGAAAGTGGTCAGCGGGAAATTATGGCGATTGCCCACAGAACGCTGCCTCTGTGGGGTGTCCAATTTCACCCGGAGTCACTGCTGACAGAGCATGGCCACGCTATTTTGCAGCGGTTTATTACGCTGGCAGATGCATAATATTCAAAAAGTATTCAAAAAAAGTCATACTCCGGCCGATAACAGGTTACTATGATTTTTCCGGTAGCCCGATATGCTTTCATTTTCTGTACCCGACAGCACCCCGAATAAAAATGACGTACGCAGGAGCCGCCCGGTAGTGGAGCATACCCCTGACAACTTACCCCCAATCAATGAGAGGTTTGATAACCTGCTGATTGCGCCTGCGCGGGTGTCTCAGATGATGGGCCGCCGCAGTCCGGGGGAAGTGGCGTTTGCCCAGTCGGAACAGGGCGATGCCCGTCGCCGTTTGCTGCATGTTGAAAAAGTCGCCATTAAAAACAAACAGCTTCAGGCACAGTCAGAAGCCAGTCTGTTAGACCGTGTTAACGCCGAACTTCATCAGTACGTTTTTGAGTTGCTGAAAGATGAAATAGACAATACAGAGGTGGTCCTTACCTCTGTACTTAACCTGAGTCATGACGTTGCACCGCTGCTGGATATTCTGTCAGTCAGGGCCACATCTATTTCCCGCATTGAACCTCATGCTGCGGCACTACCATGGCTCTACGATGACCTCATGACCGTGGTAAATGCACCTAAGTTTCGTCGTAAGGACTCTAAGGGAAAAGTGATTCCGGTGGAAACCTTACGCACGGCGCTGAGCTTTATCGGTATTGAAAACCTCCGTTTATTGCTGCCGGCCATGATTCTGCGCCGGGCTCTGCCGAAAATTACCGATCCGTATCCGGACATTAAAAATCGTATCATGCAATTCGCTCAGTCAACGGGTCTGACTATGCGCGCACTGGCTGATGATTATGATTTACCGCCCCATGAAGCATTCACCGCAGGGACTCTTTCCCAGCTGGGACGGTGTGCGGTATCACGGTTGTATTTTAAAGCCTTTGAACAGGCGCAGATTGCATTGTTAAGAGAAGCTGAAATTGCAAAGGACACTGAACAGCACGGAGCGATGGCGAAAGTACAGCCATCGGCAAATTACCTTATTGCTATGCAGCAGGAATTTTCTGAGCCGCTCACAGCAAGGCTGTTAGAGATACTGCAATTTAAACGTCTGCGCCTTGCGCTGCCGTTTATTGAAATCACAGAGAATGATCAACACCCTCACGATCTCACAGAGCTTTACAAGAAAGCCAAAGCTTATGCCGCTGTACGTATGTTGCACCAGAGTAAATTTCTGAACAAAGACGAAATCCCGCTGGCACTGCATAAAACGGGCTTTGTCAGAAGCGAACGTGACATTCTGAAATCCACTGACATTTTTCAGCTTCCTCTGATTGAGAATCCGCCTCTGGATTAACGTCTTTTGTGCACGAAATCGCCGTTTTTCGTGCACTTCCACAAAATTTAATCAAAAATTTTGACTGGATAATCATTCATACCGCTAAAAATCACGGTACGTCCTTCGCCCCGCCGCCACTTGCCCTGACTCAACTTATTAACAAATTGCATAAGCTTAGACAAATAAGCTGAATGCTTATGCACTTTTTATGCAAAACAAGCTAAAACCCTCTAAAAACAAGGCCTGCAGCGGGATTCCCAAGGTTACAAAGTGGCGATTAACTGGCATACTGTATAGCTAATTCGTACTTTTCGCATCCAACATCATCTGCACAATTTCACATTTGCACAGCGGATGCCCGATAAAAGAGGTAACTATAATGAACGTAACTCGCGCAACCTTTGATGAGGTCATGGTCCCTAACTACAATCCGGCCAATATGGTACCGGTACGTGGTGAAGGTTCCCGCGTTTGGGATCAGGATGGTGCTGAATACATCGATTTCGCAGGTGGTATTGCCGTAAACGTACTGGGTCACAGCCACCCTGCACTGGTTAAAGCATTAACCGAACAGGGCAGCAAGTTGTGGCACTTAAGTAACGTTTTCACTAACGAACCTGCACTGCGTCTGGCAAAGAAGCTGACTGAAGCCACATTTGCCGAGCGCGTTTACTTTGCTAACTCAGGTGCTGAATCTAATGAAGCGGCACTGAAACTGGCACGTCGCTATGCACTGGAAAAATTCGGTGAAGAGAAAAACGAAATCATCGCCTTTAACAAAGGATTCCACGGTCGTACTTTCTTTACTGTAACAGTAGGCGGACAAGCCGCGTATTCTGATGGCTTTGGCCCTAAGCCCGGCGCTGTTGTTCACTGTGACTACAACGATCTTGCAGCATTTGAAAAGCTTATTTCAGATAAAACCTGTGCGGTTATGATGGAGCCTCTGCAAGGTGAAGGCGGCATTATCTCTCCTGATCCTGACTTCGTAAAAGGCGTGCGTGAACTGTGTGATAAGCACAATGCACTGCTGATCTTTGATGAAGTGCAATCGGGTGTTGGCCGTACCGGCAAACTGTACGCGTACATGGGTCTGGGTGTGACGCCGGATATTCTGACCACAGCGAAATCGTTAGGCGGCGGCTTCCCGATTGGTGCCATGCTGACTACCGCTGAAATTGCCGCTCACCTGAAAGCCGGTACTCACGGCAGTACTTACGGCGGTAACCCGCTGGCATGTGCAGTAGCCGAAGCCGCTCTTGACGTAGTGAATACGCCGGAAGTGTTAAACGGCGTAATCGAAAAAGAAAACCTGTTCCGTGAACTGCTGGGTGAAATCAACGCTAAGTACAATGTGTTCGAAGAAATCCGTGGACAAGGTCTGTTACTGGGCGCTGCCCTGAACAAAGATTACGAAGGCCGCGCCCGTGACTTCCTGGTTGCTTCGGCAAACGAAAAACTGATGTGCCTGGTGGCTGGTGCCAATGTAGTGCGCTTCGCTCCTTCTCTGATCATTTCAGAAGAAGAAATCCGCGATGGTATGGCACGCTTTGAGCGCGCTGTAGCCACCGTAGTTAACGCCTGATAAACAACGGCTCCGGAAACGCGGTTATGTATATTATTCGCCCTATTAACACTGGTGACTACGACGCACTGAACAACATCGCAGTGGAGTCCGGTATTGGCTTTACGTCATTACCGGTAAATGAAACGCTGCTGCGCAAAAAAATCAGTCGTGCAGAAAGCGCTTTTTCCGAACAGGTGGTTCAACCTGGCAATCAGTCTTATCTTTTTGTTATGGAAGATACCACCACCGGCACTGTGGTAGGCACCACAGGTATTGAGGCCGCTGTAGGTCTGGATGATGCGTTTTACCATTATCACATGGGCAAAGTTGTACATGCCTCCCGTGAGCTGAATATTCACAATACTGTGGATATTCTCTCTGTGTGCAACGACTACACCGGCGTCACCGAAATCTGCACGCTGTTTCTGCGCGAACAGGCAAGAGGCGGTATTAACGGCCGCTTTCTGTCTAAAGTGCGATTTTTGTTTATGATGGAGCACCGTGAACGGTTCTCAGAAACCATCATTGCCGAAATGCGCGGTGTCAGTGACGAAGAAGGTAAATCACCGTTCTGGGCCTGGCTGGAAGAGCATTTCTTTTCGCTGGACTTCCCCACTGCGGACTACCTTACCGGTATTGGCAATAAACGCTTTATCGCGGAATTGATGCCCAAATACCCCATTTACGTCAATTTATTGAGTAAAGAAGCGCAAGCAGTGATTGGTCAGGTTCATGATAAAACCCGCCCTGCCCTGCTTCTGCTTCAGGAAGAAGGCTTCAGCTGCCGTGGCTACGTAGATATTTTCGACGCCGGCCCGACTGTAGAAGCGAATCTGAGCCATATCCGCACAGCACAGGCAAGCCGCAAGCTACCGGTGGTCATTGACGACCAGACGGCAGCACAAGGCGGACAGACCTGTTACATCATTAATACCTCTGTAGCGGATTTTCGCGCCGTTGCCACTGATTTGGCGGTCAGCGAAGAAAACAATGTTGCTGCCATTTCCCGCCAGGCTTCAACGGCACTAAATATAAACGAAGGCGACATGGTACGTTTTGCGCCAGTCAGCTTTCGGGACTAACGACAGGATTGATTCATGCAAACTACACACTTTATCAATGGTGAGTGGGTCGCTGGACAAGGACACACTATTCAGTCGGTTGATCCGGCAAAAGACCAGGTTATCTGGGAAGGACAAGCTGCCATTGCAGCACAGGTTGACGAGGCCATCGCTGCCGCACGTAATGCGTTAACAGACTGGTCATTTCAAAGCTTTGACGAGCGCCTGACTGTCATCAAAAAATACGGTGAACTGCTGGCAGACAGCAAGCCTGAACTGGCTAAAATCATTGCCCGTGAAACAGGTAAACCTGAATGGGAAACGGCAACAGAAGTGGGCGCCATGACAGGTAAAATCGGTATTTCCGAAAAGGCCTATCATGAACGTACCGGTACTGTTGAAAACCCTATGCCCACAGGCCAGGCGTTCATCCGCCATAAGCCCCATGGTGTGGTAGCCGTATTTGGTCCGTATAATTTCCCGGGCCACTTACCAAATGGCCACATTGTACCTGCGCTGATGGCAGGCAACACCATTGTGTTTAAACCCAGCGATTTAACCCCGGCCGTGGCTGAATTCATGGTGAAGCTGTGGGAAAAAGCAGGTCTGCCGGCTGGTGTACTCAATCTGGTACAGGGCGAAGTAGAAACAGGCAAAGCACTGGCAACGCACGCTGGTATTGACGGTCTGTTCTTTACCGGCAGTTCCCGTACCGGTAAAATTCTTCACGAGCAGTTTGCAGGACATCCCGGCAAAATTCTGGCTCTGGAAATGGGCGGAAACAACCCGCTGATCGTAAAAGACGTGGCTAACACTGATGCCGCCGTTCACGACATCGTGCAATCAGCCTTTGTGACCTCTGGTCAGCGTTGTACCTGTTCCCGCCGTTTATTCCTGCCATCAGGTGCAGCAGGGGATACCATCCTGAACCGCCTGATTGAAGTTACAAAAAACATCAAAGTTGGCGACTATGACGCGCAGGAGCAGCCGTTCATGGGTGCGATGATTTCTGCCAAAGCGGCCAGAATGATGGTCGATGCTCAGGTGGAACTGGTTTCTCTTGGCGGCAAAGTGATTGTGGAACTGACTCAGCCGGAAGCAAACAAGGGCTTTGCAACACCTGGCATTATTGATGTGACAGACATACTTGATGCCTTGCCGGACGAAGAACATTTCGGACCGTTACTGAAAGTCATCCGCTATACCGATTTTGATGCAGCTATCAAAGAAGCAAACAATACCCGTTACGGTTTATCTGCAGGTTTCCTGGGCGACAGCGAAGAAGACTACCGTTATTTCTTCCAGCGTATCCGTGCCGGTATTGTTAACTGGAACCGCCCGATCACCGGAGCCAGCAGTGCAGCCCCCTTTGGTGGTGTAGGCGAAAGTGGCAACCACCGCGCCAGCGCGTACTACGCAGCCGACTATTGCGCATACCCTGTAGCATCTGTTGAGCTGGAAAAAGTCACCCTGCCGGGTACATTAAGCCCGGGTTTAACGCTGTAGCAAAAGGACGCAGTTAACATGCATACAAATGTAGATACCTTATTTGACCGCCTGTGGGACAAATATGTGGCTATCACACCTTCAGCCCATAAAATTCATGCGCTGCTGGTGGGTGAGGAAAACAGTGACAGTATCGTGAACGATCATGTGGCGTTCCGTACTTTCAATCTCGACAAATGCCGGCTGGATAAGCTCGCTGCGCATTTTCTGGCGCTGGGCTACGAGGCGAAAGGCGATTACGACTTTGAAGCCAAAAAGCTGACCGCAAAGCATTTCGAACACGCCGACCTGACTAAACCTAAAGTGTTTATCAGTGAACTCCGTGTAGAAGAGCTGTCAGAAGCCTCTCAGGCGATCATCCATAAGCTGGTAGAGCAAATGGATGAAAGCATCACCACCAGCGAAACGTTTCTTTATTCAGGGCCTCAGTGGTCACTGTCTAGAGAAGACTACGATACGCTGCTGAATGAATCTGAATATGCAGCCTGGATGGCGGCATGGGGCTTTCAGGCTAACCACTTCACCGTGAGTGTTAACCACCTCAGTCAGACACAGTCTCTGGTTGACGTGAACACGCTACTTAAGGAAGCAGGTTTTGTTCTTAACACCTCAGGTGGCGAAATCAAAGGTGGCGAAAACGTATTTCTAGCCCAGTCATCGACTATGGCCGACAAAGCCGGTGTTGAAATGAACGAAGAAACGGTTCAGATCCCTTCCTGCTTCTACGAGTTCGCACAGCGCTACGAACTGCCTGACGGCAAACTGTACCAGGGCTTTGTTGCTGCATCGGCTGACAAAATTTTCGAAAGCACAAACGCTAAGTAATTACACAGCAGAAATCTGCCGTACTTTCATTGGCAAAAGGCTCCTTCACCACAGGTGAAGCAGCCTTTTTTATTTACGCCAGCTATTTTTGCAATGGTCAGCCTGTTACCGTACTCTGTTCCGGTAATCTTGCAAGGAATTCACTGAACCGGGATGGCTTATCAAAATAAAAGCCCTGCAATAAATCCACCCGGGCTTCACGAAGTAACGGCAGGTATTCAGTCAACTCCACCCCTTCCACTACAGTATGAATTTCTAACCGTTGCAACATAACAATAATGCCCTGAAACAACGCCAGTGCTTTCGCGTCATGATGGATGTCTTTTAACAGGCTGCGATCCAGCTTTACCGTACTGAATTCAAACATTCTGAGGTAACTTAACGCAGAGAATCCGCTGCCGAAATCATCCAGCGCCAAGTCGAAACCGGCATCCCTTAACGCCTGAAGTGCACTAATTGCCCGCTGCTCATCCTGCATAAAAATAGACTCGGTCAGTTCTATTTCAATTAATGACTCCGACACTTTTTTTTCCGCACAAATGGCTTTCGCCTGAGCGGGAAAGTGAGGATCTAATAACTGGTTTGCACTGATGTTAACGGCGAGAGGCACAACCTGATGCTGCTGTGCCATAACGATGAGGTAGTCACATGCGCGGGACAAAGCCTGCAAGCCGATTTGCAAATCCAGCTGATTCGCCTCAGCCAGCGGAATGAAAATGCCCGGAGAGACGTTACCGTGCATAGCAGACTGCCACCGGCACAATACTTCGCCGGACTTCAGCACGCCCTGTACATCGTATTTACCCTGAATGTAGAAATCCAGGCTATCCTGCTCGATGGTCTTACGTAAATCAGACAGCATGCTGACCTGCGCCTTCATACTCTCCCACAAGCCCTGCTGGTAAACACTCACCCGCCCTTTACCGCCAATCTTCGCCTGATACATGGCTGCGTCGGCATTCTGAATTAAGCGTTCAACGCTGCCGCCATCAAACGGATGACAGGCAATGCCGATACTCGCGGAAAGATGTAACTCGGTACTCTGCGCCTCAATTTTGAGGTTTTCTATCCCCTTAATGACAGATTCACCGATGGCGCTGGCACGCTCTTCATCACAATCCGGCAATACCACCACAAACTCATCGCCCCCCCAGCGGGTGACTGTTTTACTGTTGTAATGTATGCGGGAAAGTACGCGGGCCACTTCCTGTAAACAGCGGTCACCGATTTCATGGCCGGCACCGTCATTGATTTGTTTAAACCCGTCCAGGTCGATAAACAAGAGCTTAAAATTCTGACCGGATTCCAGTGCGTTTTCCAAAGCTTCATTCAGCCCGTTACGGTTACTCAAACCGGTCAGATCATCATGCATAGCCATCTGACGTAAGCGGGTTTCATTAAATTTACGCTCTGAAATGTCACGGACAGTGGCAATCAGATAAGGCTTTTTCTGATACTGGCTTTCAAACCGTGCCAGCGATATATCTACCGGCAATTCCCGCTCATCAAGTGTTACCAGCACCGTTTCAAACCGTATTTGCTGGTGTCCGTGCTTTGACAAATGTTTGTCTGCATCAACAATCAAATCCTTTAACGACCAGCCGAGGGTCATGTTTTTATCCTGCACTTTGATAAGAGAAACGAATGCCTCGTTACACTCAGTGATGGAATAGTCGTCTGACAACACCAGCATTGCTTCGCGGGAGCTTGCGAAGGCGGATGCCATCAGATGAAAGGTCTGCTCTGCTTCACGTTCGTAAGTGATGTCGCGGGTGGTGCCCACAATCCGCACTGCAGAACCAAATTCGTCCCGCTCCAGCACTCTGCCCCGTAAACGCATCCAGAGAAACATTTCGCGGAACCGGTAACGGAAGGACACCTCAAGCCGGTCTTCGCCGCCATGCAGTACGATGGACCACTGAAACTCCAGATTGGAAATGTCTTCTTCGTGTATGTTTCGCAGCAAATCAATCGGACTACTTTCCCGCAGAGACTCTTTAGCGGAATGGAGTGAAAATGAACGGATGGTAATTCTGTCGTCACTGGCACGCCATTCCCAGTAAGACTCCTGGGCAGCCCACATGGCAAGACGCAACCGGGTTTCCGTTGCCTGACTCTGCTGCAGAGCGTCATACAAAGCTACGCTACGTTCAGTCAA
The DNA here is from genome assembly GCF_056160625.1 of Alteromonas sp. ABH4_457. NCBI lineage: Bacteria > Pseudomonadati > Pseudomonadota > Gammaproteobacteria > Alteromonadales > Alteromonadaceae > Alteromonas > Alteromonas sp. ABH4_457. The sequence continues at coordinate 114,814 of NZ_JBSWXN010000002.1, forward strand.
CAGGGCTTCCGCCTGTTCACGGGCACGCTTTTCCCTGGCTAAACGGCGCTCCAGCGCTGCAATCGCCTTGCTGTTTTTGTCCATGTCCGCATCAGCTTTCAACGGTGATATTGAATTCATAGGTATGGGGCTTGTCTGATCTGACTGTTGTACGTTGAATTGTTTGCCCGAAGTGATCGGCAGCTGCGTCCATCAGACCTTCAGCCAGAGAATGCAGTTCGCGGGTTGAGTAATATTCTAACAGCATGGTGTTATCCGTTTTGGACAACACTTTGAAAGTCGGTAAATCAGCATCAGGATAGAGTTTGCGCACCTGAACGTGAATATCGTTGTCCAGCACACTGAGGGCATCCAGAATGCCGCTGCGCCCTGCCATCACCTGGCCATGGGCGGAAGCAAGACGACCAAACAAATAGTAGCCAAAGTCGTGCAGCAGTTCCTCTGCAGGCTTGCCGGTCTTTTCCACCAGCACACCAACCAGTTTCTGCATTTCAGAGAAGGGGTAGTAACCTACTGATGTGTAGGCACCATCATTTTCAAGGTTCGCCGCGATAATCACCTCATCAGCAAATTCCGGTGAGACCTTTTCTTCCAGCATTTCAACCAGCGTTGTGAACACAATCCCCAGCATACGGACATTCCTGTTTTATCCAATCTTATTAAGTGTAGCCCGGTAATACCGGGCCACAACTCAATAATTGGTCTAAACCGCAGAAGGTAAGCTGATTGCAGTCAGAGACTTAGGCGTCGTCGTCGTTGCCTTCGCTGTCTGTTTCAGGCGCAGCAGCTTTGGGGAGTTCAACAATGAGGTCGTCTACCCGCTGCAGACCACGGGGAAGTTTGTTGCCCCGGCGTCCCCGCTCACCCTGGTAATGCTCAAGGTCAGCCGGTGACAGTGTCATGCTGCGCTTGCCAGCAACCACTTTCACCGATGCGCCGTCAGGTACAACGGCTAAACAGCACACAAACTCTTCACGGGTTTGTGCTTTCGCTGATGGGATATTAATGATTTTATTGCCTTTTCCTTTCGCAAGGCTGGGTAAATCCCGTAATGGGAACAGCAACATACGCCCTTCATTAGAAATGGCTAAGCACCAGTCGGATTCAATATCATTTACCCGTTGCGGCGTAATCACTTTGGCTGCGGAGGGTAAACTTAAGAACGCTTTACCGGCTTTATTTTTGCTGATCATATCCGCAAATTTGCCGACGAATCCGTAACCGGCATCAGATGCAATGAGATATCGCTGCTCATCATCACCCATGAGTACATCAGTAAACTGTTCTCCTCCCACTACACTGAAGCGCCCGGTCAGCGGTTCCCCCTGACTGCGGGCAGAAGGCAGACCATGGGCGTCACAGGAGAATGCGCGGCCCGAAGTATCTAAAAACACCGCAGGCTGATTGCTCCGGCCTTTCGCGCTCGCCAGAAATCCGTCACCGGCTTTGTAGCTTAGCCCTTCTGCGTCTACGTCATGACCTTTGGCGCATCGTGCCCAGCCTTTTTCCGACAGAACTACTGTTACCGCTTCGGACGGGATAAGCTCTTTTTCAGACAGGGCTTTGGCTTCGCCACGCTCTACCAGCGGCGAACGGCGATCATCACCGTACTTCTCAGCATCAGCCAGAATTTCTTTCTTAATCAGCGTCTTTAAGCGGCGATCAGAGCCCAGTAAGGTTTCCAGTTTCTTGCGCTCCTCTTCCAGCTCATCCTGCTCACCTTTAATTTTCATCTCTTCTAACTTGGCGAGGTGACGTAATTTCAGTTCCAGAATGGCTTCTGCCTGCTTATCAGACAGTGAGAACCGGCGCATAAGCTCTGCTTTCGGCTCATCAAAGGTACGGATGATCTCAATCACTTCATCGATATTTAAGAAGGCAATCATTAAACCTTCTAAAATATGCAAACGCGCCAGCACTTTATCCAGGCGGTACTGAAGACGGCGGGTTACAGTGTCTTTACGGTAAACCAGCCATTCCGCAAGAATAGTGCGCAAATCTTTCACTTGAGGACGGCCGTCAAGACCAATCATATTCAGGTTTACGCGGTAACTTTTCTCTAAATCTGTAGTCGCGAACAAATGCTGCATGAGCTGTTCACTGTCCACACGGTTAGAACGCGGCGTGATAACGAGGCGGGTTGGATTTTCGTGGTCAGATTCGTCACGTAAATCACTTACCATAGGCAGCTTTTTCGCCTGCATCTGCGCAGCAATTTGCTCTAACACTTTGCCGCCGGAGGCCTGGTGAGGCAGCGCCGTAATAACAATGTCGCCACTTTCTTCAGTGTACACAGCACGCATTTTTATTGAACCGCGTCCGGTTTCGTAAATTTTCCGGATGTCTGCCCGCGGGGTAATGATTTCTGCATCGGTTGGGAAATCCGGTCCCTGAACATGCTCCAGTACGTCATTTAATTCGGCTTTGCTGTCATCCAGCAGCATGGCACAGGCATTGGCGACTTCACGCACGTTGTGAGGAGGAATGTCTGTGGCCATCCCTACCGCAATCCCTGTCACGCCGTTTAGCAAAATATGCGGCAAACGTGCAGGTAAAACTTTAGGTTCTTTCAGCGTACCGTCAAAGTTAGGCATCCAGTCTACGGTGCCCTGTCCCAGCTCGTTCAGCAGCACTTCACTGAAACGGGATAAACGGGCTTCTGTATAACGCATGGCAGCAAAGGATTTGGGATCATCCGGTGCTCCCCAGTTTCCTTGTCCGTCTACCAGCGGATAGCGGTATGAAAACGGCTGAGCCATCAGTACCATGGCTTCGTAACAGGCAGAATCACCGTGAGGGTGGAATTTACCTAATACGTCACCCACGGTTCTGGCCGACTTCTTGTATTTTGCCGTTGAACTTAAACCAAGATCAGACATCGCATATATAATGCGGCGTTGAACGGGCTTTAAGCCATCTGCGATATGAGGTAATGCCCGGTCCATGATTACGTACATGGAGTAATTTAAATAGGCATCTTCGGTAAACCGGCGTAGAGGAAGTTGCTCAACCCCATCCCGGTTGATAATGATTTCGTCGCTCATGCGTTATTTTCGTTATGATGTGGTTCACTACTTTTTAGCCATTGTGAGCCAATCCCCGCCGATACGCAATAAGCTGACAAACCGGGCGGTAATTTCATTATTGGAACAAAACGTTGAAGCCGCCTGTTCAGCCTTGCCTGCGGAACACCGCCCGCTCTACACTCGCTTCACTCAGTGACGACTTATTAACGTGGACAGGGATGAAGCCTGAAGCAATTATTCTATGCCTTGCTGTTTCTTTGATGACAGCTTGTGCCGGTGACAGAAGCGTATCTGAAACACAGTCTGTGCAAGGTAAGGCAGCCCCGAAACCACTTTACCGTGACCCCGTTTATGACGGCGCCGCTGATCCTACAGTGATGTGGAATCCTCAAACTTCCAGCTGGTTCATGTTCTACACAAACCGGCGTGCCAATATGCCAGATCCCGAAGGTGTTGAATGGGTTCATGGAACGCCCATCAGTATCGCAGAATCAACGGATGGTGGTGTGACATGGCGCTATAAGCGCAATGCTGTTATCAACTATCCCCACTCCGGTGATAACAGTATTACCTACTGGGCACCGGATGTGTTTTTTCATGAAGAAACCTGGCACATGTATCTCACCATTGTGCCCGGCGTATTTACAGACTGGGCTCATCCCCGCACCATCGCGCATTTCACCAGTACTGACATGCTGTCATGGCATTATGAGTCAACATTGAAGCTGGCCAATGAGAAAGTCATTGATGCCGATGTCATCGCCCTGCCGGATGGTGGCTGGCGCATGTTTTACAACAATGAGCCTGACGGGAAGTCTGTGTACTATGCTGACAGCGACGATTTGTATCACTGGCAGGACAAAGGCAAAGCTCAACTGGCCAGTCGCGGGGAAGGTCCGGTTGCTTTTAAGTGGCAAGGTTACTGGTGGCTGATTGTTGACGCATGGCGAGGGCTGGCGGTTTACCGCTCGAATGATTTAACCCGCTGGGAACAACAAACCGGCTATTTACTGGCGGACCCCGGAACAGGAAAAGACGACGGTATTAACGGCGGCCATCCCGACGTAGTGGTTGAAAATGACCGCGCCTGGCTTTTCTATTTCACCCATGGCGGCAGAGTGGGAGAGAATGCAGGGAAAGACAATGCAGAGTCCAGACGCAGTGTCATTCAGGTCACTGAGTTGCAGTTTGAAGGTAACTGGCTGACTACTGACAGGAATGCGCCTGCGCTTATATCCTTACCGGCAAAATAATTTTGAACCCGCCGGTTCAAATGTGAAATTATTTTTACATACCTGTTTACGCATTGTGAATCCTTGTGATTGAATTTGACTGTACTTTTCAGGATGAATCACAGTGAAACTAACCAATCCATTTGCCGCGAGGCTTGCCGGCCACACCGCTCTTTTTGCAAGCATCATTACCTTCACAGCTTTTTTCCTGGCAAGCTGTGCCAAATCCCCTCCTCCCCAATCCGAACCTGACTATACCGCTTACCTGTTTGCGTCGTTCAGAGGTAATGGTGAAGACGGCTTGCATCTGGCATACAGCAGAGACGGTCTGAATTGGACTGCGTTGAATAACGATTATGCCGTTTTGACACCAGACGTCGGCACGAAGCTGATGCGGGATCCCACGTTAATAAGAGGACCGGAATCTTTTCACATGGTGTGGACCACCGGCTGGGAAGACAAAGGTATTGGTATAGCTCACAGTGATGATTTGGTCACCTGGAGCGACCAGCAGTTTGTCCCAGTGATGTCGTCCTATCCTGCCGCTAAAAATGCCTGGGCGCCGGAAATTTATTATGACGAAACAGAGCAGGAGTTTGTCATCTTCTGGGCATCTACTCTGGCCGGAAAATATCCTAAAACTGAGGCTCAGGCAGATAAGGGCTGGGATCACCGCATCTATGCAACCCGTACGAAAGATTTCGCCGGATTTACCCCCACCACGCTTTTCTATCAGCCGGACTTCAATGTCATTGATGCCAACATTACGGCGCTGGATTCAGGATACGTGATGCTGGTAAAAGACGAGACCCGTTATCCTGCCGCCAAACGCTTGCATACGGCATTCAGTGACAATATCAACGGGCCATGGAGGTTCACTGAATCGTCTTTTTCTCCGGATAGTTTATGGGTAGAAGGCCCGACGACGCTTAAGGTAAAAGACGGTTTCCTGGTGTATTACGATGCCTATATGACACACCGGTTTGGTGCTATGTTCACCAGAGACTTCATTCACTTTGAAGACAGAACGCCTCAGCTTAATTTGCCTGCCGGCACCCGTCATGGTAGTGCTATTCCCATTACCGAAGAAGAACTTCAGACACTGCTTAACGCCCGGGGTGATGACACAACGCACTGGTCAGCAGATTCACTGAAATCAGTGTGCAGTGGTGTACCGTTAACCTGCAAACTGGGGGGCGGCACGGGCAATTACCAGGTCGCAGTTTCCGGCACACTGTCATCAGATATCTACGCAGAGAGCCGCAGAAAAATGTTCACTCCGGCGGTCGCCAGCGATATGTCTGCTAACCCCGGGTCTTCCACTGCTTACTTCGCGGTTAATGTGCGCGACCCGGAAGGCCAGCCCATTCAGGATGTCAGCGAGCCGTCAACGGATGGACTGAACCTTACCTTTATGCAGCCCCTTGATACCATCAGCAGTATTGAAGTGACACCTGTCAGGAACAGCCGCTCTTTGTTTATCATCGGTGATTCAACGGTGTGCGATCAAACACCGCAATGGTCAAAGGCCAGCGAAGATCGCTATACCGGTTGGGGGCAGTTGCTGCCAGCCTGGTTTGCGCCGTCAATGACTGTCATTAACTATGCAGACAGCGGAGAAGGCACCGAAGCATTCTCTGTGCCTGATGGCGTGCTCTGGCAGAAAATGGCGGGACAAATCCAGCCTGATGACTGGGTATTAATCCAACTCGGGCACAACGATAAGAAAACCCCAAAGTCCGTTTACGTGTCACGGATGACCGGATTACTTGAAACCATTCAGGGTAAGGGAGCACATCCGGTTGTAATTTCTCCGATGATCCGCAATCACAATATTCCGCTCACGCAGCAGCACATATACGGCGATCTTGTTGTGCGGGACGTACTGCCTGAAATCACCGCCTCCGCGAATGTACCCTACATTGATTTAATGTCGCTTTCCCATGACTGGGCCACCCGGTTGGGACAGGCTGAAGCACAAACCTATTTTGTGGATGACGATCAGACCCATTCAAACGAGCACGGCGCAGGGATATTCGCACAATTTATAGTGGATGAAATCAGCCGTCAGCAATCAGACCTGGCCAGTTACCTCCGTGTATCGCAACATGACAAAGCAGAGAAATAATATGCCTTATCTATCACGCTTCTTACGCCCCGTTTTCGCGTTCTTCGTTACCAGTGTTTGCGTGGTGTTTTCCTTTACCGCACTGGCAGATGATGAAAAGCATCTGACACCAGCCACCATTTTTATCGCCGGCGATTCCACTGCAGCCACGTATAACAATGCTGATCACCAGGGCTGGGGAGCGGTTTTTCAACAATACTTAGACGACAAACAGGTCACCGTTGATAACCGTGCCAAAGGAGGCCGCAGCACGCGAACCTTTATTGCTGAAGGCTGGTGGGACAAATTACTTAACGATGTGAAGCCGGGGGATATCGTGCTTATCCAGTTCGGTCACAATGATGCCAGCCCCGTCAATGACGACTCCAGAGCCAGAGGGACATTGAAGTCTCTGACTGAAGAATACCGCGACATACACAATTTACTGACCGGCAAAGACGAGCGGGTATTTTCTTTCGGTCACTACATTCGCCAGATGGTGGCAGATGTCCGACAGAAAAAAGCCACCCCTGTTTTACTGTCGCTGACGGCCAGAAATATCTGGCATGGCGATCGTATCGAACGGGGCTCCGGTGAATATGGTGGCTGGATGCACAGTCTGGCCATGGAACTGCATACACCATTTATTGATGTGACCAACGCTGCGGCTGATCAGTTAGAAGCACTGGGCAAGGAAGACACCGCTGCGCTTTATCCAAAGGATCATACTCACTTTCATACGCAGGGGGCAAAGCTTCACGCTGAAGTCGTTGTCGCTGCCATAAAAGGTATGCGCCCGTCTCTTTCACCAGAACTGTATTCAGAAGCCGGTAATGCGGTTACTGCGAACAACTGGACCTTCGTTAATTTACCCGTGGTGCAAAATCAGGCACTTCGCAGTGTGTTTATGGTGGGCGATTCTACTGTCAGAAATGGTCGTGGCGATGGTGCCGGCGGTCAGTGGGGTTGGGGTGATTTCATTGCCGCCGCGTTGCCTGATGCCAATGTGAACTTTGTTAACCGCGCCGTAGGAGGCCTGAGCAGCCGGACTTTCGTCACCGGCGGACACTGGCAACGGGCACTGAATATGATGAAGCCCGGCGATATTGTGCTGTTACAATTTGGCCATAATGATGCCGGCGCGCTTAACGATGACTCCAGAGCACGCGGTACCATTAAGGGCACAGGCATGGAGCAAAAGCGTATTGAGAACATGCTTACCGGCGAACCTGAAGTTGTTCACACCTATGGCTGGTATTTACGTAAGATGATTGGAGAGGCCAAAGCGCAGGGCGTCATCCCGGTAATTTGCTCTCCGGTTCCCCGTAAAAAATGGGAAGACAACGGCTTTCGTACTGCCCGCGCCCGTGACAGCTATCCCCAATGGGCAGAGGCGGTGGCCCGCACTGGCAACACGGCTTTCATCGATTTACACGAATTGGTTGCAAGCGCTTACGACGGTAAACCCCATGAGTTAATCGACAGCTATTTTGGTGATGCCCATACCCACACCAGCAAAGTAGGCGCAGAAGTCACTGCAGCAATAGTCGCTGAGCGCTTAAAACCTATGCTGGGTCTGTAAACATGAGTGCATTGAATATCGGCGTACGCGCCCATGATTTTGGTCAGGGCAGTATCGAGGAAGTTAGCAACCGCATTGGCCAGTATGATGTGTCCTGCGTGCAACTGGCTTTGCCCAAGTCCTTTCCTTTTATGGGACCGGATGCAGGGCGTATTACGCCGGGCTTTGCCAGCAAAGTGAAAAACGCCTTCGCTGCACACAATATCGATATTGCTGTGCTGGGTTGCTACATCAACCCCGTGCATCCGGATAAGCAAATCCGTGAAGCATCGCTGCAATGGTTTGAAGAGCATTTGCAGTTTGCCAGCGACTTCGGTTGCAAAATCGTGGGAACGGAAACCGGCAGTATTAATGCAGATTGCCTCTGGCATCCCGATAATCATTCAGAGAAAGCGTTTGATGAACTGGTTACTTCAGTGAGAAGGCTTGCCCTGACCGCAGAGAAGTTCGGGGTAATCGTCGGTATTGAAGGTGTGGCCCATCACCACATTATTAATACACCGCAACGTTTGTGTCAGTTGCTGGAGGCGGTGGATTCCCCAAACGTCAAAGTGATCTATGATCCGGTAAACTTCTTTCCGGTAAACATGCCTGTCTCTCAGGAGGCTGCCATGGATGAGATGTTTGCAAAGCTTGGACAGCAAATCGTCGCAGTGCACTGTAAAGACTTCATCACTAAAGACCACAAAAAATTCGGGGATTTACCTTCCGGCACAGGTGAGATGAATCACCGCTATCTTTTTGCCTGGCTGGCCAGATTTAAACCGGATATTCAGATCATTCTAGAAAATACATCTGCCGGCAACATCGACAAGGTACTTTCCTTTCTGGATAATCAATTGTAGTTCAACCCTTTTCAAGCGTGTTTGCTCAATCCTCTGTACCCAACCCTCAGGGCAAACACGCAATTTATCCTGTTATTTTTACACCGGCAATTCCCGCGAAACAATTGTAAACCATCCGTCAAAACAGATTTAAAAATCTGTTAGTTTCATATATTGAATTTTTTGTACTTTTCTGAAAATAGTTTTGGCCACTATTGACCGGTAATTTTGACCCCGAAAAGCACGATGACTGACCTGACACACCGGTAAACGACATCAAAACCGCTTATTTTATTACCTTAAAAACCATTATTAATCATAACTTTAAACAAACACCAACCGCTCCCATTTCAATTATGGAACTTTATAGTTAAAAGCTTATTTATCCCTTGACGGCTGATTGTGGATGAAAACGCTTGATTGGAAATGATTGGGCTGTGTTGACGGCTTTTTGGGCCGGGATTACCATCATTTTCGATGTAAACAAAATATTAAAAACATGTACGGAAGACTTACATCGAACTTGGCCGATAACAGCAAATCGAGGTTAAAATGAAAAACTTCAAGGACAACAGAAGAAACACAGGGCAAAACCCTACCCTTGCCCGCAAGCCACTTGCCACACTTATTTCAAACATACTGATTGCAGGATCCTGTGCGTCTCTTTCACTGGCAGCAGTGCCGGCATTTGCACAGCAGAATACCGCTACGCAGCAGGAAGACGCCATTAAGGTGTCCGCTACTGCTAATGCCAATAACGTTGAAACTGCAGAAGCAGAAAATGCGGATGACGAAACAGAAGTTATTGAAGTCAAAGGTATCCGTTTCAGTCAGCGTGGCGCTATCGACCGTAAGAAGATGGCAGGCACCATTATGGACTCTCTTGTAGCTGAAGATGTCGGCCAGTTCCCTGACAAAAACGTGGGTGAAGCCCTGCAACGTATTCCCGGCGTTCAACTTGACCGAGATTTTGGTGAAGGTGCGTCAATCAGTATCCGGGGCGTTGAACCCGGCTTGCTCCGTGTAGAAGTTAACAATGTATCAGCCCAGGGCTTTGGCGGCGACCGTGGTGTCGACTTCCGCGCCATGGCGTCAGAACTCATCCGCTCACTGGATGTAATTAAAGGTTCAGAAGCCCGGCTAACTGAAGGGGGTATCGGTGGTACCGTGCAGGTTAACACCCGTAAACCTAACGAGTTTACTGAGAACTTCCTGTCTGTGAACGCCGAAGGCCAGTACAACGACCTTACAGGCGAGCCCAATAACCGCTTTAACTTTGTTGGCGTATACAAATTTAATGAAGATTTTGGTGTACTGGCGAACGTAACCAGTGAGAAAAAGAACACCATGATCCATGCTATCCGGAATACCGAGTGGATGCTGTTCGATGATTACGACAACACCGCAGAAAAGACGTTCGTGAATCAGGATTTTGCAGATATTACTGACAAAGCAGACTGCGCCACATCCAGTGATCAGGACCTATGTGAGCAACAATGGTATGACTTCTCACCCCGTATCCCCCGCTACGGTATCTGGGGTCGTGAGGAAGACCGGATCAGCGCCAACCTGATGGTACAGTACCGTTTCAATGATCGTTTCCAGACACATGTGGGTTACACCTATAACGACCGTGATAAGACCGCAACTGACCTGAACCTGCACCTGGAATCAGGTTCCGCCGCCCGTGTCGATCCGGCATCTGTAGTGGTTGATGACCAGCACAATGTGACCTATTTTGAGACCATTGCAGCCGGTGTAACCAACCGTACGCTGAATTTCGCCTGGGATCAGACAACGTCTATTTTCGAAACTGGGTTTGAATATGATGCCGATGTGTGGAGCTTAGAAGGCTTGCTCTCCAAATCAGACTCTAAGCAGGACATAGATTCCCGGGATACCCATATTACTGCCGAAGGTCTTGCTGGCATTGCTGTTACACTGAATGATGAAGGCATGCCGGAATGGGATTTCAACGACGGCTATTTTTATAATGCCGATGACCCTACCGATACCTCCGACCGTTTTGATGTAAACGACCCGGGCAGCTACCGCTCACGCTCACGCTATAAATATGCACCGCATACCGATGAATCAGACGAAACCATGGCAAAACTGGATTTCACTTATGTGCCGGATTCAGATTTCATCACTATGGTGCGCTCCGGTGTGCAGTACACGAAACAGGAGCAGATCAACGCCGATTATCAGTACAACATCATTCGTGATGTGGGTCAGGTATATAATGGTGTTGAGTGGACCGTTGATGACCAGATTGCGCTGATCAGCGGCAATACTTTCCAGTCAGATGAGTTGTTTGACGGCTATGATTTACCGGTAAGTACCGTAGGCTCTTATCAGGCCGTTGATACCCAGCCTTTCATCGATGCAATTCAGGCCATTTCGGACGACAACACAACCCGTGAAGATCTCGATGTGCGTTCGGGCAACTACGACGTATCGGTAGAAACCCAAGCCATCTATCTGCAGGGTAACTTCGAGACTTACGTGGGTGAGATGCGTCTTTGGGGTAATGCCGGTGTGCGTTACGTTAAAACGAAAACGGCTGCAAACGGTAACGTTTGGGAACGGATTATTGTTGACCAGGTTGATGAGAATGGTGATGTTCTCACTGACCCAATCACCGGCGAAGACTTAGCAGGTGTGGAAGATCCGGATCATCCGGAGGATTTCGAGGGCCGTAAAACTGTTGACGGTGAATACAGCGACACGCTGCCAAGCATTAACGTGAACCTCGGTATCATTCCTAATGAGCTGGTGCTTTACATGGGTGCAGCAAAAGTCATGTCACGGCCAAAAACCGCCGACTTGAACGTGAACGCTGACTGTACCATTTATAAAACACGACGCTCTGTTGAAGATGATATTCACGATTACTGTACTGCCGGTAACCCCGCTCTGAACCCGTATCGTGCGAATCAGTTTGATATTTCACTGAACTGGTATCCCGATGAGAACTCAGTCATCTCCGGTGCTTACTTCATCAAAGATATCACCAGCTGGATCATTGATGCAGAAACCCGTTTTGACGTGGACTTCTTCGGCGACGGTCGCCTGTTTGATGTGCGCCAGAAAATCAATGGCTCAGGTGTAACCACCAAAGGTATCGAGCTTCAGGCTTCCACCGTATTTACCTGGTTGCCGGCGCCCTTCGACGGCTTCGGTGGTAGTGTGAACTACACCCGCATGTCTGCTGATGATGTTGGTTTGTTCAACCAGTTAAACGGTGAAGAACTGCCCTTCCCGTCACAATCTGAAAACAGCTATAACCTGACGGCCTTCTATGAAACGGATATGTGGAGTATTCGCCTTGCATACAACTATCGCGACGAATACCTGGCATCGCCGGCAGACCGTTCCGGGAACCCCGTCTTCGTTGATGATTCCGGGTATCTGGACGCAAAAATTGTGTACAACGTCACAGAAAACCTGCGCTTATACGCTGACGGTCGTAACTTAACCGGTGAAGTGAAAACTTATACTGCAGGCCCGCACCGTTTATCAGATCTGCAGTGGTCCGGACGTGAGTACGCTGTAGGTGTGACTTACCAGTTCTGATACCGACATAGTTAACTTTGTTACATAAGGCTTCCTGACAGGAAGCCTTTCTTTGTTTACTTACCAGGAGCAACCTTTGGAAACCATCGCATTTGTTATGCAATTACGCCCCGGTTTTGAAGCGGAATATGAAAAACGCCATGATGAAATATGGCCGGAGTTGGTGACGCTATTGAAAGAAGCCGGAATAGAAGACTATTCCATTTTCCTGCATCCGCAAACGCTGCAACTGTTCGCCACACTTAAGCGCCCGGAAAATCACAAAATGGATACCCTGCCAGAGCAGGCAATAATGCAAAAATGGTGGGCGTATATGGGCGACATCATGGACCACAATCCCGATAACAGCCCCGTCAGCGTGCCACTGAAGCCGGTTTTTTATCTCAGGTAGAGCAACACTTGAGATTTCGGTTAGCCGCACCATTTTATTTAAAAATTATTCTTTACGCGGACTCATTTACAGAGTAAAAATGCGCCAAATTCGGGTAAGCCGGATCCTACTCTGCCAGCCAGTCTTGCAGCTTACTTTTTTGTCATTGCCGGAGAACTCAATGGCATTTCAATATCCGCCGGTGAAGAGCTATTTCGACGCTGCATCATGCGATGCTGAGGTTAAGTTTGCCTTCGAAAAAGGGCTGCGTTATGCAGGCCACACTCTTATGGTACCCGAAAAGTTCAGCTACTTTACCCTGCCTCACCTGCATGATCGCTACGTGCTTTTTAATCAGGGTGATGGTTACGACATCGTGTCGAATGTTTGTCTGCACAGACAGGCAAAACTGCTTGAAGGCGCAGGGCGCACACGAAATATAATCTGTAAGTTGCATTGCTGGGGCTATGACAACCTGGGCACGCTGCGTGGCACACCGCAATTTGGCGAAAAGCAAACCGGTGCACTGAAAAAAGAGTCACTGGTGAACTGGCACGGCTTACTCTTCCGCGACCGCGCGCCGGACATGGACTTAGAAGCACTGGGTCTTAGCAGCTACATTAACTTCGATGACTATTTTTTCGCTGATCTGGAAACGGCCCGCTATAATTTTAACTGGAAGACATTCATCGAGATTTACCTGGAAAATTACCACGTATTCTCTATGCACCCGGGTTTAAAACAGTACGTGAAAGCCGATGACCTGCAATGGGAATTTGGCAATGATTTCTCAGTTCAGAAAGTGGGACTGGGACAGGATTTACTGAAAGCAACAACACCTTGCTACCGCCATTTTCAGGATGCGCTGGCTGAGCGCTTCGCCGGCAACCTCCCCCGGTACGGTGCGATTTGGTGCTTTATCTATCCCAACATCATGATTGAGTGGTATCCCGAAGTACTGGTTGTCAGCACCGTGTATCCGGACGGTCCGCGGCACTGTACCAACCATGTAGAGTTTTATTATCCGAAAGCATTCCACGCAAAATCGCCAGAATACTTCACGGCAGAGAAAAACGCCTACATGGAAACCGCTGAAGAAGATGAAGTAGCCTGCACACTGCTGGAAAAAGGTCGTGAAGCGCTTTACCTTTCAGGTGAAGAAGAATTCGGCCCGGTAGACAGTTTTCTAGAAGCCGGTGTTGCCGGTTTTTATGAGTTTTTGACGCCGGCTGAATAGACATGGTGGCAGTAGTTTTCCTGCTACCATTACTGAATGTAACGTTGCTGACCGGCATTTCTGCCTGGCCTTCTATCTTACACAGATAACCTACTTTGTCATAAAGAGCCTGATGACGAATTTTTCCATCCTATTCCTCCAGCGCCCAAATTTTCAAATCGCGGTACTGAAACTTTGTCCACTGCATTTGCCGGAAGCCGAGTTTCCCGTCCTGTAACGGCGGGCCGGTGTCGATGCCGTCTACCACCGGCATATCATCGGTGTAATCGATAACGGTGCGCCCGTTGATTGAAAGTTGAATATGATTCTTATGTTTCACTAAGCGAATATGATTGATGCGGGTCTCTGTTGCCGCTATGCCGGGCTCACCTTGTTGCAGTAACGAGAATGTGTTGTTTTTGCGCAGATTAGCGTATCCCCTTGCCGGATTGTGCGCAGCGTTCGCGTAATAAGAAATATGGTAACTGCGAATATCCCCGTTGGTATATTGGGTGAATGTGCCATCCCTCGGAGCAAGGCTTGCATCAAAAATGTCTTCACCTCGTACGCCTTTTGCGGCAAAAAACACGATAACCAGTCCCGCATCTGTCTTCAGCGCCTGCGCATCCCACTCAGCAATGAAACTGTCAGGCAACGTCTCAGGCATCCAGAACACATGGTGACCCGCTTCGTCGGGCGACCACATTTGCATCCAACCATTCTGAAAGGCTGTCTTGCCCGGACCTTCCATACGCCAGCCCGCCATATCCGTCTCCCGGGATAAGGGGTTTTGATAAATAATGTCGCCTTTTGTCCATTTTTCTTCCACCACCTGCGCACTGGCAGTCATCTCCGGTGATGCATTACCACTACAGCCACAGACCAGTGAAAACAAAGCACCTGCAACAATACACGTTCTGACTGAAACCATACTCCCTCCTTGTGCCATAACACTATTTTTCAAATGTGAAACTCTTTGACGATTCACCGGCAATCACAACCGGTCAAATAGTGTTATTTTCGTTCTCGTATGATAGAAGTTAAACAAAGATTAACAAGCAGTTAATATTTTTAGTTTCAGATTTGGTATAAAAGGAATCTCATGGACAGACGGCAATTCATCGTTAACAGCAGTATGGCGGCGTCCGTACCTTTTGCATTGTCAGCAACAGGTTGTGCTTCAACGGTAGCGGGACAGGCAGCAGGGCAACAGGCAATAAAGCCGGTAACGCGACTGCCCGGTGCACTGAGCTGGCTGGAGGGAGAACAACCCGCTTATCAACCGGGCACCACGTTTGGCTATCCCTGGCCCCGCGGCGAATTACAAGCTGAAACGCCGTTGTCGCTGGTTCATGAATCAGGCACGCAGCTCCCGCTGCAGTCCTGGCCCACCGCTTACTGGCCCGATGGCTCGGTTAAGTGGACTGCGCATGCTATTCCGGCAGACGCCCGATGCGGTGATGCGTGTAAAATAGTGAAAAGTAAACCCGCCACGCCTGCTAAGGCGGTATCCGTTGATGAATCGAATCAGCACATCAATGTAAACACCGGTGTCATACAGTTTTCTGTTCCCAAAAAAGGTTCGTCGTTAATCAGCACGCTCTCCCGCGATGGCAAAGTAACGGGGAAAGACGCCAAACTGGTGGGAATGCGAAAAGCGTCGCCTGATAACGACGCCACCAATGAGCATTTTGAATCTCAAATTCAACAGGTCGTTGTGGAACAAAACGGTCCGGTGCGGGCGGTAATTAAAGTAACCGGCATAAACCGCACTGCATCACAACGTGACTGGCTACCTTTCACGTTACGCATGTATGCTTATGCAGGCGGTGAAACCGTACAACTCACCCATTCATTTATCTTCGACGGAGATGCAGAATCCGACTTTATCAGTGGTTTAGGTCTCAGGTTTAACGTGGTGCAAAGAGACGAGCTTTACAACCGCCACGTTCGCTTAGTGGGCGCAGACAACGGTTTGTGGGGCGAGGCGGTAAGAGGCATCACCGGGCTGCGCCGTGACCCGGGTGAAGCGGTCCGGAAAGCGCAAATTGAAGGTATAGCTCTGCCACCTGAGTCAGAGTGGGATGAACGGGTAACCAGCCGTTTGCATTACATTCCCGTGTGGAACGATGTCACCCTTACCCAGACAACGGCAAACGGTTTCGAAATCCGCAAACGTACCAAAGCCGGGCATGGCTGGATTGGTTCAGATCAAGGGCATCGTGCCAGCGGCGTCGGCTACCTGGGAGGCGTGTCCGGCGGGATCCTGTTTGGCATGCGGGATTTCTGGCAATTACACCCGGTGCAAATTGATTTGCGGGACACCGGTCAGGATGAATCCTCTGCCACTATCTGGTTCTACTCTCCTGAAGCCCCCGCGATGGATTTACGTTTTTACCATGACGGCATGGGTCAGGATACCTACGACAAACAACTCGATGCCCTGAATATTATTTACGAAGACTATGAGCCCGGATTCGGCGATGCTCATGGTATTGCGCGCACCACAGAGTTTACTCTGGCCGTAACCGGCAGTACGCCATCCCGCCAGCAAACTATTGATATGGCAGCGGCAATTCGCGAACCGGCCAGACTGATTGCCGCACCGCAGGACTACCTGGCAGCCAACGTATTCGGCGGCTCCTGGAGCCTACCGGACTCATCAACCCCTGCCATGAAGAAAATTGAAGATCGCCTGGCCTGGCAAGTGGAATATTATGCCGGGCAAGTGGAGCAACGTCACTGGTACGGATTCTGGAACTACGGCGACATTATGCATACCTACGACAGCGACCGGCACGTGTGGCGCTATGACATAGGCGGATATGCCTGGGATAACTCAGAGCTCTCGCCGGACCTGTGGCTCTGGTACTCCTTCCTGCGCACCGGCGATCCCACCACCTTCCATCTGGCTGAAAGAATGACCCGCCATAACCGTGATGTGGACATTTATCACGCAGGCCGCTTTAAAGGATTAGGCACCCGTCACAATGTGCAGCACTGGGGATGCAGTGCCAAGCAAATGCGGATCAGCACCGCGTCTTATCGCCGTTTTCATTATTTCATTACCGGCGATGACCGCACAGGTGATGTGCTCAGCGAAGTGACGGATGCAGATAAAGCGCTGGCCGTGCTCAACCCCACCCGCAAGGTAGAAAGGACAAACCCGATCCCCGGCCTGGCGAAAATGGGAGCCGGCACAGACTGGGGCTCTGCCGCCGCAAACTGGCTGACTGCATGGGAGCGTACCGGCGATGATAAGTACAGAGCACGTCTTGCGGATGCCATGACAGTCATCGGCAATCACCCTCAGGGCTTTTTCGCCGGAGCATTTGGGTATGATCCTGAGAAACAGGCGTTAGTACCCTACCCTGAAGCTGACCCAACCCTGTCTCATTTAAGTTCAGTGTTCGGCCTCATCGAAATGTCCACAGAACTAAATCAGCTCATCGATATTCCGGCTTACCGGGAAGCCTGGCTTAAATACGGCCGGCTTTACAGCGCGCCGGATGAAGAGCAGGAAGCTGCGCTGGGGAAAGTGATGCGCGGCAACAGTCTTACCGTGGCCCACTCGCGGTTAACCGCCTATGTGGCTGCGCAGGAAAATGATCCTGAACTGGCCAGACGCGCCTGGAAAGAATTCAGGCAGGAATGGGGAGGAGAGAAATCCATTGGCACAACCCGGGTAACGGGTCCTGATGTGCTAAACCCCGTTGATGAAGCCGCCTGGGTATCGACAAATGATGCCGCCCAGTGGGGCCTGGCCGCTATTCAGAATCTGGCGCTGGTGAAGTCAGCACTTTCATAGAATGACGCGCTTTCACCGGTAAAGCGCAACAGTGTGTGGAAAAGGTTTGTGTCAGTCAAACCTACCCTTCGGGCGGCAGTTTTGCCGCCCTTTTTTCAACGTCCTTCCTTTTTTGATTTCACTTCGCTGAACCCTCTGTTTCAAATGTGAAATTAATGTCACATATTTTAACATTTCGATGTTAAGCCAATGTAAATCGAGGTAACGTGATTGAAATTGATTATTTCGGTAACGCCGTTACCCGTTTGGTTTTAAAGAAGGACTTATCATGCCTGCATTAGTTAACGACATCGCGTATTCCACCGTCCGGCAGAACATAGACAAACTCATCGATAATCTGGTGAACATCACCGATGAAACCGGAGAATTCTTGCTAAAGCTGGAAGACGGCAGAGTGATAGACACCAAAGGCTGGAATGACTGGGAATGGACCCACGGCATTGGTTTATATGGCTTGCTTAAATATTGGGATATCACCGGCGACGATAAGGCCCGTGAAATTATAGAAGACTGGTTTGCTAACCGCTTTGCAGAAGGCACTCCCACGAAAAACGTCAACACCATGTCGCCGTTCCTGACACTGGCATACATGCAGGAACGCACGGGCAACCGCAGCTACCTGCCGTATCTGGATGTGTGGGCAGAGTGGATCATGGATGGTATTCCACGCACTGAGGAAAATGGTATTCAGCATATTGTTTTCAACTCGGTAAACTACCAGCAAATGTGGGATGACACGCTGATGATGAGTGTTATGCCGCTGGCAAAAATCGGCTTGTTACTCGACCGACCTCACTATGTTGAAGAAGCTAAGCGCCAGTTTATGGTACACACCAAATACCTGGCTGATCGTAAAACCGGACTATGGTTCCACGGCTGGACATTCGACGGCCGTCACAACTTCGCTGACGCACTGTGGGCCCGTGGTAATTGCTGGGTCACCATTGCCATTCCTGAGTTTATAGAGCTGCTGGATCTCCCTGAAACCGACGCACTGCGATTGTTTTTGATTGAAACCCTGGAGGCTCAGGTCAAAGCGCTGGTTGAAACGCAGCATGAAAGCGGTTTGTGGCACACACTGCTGGATGATCCCACTTCTTACCTTGAAGCGTCTGCCGCAGCCGGTTTCGCATACGGCATCTTAAAAGCGGTACGCAAAGGCTACATCAGCGATGAATACCGTCCTTGTGCAGAAAAAGCCATTAAAGCTGTGCTTGAAAACATCGATGAAACCGGCGAGTTACAGCAGGTCTCCTTTGGTACGCCGGTGTTTGACACCTTACAGGGCTACAAGGATATTCCGCTGACGTCGATGCCTTACGGCCAGTCCATGGCGATTCTGGCACTCGTTGAGTACATGAACGCATACATCTGATTGATTTAATCAAGGAGGAGCGCACCATGGCACGACGCGAGCTCAAACCGGTAAACTACGTAGCATACGGCCTCAATGATATTCTCGGGGCCGGCTCCATGGCCGTGATAAGTGGCTGGATATTATTTTTCTATACCACATTCTGCGGCTTGTCAGCCGTTCAGGCCGCCAGTATTTTCGCCATCGCCCGTATACTCGATGCAGTGGCGAGCCCGCTTATTGGTCATATTTCTGATGGATTAGGCAATACTAAACTGGGGCGTCGTTTTGGGCGACGCCGGGTATTTCTTATCTTCTCCATTCCTCTGTTACCCAGCTTTGCATTGATGTGGGTAAGTGGTCAGCATTATCTGTACTACCTCGTGACGTATGTCTTCTTCGAGCTGGTCTACGCGGCGGTCATCATTCCTTATGAAACCCTTGCTGCAGAAATGACAGATGACTATAAGAAAAAGGCTAAACTGGCCGGTGCCCGCATCCTGACGGGTCAGGTGTCAGCCATCCTGGCCGGCATTCTGCCAAGCTGGATAGTCAGTGCAGTTGGCGGCAAAGAGTCAGCCTCCACCTTCTTAATCATGGGTGTCATTTTCTCAGTGCTGTTTATGGTGGTTGTGTTCACCGTATGGCTTTTCACCTGGGAACGTGACGTCAAAGAAGTCGGAGAGCAGGAGCTGACCAAAGGCAAAGGCTGGACGGTTTCCGGCACGCTTAAAGCGCTGTACACCAACCTTACCTCCACTATGAAAATCCGTGCCTTCAGGCTCCACCTGGGGATGTATCTGGGTGGTTACATCAGTCAGGACGTATTTAATGCCGTGTTCACGTATTTCGTAGTTTTCGCTATAGGCGGCTCTGTGGTCATTGCGTCAGAAATGATGGCCGTAACCTATGTTGCACAGCTCTTTGCCGTCGCAGTCGCGATCCCCATGGTGATGAAATTTGGTCCCGCCCCCAGTTACCGGGTTGCCATTTTGCTTTACATCATTGCCATTGTGTCTCTGGTTGCCATGTATATCACCACCGATAACTTCAACTTCATGTGGCTGATGCTGGGCGTCATTGTTGCCGGACTAGGCCGGGGAGCACTGAACTACATACCCTGGAACACATACAATTACATGGCTGATGTGGACCAGATTGTGACCGCCCGACGCCGTGAGGGCAGTTTTGCCGGCGTGATGACCTTTATCCGTAAAGCAACCCAGGCCGTTGCAGTGATGTCAGTGGGTATTATTCTGGAAGCCGGCGGCTTTATTTCCGGTGCAGAAACCCAAAGCAACCAGGCCATTTCCACCATCGTCCTGATGCTCGCCATTGGCCCGGTAGTGGTACTTATTTTCGGCTTTTGGGTCTCGACTAAATTTAAGTTATCCAAAGAAACCCACGAAGTGCTGATGAACGAAATTGAGCACTTAAAGCGCGGAGCAACCACACCGACAAGCGAAGAAAACAAAGCCATTGTCGAAGACTTATCAGGCTTCGCTTACCGCGACTTGTGGGGTAATAACACGGTTGGTATTGCACAGGACAACAGTTCATCAGCGGGGAGTCGTCATGAAAATGCCAATGTGTAAAACATTGCTCACCGCATCGGTTGCCCTGATGGCCGGGGCTTTGTCTCCGGCAGTCAATGCTGAAGACATTCCTAAATCATGGATTGATAAAGACACCGGCCACCGGGTAATACGCCTGTCAGAAGAACCCGGTTCCCGTTCGTTATATTTTCATCAAAATGCCTACAGCGCAGATGGCAACAGCATGGTTATTTCGGTGGATAACCCCAAAGGAATCGCCGTTGTTAATCTGAAAGACGGGACTGTTAAGCGACTGTTTGAAGACCCAGACGCGGGCATATTGTTCATGGGCCCTGCCAGCCGTAATGTATATGTGACCCGTATAGAAGGCGCAGGAAGTGGTGAAGTCGTTGCAAAAAATGAGCTGCAACAGCCCACAGAAGTTCTGGCTATCAATATAGACAATGGCCGGGTCCGGCATGTTGCCACCGTACCGCGGGGAAAAATTCATTCCATCAATAAGGATGAAAGCCTGCTCATCGGTGCATTTGCAGAGCGCGAATACAGCATTGAATCCGGTCCCCGCCACGCCCGTTTCGAAGCCCGTTATGAAGCGACCGGTAAAGACGGCAAACCGCTGACCTTTGCAGAAGCCAAAGAAGTGCGCATTAACGAGCGGCTGGAAGCACGTATTCCCATGGAAATGTTTGTGGTGGATACCCAAACCGGCGAACAACGAACCATACATAAAGCCACTGACTGGCTGAATCACATTCAGTTCTCCCCCGCTGACCCGGACAAAATCATGTTTTGCCATGAAGGCCCCTGGCATAAAGTGGATCGCATCTGGACGATGAATGTGGATGGCAGCCATATTCAAAAAATGCACACCCGCAGCATGAACATGGAAATTGCCGGTCATGAATTCTTTGACCACAGCGGCAGCCGTATTTTCTACGACTTACAAACGCCCCGCGGGGAAGTGTTCTGGTTAGCCAGTGTCGATCTTTCCTCAGGAGAGCGTATCTGGCGGCACATGCCCCGGGACTACTGGTCAGTGCATTTCAACATTTCCCCCGACGGCAAGCTGTTTGCCGGTGACGGTGGCGATGAAGAAATGGTTGCCAGAGCCAAAGACGGTAAATGGATTTATCTGTTCAGGGATGAACCAATAAACGATGTGGCCGGGATCAGTGCCCCTGATGCAGCGTCATTGATTAAACCGGCAACCTTACAGGCAGAGCGTCTGGTCAATATGGCTGACCACGACTACCGCCTTGAACCTAACGTTACCTTTACCCCTGATAACAAGTGGGTGGTCTTCCGTTCCAATATGCATGGCCCGGTGCACGTTTACGCTGTAGAAGCGGCCAAAGCACAACAACCTTAAGGAAACCGGTTATGTCTGTTTCATTTGATCTAACGAACAAAACAGCCCTGGTGACGGGCGCGAGCCGTGGAATAGGCCAGGCCCTCGCCAGCGGGCTTGCCAGTGCAGGCGCCAGAGTGATCTGTGCCAGCAGCCGCGCCGGCGGGTGTGACGATACTGTTGCCCAAATCCGCGATAACGGTGGCGAAGCCACCGCATTGTCAGCCAATTTAAGTGACGCTGATGCAACACAAGCCCTCGCTGAAGAAGCGTTATCTGTGTATGGCGGCGTGGATATTCTGCTCAATAACGGCGGAACGATTTTCCGGGCACCGGCAACTGATTTTCCGCTGGATAAATGGCAGGAAGTGATGCGGGTGAATATTGATTCTGCATTTATTTTGTCGCAAGCCATCGGCAAAACCATGGTAGAGCGCCAGTCGGGGAAAATTATCAATATTGCATCGATGCTGAGCTACAGCGGAGGCATAACGGTTCCTGCCTATACCGCCAGCAAACACGCCATTGCCGGTTTAACCAAAGCGCTGGCCAATGAATGGGGCGCGCATAATGTGCAGGTTAATGCCATCGCACCGGGCTACATCCGTACCGACAATACTCAGGCCCTGCAGGATGATGAAAACCGCAGCACTGAAATTCTCAAGCGTATTCCTGCTAACCGCTGGGGCGAGGCGCAGGACTTACAGGGGGCAGCCGTTTTTCTTGCCAGCGCAGCGAGCAATTACATCAACGGACACATTCTGGCCGTGGATGGCGGATTCTTAGCCCGGTAACCCGTACCGGGCGGGATTGGCAGTTCCCTTCCGGCAGCGAATAAAGGTTAGCTACATAGCAAAAAAGGACACAGTTATGACAGAACGATATTTGATACCCAGTGTGGTGCATGCCTGCGAAGTTTTCCGCTTGCTGGCCAGCAGAGATCGCGGCATGACCATGCAGGAACTGGAAGCTGCACTGGATCTGCCAAGAACCACGGTTTTCCGTTTACTGCGTACGCTGGTTGCTGAAGAGATGCTGGAAAAGCGCGGCAAAATTTACTTCTGTGGTGCCAATCTGATGCAGTTGGGTCTGCAAATCATTCACTCAGATCGCATGCAGCAAATGGCCATTCCCCATATTCAGCGCCTGGCCCTGCGCACCGGTCATACTGCGCATCTGGCTGTACCGAATCACGGTAAAGCGCTGATCGTCGAAGTGTTCGACAGCCCGAATCCGTTAATGGTATCCAAACGCCCGGGCGTAGAAGCCCAAATGCACTGTTCTTCAACAGGAAAGGTATTTCTGGCGTTTTTGTATTACGACAATCTGGAACTGTTGCTGGCCGAACATCCTATGGAACAGCATACGCCGTTTACCATCACTAACATCGCCGATTTGCGCAAAGAGCTTAACCGGGTCCGGGCATTAGGCTATGCCGTTGACGAAAGAGAATATAACAAGGACGTACGTTGTGTTGCTGTTCCTGTGCGCAATAGTCTGGGCACCGTAGTGGCATCGGTGGGTATCACCGCACCGGCCGCTGTATTTCCCAAAACAGCCGTGCCTAAAGTGGCTGAAATGGTTAAAGAAGCAGCCAGAGGCATCTATAAAGATGCCTATCAGCTTGAACGGGTAAGCAATTAGGTCGGTGCCTGTGACAGCAGATTCGCTTTTTAATACAACCATGCCACGCTGCCTGCTTGCCGGCGAAGTGATGGTGGAATTATCCCGCGCGGAACCCGGATTGTTCAGGCAGAGTTTTGCCGGCGATGTTTACAACACGGCGGTATATCTCAAGCGCTGCCTGCCCGACTGCGAGGTGAGCATGCTCACCGCTGTGGGGCAGGATCCGTTTAGTGTAGCAATGAAACAGGCCATGGGTGAGGAAGGCATCAACACCGGCTTCATACTCACACACCCCGAAAAGGGGCCGGGACTCTATGCCATTCATACCGACGCCAGTGGAGAAAGAAGCTTTCAGTACTGGCGCAATGACGCGGCAGCAAGGGAATGGGTAACGCTGTGGCAGCAAACCCTTGCCGGGTCAGAACAATCGCCTCTACCGCAGGCAGATTTAATTTACCTGAGCGGAATTACACTGGCAGTGCTGGATGAAACCCAACGGGCTTTATTGTTCGACTGGCTGCATCAGGCAAGAGAAAACGGTATCAGAGTAGCGTTTGATCCTAACTACCGGCCGCAACTGTGGGCATCTGTTGATGAAGCCGCAGTATGGACCCGACGGGCTTACCATATTGCTGATATCGCCTTTCCCGGCATGGATGAACACAAACTGCTTTTCGGTCACAAAGACTGTTTTGATGTGATGGATATTGTAGCTGACTGGGGCGTGAAAGAAGTTGTTGCGAAGAACGGAACCGACAAGATACGCGTGCTGTTTAATGAAACCATGGTGACCATTCCCGTGACACCGGTAGCCCATGTTGTCGATACCACCTCGGCGGGTGACGGATTTACCGGCGGCTATCTGGCAGCACGTCTCGACGGAAAAAGCGTCCGTCAGGCCGCGCAGCAGGGGGCTGACGTGGCGTCCACCATTATCCGGTTTCCGGGAGCCATTGTGCCGGAATCCGCTTTCACAGAGGCTTTAAACCGGCTCCACGACACAGAAACCACTGCCCGTCCGGAAACGGCAGGATAAACCGGGGTTCGTTGCCCCTTGTTATTGACGGAAAAATAAGAAGACCGCACATGCTTGAAAAACAACGGCATCAACTGATCATCAGCGCTCTGGATGAAACCGAATTTCTCAGCGTGAAAGATCTCTGCTCACAGTTAAAATCGTCAGAAGCCACCATCCGCCGGGATTTAGTCAAGCTGGCGGCACTGGACAAAATTCGCAAAATTCGTGGCGGTGCGCAGGTAAAAGAGAATGCGGTACGGGACAGCAAACCCGGGCTCTCTGCCAGCATTTTTGCACAGGACAGAAGCCGTAATGCGAACACTAAGCGGATGATTGCCAAAGCAGCCACCCAGCTCGTTCAGGACGGTGAGGCCATCATTATAAACGGCGGTACATCGACCTTTATGATGGCCGAGTTCCTGGCGGACAGAAAACTGAACATCCTGACTAACTCATTCATTCTTGCCCACGAACTGCTGGAAAGCAGCCAGAATCAGGTTGCCCTGCCCGGCGGACAGGTTTACCGCCACCAGAGCATTATTCTCAGCTCGTTTGAAAACGATACGACGCAAAAATACCGGGGCAGCATGATGTTCATGGGGTCACCCGGGGTCAGCGAATTTGGCATCATGGAAACCGACCCGCTGCTAATTCTCGCAGAACAGAAACTTCGCAAACGGGCTGACAAGCTGGTGGTACTGGCTGACAGCACCAAAATCGGTGTGAAGGGCAACCTGCTGTTCTGTGGCCTGGAGGAAGTAGACATTGTGATCACAGACAGCCAGGCCAATCCTGAAGCCGTGCAAGGTATCAGGCAGCATGGCGTGGATGTCATGATTGTTGAGGCGTGTGGTTAGTACCGCGCCTCAGTGTTTTCCCGCCGTAAGCCCCTCCGCCCAACATTAGTGCAAGTTGCACTCTCCACGCTCAACATTCAGCTAAATAGCATATTTATTCACCGGAAATTATCTTGTATATATCTATAGAAACTGAAAACCCCGCTGCACTTTAACTGAAATATTAGTAAAGCCATCCTCATAATTACGAAATTCAACGCGATAAATAGGATACTCACACTATACAAAAGTATCAAAGGCAGAGTTATTGCACCCGCAATCCTTAAATGTATAGACCTATTAAAATACCACCTGCATAAGGATGCGATAATGAAAGCCACACATGTATATCAGCGGCAGTTCATCATATCCCAATGTGTTTGCCAGTAGCGCTCAACCCGGAACAGTTGGTATAACCGTACGTAAGGACTTTTTCTGACGGACACTCAGGCAATGGCACTACAGTGCGGTTGCCGGATAACAACATTAAAAAAGGAACAAATATGACTTTTTCCAACGGGGCGTTTTTTACAACAAAGCCAGTTAAATCCTTTAGAAAGCTGGCTTTGGGTTTGATGATCAGTGGCCTGCTTGGCACCTCTGCGCCGGTACTGGCACAAAACGATGCCATACCGGCTCCGGTTGATGTGCTGGGGCACGCGCCGGGTGATGATTTTTATCTGGCGAATTACGAAGATTCACTGAAGTATTTTCATGCGCTGGCAGACAGCACGGATAAAATGCAGATGTTCACGGCGGGTAAAACCACGCAAGGTAAAACCTTCGAATACGCCATCATCTCCACACCGGAAAACCTGGCGAAGTGGGAAGAGTATAAAGCCATTTCCCGCAGGCTGGCTGACTCCAGAGATCTGACGGATGAGGAAGCCCGGAAACTGGCTGCCACGTCAAAAATTATCGTTCATATTGATGGCGGCATGCACGCCTCTGAAGTGGCTGACCATCAGCTCCCTATCAAACTGGCTCATACCATGGTGACCCCGGGCGACCCGAAAATCAGCCGCATCCTTGACGATGTGATTCTGGTTTTATGGCCAACACTGAACCCGGACGGACAGGACATGGTGGTTGACTGGTATCGCCAGAACACCGGAACAGAGCACGAAACCAGCCCCATGCCGTGGTTGTATCAGGAGTACGTCGGCCACGACAACAACCGTGACGGCTATATGCTGAATATGACAGAAAGCCGCTCTGTCACCGCTCAGGTCCAGGAAAATGCGCCGGCGATTTTCTATTCCCAGCACCAGAAAGCGCCCTTCCCTGCACGGATTTGGGTACCGCCGTTTTCAGATCCTATTTCAGAAAATATCGACCCGCTGGTAAGACACTGGACCAGTCTGATTGGTATGCACATGATTGGCGAGTTTGAACACCAGCAGTTACCGGGAGCCATCGCGCAGGCCCGGTTTGATAACTGGTTCCCGGGTTTTCTGGATTACACCCACGCCTTCCGCCACACTATTTCCTATTTCACGGAAACGGCTCTTCACCTTTATGCCACGCCCTGGGAATACGATGCCAAAGATTTTCCGGATAACCGCAAAGATCTGAAGCCTCAGGTGATGTATCCGTCTCCGTGGAAAGGCGGCAAATGGACGCTGGGTGATGCCGTACACTATATGGAAGTGGCTTCGATTTCTACGCTGGATACTGCGTCACGCTACCGCGAGCAAATCTTG
This sequence comes from Alteromonas sp. ABH4_457, assembly GCF_056160625.1. Lineage (NCBI taxonomy): Bacteria > Pseudomonadati > Pseudomonadota > Gammaproteobacteria > Alteromonadales > Alteromonadaceae > Alteromonas > Alteromonas sp. ABH4_457. The sequence continues at coordinate 141,999 of NZ_JBSWXN010000002.1, forward strand.
TATGACCGCTATCAGTCAGGTCGCGATACCGTCGCACGTTTCAGAGAAGAAGGGCCTTTTGCCTGGATAATTCCGGCTCAGCAACACGATTTATCAGAGGCCGGTGAACTGGTAGAAGTCATGCTGCGCCAGCAGATTGAGGTGTATCAGGTAAGTAAATCCGCTACATTCGGCGATACCAAAGTCGCTGCAGGCAGCTGGGTTATCCCCATGGATCAGCCGTTCGCCGGACTGGTACAGGAGTTGTTTGAACGTCAAACGTATCCCGCTACCTTTGTTGATAAAGACGGCCTTCCGGAAAATCTGCCCTACGATGCCACAGGCTGGACTTTACCCCTGCAAATGGGTGTGGATACAGTAGCGCTGACATCCAAACTGTCTGACCGCGACAAGAAGAAACTGAAAGCTGTTACAACCGTAGATCTGCCCTCCGGTATTGAAGGCCGCGGTAATGTTTTTGTTGCTCCTCAGAATCAGAATGCCAGCTTCGCCCTGATTAATGCAGCCCTTGCAAAAGGTGCTTCGGTAAGCCGCGGAATGCATGACGAGCAACCCGCATTCTTTATTTCAGGGATAGACAAAGACAGCGCTGAAGCGCTGGCCACAGCCCACGATGTTACTCTGCAAAGCACTTCCCGCGCACCTGAAAATGCGCAGGCAGTAGAAACAGCGAGAGTTGGACTCTACCGTCCGTGGAAACCGTCTATGGACGAAGGCTGGACCCGCTGGATATTCGAGCAGTACGGTTATAACCCGGTCACCCTGTACAACGACGATATGAAAGCCGGAGATTTACTGTCGAAAATTGATGTACTGGTACTGCCGGACATCGATTTAAGCTGGATCACCGAAGGCTTCAGTGCACCCAAGAGCGACAGCTGGTATAACCGTACCGGTGGTGCCACAGAAGATCCTGTACCGGCAAAATATGCCGGAGGCATTGGTTCAGAAGGTGCACAGGCATTACGGGATTTTGTTGCCCGTGGCGGTAAACTCATTGCCTTCAACCAGGCGTCTGATGCCGCTATCAGCTTACTGGGACTGCCGGTAAAAAATGTCCTCGCCGGTGTGGGCAGTGACGTTTTCTACTGTGCCGGTGCGCTGGTACAAACCGAACTGAATAAAGAAGCTGACAGTGCCGCCACACAGGGCCTGCCGGACGACCCGGTAGTGATGTTCTCTCACGGTCCTGCCTTTGATACATTACCCGGCTTTGACGGCACCATATTGTCTTCCTATTCTGAAGAAGGTGACGTATTGCTGAGCGGTGTGTTGCTGCACCCTGAAGCGATAAATGGCAAAGCGGCTGCTATGGAAGTGAATTACGGTGACGGCGAGGTGTATCTGCTGGGCTTCCAGCCTCAATGGCGCGCCCAGTCACACGGCACGTACAAGTTTATCTTCAACAACCTGTACAAGTAACGCCACAACGCATAACTATGCAACCGGCTCTGTCAACGACTGAGCCGGTATTTTTGTTCCCTTTCTCAAATTATGTCTATACAATAAATCTATCATCTTCCGAATGGTAGCTACCATGACATCACATACTGCATCGCTTTCTGACTATACCCTTTTTGCCCGTCATGTATTGCTCACTGACGGCTGGCATCAGGATCAGCGCATCAGTATTGCCGGCGGGAAAATAAGTCATATCACACCGGCAAGCCCTGAACCTTCAGATCTTGTGATTGATGCGCTGCTTCCCGGCATGCCAAACCTGCACAGTCACGCCTTTCAAAGAGGGATGGCAGGGCTTGCAGAAGTGAAAGGACCGGGCGCAGATTCGTTCTGGACCTGGCGGCAGGTAATGTACCGCTTTTTAGAAAAACTCACACCGGACGATCTTACTGCGATTGCCACCCTTGCATACATTGAAATGCTGGAGAGCGGGTTTACCCGTGTTGGCGAATTTCATTACCTTCACCATGCGCCTGATGGTAAACCGTACGGCCAGCCCGCCGCCATGAGTGATGCCATCATCGATGCTGCCACCGATACCGGCATCAACCTCACAATGCTTCCGGTTTTCTATGCGCACAGTGGTTTCGGCGGTCAGGCACCGGAAGCTGCACAGCAACGGTTCATTCACAGCACCGACGACTTCGGTAAACTCTATGAGCATATTGAACGCCGGCTGCTGACTACAGACGGTGCCGTAACCGGCGTAGCCCCTCACAGTTTACGGGCAGTGACCGGAGAAGAGCTGCAGTTTTTAACGTCGCTGGGAAACGGACCGGTTCACATTCACATTGCAGAGCAAATGAAAGAGGTGAACAGTTGTCTGGCCCATTACGGCGCCCGTCCCGTTCAGTGGCTGCTGGACAATCAGCCCGTGAATGCGCGCTGGTGTCTGGTGCATGCTACTCACCTGGATGACGCCGAAATTTCCGGTATTGCACGTTCACAAGCTGTCGCTGGGTTGTGCCCTGTTACCGAAGCCAATTTGGGCGATGGTCTGTTTCCGCTTAACCCGTTCCTGGAAGCCGGCGGCCGCATTGGTGTGGGTTCAGACTCCAACGTAAAAATTGATGCACCGGAAGAGTTACGCCTGCTTGAATATGGTCAGCGCCTGCAACTGCAAAACCGGAATGTAAGCCAGCGTCATGCAGGTGAACGCTGTGGTCAGTCTTTGTGGCAACAAAGCGTTGCCGGCGGCGCTCAGGCACTGGGCGTTGCTCCCGGATTACAGCCCGGCGCCTGTGCCGATATGGTTTCTTTGAAAATCAGCGGGTTACCCGATATGCTAAGGTCTCACGATAATATTATCGAGCAACTGGTTTTCTGTCACAATAAAGACCTGATTGACTGTGTGTGGGTAAATGGCCGGCTTACAGTAAAAGAAGGCCGCCATGCCGGCAGAGAACACGCGCAACGCGCCTTCATTAAGACTATTAACAGAGTATTTCAGTAATGCCGCCAGAACCGCAGGAAAAAGGGGTCAAAGATACGCTGCACCAGACAATCTGCAACGACATTCGTCAGCAGATCCTCTCGGGCACCTGGCCTCCGGGTTACAAAATCCCTTTTGAGCATGAACTTGTTGAGAACTACGGGTGTTCCCGTATGACGGTAAACAAAGCCATTACCTCTCTGGTAGATGAAGGATTGATTCACCGCCGCCGTCGCGCCGGCTCTTTTGTGGCGCGTCCGAAAATTCAGTCTGTCATTGTGGATATTCCTGATATACAAACTGAAATCGCTAACCGGGGGCAGCCATACGGCTTCTCTCTGTTATCACGGCGCAAACGCACCGCGCAGAAACGGAAAGCGGAAGAACTGGAACTGGGTGCTGACAATCCGTTACTGGAATTACGCTGTCTTCATCTGGCAAGTAACCGGCCCTTTGCACTGGAAATGCGTCTCATCAACCTGAATGCCGTCCCTGAGGCTGAAGGCATCACGTTTGAGGATGTGTCGCCGGGTCACTGGCTGCTTGAACATGTAGCCTGGAGTAAAGCCCAGCACCGTATCTCTGCCATTTCAGCCAATGCAGAACAGGCTGAAGCGCTGGGTATTGAAGAAGGTACAGCATGCCTGTTACTGGAGCGTCAGACATGGCGTGGCGGCGAAGGGATCACTTACGTAAGACAGTTATTTCCGGGCGATGCCTATAATCTTCTCGCCCGTTTCTCACCCGCTTTCGGTTAACCGCAGCCACGCTTTATAAAGGCTGCGGCTTCCTGCTATAGCAACATGGCAGCAACCCAACCGCCTGCCAGCAAGGGTAAATTGTAGTGTAAGAAGGTAGGTACAACCGTGTCCCAGATATGGTTGTGCTGACCGTCTGCATTGAGTCCGGCAGTGGGTCCCAAAGTGGAATCTGAAGCCGGAGAGCCCGCATCGCCCAGTGCACCTGCCGTGCCCACCAGCGTGACAATGGCCAGCGGACTAAAACCCAGTTGCAAGGCCAGCGGCACAAAAATCGCGGCGATAATCGGGACAGTGGAAAAAGAAGAGCCCACGCCAAGGGTGATCACCAGACCCACCACTAACATCATCAGCGCGCCTAACGCCTTGCTGTTGTCAATCAACGCCGCACTGGTATCAACCAGAGACTGAATATCTCCGGTTGCACGCATCACTGCCGCGAACCCGGACGCTGTGATCATGATAAAGCCCACGTTGGCCATCATCTTCATGCCTTCAACAAAAACATCATCGGCCTGCTTCCAGCGGATAACCCCGCTGATACTGAAGATCACAAAGCCCACCAGTGCACCAAGCACCATAGAGTCAAACATCAGTTGCACCACAAATGCAGTAATCACGGCAACACCTGACACCGCCAGTGAACGGCCGCTGTATTTCACCTCTGTATGCTCAGCCCGTTTCAGCTTTTTATCACTGTATTCCCGCGGTTTGCGGTAGCTGATAAACACAGCAACCAGTAAACCGGCCAGCATGCCAAGGGCAGGCAATGCCATGGCCCGGATGACAGATACACCGGACACATCAGCACCGCTTTCCTGCAGATTTACCAGCAGAATGTCATTCAGATAAATGGAACCGAACCCCACCGGCAGAAACATGTACGGGGTGATCAAACCAAACGTCAGCACGCAGGCAATGGCCCGGCGGTCCAGCTTCAGCTTTTGCGTGACCAGCAGCAGAGGCGGTACCAGCAACGGAATAAAGGCAATATGAATAGGAATGAGGTTTTGCGAGCATACCGCCATCACTAACAAAGCAGCCATTACGCCATAACGGATAGTCCGTGCCAGCGCGGGATTTTCACCCTGCTTCTTATCAAGTTTTTTCAGGACCTGTCCTGCCAGCAGATCAGGAATACCCGAGCGGGAAATTGCCACCGCAAAGGCCCCCAGAAAGGCATACGACAGTGCCACCGTTGCGCCTGCACCCAGTCCGCTGTTGAAGTTATTCAGCGTGCCTAAGGTACCCAGACCACTGAGCAGGCCACCTGCAAACGTCGCGATAATAAGCGCTATAACTACGTGCACCCGCGCCAGACTTAGCGCCAGCATTATGCACACCGCAATCAACACTGAATTCATGCTTACCTCTTATGTCTATACTTATACTAATGGTGACAGGCAATTTTATTTTTATTGTTCTGTTATATCGGGGGCTGGCAATAAATACAAGACGCAACATAGATATTGCGATGAAATGGATAAATATTTGGATTTATATGACTATACATATTAAAAATTGTTGGCTATATTAAATTGAAATAGCGTCCACAGAGACAAGCGCATGAAGCAACAAGCTGAAAAGATTTGGGTGAATGCAAGGCTGGTAACCATGGCCGATCCCGCCGCCCCTCTGGCGATAACAGAAGACGGTGCCGTCGCGATGGCTGATGGCAAAATTCTGGCCGCCGGTCCTGCTGCCGCCGTCACTGCGCAGTATCAGTCTGACCAGGTTATTGACTTACAGGGCCTGCTGGTAACACCCGGCCTCATCGACTGTCATACCCATCTGGTGTATGCAGGCAGCCGTGCCAATGAATTTGAAGCCAGGCTGGAAGGGACCAGTTACGCTGACATCGCCGCACAAGGTGGCGGCATTATGTCTACGCTCACCTCAACCCGCGCCGCATCAGAACAAACCCTGCTGGATGAAACCCTGCCCCGGCTCGACAGTCTGCTTGCACAGGGTGTGACGACGGTAGAGATAAAATCCGGTTACGGACAGGATATTGAGTCTGAACTTAAGCAGTTACGGGTTGCACGGTCACTGGCGCAGCACCGGGCAGTGTCAGTCTCCCCCACACTGCTGGCCGCGCATGTGGTACCGCCGGAATTTAAAGGCCGCGCTGACGACTATGTGTCGTATGTATGTGAACAGCTGTTCCCGGCTGCACTGGCAGATGGCAACATTGATGCAGTGGACGCATTTTGTGAGCACATTGCCTTTACGCCACATCAAACCAGCCGGATTTTCGACACTGCCAGACAAGCCGGACTCAAGGTAAAGCTTCATGCCGGACAACTGTCAGATAATGGCAGCGTGTCGCTGGCAGCAAACTATCAGGCGCTGTCTGCCGATCACATTGAATTTGCCACCGCGAAAGACGTGGAAGCCATGGCCGCTTCCGGCACCGTAGCAGTGCTACTGCCGGGCGCCTTTTACTGTTTGAGAGAAACGCAGAAGCCACCGGTTGAATTACTCAGACAACACAATGTTCCGATGGCTGTTGCTACAGATGCCAATCCCGGTACATCGCCGGTAACGTCACCACTACTTATCATGAACATGGCCTGTACCCTTTTCGGACTTACCGTTGCTGAAGCCTTCAGTGGTATGACAGTTCATGCCGCCGCTGCGTTGGGTCAGCAATCTCAGACCGGCAGTCTGGAAGCCGGAAAGTACTGCGACCTTGCCTGCTGGAACGCACCGTCACCGGCACACCTTATCTATCAAATCGGACTTAATCCCTTACGTCGCCGAATCTTCAGAGGACTGGAAAAATGACAACAATAATAATGCAACCTGGTCAGGTATCACTTAAAGACTGGCGTACGATTTACGAAGGCGCACCGGCTGTTCTGCACGAAGATGCTTTACCCCGGGTGATTGCTTCAGAACAGGCAGTACAGCGCATTATCGCCCGCAACAAACCGGTATACGGTATTAATACCGGCTTCGGAAAACTGGCAAATGTCCGTATTCCTGATGATCAGCTGGCACAACTGCAGCACAACATCGTCATTTCTCATGCTGCCGGTGTGGGTGAGCCGGCTCCGGTTAACGTTATCCGTTTGATGATGGCGCTCAAACTGGCCAGCCTTGGACATGGCGCATCCGGTGTGAAGCTGGAAACGGTTAAACTGCTGGAAGCTTTCCTGAATAAGGGCATCACGCCGGTTGTGCCGGAAAAAGGCTCAGTCGGGGCATCCGGCGATCTTGCGCCTTTATCTCATATGACTATGGCGCTCATCGGACTGGGCGATGTGCTGGTCGACGGCAAACAAATGCCTGCCGCTGACGCCATGGCTAAAGCTTCACTCACTCCGCTCAGCCTCGGACCGAAGGAAGGTCTGGCGCTCCTCAATGGTACCCAATACTCTACGGCTCAGGCCCTTGCAGGACTGTTCGCCGCACAACATGGCTTCGCCACCGCACTTATTACCGGTGCCATGTCTACCGATGCGGCCAAAGGTTCAACCGCCCCGATGGATCCACGCATTCACGCCTTGCGTGGTCACCAGGGCCAAATCACCGTAGCTGCAGCGCTGCGTGAGCTTCTGGAAGGCAGTACAATCCGTGACTCTCATCTGCAATGCGAGAAAGTGCAGGACCCTTACTGTCTTCGCTGTCAGCCCCAGGTCATGGGTGCCGCTTTTGACTTACTGAATCAGGCCGCTACCCCCCTGCTTACTGAAGCCAATGGTGTGTCAGATAACCCCCTCATTTTCAGTGATACGGATGAAGCCCTGTCAGGGGGAAATTTTCACGCCGAACCGGTTGCCTTTGCAGCCGATATGATTGCCATGGCCGTGTGCGAAACCGGTTCACTGAGCGAGCGGCGTATTGCCATGCTGGTTGACCCGGCGCTGTCAGGTTTGCCGGCATTTTTGACGCCCCGTCCGGGCCTGAATTCCGGCTTTATGATCCCGCAGGTTACGGCCGCGGCCCTGGTATCTGAAAACAAACAACAGGCATTCCCGGCTAGTGTGGACTCCATCCCCACCAGCGCGAATCAGGAAGATCATGTTTCAATGGCCGCGCACGGTGCACGCAGACTGGCTGGTATGAACACCAATCTGCAGCATATTCTGGCCATAGAATTGTTGATTGCCGTGCAAGGCATCGATTTGCACGGTGACATGAAAACCAGTCCTCACCTGGAAACCGTCAGACAAACTCTGCGTAGTGAAGTCCCTATGTTGCAGGATGACCGCTACATGGCAAAAGACATGGCAGCCGCCTTTGCGCTCGTAGCAGGCTCAGACCTCACAGGACCAGTCGCAGAGATATTTAACCCTGCGCAGTCCGGCGGAGCGTCAGCATGAGCACTCACTGGCTGGAAATCAGCGAGGGCAATGCGCCCCTTGTGCTGAGTATCCCTCATACCGGACTGACCATACCGGATGAAATAGCACAACAACTGCAATGCGATAAAGAAACGGCACTGGCTGACACAGACTGGTGGGTAGACAAGCTATACAGTTTCGCGCCTGAACTCGGTATTACCGTGGTGCGCAGCCATATCTCCCGCACGGTCATCGATTTAAACCGGGACCCGTCCGGCGTATCGCTTTATCCGGGCCAGACCACCACACAACTTTGCCCGCAGGAACGTTTCGACGGCGTACCGTTTTATGCCGCACCGCTTTCTGAAGAAGAAACGGAATACCGGAAAGCCACGTGGTTTATGCCCTATCACAACGCACTGTCCCACCAGCTGAACCGGCTTAAGCGTCAGCACGGGCAGGTCGTCCTGTTTGATGCCCATTCCATCCGCTCGCTGTGCCCCCGTTTATTTGAAGGCGAATTACCGGGCCTGAATCTGGGGACAAACACGGATAAAAGTTGCCACAGCGACTACGCCACCATCGCATTTTCTGCGCTGCAAAGCAGCGTTCATTCTGCGGTAAGCAATGGTCGCTTCAAAGGCGGCTGGATCACCCGTCACTACGGCAATCCGGGACAAGGTATTCATGCACTGCAATTGGAAATCGCCCAGCGCTGCTACCTGCGTGAGCCGGCAGAACCCGGCCGGCCGGAATACGATGCGGCTTATGCTGCTCCGCTTCAAAACGAATTAAAACAGTTACTCTCCCGGCTGATTGACCGGGCAAAATCCTGAGGAAAGATCATGACAACATCCCGAGTAATCCGTGCCCCGAGAGGCAGTGAACTGAACGCTAAAAGCTGGCTGACCGAAGCACCCCTGCGTATGTTGATGAACAACCTGGACCCGGAAGTGGCGGAGCGTCCCGAAGATCTGGTGGTTTACGGCGGTATCGGTAAAGCAGCCAGAAACTGGGAATGCTTCGACAAGATTGTCGATACGCTTAAAAACCTGAATGACGATGAAACCCTGCTGGTGCAGTCAGGGAAGCCGGTGGGAGTGTTCCCCACCCACGAAAATGCGCCGCGGATACTGATTGCCAATTCCAATCTTGTTCCTCACTGGGCGAACTGGGACACGTTTAACGAGCTCGATAAAAAAGGCCTCATGATGTACGGCCAGATGACTGCCGGCTCATGGATTTACATCGGCTCTCAGGGCATTGTTCAGGGCACCTATGAAACCTTCGTCGAAGCCGGCCGCCAGCATTTCAACGGTAACCTGGCAGGACGCTGGATCCTGACTGCCGGACTGGGCGGTATGGGCGGTGCACAGCCTTTAGCGGCCACCATGGCCGGCGCCTCCATGCTCGCTATTGAGTGCGATGCTACCCGCATTGATATGCGTCTGCGCACCCGTTACCTGGACGAAAAAGCAGAAACACTGGATGAAGCACTGGCCATCCTTGAACGGGCAAAAGAAAACGGTAAACCGGTATCGGTAGGCCTGTTAGGAAATGCAGCGGAAGTACTGCCGGAAATGGTTAAGCGTGGCATTAAGCCGGATATGGTTACCGACCAGACATCAGCCCACGACCCGGTTAACGGCTACCTGCCTGCGGGATGGACGCTGGAAGAATGGCGTGAGAAACAGGTGAGCGACACGGCAGCAGTGACTGCAGCAGCGAAAGTGTCTATGGCGGAACATGTAAAAGCGATGCTGGCCTTTGATGATATGGGTATCCCTACCTTTGATTACGGTAATAACATCCGTCAGGTGGCTTTGCAGGAAGGTGTAACCAATGCCTTTAACTTCCCGGGATTTGTACCCGCTTATATTCGTCCGCGCTTTTGTGAAGGTGTAGGACCATTCCGCTGGGTTGCCCTTTCAGGCGACCCGGAAGATATTTACAAAACCGATGCCAAAGTAAAAGAGCTGCTGCCTGATGACGCTTCATTGCACAACTGGCTGGATATGGCGCAGGAACGGATCAGCTTCCAGGGTTTACCGGCACGCATTTGCTGGGTGGGACTGGGCGACCGTCACCGTCTCGGACTGGCGTTCAACGAAATGTACCGTAACGGCGAACTTAAAGCGCCGGTGGTAATTGGCCGTGATCACCTGGACAGCGGTTCTGTGTCGAGCCCGAACCGTGAAACCGAAGCCATGATGGACGGTTCGGATGCGGTTTCCGACTGGCCGCTGCTCAATGCCATGCTGAATACAGCGGGCGGTGCCACCTGGGTATCGCTGCATCATGGTGGTGGTGTGGGCATGGGCTTCAGCCAGCATTCAGGTGTTGTGATTGTATGTGACGGTACTGAAGAGGCTGACAAGCGCATTGGCCGTGTACTCTGGAATGACCCGGCCACCGGCGTGATGCGTCATGCTGATGCAGGTTACGAACTGGCACAGAAATGTGCGCAGAAACACGACCTGAATCTGCCTATGCTTAAATAACCGTCAAGCCTTCCGTAATGCGGAAGGCTAATTTTACAGATAGCAGCAATTTACACCCTGTTTTTTGTACAAACGCGCCTGTTGGTGGTTTAATAGGCGCACGTTTTTCCAACCAGCTTATCAAAAATGCGCGCAGTACTGTGGTCCTGGTTCAGCATCTTGATGTTTTTTGGGGTGTGCACTGCGCCGGCTCAGGCTCAGACTACCCATCAGCTCATCAATGAAAATATTGAAACCAGCCTGACGGACAATTTTGAATTTTACTTCGAGACAGACACGCAGCTGACTATCAGTGAAGCAATCAAGCGTCGTCCTGATTTCCGTTTTTATACCGACCCGAATCCTAACTTCGGTTTTCAGTCCCGCGCATTGTGGCTGGTTACCAAATTCAACAACACAAGTAATACCCGTGACTGGGTATTCAATATCGATTTCAGCCAGTTAGATAAAGTCGATTTTTATCTCGTCAGAGGCGATGAAGTCTTAAAGCAAAGTCATCAGGGTAAGCTGCAAACCGAGCAGATATTCCGCGTACCGACCATGCGGGCTGAGCTGCCGGTGGACGCTCCGCTGGAGTTATACCTGCGGGTCGAAAGTGCCTCTTCCAGCCTGATTGTACCGTTATCTGTGGAGCCGGAAACCCGCCATAGTTTCGGCGTACAACTGGACAGTCTGCTGTGGGGATTGTTCTACGGCGGCCTGATCATTCTGGCAATATACAACTTCGCGCTGTTCTTCGGTTCCAGAGAGCCAAGCCTGGTCGCTTACGTGGGCTACATTATGGCGGTATTGCTATGGCAATTTGTCTGGGGCGGCCATCTTCACCTGATATTCCGCGACGGCTTTGACCCGTGGTTTGCTGCGCATACAGAGATGATTTTCGTCATCATCGGGATCAGCTCCGGGCTGTTCGCGGTTACCTTCCTGGAAACCAGAAAACATGCCCCGAATGCCCATCCGGTGATCATGTCTCTGCTGGTTTTGCAGGGCGTTATCGGCGCAGGCTGTCTCATCGATTTGCTGCCTCACATCTGGAAGAATAACCTGGTGTATGGCGTGGGTATGATTGCGATTTGCAGTTACATCTATGCCGGCTTTGAGGCTTACGTTAATAAGTTCAAACCCGCCCTCTATTTCATCTTCGCCTGGGGCATGCTGGCCAGCGGTGCAATCGTGGGCATTCTGAGCTTACTGAATATTTTACCTTCCAATGACTACACCACATACTGCTTCCAGGTAGGCGTGTTTATCGAAGCCGGGTTGTTCTCTTTCGCCCTCATGGAAAAGAGTCGCAATCAGCTGGCCTCTGAGGTCAGTCAGGCAACCAACGAGCTTCGCAATAATATGGAACTCATTGAAGAGCAGAATGCCCGTCTGGACATTGCCCGCAAAGACGCTATTAAAGCCAGTAACGTAAAATCTCAGTTCCTGGCCAATATGAGCCATGAAATCCGTACGCCTCTCAATGCCATTCTCGGATTCAGTAAAGAGCTCACCCATGTTGCCCTGCCGGTGGAACAACAGGAGCAGGTTCGAATCATCAACACAGCGGCGGATAACCTGCTGGGTATCGTCAATGACGTACTCGACTTCTCTAAAATTGAGGCCGGTAAGCTGCAGATTAACAATCAGCCATTCTCACCGAACCAGTTACTGGAAGACATGGTGACGCTGATGTCTAAGTCTGCCCACTCCAAGCGGCTGGAATTTGTTTTTGATACCGGCCCGTTACCGGAAAAACTCATCGGCGATGTATTCAGAATTAAGCAGGTACTGAACAACCTCCTCAGTAACGCCCTGAAGTTCACCTCTTCCGGCACCATCACCCTCACAGTTAGAGGCACGTCCCTGCCCCACGGCATCCATGAATTACACTTCCGGATTGAAGATACCGGTATTGGTATAAGCCGCCAGGATAAGAAAAAGCTGTTTAATGCTTTCTCCCAGATTGATGATGCGTTGAACCGTAGCTATCAGGGCACAGGGCTTGGTCTGGTTATCTGCCGGGAACTGATAAAACTGATGCGCGGCACTCTGGATTTAAACAGTGTACCCGGGCTTGGCAGTGTCTTTGACATCCGTCTGCGGGCGAATCAGCTTAGTCAGAAATACAGTCTTACACCGAACGCCGAATGGATTGGAAAACGGGTTGTGGTATTCGACCCTGTGCCGGACACCCGCAGAGCCACTGCCTCCATGCTCACCGCACTGGGAGCCAGGGTGACATCAGCAGATTCCGTAGCCTTTCTGAACATGCTGGATATACATCCTGATTTACTGTTTGCTACTGTACCGGTTTCCCATCTGGAGAAGCGGAACACGTACCTCAGTGAACTGGTGGAGTTTCCGGCGAAAAAACGCATCCTGTGGTACTCCGGTCCGGAACCGTTCAACCAGTATCCCAGCCTGACCCAGCACTTCCATGAACAGGTAAGAATGCCTGTCACACTCACCAAACTGGAAAGCCTGCTGCATCAGAAAACAGCCCGTCGCCGTAATCCGATGCAGGATAAGATGAATAACCTGCCCAAGGCACGTATTCTGGCTGTTGATGACATGGAAATGAACCTTAAGCTGCTGCATACCTGGCTGGATCACTCACCGGTCAGTCTGACCACGTCCATGAGCGGCCAGGATGCCGTTAACCGTTGTCAGAGCACGGAATATGATCTCATCCTGATGGATGTTCAAATGCCGGGTATGGATGGTTTGCAGGCATCCAGACTGATCCGCAAAACGGCTCTGAATATGGGTACCCCTATCATTGCAGTCACCGCCCATGCTTTCAAAGAGGAACAGGAAAGGTTGCTGGCATCAGGTATGGACGATTATCTGCCCAAGCCTATCGAAATGGGCGCCCTTCTCGATTTGATTAAGCGCTGGTGTCAGAACGCCACCCCGACAGCCATGGCTTTACCTACTCTGGACTGGCAACTGGCGGTTAAACGCACCCACCAGAACCCGGAAGCTGCACGCTCGTTACTGGGGGATTTTGTGGTGTTGCTGCCGCCCACCATTTCCACATTAAAATCGATGTGGAAAGAAAAAGACTTCGACGGCCTGAAGGCGGAAGTGCACAAACTTCACGGAGCCTGCTGCTACACCGGTGTACCGAAGTTACAGGAACTGGCTTCAGAACTGGAAATCGCACTAAAGCTTGAGCAAAACTTCCTGATTGCAGAGCATCTGCCTGCCCTGCTGAATGAGTGCGAAATATTAATGACAGAAGCCAGACGCTTCCTGGAAGAAATGAATTACACCTTCCCCTGAGCCGGAGACTCAGGGGAAGGTGCAGGCATCAACCTGCCTGAGTATCCATCAGTCTGTCCTGACGGGCTTGCTGGCACTGGCGCATAAAGCGGGCAAAGTCAGCAGGTTCACGATCAATATCAGAGGCGGCAATAAACACATCATACCCCAGCGACTGACGAAGCTGAGACATTCTGTTCGCCAGCATGGCTTTAACGCCGGTAAAAGTTTGATTGTCTGCAGTGGTGTAATGTTTATCATCAAACATTTCCTGCTCAAAACAGGCACCGGTTTTACAGTTTTTTTCATCCCTGTGAAGCAGCAACGGACGTTGCTCCATCAGTAAATGGGTGGCCAGCCGGGGGGAAACATGATTTAAGAACGCACCGTAGTCTTTAATCCGGAAACCTACCGCTTCAAGCTCCACCTGTTCTAAACCCTGCTGCACCCGCGGGCAGTCTATACGCTGCACGTTATCCCACTGTAACAGCCAGTTGCCCAACCGGTGATGATAACGGATTTCCTGCGGAGAAATTTCGATACTGAACTGAGGCTCTCTTACTTTGAACCAGCCGATGAGCAGCGATACAATCGACGCACTGGTCAGGAAAATAGCGGCCAGAAACAGCCAGTCCGGCAGAAATTTCATCCATATTGCCGACATTATCAGTCCGGCCACACCCAGCACCAATGCAGTGATGCCGTTACCCTTTGACGTTGCCCTGACATAAATAGGGTCAGAATCAGTTCCAGACATAAAAATACACCACAAATACGATAACCGCCCAGATGAATATCATACGCAGACGCCGGCATTGCGGACAGTCAGTCCGCCACCATGAACGGGATGGTTTGTTTGCCTGCGGTCGCTTTGTCACATTCATCCGGTGATTATCTGAAGAAAGTTTGATTTTACCCCGGCCTGCGCAGAAAAACTCATAAACCTATTTAAGGTTCTTATCTCTACACATCGCCGGCTTTTTGATAAACTGTTCAGGTTTATTTTGTTTGTTGAGAGCACTATGTCACAGTTTACCGGCAACCATATCCTTTCGGTCAATCAATTCGATCGTGATGCCATCGAGAAAGTCTTTTCTGTGGCCCATTCCATGGAGCCTTATGCAAAGCGTCAGAAGCGCACCACGGTGCTGGACGGCGCCATCCTGGGTAACTTATTTTTCGAACCCAGCACACGTACACGGGTAAGTTTCGGGACTGCTTTTAACCTGCTTGGCGGGGAAGTGCGGGAAACCACCGGCATGAGTAACTCTGCGCTGGCGAAAGGTGAATCGCTTTACGACACGGCCCGTGTATTAAGTGGCTATTCCGATATTATTGCCATGCGTCATCCGCACGCGGGTTCAGTAAGCGAATTTGCTGACGGCAGCCGTGTACCGGTCATCAACGGCGGCGACGGCGCAAACGAACACCCGACGCAGGCATTACTGGACTTATTTACCATAAAGCGTGAGCTGGAATACAATGGTAAAGGCATCGACGGACTCCACATCGCCATGATTGGTGATTTGCGATATGGCCGTACCGTACATTCTTTGTCGAAACTGCTGTGTTTGTATAAGGATATCCACTTTACACTTATCGCACCAGCAGAGCTGGCCATGCCGGACTACATTGTCTCTGCCATTGAAGATGCCGGTCACAAACTGACTATCTCTGAGCATATCGACGGCACGGTAGATGTGGACATCTGTTATCAGACACGCATTCAGGAAGAACGCTTTCCTTCTCAGGAAGAAGCCAATAAATACCGTGGCCGCTTCCGCCTCAACCAGTCTATTTACACTAAGCATTTCCAGTCAAAAACGGTGATCATGCATCCACTTCCGCGGGATTCCCGTATGGAAGCTAATGAGCTGGATAACGATTTGAATACCAACCCGAACCTGGCCATCTTCCGGCAGACCGATAACGGCGTGCTGGTAAGAATGGCACTCTTCGCGCTGACACTGGGCGTTGAAGATCTGGTCGCGAAATATGAACGCGACGTGGTTTGGTACACTAACAAGAGCCAATAAGCATTATGTCAAAATCTGAAGTCCTCTTTGCCCGCGCGCAAAAAACGATTCCCGGTGGCGTAAACTCCCCGGTCCGTGCCTTTAAAGCGGTAGGCGGCACACCCCGTTTCATCACTAAAGCAGACGGCGCTTACATCTGGGATGCTGACGACAATCAGTACATTGATTACGTGCAGTCCTGGGGCCCCATGGTACTGGGTCATAACAACGATAAAATCCGTGAAGCTGTTATCAATGCCGCACAAAACGGATTGAGTTTTGGAGCGCCTACAGAATCAGAAATTATCATGGCCGAAATGGTCAGCAGCATGGTGCCGTCAATGGAAATGGTACGCATGGTAAATTCAGGGACCGAAGCAACCATGTCGGCAATCCGGCTGGCCCGTGGCTATACCGGCCGCAACAAGCTGGTTAAATTTGAAGGCTGTTACCACGGTCATGCCGATTCACTGCTTGTAAAAGCCGGTTCCGGCGCACTGACACTGGGCGTACCAAGTTCACCGGGTGTACCTGCGGATGTGGCGCAGCATACGCTGACGGTGGAATACAACAACCTTGAAAGCGTTGAAGAAGTCTTCCGTGAACACGGCGATGACATCGCCTGCATCATCGTTGAACCGGTTGCCGGCAACATGAACTGTATTCCGCCTGTAGAAGGATTCCTTGAAGGGTTACGTAAGATCTGTGATGACCACGGCAGTGTACTGATTTTCGATGAAGTGATGACAGGCTTCCGTGTCGCCAAAGGCGGTGCACAGGCAAGATACAACATCAAGCCGGACCTTACCTGTCTGGGTAAAGTGATTGGTGGCGGTATGCCGGTGGGCGCATTCGGTGGTCGCCGCGACATAATTGAACATATCGCCCCTACCGGCCCGGTTTATCAGGCAGGGACTTTATCAGGTAATCCTGTAGCCATGGCAGCCGGCCTTGCCGCACTGGCTCAACTAGATGATGACGCCATGTATGAAGGGATTTTCGCTCAAACTCAGGCACTGGCAGACGGTTTTCAGGCTCTGGCGGATAAACACGGCATCCCTATGACCACCAACGTTGCCGGCAGCATGTTCGGCTTGTTCTTTACCGGCATTGACCGCGTGACGAACTACCAGCAGGCCATCAACTGCAACCAGGAGCAATTCCGGGTGTTTTATCACGGCATGCTGGACAACGGTGTTTACCTGGCTCCGGCGTCTTATGAAGCAGGGTTTGTGTCAAAAATGCACACAGCAGACGTAATTGATAAAACACTCAGCATTGCTGATAAAGTGTTAGGCTCTCTGTAGTGTTGGATATGTGGTGACACCATGACGTTAAGCTGGCTACTCATTTATAGTCTTATCGCTGTGGGCGGTGTTGCCGCATATTTCCTGTTCAGACAGTCTGCACAAATCCGCGAACTGAAGGCTGAACTCGACAGAACACATCCGAAGAAAACGCCTGTTTCTGATACCCCTGACGGCCGTGAAGCCAGTTACGTCGAAAAAGCCAATGAGGCGATGCAACTGAGTAAAACCTTCCAGAAATTCGTCCCCCGTCAGTTCGTTGAACACTTTGCCAAACATGGCAGCGGAGCCACGCTGGAACTGGGACATGCAGACGAAGATGAAGTGGCTATCCTGTTTTGTGATATCCGCGGCTTCACCGGCTTGTCAGAGCATCTCAGCCCGCAGGAACTCATGGGCTTCCTGAATTCCTATTTCCTGCGAATGAATGATCCTATTCACCAGAACCGTGGATTTATCGACAAATTTATTGGCGACGCCATTATGGCGCTGTTCGACCACCCGGGCGGCACCGCCAAAGATAAAGCCCGCGACGCCCTTCAGGCTGCTATCGATTTACGTAAAGCGCTGGTGATGTACAACTCTCACAGGGACAACTGTGAATATCTGCCCATTAATATCGGGATTGGTATTCATTTCGGGCCGGTGATCATCGGTACTATCGGTTCAGATGACCGTATGGACACCACGGTACTCGGCGACAGTGTGAATATTGCTTACAGACTTGAGTCACTGACCAAAAAATACAATGCTGACATTATTGTCAGCGCACAAACCCTGGAAACGGTAGGCGCGGGCTATCCGGTTAAAACCCGTTTACTTGACTGGGTTAAAGTGAAAGGCCGGCAAAGTGCCATTGAAGTGTATGAAGTGCTCGACCATCTGAGTGAGGAAGAACAGAAAGCCAGGCTCTCTGTACAAACACAAATCACCGCCGGACTGGCCTGTCGTATGCGCAGGGAGTGGGACGACGCCATTGCTCACTTCATGAAAGCCAGAGATATCAATCCGCAGGATCAACTGCCTCAGCATCACATTGATGTGTGCCTGCAATACCGCAATTTAACGCTCAGTGAAGACTGGGACGGTGCGTTGAAGCTGCACCACTAACCTGGTTATTTTTTTGCGTGCTCGCGGATAAAGTTAACCGGCGGCGCAAAGAAAGATGCTCCGGTTTCCGCACTGGTGTAATCCAGCCAGCGGTCATAATCACCGTCTCCGGTTCCGAAAACCTGGCTGTGCAACATAGACTTGAAAGGCCGTGCACTGGCTGAACAGCTCACAAAGAAAAGTCCCTGCGTTGTCAGATCTCCGTAAGGCATTCCCTGCTTAATTAACCCCGGCAAATCATCATCAGGCCCTTTCGCTGACGCGCGGATACAATGAGACATGGGGTTTTGCTCCTGACTCACCAGGTTGTGTTCCCGGGTCAGACCGATAATTTGTTCCTGCTGACGGGCAGTAAGACTTTCCCAGCGTCGCAAATCGTGACGGTAACGTTGCACATGCACGTAACTGCCGCCGTTAAAAGCCAGTTCGTCATTATCGATAATGCCGGTTTTACGACGCTGCATTCCCCGCGGATTATCCGGCGCATAGATAAAACCATTCAAGTCACGGCCGTCGAGATAACGGAAACCTCTTACCTGCTCCACCAGCTCAACGTGCAGCCTGAGCAGCTCCATCACTTCCATGCCTACCGCATGACAAATATCAGCACGGTCAGCACGTATTTGAATAAACAGGTCGCAGGGCGTGGAAGGGGCAGTGCGATCTTCACACTGCATATCCGGAAACGGAGCCAGTTCAGTGGGAATAAAGCCCGGATACAATTCAGACCAGAAACCGGCACCGATGGCAATCATGCCGGTGAGCATGGCTTCATAGTGCTCGTTTTCGTAAAAATCGAATATATCCAACACGCGGGCAAGCTTTCCCCTCACCGTTTCTGCATCGTCATCCACGACATTCAGCAATAAATATTGCGCATGCAGATTCGGTTCGGCGCACACCCCTTTTTGAGGTTGACTCATGACATCCTTCCGTTTGCCCGCTGATTATTGATTTATGGGCATTTTCCCGGGCCAGTAACTAATAGTGTGGCTCAATACCCCGCGGCTTGTCCATCTTTTCGGCTTTCAGAGGCACCGAAATACACGCCCCGCTGACTATCCAGCATAATTGCCTGATAACCGCCGTAGATCCCGACGGCAGGTTGCAGAGTGTGACCTTTCTCCATCAGTTCCCGTTTGACCGTTTCGCTGAAGCCTGATTCAAGGTGTACCTGACCGCCATCCAGCATGAGATGTCCGGTAGGACTGCTGGAACCGGAATGTAATATACGGGGCGCGTCACCGGCTTCCTGTAAGTTCATGCCAAAATCAATCAGGTCGACAACGATTTGTGCATGCATTTGTGGCTGGGTGGCACCGCCCATTACACCAAAGCTTAACCACGGCTTACCATTGCGGGTAACGAAGGCAGGAATAATCGTGTGGAAAGGACGCTTGCTCGGTGCATACTCGTTTGCGTGTCCTTCCTGCATGGTGAACAGCTCCCCCCGGTTCTGCAGCACAAAGCCCAGTTCCGGCGGCGTCATACCTGAGCCCATACCACGGTAGTTACTCTGGATCAGAGACACCATGTTGCCGTCTTTATCGGCGACAGTCAGGTACACGGTATCACCTTCGTACACACCGGCATCATAGCGTTTGGCCGCTTTTTCCGGATTAATAAGTTGCTGCCGCTCTGCGGCGTAGTCTTTAGACACCAGCCAGTCTACGGGCACTGAAGTAAATGCCATATCTGCATAGAATTTTGCGCGGTCTTCAAATGCCAGCTTTTTCGCTTCAACGAAAGTGTGAATGTAGTCTGCTGAGCCGAACCCCATCCCTTCAATATCGTAACGCTCAAGAATATTCAGGATTTGCAGAGCTGCAATGCCCTGTCCGTTAGGGGGTAATTCCCATACATCGTACCCCCGGTAATTCGCGGATACCGGTTCGACCCACTCCGACGTATGGCTGGCCAAATCATCTAAGGTAAGGTATCCGCCCTGCTCTTTCATGTAGGCAGCGATTGTCCGCGCAATATCGCCTTTATAAAAAGCATCTCTGCCGCCGGTGGCAATTTTTTCGTAGGTGGCAGCCAGTCCGGGGTTCTTAAACACATCCCCTTTTTGCGGTACTTTACCGCCGGGCATAAAGGTTTCAGCAAATCCGTCATATTGACCAATCCGGTCTGCATTCATTTGCAGGTAATACGCAATGAGTTCAGAAACCGGAAAACCGTTGCGGGCATATTCAATAGACGGGGTTAAAATGGCTGTCACAGGCAGAGAACCGAACTTGCTGTGCAGCTCAAACCAGCCATCCACGGCACCGGGAACCGATACCGGCAACGGACCAAATGAGGGCACTTTATTGAGCCCTTTTTCTGCAAACACGGCTTTGGTCAGGGTACGGGGTGAGCGGCCGGACGCATTCAGACCATACAGTTTCTTCTCTTCTGCACTCCACACGATGGCAAACAGATCACCGCCGATACCGCTTCCGGTGGGCTCCACCAGACCAAGCATGGCATTCGCTGCAATCGCTGCGTCGATAGCATTGCCACCCTGCTTAAGAATATCCAGCCCCACCTGGGTCGCCAGCGGCTGACTGGTGGCTACCATCCCGTGCTGTGCAATAACCTCAGAACGGCTGGCAAACATTTCACCGGTGATCCGGTCGTATGCCCAGGCGACGGCAGACACGCCCAGTAATACCATACCGGTGATAACCGGCTTCAGACTCTTTTTTATCAGTCGCAAATGCATTTCCCCGCTCTGTCTAACCACTGTAAAAATTACCGGCTTTCTGTAAATTCATATTTAACACACTCCGCCCTGCAATTCATCCGGGCAGGCCAGAAAACAAAAAATGACGAATTAACGCGAAGTTAGCCCGTTCACTATACTTTAGTTTAAAGGTGGAACTAAGTTTGCAGTAATTTTGCGGATTTATTCACTGTTTTTCTAACAGACTCACCACGAGCCGTATCTGTGGTTGGAAATTAACCCGTCCCGCAGGGACATGAACCGACAGAGAGACGACGCCATGAGCACTGATTTTAGTATTGTTACTATTGTTAAGCGACGTACCCAGCAGTTGTCTAACCTGATTAGCAGCATAGAACGCTCTACACTTTTACCAAAAGAAATGGTGATTGTATGGATGGCTCCGCCAAGTGACGAATCACTATTAAGTAGCGAAAACTTCCCTATCGTGCACCGTTTTGCAGCAAGTGATGAACTTCCGATCCCGAAAGCCCGTAACCGTGGTTTCGATACCTGCAAAACCGACAAATTTATTTACCTTGATGTGGACTGCATCTGCCCTGAATCTTTACTGGAAAATCTGGTCCGTTCACTCGCCATCGGTAAGGTTGTCACCGCCAATGTATGCCAGCTTGATAAAAAAGCGGAAGATATTAACGAAAGCTATGTGCAGCAGCTTGCCCTTCCTCAGGCCACTGCCGCAGAAAAAGTCCCGTTTGTGCAGTTCGATACTAATATATTCGGTATCACCCGGAAGGATTATGAGCGTGTAGGCGGGTTCGATCTCGATTATCATGGCTTTGGTATCGGCG
The DNA here is from genome assembly GCF_056160625.1 of Alteromonas sp. ABH4_457. Classification (NCBI taxonomy): domain Bacteria; kingdom Pseudomonadati; phylum Pseudomonadota; class Gammaproteobacteria; order Alteromonadales; family Alteromonadaceae; genus Alteromonas; species Alteromonas sp. ABH4_457. Next base: position 163,640 of record NZ_JBSWXN010000002.1, read on the forward strand.
ATTTGGATTTTGCTGCACGTTGCAGCCAGGCAGGCCTTTATCTGGTTAACACCGGCCGTCATGTATTCAAGCAATTCCACGCTCACTACAACCCACCGGTAAATCACTTATGCGATATCGTATCGAACGCTGAAGTGTTCAAACAGAAATGGGGTGCGTATCCGTCCTGTGATTTGTTCGCCCGCTTCGCTGAACTCGGGCTTATTAACGCAGATTACGAAGAGTCCGGTATGCGTGTGGTACGTCTGGTTACAGATGAAGAGCTGGCGACTTACCTGGTAAAAGAACCGGATAGTGTGGCGTCAGAAGGCACATCAGCTCCGGCTGGTACGTTAACCCGTACAGGTGCATTGAAGCAAACGGCCTGATGTAAGAAATTACGCGGGGTCCGGTTCCCCGCGATTGGTTCTTCACAACGAAAACACCCGGCATCTGCCGGGTGTTATGTTTTTCAGTTTAATTGCCCGTGACCGGGCAACTGTTACTTATCTTCCAGAGGCGTGTCTTCGGTGATGGGCACCGCGTTAACGTCTGTATCCAACGCTTCCACCGCTTTTCGGACACCTGCAGCGTAGTCAGGATGTACTTTTTCAAGAACAGCGTACCAGCGCTCTTTTACGCCGTCTGAACATGGCCCCATCGCGGCAGCATAGTTCTTGTACAACCTTTCTTTCTGCTCGTCAGAGAACATGTTGTAAAGGGCTCTTGGCTGCACGTAATCAATGTCCGATTCTTCCTGATAGTAGCGGTCAGCATCGCCATCGATGCGCAGCGGTGGTTCCGGGTTCTTAATTTGAGCCACCGGACCGTTGTGCTGGTTTGGCTCGTAATAGGCGTCAGGATTACCATAATCATTGGTAAAGAAGCGCATCGCACCGTCTTTATGATAATGGTTCAATTCCGCTTTCTTCGGCGCATTAGCCGGTAAGGCTTCATAGTGAGTTCCCAAACGATAACGGTGAGCATCTGCATAGGAGAACACCCGGGCCTGCAGCATTTTATCAGGACTGAAGCCGATACCGGGCACCACGTTTGACGGGCTGTAGGCTGCATTCTCAATCATCTGGAAGTAGTTTTCAGGCACGGTGTGCATTTCCAGTTCGCCCACTTCAATCAGAGGGAAATCACCATGAGGCCACACTTTGGTGAGGTCGAAAGGGTTATAAGCCTGCTTCCCTGCCTCTTCTTCAGGCATCACCTGAATGTACAGAGTCCATTTAGGATATTTGCCGTCTTCGATGGCATTGATTAAGTCTTCCTGATAAGACTCACGGGTTTTACCTATGATCTCTTCAGCCTCATCATTGGTGTAATGTTCATGCCCCTGCTGTGTTTTAAAGTGGAATTTCACCCAGAAACGCTCGCCTTTGGCATTCCACATACTGAAAGTGTGTGAGCCGTAGCCGTTCATGTACATAGGGTTCTTAGGAATACCACGATCAGACATCAGAATGGTGACCTGATGCACAGACTCAGGTTGTCCGGCCCAGAAATCAAACATCGCTTCCGGGCTGCGAAGATTCGTTTTCGGATGGCGCTTTTGAGTACGGATAAAATCCGGAAACTTAAACGCGTCGCGGATAAAGAAGATTGGGGTATTGTTACCCACCATATCCCAGTTACCTTCTTCGGTATAAAACTTAAGACTGAAACCGCGTACATCACGCTCGGTGTCAGCAGCGCCTGATTCGCCGGCAACGGTAGACCAGCGACTCAGCACTTCGGTTTTTTTGCCAATCTCAGAGAACAGGTCGGCACAGGTGTACCGGGTAATGTCGTGGGTCACTGTAAATGTACCCTGCAAACCCCAGCCTTTGGCATGCACCGTACGCTCAGGAATACGCTCCCTGTTCTGGTGTGCCAGCTTTTCAACAAGCTGATAATCTGTCAGCAGAACCGGACCTCTTGCGCCCGCTGTTTTGCTGGTTTCGTTAGATTCGACGGGCGCGCCCGCGCTGGTGGTGAGAGTTGGTTTTTTACTCATAACGGTCTCCTGGGAAAAGCACGATAGTTGGTGTAACTATGCGTACAACAGAGAGCCGGAAAACGACCAATCTATTTTTTAAAAGATGTTAATTATTTATTTCTATTAAACAGAAAAAACCCCGCAGATGCGGGGTTCAAATTTTGGTGAGTTGAGCATTATGCTTTTGTTATAGGTTGCCCAATCAAGTCTCCGTGTTGAAGATTAACGACCTGAAGTAAAGTCAGGATATGCTTCCAGACCACATTCAGCAACGTCAACACCTTCAAATTCTTCTTCTTCAGAAACCCGGATGCCCATTACAGCTTTCAGGATTACCCAAACAATCAGACTGGTTACGAATACCCATACAAAGATTGTAGCAGCACCTAACAGTTGACCACCGAAAGTAGAACCTTCGTTAGTTACCGGCACCAGTAACAGACCTAACAGACCAACTACACCGTGAACAGAGATAGCACCTACAGGATCATCGATTTTCAGTTTGTCCAGGAACACGATGCTCAGAACAACCAGCAGACCACCTAACGCACCGAACAGTGTTGCCATCAGAGGCGTTGGCGTTGAAGGTTCAGCAGTAATGGCTACCAGACCAGCCAGTGCACCGTTAAGTACCATAGTCAGGTCAGCTTTACCGAACATTACGCGGGCCAGCAGCAGAGCAGCAATTGCACCACCGGCAGCGGCGGCATTGGTGTTCATGAATACAACCGCAACAGAGTTAGCACTTTCTACAGTAGCTGTTGCCAGAACAGAACCACCGTTGAAGCCGAACCAACCCATCCACAGAATGAATGTACCTAAAGTCGCCAGAGGCAGGTTAGCACCCGGGATAGCATTTACTTTGCCATCTGCAGTGTATTTACCTTTACGTGCGCCAAGTACCAGTACACCGGCTAAGGCTGCAGCAGCACCTGCCATGTGAACAATACCGGAACCTGCAAAGTCAGAGAAACCGTTGTCGCCCAGCACGTACATACCGAATACAGACTCACCGCCCCATGTCCATGCACCTTCCATTGGATAGATGAAACCAGTCATCACAACTGCGAATGCCAGGAAGGCCCACAGTTTCATACGCTCAGCAACCGCACCGGATACGATAGACATTGCAGTGGCAACGAATACTACCTGGAAGAAGAAGTCAGCTGAAGGCGCGTAGGTAGCCGGTTCTTCTGCAACACCTGTTGCACCGTCACCAACAATACCTGAAAGGAATAATGTGAAGTCACCACCGCCGTACATGATGCTGTAACCGCAGATCATATACATAGTACAGGCAATGGCATACAGCGCCACGTTCTTGGTCAGAATTTCAGTGGTGTTTTTAGCACGAACCAGACCCGCCTCAAGCATGGCAAAGCCGGCAGCCATCCACATGACTAACGCACCGCAAATAAGGAAATAGAAGGTATCTAATGCATACCCGAGTTCAAATGTGATTTCCATTGTTTTCTCCGCAATTTCTTATTGTGTTGTTTTACAGCGCGTCTGCGTCAGCTTCGCCGGTACGAATACGAACAGCATGTTCAAGGTCGTAGACGAATACTTTACCGTCACCGATCTTGCCCGTTTTTGCTGCGCCAACGATGGCTTCTACCAGACGATCAACCTGGTCTGCCTGAACAGCAACTTCCAGTTTTACTTTTGGTAAGAAATCCACCTGGTATTCGGCGCCGCGATATAATTCAGTGTGTCCTTTTTGACGTCCAAACCCTTTCACTTCGGTAACGGTAAGACCGTCGATACCGATCTCTGAAATGGCTTCACGAACATCATCCAGCTTGAATGGCTTGATGATAGCTGTGACTAGTTTCATGTGTTGCTCCCAAATAATGGTTGTTTGTTTTCGCTTTTAGCGGGGGTTGCTGAAGTAAACCAAGTCCTATGCCACAAATTTTAATCTATAAAAAACAGATATTTATGCATTAAAACGAATGAAGAGCCTAAAAATTACGCACCATGATCGTGCGAAGGCAAAATAACGCACCACAATTGGGCAACCAGAATCGTGCTTGTGTAAAGACCGGGAACTTCATCTTATTTCAACGGTCTTCTGTCGCGTATGGAAACCACGGACACCGCTTTCTTTGCCCCTCAAAGGCCAACATTTGATCCCCCCCGCTCAGGAAAGAAAAGCGGGGTCTTTGTCGTGTCTGTTATTATTCACCTTATATTGCTTGCCGCGCTGGCGCTGATGGAAAGTAAGCGCGATATTCCGGAGCCCGTGGTCAGTAAGCCCATCACGGCGACGTTAATCCGTCTGCCACAACCTCAGGCTGTCCGGGAACCGGACACACTACCGGAAACCATTCCGGAAGCACCGGCTCCCGACAAGCCAGAACCTGAACTGGCCGCACCGGCTCCCGACAAGCCTGAACCTGAACTGGCCGCACCGGAGTCCAAACCAATTCCGGAACAGGCAGCCCCGCCTGACGTCAAAACACCGCTGGCAGTAAAAGAGTCGTTGCCGCAACAACCTGTGCAGCCTGAAACGTCAGAGCCGGTTCAACCGCCTGTCTCTTCTGTTATTGCGCAGCCGGCTGCGCCAACAGATTCAGGCACGGTTTCAACCAGACCGTCATTAACATCGCGCCGTGCTCTGGATGCTTTTTTCAGCCGGCAACAGGCTGCCAGTACACAGCAGGATGCTGAGCAGGTAGCCAAAGAACTCAGGCGGGCAAAAACGTCACCGGATATCAGCGATCCCCGCAAAGGCGCAGAAAAAGAAGATCCTCATGCCCCGCCCCCTGCCGTTGAAGTGGATTGCAGTAGTAAAACCACCCAAACCCTGGCATTTATTTCACGTTTTACCGGTGGACGGGCGACCTGTTCAGACAGGGGCAAAGGGTTTGAGAAATTCATTGATGCGCGGATAAATAAAGGGGTCAAAGAAGAAGAGAATCAAAATTAGTCTGTATTGCGTATAAGGGCTTCTACAGATAACCTATGCCCCGATTCTTATTGAGGAAAACCTATGGCAGCCGCTAACTTACTCGCCCTGATTGATGATATCGCTACTTTGCTGGATGACATTTCCGCCATGTCTAAAGTGGCTGCGCAGAAAACAGCCGGGGTTCTGGGTGATGATCTTGCATTAAATGCCAACCAGGTTCAGGGAGTGCGTGCCGAAAGAGAACTGCCTGTGGTCTGGGCTGTGGCAAAAGGCTCGCTGCTGAACAAAGTGTTCCTGGTACCTGCTGCGCTGCTTATTTCCGCTTTTATTCCGGTTCTGATCACCGTCATGCTGGTCATTGGTGGTCTGTACCTGTGTTTCGAAGGGGCTGAAAAAGTACTGCACCGGCTTTTCCATAAAGAAGATGGAGCAGAGCGCGAAGCCAGAATTGAAAAACTCTCGCAGGAAAATATTGATCTTGTGGCGCTTGAGAAAGACAAGATTAAAGGCGCCATCCGGACTGATTTTATTTTGTCCGCAGAGATTATCGTCATTGCACTGGGTAGCGTGCAGCAGGCTGATTTTGTTACTCAGGTAGGTGTGTTGTGCGCCTTGAGTGTTGGGATCACTGCTGGTGTGTATGGTCTGGTTGCCGGCATTGTGAAAATGGACGACGTCGGTCTGTATCTGCTCAGAAAATCACTCACCGGCGGCTACAACGGTTTTCAGCGTGTCACTGGCCGCGCCCTGCTCGTTGCTGCGCCTCTGTTAATGAAAACCCTCGCTTTTGTCGGCACCATTGCTATGTTCCTCGTTGGCGGTGGCATCCTTACTCACAATATTCCGTTTATGCACCACCTCGCTGAATCCATTAATCACAGTGTGGAGCAACTCAGCTTTGTCATTTCCCTTATCACTGATGGTGTGGCTGGTTTGATTGCCGGTTCAGTAATTGTGGGTATTGTTTCACTGTTTTCTAAAAAGAAAGACGCGCATTAAGCTGTTCTGATGTTGTCGGGGCGGCAAGCTATGCCCCGGCCATAACCAAAATTATCGCGGGCTGACTCACCTGTCAGCCCCTTACATCATACCTGGTCAAATTCGCCAAATAGAGTTTTCAAAATTACTAATTCTTAGTGTTTATACTATTTACACTTATCTAAGCTTTTCCACACCGACAAAATAAAAAGCTTAAAATCAACACTTTAAAATTTTTATTCGTGTTGGCACAACTATCGCTAAAGTTAATGCGACTTAACAATTAACTGCCGGGAAGTCAGTAAGAGTGCAGTTTATTAACCTTAACTTTGGAGAAATTATGTTTACTTTACGTCGTCAATTCACTGCACTTGCACTTGTTGCTACTTCTGTTCTGTCTATACCGGCAATGGCTGAAACATCATTGCAAAGCCAGCTTCAGGGCTATTTATCTGAGATGGTTGAGCAACAAATCGATAATGTGCGCACAGAAATCCTGTCTGAAGTGACTCAGCTAGTGGCCAACACCACGTATCAGGCCGAACCTGAAGTAGCTGAAGAAACACTGGTTGCTGACATCAAGATCCGTGATCTTAAACAGGAAGATGCTATTTCTTTTGAAGACATCAAAGGAGAGTAATGATGATGACATCAGGTGCGTTGTTGTTGCTTGCGCTGGGACCGGTTGTCGCGTATCTCGCCAGCGCAGTGTTATTCAGCGGTGTGCAACACATTGCAGACCGCTTTCACTAATCCCAACGAGCTCCCGTAGGGCCTTCCCTGAGTCAGATCTGGTAGCGGGACAGATTTTTACTGAGCCGTATGTCGCTGCCAGTTCTGACTACAGGGCTTTTTCGATAAGAAAAAGCCTTAGTTTCCAAACAAACGTTCCCACCAGCTTTTCTTTTCTTTGCCCGGAGGCGCGACAGGCTTACCGTAGCAATCCTGCGCCGGCGGCGGCAGTACATCAAGAATAGCCGGCACACTCATGGAGTCAGGACAGCCGGCAATGGTCAGTGCCCCCGTCTGACTGTCGAAATGAGCAATACCTAACCCTTCCGGAAAACGTCGTGACAGTGACTTGGGCGACTGACTTTTCTGATAGTTTACAAACACAGGTAAGGCCCCGCCGGCACCGGTTAACAGCACTGGCTGGTTATCATCATTCCCTACCCATACAGTTGCCACATTATTCCGGTCAAAGCCGGTAAACCAGCTGTCGCGGTAATCATCTGTGGTGCCGGTTTTACCGCCCATGTTGATATTCGGGAAGTTACTGCCCACACGTTTCGCTGTACCTTCCGTGGTCACTTTATACAACGCGTAGTTCAGCAGGTATGTGGCGGCCTCATCTACCCGCTGTGAATAGTAATCGGCATTCTGCCATACCAGCCGGTTATTCGAAGAAACAACCGATGTCACAGTATGCAGCGGAATATAACGGCCATTGTTCGAAATGGTCTGATACATCTGGTTAGTTTCCAGCGGCGATAACGACATGGCCCCGAGTGTCATAGCCGGCACTTCGCGGAAGTCACTCTCTACTCCCAGCCGGTGAATGGTTTCTGTCACATTGTCGAGCCCCACTTGCATACCGAGATTCACTGTAGGCACATTTAACGATTCTGTCAGACCTTCAATCAGAGGTACTTGTCCACGGAATTTCTTATCCGCGTTCAGGGGTGACCAGGTTTGTCCGTTGCCATTTTCAAGGGTAATGGGTTCGTCCTGTAAAGGAGTGGCCAGATTAAACATTACCGGGTCTTCCAGAGCAGTGAGATATACTGCCGGCTTAATGAGTGAGCCCACCTGACGTTTGGCATCCAACGCACGGTTAAACCCTTTGAAGCTGGTATCTTTGCTGCCCACAATGGCACGAATTTCACCACTGGCGATATCCGTCACAATCATCGCTGCCTGTAACTCAGCTTTGCGATCTGACTGCAAGCCTTTCAATGTGTTTTCAACCGCTTTTTCAGCCCTGCGCTGGGCATATATATCCAGCGTGGTAAATACCTTCACCCCGGAGTCACGCAGGGAAGGATCGGCCAGAATGGAGTTCAGTTCACGGCGCACTTTATCCATAAACGCGGGATGTTTCCCGCTGGCTAAGCTCGCGCCGGACGCCAGACCTACAGGAGAGTTAACAGCAAATTCGTATTGCTTACGGTCGAGTTCGTTGGCTTCAAATAAAATACGCAGCACCAGATTACGCCGCTCAATAACCCGTTCTTCATAGCGTCTCGGATTGTAATAGGATGGTCCTTTAATCATGGCCACCAGCGTGGCGATTTCAGGTACGCTGAGTTCATTGGCCGGCCGGTCGAAATAGAAATAGCTGGCAAGGCCAAAACCGTGCACGGCCATATCTCCGTTCTGACCCAGAAAAACTTCGTTCAGATAGGCCTGCAAAATTTCATCTTTGCTGTAACGGGCATCGATGATGAGTGCCATCAATGCTTCTTTTATTTTTCGCGTCAGCGCTTTTTCTCTGGTGAGGTACAGGTTTTTCACCAGTTGCTGCGTTAAAGTACTGCCACCCTGCACGGTTCTCCCTGCCTGAATGTTGGCAACCAGTGCGCGGAGAATAGAAAGTGGTGCGACCCCGTGGTGCTTGTAGAAATCTTTATCTTCGACAAGGATCAGGGCTTTCGGCAATAAAGGCGGAATTTCATTCAGCTTCACCAGCATACGGTCTTCGCGGCTGCCACTTACCATCCGCGTGACAAGCCAGGGCTCCAGGCGAATTTTCGGCAGTGAAATACCGGCACTGTCATCCCGGATACTGCTGATGCGGCTGCCCTGCCAGGTAATGGTGATCTGACGCAAAGGCTCATCGCCGTCAGGAAAACTGAAAGCCCGTCGCTGAACCACCAGTTTATTGCCGGTATAACGATATTCTCCGCTACTATCGGGATTCGTGACCTTCCGGTAACCAAGCAATTTCAGTTCATCCAGCACTTCTTTTGGCGTGATTTCCAGCGCTTCCGATAACACCAGCGGCCGGGCAAATATTTGCGCCGGGACTTCCCATTTATTGCCTGTAAAGGTGTGCTTAATCTGGGCATCCAGATACACCATGTACCCTGCCAGCACCACGAACCCGACAATACATAACTTGAACAACAGCCCGGGCCAGCGACGGCGGGGCTTACTGCCAATTTTCTTTGGTTTATTAACTTTCGTCTGTTTTTTAGCCACTTATCATGCCAATATAGAAAACGTCAAAGGGGATTTTGCGGTTTTCGCGGCTGAATTTCCAGCCTGAAACTAACCGTGCAAATCATTGTCATCTTGCAGTAATCTTATGATTACGCCAGAACAATCAATCCGGATGGCCCGGAAGGCGCCAGAAAGGAGTGAAACATGAAAATTTCCATCGATATCGACCTTTTACCCAAGGAAGCAAGAGAACTCATGGGATGGCCGGATATGAGCAAACTTCATGAGGCCACCATCTCACAACTCAGCGAGCAAATCAAAAGCGGAAATCAGGAAGCCATGATGTCCATGCTGAAGCCCTACCTGGACGGCAGTCAGCAAGCATTCTCATTCTATCAAAAGATGCTGGAAAGCATGGCAACCACAGGAACCAGCAAAAAATAAGCACGGAGGTTTTTTGTGCACGAGCAGGACAAAGATCATATTCTGGACACATTGAATCAATACGCACAGCAGTTTAACGCCATGGTTCATAACATTCTGACGAAGAAAAATAGCAGTGAGGAGACATCCGCTATGTTCGACCCGGAAAAGTTAGGTTCGCTGCTGTCAAACGACACGGTAGAGGTAGATTCGGCAAAGCTTATCCAGACGCAAATGGATTTCATGCGTCAACAAACTGAATTGTGGCAGCAGGCCACTAAGGCCATGCTGGGAGAGAATGCCCATCCTGTTATGCAGGAAGAGAAAGGCGACCGTCGTTTTTCTCATACAGACTGGCAGGACAATCCCATATTCAGCTATATGAAGCAGGCTTACCTGATTAATTCCAAGATGTTGCAGGGCATGATTTCATCCATGCATTTCAAAGATCCTAAGTCGGAAGAACAGGTAAAATTCTACACACGCCAATATATCAACTCGGTATCACCAACTAACTACTTGCTGTCTAACCCGGAAGTATGTGAAGAAATTCTGAAAACCAAAGGCCAGAACATGGTGAAAGGTATTGAGAATTTCATGCGGGATCTGGAAAAGAGTCCTCTTGAAGCGTTCAAAATCACACAGACCGATATGGATGCCTTCGAGTTAGGTGTCAACCTGGCTACCACCGAAGGCCAGATCGTTTATCAGAACGATTTGATGCAGTTAATTCATTACACACCGAAGCATGAGAAAACCTTCGCAACGCCAATACTGTTTGTGCCTCCTTTCATAAACAAATACTACATTCTTGACCTCGACGAACGTAAGTCCGTGGTAAAAGGCCTGCTTGATGCCGGTTTTTCGGTGTTTATGATTTCCTGGGTCAACCCGGATGCAAAACTGGCGGATCAGGATTTCTTCGGTTACATGAAGAAAGGTCCGGTGGAAGCCCTAGGTGTAGTTTGTGATATCACCGGTAAGAAGAAAGTGAATATGGTGGGCTTTTGTGTGGGCGGCACTTTGCTTAGCACAGCAACGGCTTATCTGCGTGCGAAAAAAGACACCCGCATTGAGTCACTCACTTTACTGACCACCTTGCTGGACTTCAGTGAACCCGGCGAAATTGGTAATTACCTTACCGAAGATGCATTACCTGTGATGGAGCAGAACGCAGACATCAAGGGTATTTACGACGGCCGCATACTGGGCCTGAGCTTTAGTTTGCTACGGGAAAATAACCTTTTCTGGTCGTATTTTATTAATAACTACCTCAAGGGCAAAGACCCTGCTGCCTTTGATATTTTATTCTGGAACAGCGACGCCACCAACATCACCGCGGCCTGTTTTAAGCAATACATCCGCACCATGTACTGGGAAGACAAACTGAAAGTGCCGGGGGCGGTAGAAATTGACGGCATTCCCATCGACCTTGGAAATATTGATGTGCCGGTGTATTTCCTCACTACTCTGGCAGACCACATTGTGCTGTGGCAGGGCGCCTACAAAGGTACGCAGCTGGTATCCGGCGATACACGCTTTGTACTCGCCGGGTCGGGACACCTTGCAGGGGTAATTAACCCGCCAGATCCCGGGAAATATCCGCACTGGATTAACGACAATCTGCCGGCAAGTGCCAGCGAATGGTTTGATGGGGCTGTGAAGCAGGAAGGCTCATGGTGGCCAGACTGGCATGCATGGTTGCAGAGTCACCGGAAAACAAAAGTGAATGCCCCGCAGCCCGGCGGAAGTGAAAAATATCCGGCCATCGAAGCAGCCCCGGGCAGTTACGTGAAAAAACAGCTGGGATAAACCGGCAGACAAAAAAAGGGGGCGTTCAACGCCCCGCTTTGCTTCTGTCTACATGAGGATTCAGTATTACGATTCGCTGTTTTGTGTTTTAGCGATGTCCAGTACACGGGATCTCAGTTTTTCATCCGTTTGTACCAGTTGTGCAATGGTCGTGTAGGTTTGCACCTCAAGACCGGTTTTTTCAATTTCTGTTACCATTTCAGTTTGTGCAGCCTGCTGAATTTGCTGCATCTTCTCAGGTGTTTCATCACCTTTCAGTTCAGACTGATATTTATCTGCAACATCACTGACCGCATTCATCGCGACAGTAAATTTCTCAAGAGTTGCATCATCGAAATCCTTCGACTGTGTCATCGGCGCACTTGACGGGGCAGCCTCTTTGGTTTCCTGAGCTGCCTGTGCAGCGAAATTTAACGTGCAAGCAACAGCGAGGCTCATCACAAGTGATTTGACAAGTTTAGTCATAATAATCTCCGGTTTCATTTGAATTGCCTGAAATGCGTTATCTTCAAATGAATATGATTAAAAGAAAGATAATCCGGCTATTCAGGCTCTCAACAGTGATACAGCGATAACTATGCCAATCACGATTTAATCAATAATTTCATAAAGTTAACAAAAATCAGATTTTCTTATCAGTGAAAAAGGTGGTCGGAGTGTCGCTTATTTTCACACCTTTTAGGTTGCCGCAGCGGCATTTTGTGCGTTACTCTCATTTCAGCACCGCCGGAGGTAACATTATGATCATCATTAAAAAATATCCTAATCGCAGATTGTACGACACATCTCAGAGTCAGTACGTTAACCTCGATTATATAAAGGCGTTAATCAATGAACGTCAGGAATTTAAGGTGATTGACTCCAAAAGCGAAGATGACATTACCAAGTCATTATTGCTGCAAATTATCAGTGAATCCGAAGCCAACGAAAATCAGTCACTGTTGACAAATTCGTTACTCAAACAACTAATCCGTTATTACGACACTGACATGCAGGACTTTCTGCGACAGTACCTTGAACAATCTCTTGTTACCTTTATAGAGCAACAGGATCAGGTGCAGGGTATGATGAAAAATATGATGGATAACACGCCCTTCGGTATGTTTAACAAAATCATCGAACAAAATATGGATGCCTGGAAGAAGAACCAGAAGTAAGTATCACATACAGGCAGGGGAGCAATTCTCCTGCCCCAGAACGGACAGACCTGCCACATTTCCTCTTCAATGCTGCAGAGCAGCATAAAAAGCTATTTGCTTATTAAATATTCGTCTAAACATTCTTGCTGCACCGCAACATTTTTGTTGATCTCTGCAAATACCCTGGTTAATATCTAATCAAATATTGCTGCAACGCAGCAGAAGGACTTTATCAACTGGTCGGGAGAAGAGTATGTTTGGCAAGTTTTCAGAACAGCTGAAAAGTACCACTAAACCGGTACATACGCTGTTTGCTGTGAATACAAAAACGCTGGAAAGTCTGTCTCAACACCAAACCACGTTATTCACGGGTTTGTTGAGCGACAGTGTTCGTTACATTGAAGCGGTAACGAAACAAACAGAGTTTAAAGGTGTAATGACAGCGAATTCTGAACTGGCTGAGTCAGTGCGTGAACGCATGACCAGCGCGTCAAAAGACACCTACTCCACCCTTAACGCTATGCGTGAAGAAATGACCGAAGTGATGGCGGCCAGTTTGGCCACCGCTACTGAAGAAACCAAAGAAACAGTTGAAAAAGCGACAGCAGCCGTGAAGAAAACCACAAAAGCTGCCGCACCGAAAAAAGCTGCGCCTGAAGCCGCGAAAGCGCCGGTAGAGGCAGCAGAAAAAGTGGCTGAAGCAACAAAGGAAACTGTTGAGAAGGCCGCTGAAGAGACAAAAGCCGTTGCTGAAGAAGCAAAGGAAGCGACTGCTGAGGCAAAACCTGCCGCAGCAGCAAAGAAACCAGCAACACGTACCCGTCGCACGACTGCTAAGAAGACTGCGACAACGACTAAATCAACTAGCTAACTTACCCCGGAAACTGGAGACTAGTAATGTTTGAGCAAATGAACGAGCAAATGAAAAGCGCAATGAAGCCGATGACTGACCTTGCGACATTGAACATGAGTACAATGCAGGATCTGGCAGAAAAACAGAACGCCCTGTATTCATCTCTGTTATCTGAAAATATGTCTTATTTTGAAAAAGCTTCTCAGCAGAAAGATCTGTCTGGTCTGGCTGAGATGAACAAGGCATATGTTGAAACTATTCAGGAAACTGTTACTGATGCAGCGAAAAGCTCATATGCAGTAATTTCTGATGCACAGCAGAAAGCTGGCGAGATGTTCAAAGGTTTAAGCGACGAAATGACTGCGAAATTCCAAAGCGCAGCTAAAGCATAAGTCCCTCCTGAGCGGCCTTCAGAGGCCGCTCAGGTTACCCCACATCAAGTGAACCTTTTCATCCCCCAAAAGGTCTTAGCCCCAGCCAGTATTTGAGGAGAGACGTAATGAATTATCAGGCTTACGATTATTTGACGCGCGGCGCATACATTATGCACGAGGGTTTCAGTCTGCTTAATGATATTGCGAACCATCCTTCCAATCTTTTCGCACATACCTTACCCGGCCGCATAACCCGCGCTTCGCTGGAAACTGCCATGCGGCTGACACAACGCTACGAGAAGCTGGGGTTTAATATCGACGAAATCAAAATCGACGATAAACGCCATAAGGTGAAAGAAGAAATCGTAATGAGCAAGCCGTTTTGTGATCTCATTCATTTCAACCGGATCGGTGTGAAAGATGATCATAAGGTCTTGCTTGTTGCGCCTTTATCCGGCCATTTTGCTACCTTGTTGAAAGGCACGGTGGAAGCGCTGCTTCCGGATCACGAGATTTATGTGACTGACTGGGCTGATGCCAGAGAAGTACCGCTGGAAGACGGTCCGTTCAGTTTTGATTGCTATGTGGGTTATCTTATCGAGTTTCTTGAGTTCTTAGGGCCGGGCACGCACTTAATGGCGATATGTCAGCCTACTGTTCAGGCTTTAATCGCCACCGCAGTGATGGCCGGACAGAAAAATGCCTGTGTGCCCAAGTCGCTCACTCTCATGGCGGGCCCCATTGACTGCTCCAAGAATCCTACACGGGTGAACGAGTTCGCTCAGGAACATCCGATGAACTGGTTCCGTAATGTGGCGATTATGTCGGTACCTTATGGTTATCCGGGCGAAGGTCGTCAGGTGTATCCCGGTTTCATGCAGCTGGGCGGTTTTATCAGTATGAACCAGCAAACTCACATGAAAAAGTATCAGAGTTTCTTCCAAAATCTGGTATTTGGTGAAGAAGAAGATGCTGATCGTTTCCGCGCCTTTTACGATGAATATCTGGCAGTACTGGACATGCCCGCCGAGTTCTATCTTGAAACCATTGAACGGGTATTCAAGAATAACGAGATTGCCCGCGGTGCGATTACTTATCAGGGTAACCCTGTAGATTTTGAAACCATCGACAATACTGCTCTGCTTACCGTAGAGGGTGCTGATGATGATATTTGCGGCTTAGGACAAACAGAAGCGGCACAGGATATTTGTAAAAATATTCCGAAAAATATGCGTAAACATCACGTACAACAGGGAGCCGGTCATTACGGTATCTTCAGTGGATCTAAGTTCCGCAAATCGGTACGCCCGGTTATCACTGATTTCATCCACAAGTACGCATAAGCCCTCCCGGACAAATAACTCTTTCCTGCAGCGCTCCTGATCTCACCGGCGGAGCGCGCCGTATTTTCCCCATGTTTCCCTCGCCCCCGGGGGCTCAGATAAGGTAGCATGAACGCCTCATCAACAAAGGTAATATGCAATGTCTAAATGGATGCCGCGTAAGCTTGGTTTTTCAATACTGTCACTGCTGACAGCGACTTCTTCAGCTTATGCCAATACAGATTTTGAACAGTGTAAAACACAGTTATCTCAGCAAGCCGTAGAACAGGGCGTGAAAGAAGAAACGGCAAAGGCCGTGTTCGCCAACATTCAATATCAGCCCCGCGTGATCTCGCTGGACCGCAGCCAGCCTGAATTTGTACAAACCTTTCCGGGCTACTACAGCAAACGCGTTACGGCATGGCGTATCGGCAAAGGCCGGGAAATGTACGCTAAACATAAAGAACTGTTAAATAGCTTAAGCCATAAATACGGTGTGCCTGCCCATTATCTGGTGGCATTTTGGGGGCTGGAAACCAATTTTGGTGGTTACAAAGGTAAGATGAATGTACTGAATTCACTGGCGACTCTTGCCTGTGATGAAAGACGTAGCAGCTATTTTTCCAAAGAATTAGTCACTGCGGTTAAGCTTCTTGAAAGAGAATCTTTAGATCAGACCAAAATGGTAGGTTCCTGGGCAGGCGCCATGGGCCATACACAATTTATGCCCTCAGCATATATGAACTATGCGATTGACGGCGACGGCGATGGCCAGATCAATCTGTGGGACAGCGAAGAAGATGCCCTCGCTTCAGCGGCTAACTTTTTGTCTCAATTAGGCTGGCAACCCGGATTCCGTTGGGGAAGGGAAATTCAGTTACCGGATAATTTCGATTATCGCGAAACGGGATATAAAAACCGGCGCAGTATTACTGAGTGGAACGAAAGCGGGATCAAAAAAGCAGACGGTAGTGCGCTGGGTAACAGTGATGAAAAAGGCTATGTCGTTGTACCTGCCGGTCATAACGGTCCGGCGTTCATTGCCTATCACAACTTCCGAATTATTATGCGCTGGAACAATTCTGAATTCTACGCCATCGCCGTAGGTAAGCTGGCTGACCAGATTGCCGGTGAAGCCGGTATTGATAAAGCGTTACCGGAATTACCGGCTTATACCAGGGATGACATTTTGAAACTGCAAACAGCGCTGAATGCTTCCGGTTACAATGTAGGTAAACCCGACGGTATTATCGGACCGGCAACCCGTGCAGGGATCCGCGAATATCAGTTGGCCAGCAACCTGATTGCTGATGGTTTTCCGGGACTGGATGTGATGAAAGCGATTGGTGTGTTGCCGGATGAACTCAAAGAGAGCGACGGCAATAAAGAAAGCGAGTAGCTGGATCCGGATACGGTCAGTTCACAGAGCACGGGCGTGCTCTGTGAACATTGTAACCGTACAGCTTAGTACATGTGCTGTCCGCCGTTAATGGACAATGTAGAACCGGTAATAAATCCGGCTTCATCGCCTATTAAGAACATAACACTGCGGGCGATGTCTTCAGGTTTCCCCAAACGACCCACCGGAATTGTTGCAATGATCTTCTTCAATACTTCTTCCGGTACCGCACGCACCATGTCAGTATCAACATAACCCGGCGCAATAGCGTTTACGGTTACACCTTTACCTGCACCCTCAAGTGCCAGCGCTTTAGTAAAACCATGAATACCGGACTTAGCTGCCGCATAGTTAACCTGGCCATACTGACCAGCCTGACCGTTAACCGAACCGATATTAACAATGCGACCAAAACCACGGGCGCGCATTGAATCAATCACTGAGCGACACGTGTTAAAACAGGAAGCGAGGTTAGTTTGAATAACGGCATCCCATTGCTCAAAATTCATTCTGTGCATGGTGCCGTCCCGGGTGATCCCGGCATTGTTGATTAGAATATCCACCGGACCATAATCTGTCGCGATTTGGTCAATTGCTTCTTTCGTTTTCTCAAAATTCGAGACATCGAACTTAAATGAAGGTATGCCAGTGCGTTCAGTAAACGCCTTAGCCGCTCCATCGTTACCACCATAATTTGCCACAACAGTGTAACCCGCATCTTTCAACGCTACACAAATTGCTTCACCTATTCCCCGGGTGCCACCTGTGACCAGTGCAACTTTGCTCATTTCGTCTCCCTCAAATGTTGACTCATATTTGTACAACAATTCTATATAAGCATGCTTGATGAGATGTTGACAACGGAAACCTGAAGACTTTTTGCGCGGGGTCAATGCCCGTGTCCAGATGAATGACTATAGTGAATAAGAAACTTCTTACTTATCATGCAGTTGAAAAAATGAACAAGCATTTAGCTATTAACTGGTCAGAGGATCTCTTTTAATAACAAATACTTGCATAATAATTGCAGCACGTAAATTAGTTGTATACACCGTTCAAACATGATTAAAGTTGTAAGACGGGTACAATAGTTCAGGAACAACCCCCCGTTTATTTTCGCGGCTTCATTGAACGTCCGGCTTCAGCTTCCATCGGATTATCAGGCCACCGGTGTTTCGGATATCGTCCTTTCATTTCTTTCTGCACAGCAAGATAACTACCCTGCCAGAAGCCGGCCAAATCCGATGTAGTTTGTACTGGTCTTCCCGCAGGAGACAGCAACTCCAGCGTAATGACTTTTGCGCCGTCTGCAACAGTGAACGTATCTGCACAACCAAACATTTCCTGCAGTCTGACCGGAAGCACGACTTCGCCGTTTGACCGGTAGACCAGTTTCCTTTTTTCACCGGAAGGCACGGTGATGCTCAGTGGCAAAGCATTGTCCATGGCGTGTTGCTGGCTCCAGGGGAGTGACTGGTGTAGCAGTGTCGCCCAGGACAGGCCGGCAAGTTGCTCCCAACTTTTAAACGAAGATAATCGTGCGGAAATATCACTACGGTCCAGAAGCGACAATGGTGACTCAGGGTCTTTCCATACCGGCGGGCTGTCGAAAGCTTGCGGTTGATGTAAGTCACACCCGCAGGCCATTTGATACCGGTACCACCATTGCCAGTCTTTTTCACTGAAAGGCCACGCGGATAACGGCAATCCTTCCAGCAACGATACCCAGGCCTCACCGCGAATGCGGGCCGGCACGTTAGTTGCCGGTTCACTGCTTAACACTATTTCATGGAAACCTTCGGTTTTGCGCGCTTCCATTTGCTTCTTCTGACTGTTGTACGTCACCGTATCTTTAAGTTTGAAAGCCTGCGAATATAACTGTCTTAATAAGGTTTCATTAACAGGTTCGGCCTGACGAATGATCACGTCGGAACCGTTAACCTGCCCTTCCTTAACCACCAGCCAGTCAGACTTTTCAATCATTCCTTCAGGCAGAGCAGCGCCCCGGCCACTGGCCAGCTTATAATCACTACCCTGCTTACGTCTCGCAACCCGCTCAGGAAAAGCCAGCGCGAGACACACTGCAACAGCTTCACCATTTAACTTTCGGGGCTCTGCTTTCAGTGAGATGCCAAGTGCAGATGCAAACCGCGAGGCCCTGGCTTTCAAACCGGATAACTGGGGTTCTGCCAGTTGTTCAAGCCAGGCTGATACGTGAAATTGCCGCTCAGAAGCTGAATACTCTTCACAGGCTGCCGCCACATAACAGGCAACATCCTCCAGTTCAGGCAGGCGCGTCTGCGCTCCGGCTTCTTTTGCCTTCACTAACATATTTGCCAGAGCCGGGTGCACCGATAATTTGTTAAGTCCGCGACCATGTGCTGTTAACGTACCATCGCGGTCTACGGCACCGGCTTGTTGCAGGCGGTGTAATGCTGCTGCAGATTGCGCCTGAGAAGGAGGCGTCAACATGCGCATATTATGCAATTCAGTTCCCCAGGCCAGCGCATCCAGAGTAAGCGGGGAGATATCTTCACGCAAAATTTGTGGCAGCGGGTATTTTGCCAGTCTGTCATGCTGCTCTTTCGGCCACATGCGATACACTTTCCCGGGCCCCAGGCGCCCTGCCCGTCCCTTGCGCTGAATAGCCGAGGCCTGCGAAATCATTTGCGTATTCAGGCGGGTAAACCCAGTGGGAGGATGGTAATTAGCGACATTTTCAAGACCGGCATCAATGACTACTTTAATGCCTTCAATCGTCAGGCTGGTTTCGGCAATATTAGTAGCAAGAATGATTTTTCTCATTCCCCGGCTATCCGGTAAAATAGCGGCAGTTTGCCGTTGTTTACTCAACGCGCCATACAGAGGATGCACCACATATTCAGATGCATTCAGCCGCTGCTCCAGCAAGGTGGCAACTTTATTAATCGCGCCGGCGCCCGGTAAAAAAACGAGAATATCGCCGTCATCCTGTGCAAGGCTGAACTGAATTTGCCTGGTAACCTGCTCATGCAAAGTATGGCTTTGTACCTGACCGGTATAGATTTCCTCTACCTCAAACTGCCTGCCGGCAGATTTCAGCACCATGGCTTCGGGCATCAGCGTCAGTAATTCATCCACATCGAGAGTGGCAGACATCACCACCAGAGATAAATCTTCCCGCAACCCTTCCTGTACTTCCAGCGCCAGCGCAAGACCAAAGTCACTGTGAATACTGCGTTCGTGAAATTCGTCAAAGATGATTAAGTCAACACCTGCTAATTCCGGGTCCCTCTGGATACGGGCAGACAACACACCTTCTGTGACAATCTCCAGACGTGTTTGCTTACTGACCTTACTTTCACCGCGGATACGGTAACCCACAGTTTGTCCGGTTTCCTCTCCGAGCAATGAAGCAAGGTAAGCTGCCAGATTGCGTACCACAACCCGCCGCGGTTGCAACATGACAATGCGCCCCGGAACAAGCTCCAGCAGTGCCAGAGGCAGTACGGTAGATTTGCCCGCCCCGGGTGGTGCACCGACAATGACATTGCCGGCGGCAACAGCAGTTATCAGTTCAGGGATCAGGCCTGCGGCAGGTAATTTACTTTGCATAACAAGAAAACAGGTTCAACAGATAATCTGGCAAGTATATACCTGTGCCCCGGAAGAAATACATAAAGTCATTGATAAGTCAGCCACTTCCGTTTAGATTTTAGACTGTAAGCGAACTGTTTTTATTTTCCGAATACAGTTCTACTTTCATATATTCAAATTTCGTATCAGATAAATGAAGTGAGTAAATGGATTTACAGACCATCATTATTTGTACGGCCATTGCCAGTATGACATTGTGTTTTACTATGGGCATGGCCTGGCAAAGTCACAAGGCATCAAACTATATCTTCCACTGGATGTGTGCCGGCGCCTGCTTTCTCGTCTCCAACCTTACCGCTTTTGTCTGCATTAAACTCGACGTACAAGGCGTGCTCCACCCGGGAATAGCGAATGTGTTATACATGGCAGGCCATGCCTTTATCACCTCGGGTATTGCCCTGTACATTTATGGTAAGGCTCCGCCTTATCTGGCAACAGGTGTGGCGCTTTTCACGCTTCTGCTCCATCTGAGCCCGGATTTCAGAGGGTCGGTTGATGCCAGATTTATTATCCTGACTCCCGTTGTAGTGATGCTCAGTGGCGCATCCATTACCATGTTGTGGCACACCGCCATGCGTAAAAAGGGGAGATTCCTGTGGCCACTGCTTATCACAATTACCATTTTCGCCCTCCAGATGTTAATACGCACTGTGGCGTTACTCACTTCTCACGACGCACTGGCATTTACCGGTAACGACATATTTCAGATTGC
Organism: Alteromonas sp. ABH4_457; assembly: GCF_056160625.1. Taxonomy (NCBI): domain Bacteria; kingdom Pseudomonadati; phylum Pseudomonadota; class Gammaproteobacteria; order Alteromonadales; family Alteromonadaceae; genus Alteromonas; species Alteromonas sp. ABH4_457. Next base: position 184,330 of record NZ_JBSWXN010000002.1, read on the forward strand.
AGGCTCGCTGGCCGTTATTACTTTTATTTCAATGCTGGCAGTAACATTAAATTACGTCATCAACGGCGAACATCAGCAGATGCTGAAAAAGCTCTCGAACACGGATTTCCTCACCGGCTGGCTGAATAGAAAAGCACTTGAGCCCTGCGCACTTTCATGCCGGGAAACAGCGCAGCGGACAGGACACACTTTCGGCATCATCATATTTGACGTTGATCACTTTAAAGCAATTAACGATAAATGGGGTCACCATGCCGGTGACGTTGCTCTCCAGCAAATTACATCGCGGGCAAAAGATATTGTCAGAGACGAAGACAACTGTTTCAGGATCGGCGGCGAAGAATTTCTGATTATTCTGACACGTTGTAATGCAGAACAATTGCAGCGGGTGAGTGAACGATTGCGGCAGTCTGTGGCAAGCCGGCCGGTGATGATGAACGATAAGCCAATGAATATTACAATCAGCATAGGCAGTGCGTTAAGTCATCACGATGATTCAGGCTGGCAAGCGCTGTTTGACCGTGCTGACAAAGCACTTTACCAGTCAAAAGCAGAAGGCCGGAATACGGTCAGCATTTCTGAACCGGAGCATACCGCTGAAGCGTGGCAGTAAATTAACCCGGTTTACTTTGAATCCCCTGCAAGCCTGGTTTACTGTACGCCTTTCACAGAAAAACACGGGTTACCGCAATGCGTTCATTTATCGGCCTTGATCTTTCTTTGCAGGAGAAGCTCGCGCTTTCCGGCTGGCGGGAACGGGCTCTTCCGGCTGTAGCGCTCAGGAAAACAGGTGCCATTATCGCTCACGGTCAGAAAGCCCCGCCTGCTGCGGTGCCACCGGAGAACTATCATCTCACACTGGCATTCCTTGGCGACATCAACCAGAGACAGCATGAAGCACTGTTACACGCACTGGACGACGTCGCTGCAGAACCTTTTTCTGTGACCCTCAACACCACCGGCGTGTGGGACGGACCTAAAATTTTATATGCGGGCCCTGATGAGCCGTGCCCGCCATTGATGCAGTTAGCTAAGTGTGTACGTAAAGCCGCCCGTGAAGCGGGAATACCGCTGGAAAACCGTGAATACAAACCTCATGTCACTGTTGTCAGGAAGGCCGGCAGCGACCAGCCTGCCCCTCTGTTGCCTCCGGATATCAAACTGCAATTCCGTGACTTTCACTTTTTTGAGTCTGTCTCTACGCCATCAGGTGTCCGCTACCCCGTGCGGCACTCCTGGTCTCTGGAGCCTGATATCTCCGTTCGCGAGCGATTACGGCGGGGTCTGGTATGAGATATATCAATTGAGGCTTTACAGATGCCAATTGCATGGGTAAAACAACACACTGAATTCAACAACCTATTTGTCAGAGCCTTTACATCTCATGCAACAAACTTTTCGTCTTGTAATTGATTGTCCGGACCAGATTGGCCTTGTCGCCAGAGTTTCCCAGTTTCTTGCCGGTCACGGAGCCACTATCGTCGAGGCTAATCACCATACCGACCTGCAAACCGGCCGCTTTTTTATGCGCCATGAAATCGGGGCTGACTCAATCAAACTGGACTATGACGGGTTTGTAAAAGCGTTTACACCGGTTGCAGATGAATTCCGGATGAACTGGAAACTAACCGACTCCCGCGTAAAACAGCGTGTTGCTCTGCTGGCCAGCCTTGAATCCCACTGTCTGGTAGATTTGCTGCACCGCTGGCACACCGGCGAACTGCACTGCGACATTCCGGTGATCATCGGTAATCACCCGCAGATGAAACAGTTTGCTGACTGGTACAAAGTACCGTTCCATTGGGTGGATTTTAAAGCTCTGGGTAAAGAACAGGCGTTCTCGCAGATAGAAACGCTGATCAGCGAATACAAAATTGACCTCACAGTCCTTGCCCGATTCATGCAAATTCTGCCGGATACGTTGTGCACAAAGTTGCAGGGAAAAGCGATTAATATTCATCACAGCTTCCTGCCGTCTTTTGCCGGTGCAAGACCTTATCAGCAGGCCTACGATCGCGGTGTTAAGCTGATTGGAGCCACGTGCCACTACGTAACGAAGGATCTCGATGAAGGCCCTATCATCGAGCAGAGCGTAAAGCGCATCAGTCACAGCGATTCAGCCGCAGACATGGTCCGCAAAGGAAAGGATTGCGAAGTGACAGCGCTGGCCCACGGTGTGCGTTATCACCTGGAAGACCGGGTCATTATTCACCGCAACAAAACTGTGGTCTTCGCGTAAAGACCACAGTCCACCGTACCTGTCCCGGAACCCGTCGTCGTTATATGGCCCTCAGCGCCGCATTCTTATACACTGAACCGCTGATAATAACGACGATGGAACTCTATAATGAAAAAATTTACTGCCTCGCTGACAGCGCTGGCTGTTGCGCTTACCCTCGGCGCATGTTCTGACCAGGCAGCCAACCAGGCTGCAACGACCTCAGCGGATGCAAGTGCACAAACGCAGCAACAGTATCCGGAATTTAACAATGTGTTACTGCAACCCTTCCCCGGGCCTTACGGCGGCGTTCCCCAGTTCGACAAAATGAAGGTTGAAGATGTTAAGCCAGCCCTGAGAAAAGGAATGGCACTTAACCTGGAAGAAATAGAAGCCATTGCAAATAACCCTGAACCGCCTACGTTCGACAATACGATTGTCGCCATGGAACGTGCCGGCAGTGCACTGGACCGTGTATTCCGTTACTACGGTATTTTCAGCTCGAACAAATCCAGCCCTGAATTTCGGGATGTGCGGGCAGAAATGTCTCCGGAACTTTCCTCATTCTCAACAAAAATTACCCAAAATGAAGCGCTGTTTGAGCGTATTAAAGCGGTTTACGAAAGTGAAGAACTGAAATCGCTGACGCCCGAAGAACAACGTATTACATGGATCACCTACAACAGCTTCGCCCGTAACGGCGCTACCCTGGATGGTAACGCAAAAGCACGCTATGCCGAAATCAATAAAGAGCTGGCAACGCTGTACAACCAGTTCTCAACGAATGTGCTGGCCGACGAAGAAAACTACGTGACTTATATCACCGCGGAGCAACTGGGCGGCCTGCCGGAATCATTTGTAAAAGGTGCAGCCGCTGCTGCAAAAGAACGTGGTCAGGAAGGTAAGTATGCAATTACTAACACGCGCTCATCTATGGATCCTTTCCTCACTTACAGCACAGACCGGGCGCTTCGTGAGCAGGTGTGGAACACCTACTACAACCGTGGTGATAACGGCGATGAATATGATAACAATGACATCATCAAACAAATCCTGACGTTACGTGATGAACGGGTCGAATTGTTGGGGTATGACAATTACGCCCAGTGGCGTTTAGAAGACCGTATGGCAAAAACACCTGAGAATGCCATGGATCTGATGATGAAAGTCTGGCCGGCAGCCATTGCGAGGGTAGACGAAGAAGTAGCAGACATGCAGGCTATCGCTGATGAAGAAGGCGCAAACATTACTATCAAGCCCTGGGATTACCGTTTTTATGCCGAAAAAGTACGTAAAGCTAAATACGACCTGGACTCAAACGAAGTAAAACAATATCTGCAACTGGATAAACTCCGTGAAGCAATGTTCTATGTCGCCGGCCGTCTGTTTAACTTTGACTTCACACCGGTTCCTGAAGGTTCGGTACCGGTTTTTCACCCTGATGTGAAGGTATGGGAAGTAAAAGACAAGGACAGCGGTAAGCTGATTGGTCTCTGGTATCTCGATCCTTTCGCACGTCAGGGCAAACGCTCAGGAGCATGGGCGACCACATACCGCAGTTACACCACTTTTGACGGTGAAACCACTGTGCTGGCTTCTAACAATTCTAACTTCGTTAAAGGCCCTGAGGGCGAGCCCACGCTAATTTCCTGGGATGACGCCAATACCTATTTCCACGAATTTGGTCATGCCCTGCATTTCCTGTCTTCATATGTGGAATACCCCACGTCCCACTCCGGTGTACGTGACTATACCGAGTTCCAGTCACAATTACTGGAGCGCTGGCTCACCACTGATGAAGTCATCAATAACTACCTGGTGCACTACAAAACCGGCGAGCCGATTCCCGCTGAACTGGTAGAAAAAATTAAGAATGCATCCACCTTTAATTCCGGTTTCGGGACAACCGAATACATGGCTTCGGCAATCATGGATTTGCTGTATCACACCACCGATCCTGAGAAGATTGAGCCTGATGCCTTTGAACGGGATCAACTGAAGGCGCTGGATATGCCTGAAGAGATTGTGATGCGTCACCGCAGCACACAGTTCGGACATGTATTCTCCGGTGAAGGTTATGCAGCAGCGTACTATGGCTACATGTGGGCAGACGTTCTCTCTGCAGATGCAGCGGAAGCATTCGCAGAAGCCCCCGGCGGCTTTTACGATAAAGAATTATCGGCAAAGCTGGTGAAATATCTCTTTGCTGTCCGAAATGCAATGGATCCGGCCGAAGCTTACCGTCTGTTCCGTGGTCGCGATGCGCAAACAGATGCACTGATGCGTGCGCGGGGGTTCCCGGTACCTGAGTAAGCCCCGGTACCTGAGTAAGCCCCGGTACCTGAGTAAACCGTTTAATAACGAAAAAGGGGCGATTATGATAATCGCCCCTTTTTTATCAGCCTCTCAACACTGAATTAAAAGCTTACGCGGTAACCCAACTGCACCTGATTGTCGTAACTCTTGTCCTGAGACAAAGTGATATCTGATGTATCGCCGTGCCAGGTTTCTCTGCGAACAGCAAACGACATGGTGTGATTTTCTTCAGCTCCTTCCGTTTCCAGATATACTGATACGGTGTTGCTGTCAGGCAGGGCAAAAGAGCCGCTTACCGGTAAATCAATATCATGAGCAGGACGCACGCCGGACGCTACCCCAACCCGGTAAGCTGGTTGTTCCCACCAGGTAATCAACTCATACGCTCTCGATGTCACCCGTTGACTGAACACACCAAAGTCCATTACAGCCCGACCGTAAGATGCCACTGCTTCAAGATTAACTGTATCGCTGATTCTGGTTGCCAGACTCAGTTTGTAATCTTTCTGGCGGCAACCATTGAATCTGATTTTATTTTTCGACAGGGAAACGGAGATATCACCGGAGTAATCGAGTTTTTCTTCCAGCCAGGCTTCAGCCTGGTCACCAATAGAAGAACTGGCCAGACATACCTGAGGTGTCAGCAGGGCACAAAGTGCTAAAGTGGTTACCTGTTTCAACATGGTTCTGCTCCGCTTTATTATCATTCTGCAAAGGGCTTACCTCAGCGAGTGATTAAAGTATAAGCAAACGGGCAGCTTTTTGGGTATATAAAACCATCCTCAATTAGTCTAACTATACCCAAAAAATATCAGTGTGTTGATTTTATAGCCATTAATGAAATTTTAGCTTTGCGAGTTTTGCAGAGGTATAAGGCGTGCTTTCCTGTGAGATCCATACGTTACCGTCAGGACCATAGCAAACACCTTCGACCTGAGCGAATTGTGAGAGAAAGTCCACAGTTTTAAGCTGATATTCACCACTGACAGTGGCGATGAAAGGTTTAAACATGCCCAGGGCATTACTGCGGTAACCGACCAGAACAAACTCCTGTGTATCACTGTTCCAGTCTGCGCCGGTGACAACGCCGGGAAGTCCGTCTACAGATGCAAAAGGAGTAAGTACTTGCTTAGCTTTTATATCCTGTAAAACGTAGACGTGTGACTGCTCAGTAGCCCAGCTTTTTGAAAACAGGATCAGTTTTCCATCCCGCATTGTCATGGCTTCACCATCATAATCGTGAGCATAGGGAGCATTTTCCTGCGGCGTATTACCTGCGTAGGTAAAACGGCGCTTTACTGCTTCCTGCACGGGGTCTGCACGGTTAATTTTATAGACGGTGAGTGATTTATGCTTACCGGCATTATTTCCGATGTCACCAATATAGAAATATTCATCGTCACCGGTAATGGCTTCCCAGTCACGGTTTATTGCATCCAGCGTCACCCTTGCGGTCAGCGCTCCATCCTGTCCAAGGGTAAACAATTCCGGCTCATTGCCAGAGTCATTGACGGTGTAAATATTGTTGCTGTCGCAGAACAGGCCCGATGTTTCCTTCAGCGCGTTATCCAGCGTATAGGTGGACAGCACCTCAACACCATGTTGTGGATCTGCTGACACACTGCAACCTGCCAGTAACAATAACGGGCTTAAAATGAAAACAATACGGTTCACTGATATTCTCTTTCTGCTGTAAATAAGGTTAATCTAAATAAAACAATGTGATATGCACAAGTTCAGACTACTATACCATTGTGACGATTATTTTTTGCAATGGCTAACGATAAATCTGCTTTGACCTGAGGTCAGTATAAAAGCCGGAAAATAATAAATATGCCGGGCATCAGCGGCATAACTTCAACTTTAAGAAGGAACACCACGTGTCAGACCCGTTATTAAGCCTGGTCAGTGTCGGCCTGCTGTCTATATTCTGTCAGTTTCTGGCTTATAAAATACGCCTGCCAGCCATTTTACCTTTGCTGATAACCGGTATTATCGTTGGCCCGGTATTTGGCGTGCTCGACGCAGACGCACTGTTCGGGGATCTTTTGTTCCCTGTAGTGTCCCTGTCGGTGGCCATCATCCTGTTTGAAGGTTCGCTGACACTGAAATTCAGTGATATTGCGGGTCACGGCAATATGGTGAGAAACCTGTGCAGCGTTGGCGTGCTGGTCACCTGGGTGGTTGCAACCATCGCTGCCCATCTGAGCCTGGATTTATCCTGGCAGCTTGCAGCCCTGTTTGGTGCCATCGTGACCGTAACAGGCCCGACGGTCATTGTGCCGATGATCAGAACTGTAAGACCGAAAAGTAACATCGCTAACATTCTGCGCTGGGAAGGCATTGTCATTGACCCTATCGGTGCACTTCTGGCGGTGCTGGTTTACGAGTACATTGTGGCCTCTCAGGACACGGCACTGGTACATACTCTGGTGGCTTTTGGTAAGACGGTAGGCATGGGCACCGTCCTTGGTCTGGCCGCCGGCTACCTGCTTGGTCTTTCGCTACGTAAAGAACTGGTCCCCCACTATCTGCAAAACACAGCTGTTCTCACCCTGATACTGGGTGTTTTTGCCATCTCTAATCATGTAGCCCATGAGTCAGGCCTGCTGGCAGTGACCATTGCCGGTATGGTACTGGCAAATATGAAAAATGTGGACGTGGAAGACATCCTGGAGTTTAAAGAAACATTAAGTGTTCTTCTGATTTCCGGCCTGTTTATTATTCTTGCGTCACGGTTGAATCTCGACTCTGTGTTCGAGGTCGGCTCCGGCGTCATTGTGGTTCTGGTGGCCATTATGTTTATCGCCAGACCCCTTTCCGTACTGGCTTCCTCTGTGGGCACCGGACTAAACTGGCGTGAACTGGCGCTGATCAGCTGGATAGCGCCCAGAGGTATTGTAGCGGCAGCCGTATCCGCACTGTTTTCTCTGAAGCTGGAGGAAATTGGCTATGAGGGTGCAGGGGTTATCGTTCCCATCGTCTTTGTGGTCATTATTACCACCGTCGTTGTACAGAGTCTGTCATCTAAATCTGTGGCCAAACTTCTGAAGGTTCGTTCCCCTGCGCCAAACGGCTTTTTAATTTTCGGCGGCAGTAAGTTCAGCCGGATGCTGGCAAAGGAACTGAAAGCACATGATTTACCGGTTTGTATTGCCGATACCAACTGGGATGCCATTAAAGAAACCAGAATGATGGATATTCCGGCCTATTTCGGGAACCCCATGTCGGATCACGCAGCGCGAAGCCTGGATTTAGGTTTATTCGGTACTGTACTGATCATGTCCCCCTACAAACAACTTAACCCTATGATTGCTTATCATTTTGAGTACACCATGGGTAAAGATAAAGTGTGGGGCTTAACCAACAACGAACAAAGTGCACGGCCATCGCATCAGGTTAGCACCCAGTATGCGCAGAAATTGACACTGTTTGCTGAGGGAGTCACATACGGATACCTGGCTTCTGCTGTCTCTCATGATGCATCCGTGAAAACAACACGCCTGAGCGAAGAATTTACTTTCGAAGATTATTCCGCAAGATACGGCGACAGAGCTATTCCGCTTATTGCTCTGGACGAGAACGGACGTTCTCATGCATTTTTGAATGGTAAAGATATTGCGCCGAAAGCAGGATGGAAATTAATCAGCTTGATTATACCGGAGAGTGAACCGGTGTGAGGCCAGAACGGCACCCTACCCTTGGGGCAGGGTGCCTCTCCCTGGAAATAACGTGTATTCAAGCGCTCCCCTCTATTATTATTATTGGATGCGTTGTTGTTTATTTTTTACTTGAGCTACACCGTCGGCGCTTATGAAAGCAATAGACAGACCAACTTTTGAAATAACATAGTTATCAGTACTTTATGCTTTTTACAGGGCATTTACCAACCATTGCCCACTGTTGACGCACCAACAGCACGCACCATCTCAACTCACATGCACCAAAAAGGCTCAAAGGGATGAACGGATGACTTCCAGTGTCTTCCCGGTCGCGCCGCGGTTTGCACTGATCACAGCGAATCCGGCCTCGCCCGCCACACGGGCAGCTTCGGGAGAATCAAGCAACGTTTTACAACTGGCGGTGAGTTGCGTTGCATCTTCTACAATGCTGAGCGCACCACATTCTTGCAGGTACTGGCAAATAAGCGGATTGTTATAAACGTTGGGGCCCATGATTACCGGTAATTTTTGTGCAGCCGGCTCCAGGGCGTTGTGACCACCTTTATCCGCAAGACTGCCACCGACAAACGCAATGGTGCCGAATGTGTAAACCGTATTGAGCTTGCCCATTTCATCTACCAGCATGACATCAGTCTCACTGCTCACCTGTGCGCCCGGTGAAGCTGTGCGCAGGTAGTGTAACCCTGTTTGTTCCAGCAGATCCGCTACACGGGCAAACCGCTCTGGATGCCTGGGTACAAGAATGAGCAATAAATCCGGAAATCCGGGCTTCAGGCTCTGATAAGCATCAAGTAAGGCACTTTCCTCACCTTCATGAGTACTTCCACCAATCAGTGCCCTGCGGACATTTTTCTCAAGACCGTAAAATGAATCACCGGCATCCGGTGCAGACATTGCCTGATCAAACTTTATGTTGTTAGTAAGTGTTAACTTCTCTTTTTCGATACCGAGAAACTGATAATTTTTAAAGTCTCTCATGCCCTGGGCACATACATGGGAAAGCTTGTGGAGCATGGGCTCAAACAGTATTTTCAATTTCTTATATCGTCTGGCGGAGCGATCTGTCATACGCGCATTAATCACTACAACCGGAATGTCCCGACGCCAGCAACTATGGATCAGATTAGGCCACAGCTCCACCTCAGTGATCAGCACCATTTTGGGCTTCACCCGCCGCAGCATACCCGCCATAGCCATGTGTAAATCGTATGGTAAATAGAAGTGGTGAACAGTATCTTTGAATATAGATCTGACCCGCGCCGAACCGGTGGGCGTGGTGGTGGTTATCGTCACCGGTGTTTCCGGTTCTTCTTTCATTAACTGCTTAATCAGCACAGACGCCGCAACCACCTCGCCTACCGACACACAGTGAAAAAGGTATCCTCCCGGTGCGGCCGGCTGACGTACAAAACCAAACCGCTCAAACCGGCGATGGTTATATTCTTTATTTCTTCTCTGCCCGCGAATGATGAGATTCAGAAAAGCGAACGGAACGATCAGCGCCAGCACTAGTGAATAAAACCAGCGAAACAACGTCTCACTGAGGCCGGGCCGGTATTGGTTTTTGCTGGCAGTCATACGTACTCTGCGTCCTTTCGTCATTAAACTGTCGTGAAGCTTTGTTTAACTAAAAATCAGTTTTCAATTATTGTGTTTGTTATGCCGGACAAGAGTCACAAGCCTGCTGTACTTCTGGTTAAACTAAGCGCCATCGGTGACATTGTAATGGCCTCGGGTTTGCCATCCAACATAAAATCCTCACTAAATGCTTCACGTCTTGTATGGCTTACCGAAGCGCCCTATGCCAGTTTCATTGCTGCTCATCCTGATGTTGACCAGGTTATTCCCTGGCCGAAGAAAGAATGGTCAGCACTGGCAAAAAAAAAGCGCTGGCTGAGCCTCTGTCGCGCTGTAATAGCATTTAAGGCTGAGCTGTCATCACATCACTTCGATATCGCTATAGATGCACAGGGACTGCTTAAAAGCGCCTTTTTTTGCTGGTTGTCCGGCGCAGGCCGTCGCATAGGGTTTAAAAGCAAAGAGCACAGTCACTGGCTACTGACAGAATCACTGAATAAACCGGACTCTGATGACATCAGCTCGGAGTACAAAGCACTGGGGCGCTATCTTGGTGCACATGAATTCACCATGACACTCCCTGCCTCCCCGTCAGCTGTTCGCCAGGCGAAGGATGCCCTTGCTGCCAGCGGTATCAATCACGACTATATCGTTCTGTGTCCCTTTACCACCCGTCCTCAGAAACACTGGCCAGTGCAACACTGGAAAGATGTCATAGCGTGGTTAAACAATCATGACAGTCTTCCGGTGATTATTGCCGGAGGGCCTTACGATGCGGATACAGCATCAGAACTGGCATCAGGCAAAGAACACATATTCTCTTTCACAGGAAAACTGTCTCTTGCTGCCAGCGGGGCATTACTGGCAAATGCACGTGTTGTGGTTGGTGTGGATACCGGTTTGACTCACCTGGCGATTTGTCATCAGCGACCTGTTCTAGCCCTGTTCGGTTCCACCTGTCCGTATACGAAAACAGATAATCCGGATGCGACAGTATTGTACGAAAACTTACCTTGCGCCCCCTGTAAGCGTAAGCCGGTTTGCAACGGAGCCTATGACTGCATGCGGGCTATCACGCCACAAAAAGTCACCGCATGGCTGGAGAAGTGGCTATGACGATAATGGTGATGCATGTGGAACTTGGCAGACAGTTGTATGGCGGTGCCAAACAGGTTGAATATCTTATCAATGCGTTGCCAGAAGACACCATTACCAGCCACCTGGTGTGCGCATCAGACAGCGCGATTTCTGACATCCCGGCGCCCGGCTGTATCAAGCATCCGGTCCCTTACTCCGGCGATACGGATCTCAGGTTTCCTTTCCGCCTTTACCGGCTTATAAAAAGGTCTAAACCGGATATTCTGCACATTCACAGCCGCCGGGGTGCTGATGTGTGGGGCGGCCTGGTGAGTGCACTGTTCGGTATTCCGGCTGTATGTACCCGCAGAGTAGATAATAAAGAGTCTGCACTGGCTGCATTGAAGTACCGGCACTACAAAGCTGTCGTCAGTATCTCGCAAGGTGTACATGATGTGGTGTCACGGCATTGCAAACAGATCCTGCAGCCTGTGATCCACTCGGCAGTCGATCTGAATGACTTCCGCTACAGCAGGGACGCTGAGTGGTTTCGGGAAAAGTATGACATCCCTGCAAACCATAAGGTCATCGCAAACTTTGCCCAGCTTATCCCGAGGAAAGGTCAGAAAGATCTCATCATGGCCATGCAAGCTGTAATTGCCCGCAGACAGGATGTGACCTGCTTACTGTTCGGTAAAGGTAAACAACAGGCTGCGTATCAGCAACTGGCAGATGACTCCGGAGCCGGTAAAAATATCAGGCTGTGCGGGTTCACATCAGATGTTCCGCGTATTTTGCCAAATATTGATGTGATGGTTCACCCTGCTTATGCAGAAGGCCTTGGCATAATCCTTCTTCAAGCCGGGGCCTGTAAAGTCCCCATGATAAGCTGCCCTGTTGGCGGCATTCCGGAAATTATTCACAACGAAAAAACCGGCTTACTGGTTGAGCCGGGAGACCCGGCCGCACTGGCGCGGGAAATTCTTCGTCTGCTGGATAACCCGGCAGAAGCCCGGGCTCTGGGTGAAAACGCGTTTCATCATGTGCAGCAGCATTTCAGTATCGCCGCCATGGCGGATGCTTACACGGACCTTTATAAAAGTCTCGTCTAGAGGATTCTCTTGCCGGCTATATCATTTCCCCTTGTCACATTACCCGTTGAGATCTAATATGCGTAACTAGTTACGTATATTATGGGGTTTAGGGAAATGGCTGATGTTTTACAACTGGCAGGTGCAGCTGCACTGGGCAGCCGGTTCAGAAGATTGTCTGAAAAGCTGGTTGCGCAGGCCAGTGAAGTCTATAGAGCGTATAACGTTTCCATGGAACCAAGCTGGTTCCCTGTCATGTATAGTCTGATGCAGGAATCGCCGTTAAGTGTAAGTACCATTGCAGAAATTACCGGCCAGTCTCACCCGTTTGTCAGTAAAACCACCGCTCAGATGAAAAGCGCAGGATTACTTGTCACCCGTCCTTCTGAGCAGGATAAGCGGGTGCAATTGCTTTCATTGTCAGATAAAGCTCTGACGATGCTACCGGTGCTTGAAAAGCAGATAGCCGACATCGGCAATGCCCTTAATTCAGCACTGAACGACGTGGCGCCGGACTTCCTTGAACAGCTGGGTGCCGTAGAAACCCTGCTATCACAAACGACTTTGCTGGGCCTGATAAAACAAAAGGCAACACGGGGATTCCGCGTAATTGACTATTCCCCTGAGCATCGTGATGCGTTTTACCAGCTCAATAAGCACTGGATAGAACGCTATTTCACCATGGAAAGCTCTGATCATGCCTCGCTGGGGGACCCCGAAAATTATATTCTGAAAAAAGGGGGCCATGTTTTGCTGGTGCAAAATCCTGCCGGTGATATTTGCGGAACGGTAGCACTGATAGCCATGGATGATGACTGCTATGAACTGGCTAAAATGGCTGTGGCAGACAGCGAACAGGGCAAAGGTTTGGGAGCACTCCTTGGGGAAGCTGCCATACAAAAGGCCCGGGATGCCGGAGCGAAGAAGCTTTACCTGGAAAGTAACAGGAAACTGGCACCGGCCATCAGCCTTTACCGCAAACTGGGGTTCAAAGAAGTGGATAAACCCACACCTTCACCCTACGCGCGGTGCGATATACAAATGCAGCTAATGCTGTAAGTTGATACGGGAAACATTTTAACGGGCATAAAAAAACCGCTGCAAGTGCAGCGGTTTTCAGTATTACTTAATCAACTGGCAATTAAGCTTCTGCAACAATAACAACCTTAACAGATGTCATTACTTCAGAGTGTAACTGCAGGTCGATGTCGTATTCGCCAGTTTCACGCAGTGTACCGGTAGGCAGTTTAACTTCTGCTTTAGATACTTCAACGCCGGCAGCAGTGATTGCTTCAGCGATGTCACGTGTACCGATTGAACCGAACAGTTTGCCTTCGTCACCAGCAGGAGCAGCGATAGTCACTTCACCCAGTTCAGCAACTTTAGCAGCACGAGCTTCAGCAGCAGACAACTGGTCAGCGATTTTCGCTTCCAGCTCTGCGCGGCGAGCTTCAAACTTTTCAACGTTAGCTTTAGTTGCAGGAACTGCTTTACCCTGTGGGAACAGGAAGTTACGCGCAAAACCAGCTTTAACGTTAACTGTATCGCCCAGACCACCAAGGTTAGCGATTTTGTCTAATAAGATGATTTCCATCTAAGTTACTCCTTCGCCAATTACTTGTTGTGTGAATCTGTGTACGGCAGCAGTGCTAAGAAACGCGCACGTTTAATAGCAGTAGACAGCTGACGCTGATACTTTGCACTGGTACCAGTGATACGGCTAGGAACGATTTTACCGCTCTCAGTGATGTAGTTTTTCAGTGTAGCAATATCTTTATAATCGATTTGCTCAACACCTTCTGCAGAAAAACGGCAGAACTTACGACGTCTGAAAAAACGAGCCATGATAGATCTCCTTACGCGTTGTCTTCAGTGGTTTCAGTTTTCTTTTCCGCGCGCTCACCGCGTGGAGCAGAATCGTCACGACGCTCACGACGTTCTTCCTTCATCATTGGAGAAGGTTCAGTCACAGCGTTCTTCGTGCGCATAACCAGGTTACGCAGGATCACATCGTTAAAGCGGAAAGCATTTTCCAGCTCGTCAACAGCTTCTGCAGTTGCTTCAGCGTTGATCAAAACGTAGTGTGCTTTGTGAAGCTTTTCGATTGGGTAAGCCAGTTGACGACGGCCCCAGTCTTCCAGACGATGGATTTGACCACCTTCTTGCTTCAGGATAGTGGTATAACGCTCGATCATACCAGGTACTTGTTCACTCTGATCAGGGTGAACCATAAATACGATTTCGTAATGACGCATTACACGCTCCTTACGGTTGTAGCCTCGACAGTACAGCCAAACTGTATAGAGACAAGGAACTAGATAGGTTTGATGGCTGTAAGGGCGCGCATTATATAGATCAATTGTTCACCAGACAAGCAAAAAAGCCGCGATAATTCGCGGCTTTGAAGGTTTATCACTGTAAAACTTAACGGAAGTCCGTCAGAGTATTCTGGCCGATTTCACGTACCCAGATATTACGGAAGCTCACAGGGTTACTGTGGTCCTGTAACTGGATAGGTGCACAACCATGCGCTTCATAAGAAGGTCCGCCAATCCATTCGGTCTTACCTAAGATTTCAGTGTGGTTTTGTACCAGCACACCGTTAATTAAAACGGTCAGGTAACCCGGTTTCACCAGTTCATCACCATCAAACTCAGGTGCATTAAAAATGATGTCGTAACTCTGCCACTCACCCGGCGGATTCACCGGGTTAACCAACGGGATAGCCTGCTTGTAGATACTGCCTGCCTGACCGTTGGGGTAAGTTTTATTGTTATAAGAGTCCAGAACCTGAACTTCATAACGCTGCTGCAGGAAAATACCTGAGTTGTTTCGCTGCTGGCTCTCCAGCCCCTCAACATCCTCAGGTGTTTTCCACTCGGCATGCAGTTGCACGCTGCAGAAAGACTGCTTGCTGACAATGTCACCGGTTCCCGGTTTTACAGTTAGCGTGCCGTCTTCTACCGTCCACTTCGCTTCACCACCTTTCAGTGATTCAAAAGCGGATAAGTCAGTACCGTCGAACAGTACCACCGCATCAGAAGGTGCTTTGCCCGGCGCAGTTTCAACCATAGCAGGAACAGGTTCCCACACTTCAGATTTAGCAGCTTGCTCTTCCGGACTCAGTTCCTTCGCCATTGACGCTGTTGACGCCAGTGACAGTGCTAAGCCGGATAGCAATGTTGTTTTTGTCATCTTTTTCATTATGTGCCCTTAATATTGAAATGATGGTGTTGGTGAAAAGGCTACCTCAGGTAGCCCAGGCTCTGTCACCTTTCTTATAAGGGATATCTTCGTATTTAGTCGGAATGGCAACGTAACGCAGTACTTTCGTCGAGCCAACTTCTGACGTGAAGAACGAGAACAGTACCAGTTGCTTGATCAACGAGAAGTAATGAGGAGCAACCAGCTCTTCATCCCATGGCGCTCCCGCATTAGGATTGCTCATGGCTACATCACCCCAAATGCCTTTCTTAGCATTATAGGCTTTAGCTTCTTCGTCGAGCGCAGACAATAGTTCCATCTTCTGCTCAGCAGAAAGCAACAGGAAGTCTTTGCCATACTCTTTTTCAGCACGCTTCTTCAGGGTTACCAGGCCTTCTTTGAAGGTTTTCTGCATAGTCGGGTGATAGCAGTCTGCTACCAGTACGGCCATACAGCTACCTACGTCGGCATCTTTTGCTCCCGGTGTGTCGGTACGGGGAAGGATAACTTCGCCCAGTTCGTTGAAGAAGGCTACGTCTTCCTTGCTGAAACCGGTGTCGGACAGCGGCACCACTGGCAGATTTTCGTAAGCCAGCGCTTTGCCACCGACAAATGCAACACCTGTGGCAGCAGTGATGAATTTAAGTAAGTCACGACGGTTCATGGCTACAGGTTTCCTTTTTTCAGTTCGTCTACTGCAAAGTCTGCTGCACGGGCAGTCATTGCCATGTAGGTCAGAGACGGGTTAACACACGATGCTGAAGTCATTGCCGCACCATCGGTCACGAACACGTTTGGTGCATCCCAAACCTGATTGTGCTTGTTAAGTACTGAACTCTTCGGATCGCGGCCCATACGCGCCGTACCCATTTCGTGAATACCCATACCCGGTGCGTAATCAGCATCATAACCCTGAACATTCTTAAGGCCAGCAGCCTCAAACATGTCAATGGCGTCCTGCTTCATATCTTTACGCATTTTGTATTCGTTTTCACGGATCTTAACGTCCATGGCAAGTACCGGCAGACCCCATTTATCTTTCTTCTTGCTATCAAGATAGATACGGTTGTCATGATGCGGCAGCATTTCACCGAACGCTGTCATACCAATAGTCCAGTCACCCGGCTCAGACATCGCATCTTTCAGGTTAGACCCCAGACCAAGTTCGGCGATGTCTTTACGCCAGCCACCACGGCTTGCAGAACCCTGATAACCGAAGCCACGTACGTAATCACGCTTGTCGCCATCCCAGTTACGGAAACGGGGCACATAGAAGCCAGCCGGACGACGGCCGAAGTAATAGCTGTCTTCGTACCCTTCAACACTGGCGCTTGCGCCAACGCGGAAGTGGTGGTCCATGACGTTGTGACCCAGTTCGCCGGAGCTGCTGCCCAGACCGCCTTCCCACACATCCGTTGCTGAGTTCATCAGCAGCCATGCAGAGTTAAAGGCAGAGGCGTTTACGAATACAATTTTACTGTTGAACTCGTAAGTCTCGTTAGTTTCAGCATCAATGATTTCAACACCGGTTGCACGCTTCTTATCTTTGTCGTATTTGATTTCTTTTACGATGGAGAAAGGACGCACTGTCAGGTTACCGGTTGCCATTGCTGCCGGCAGCGTAGAAGACTGCGTTGAGAAATAGCCGCCAAACGGACAGCCTAACCAGCACTTGTTACGGAACTGACAACCCACACGGATATCATTAATCCCCTGGGTAATGTTTGCAGAACGTGAGTGGATGAAATGACGTGAACCACCAAACGCTTTCTTAACGCGGGCAGCAACGTCTTTCTCAACCGCATTCAGCGGAATAGGAGGCATAAAGTGACCGTCAGGCAGAACGCTCAAGCCTTCACGGGTACCACTGATACCCGCATATTTTTCAACGTAGTCATACCATGGCGACAGGTCTTCATAACGAATTGGCCAGTCAACGGCGATACCTTCTTTGCCGTTAGCCATGAAATCTTCCGGATTCAGACGGTAGCTCTGACGTCCCCATAACAGTGAACGTCCGCCCATTTGGTAGGCGCGGTACCAGTCAAAGCGTTCTTTTTCAATGTATGGCGCTTCCTGCTCATTAGCCCACATGCCAAGCGTCATTTCATTCAGCGGGTAATCGCGGGAAAGTGCAGGATAAACTTCTTTCATGTCCTGCGTAGCCAGGCCCCGGTGAGGATAGTCCCAGCTTTCTTTGTGCGCATTAATATAATCTTTAACGTGCTCAATATTTCGGCCACGTTCCAGCATGAGTACTTTAAGGCCTTTCTCGGTCAGTTCTTTGGCAGCCCAGCCGCCACTGATCCCCGATCCGACAACGATCGCATCATAGTTATTACTTGCCATGTTTTGTCCCCTTAAACACGTCCGGCAAAAGCGTTTCTACTGATCAGACATCACAAATGCGGATCGCCTGGTTAAGCGACTTCAGTTTGCCTGCCTTACTGTCTGGAGTTGGAATAAATTCCTGGGCCAGATACCCGTCAAACGGTAAATCCTTAATCGCTTTCGCAATGGCCGGATAATACAGTTCCTGAGAGTCATCAATCTCGTGACGCCCCGGCACACCCGCTGTGTGGTAATGCCCGAAATACTGATGGTTGTCACGTATGGTGCGAATGATGTCACCCTCGCTTATCTGCATATGGTAGATGTCGTACAGCAATTTAAAATGCGCTGATCCCAGCCGGCGACACAGCTCGATACCCCAGGCTGAATTGTCGGCCATGTAATCAGGATGATTGACCTTGCTGTTAAACAGTTCCATTTGCAGCACTACCCCGTGCTTTTCAGCATGAGGCAGAATTTGTGATAGCCCTTTAACGGCATTTTTCAGTCCGGTTTCGTTGTCCATACCCCGTTTGTTACCACTAAAACAAATGAGGTTGGTGTAACCGGCTGCCGCCACTTTCTCTATATGCGGAATGTAACGTTCGATGAGCGCTTCATGAAAACGGTCGTCACACCAACCGTCTTCAAGGTTCAGTTCAGCACCATTACACATAGAGCAATGCACGCCATGTTTCTTAAGGATATGCCACTCATCAGGACCCACTAAGTCGATCGCTGAAAAGCCCATATCTTTAATGGCAAGGCAAAGCTCCTCTAAAGAAAGATCCGGAAATGTCCAACGCGCCACTGCGTGTTTGATATTTCCTTTGAGGGCGGCATGCTGGCTTGTGCCAGCATGCGCATGAAGAGATAAAGCACTGGTCGCTGTCAGCCCAACCCCTGACAGCGCCAGCCCTTTAAGCACCGCTCTACGCGAATTACGCATCGGTGGAAACCTTCTCGTCTTTGAACAGGATGAAGAAAAGTACCAGTACGACAGCCGCGAACCCTGCAGGGAACAACCAGATGCTGCTCCAGTCCGCTCCGGCTTCTGATGTGTAGGTGTCGGTGATCTTACCTGCAACCCAGAAACCAATCAGCATACCCACACCATAGGTGGCTAATGTGATAAGGCCCTGCGCCGCACTTTTGATTTTTTCACCGGCTTTAGCATCGGTATAAATCTGTCCGGATACGAAGAAGAAATCGTAACAAATACCGTGCAGTGCAATACCGATTAATAATAAGAACATACCGCCGTCAGCATCACCGTAAGCGAACATCACATAACGCAGTACCCACGCCAGCATACCCAGCAATAACGTTGCCTTGATGCCGAAACGGTTCAGGAATACCGGCAGTGCCAGAATGAACAATGCTTCTGAAACCTGACCCAGCGCCATTTTACCCGTCGGATTTTCCACGCCGATGCCGGCCAGGAACGGGTTCGCATTCTGATAGTAGAACGCCAGCGGAATACAAATCAGTACCGAAGACAGGAAGAACACCAGGAAGCTGCGGCTTTTAAGCAGTGTCAGTGCATCCAGACCCAGCATTTCACCCAGACTTGCCGAAGCTGTACCTTTCGCTTTAGGTGGTGTTGCAGGTAACGTGAAGCTGAAGATACCCAGAATTAATGAGCCAATGGCAGAAAGCGCAAAGGTGTTACGCAGTGCGCCTTCAGAAATGCCGCTGGCAGAATCCCATGAGAACACATAGCTGATCACCAGACCGGCTAAAATCCAACCTATGGTTCCCCAAACACGTACTTTACCGAATTGTTTTGACGGGTCAGTCATCTGGCCGAATGATACCGAGTTAACCAGCGCCAGCGTCGGCATATAAGCAATCATGTAGCCCAGTACATAAGGGTAGAATGAAGCAAAATCTGTGGAGGTGTACATCATGTACATCAGCGCTGCGCCAATCAGGTGAAGCACACCCAGAATACGTTCTGCATTGAAGAAACGGTCAGCGATTAAGCCAACGATGAAAGGCGCAATAATCGCACCCCAGGACTGGGTAGAAAACGCCATACCGATTTCACTACCGGAAGCGCCCAGTGTTTGCCCCATGAAGGTACCTAAGGTCACAAACCAGCCACCCCAGATAAAAAACTGGAGAAACATCATAATGCTCAGGCGGGTCATTATCATTGTTATATCCTCTTACTACTTCGGGGCCTTTTGGCCCCGGGCATTATTATTATTTGTCCAGACCCAGGATCCGGCGGTTTCTTTCTGTGCTGCTGCCAGCACCGGCAAAGTCATCGAACGCAACTTTAGTTGGCTCAATAATGTGAGATGCGATAAATGGTGCCCCTTCAGCTGCACCCTGCGCAGAATCTTTCAGACAGCATTCCCACTCAAGCACTGCCCAGCCTTCAAAACCGTACTGGGTAAGCTTAGTAAAGATGCTCTTGAAATCTACCTGGCCGTCGCCCAGTGAACGGAAGCGTCCCGGACGGTCTACCCAACCCTGGTAACCACCGTATACGCCGCTTCTGCCATTTGGCAAAAACTCAGCATCTTTTACATGGAACATTTTGATGCGGTCGTGGTAACGGTCGATAAAGTCCAGGTAATCCAGTTGTTGCAGCACGAAGT
The DNA here is from genome assembly GCF_056160625.1 of Alteromonas sp. ABH4_457. Classification (NCBI taxonomy): domain Bacteria; kingdom Pseudomonadati; phylum Pseudomonadota; class Gammaproteobacteria; order Alteromonadales; family Alteromonadaceae; genus Alteromonas; species Alteromonas sp. ABH4_457. The sequence goes on from NZ_JBSWXN010000002.1 coordinate 204,437, forward strand.
GACTGGGATCGAACAGAATGTTTGCGCGGGGGTGATCGTCAACTTCCTGCAGGAAACGCTCAAATGTTGCACCGTCGTGTAAGTCTTCACCCGGGTGGATTTCGTAGCACAAATCAACACCAGCTTCTTCGAATGCATCCAGAATAGGTCTCCAGCGGTTACCCAGTTCTTTGAAGCCTTCGTCAACAAGACCGGCAGGACGTTGCGGCCACGGGTAGACCAGATGCCACATCAGTGCACCGGAGAAAGTCACGTGTGCTTTCAGGCCAAGACGTTTACTGGCTTTTGCTGCCAGCATCAGCTGATTGATTGCCCATTCAGTACGCTCTTTCGGCTTACCGTGTAAATGCTCAGGCGCGAAGTTATCGAATAACTCATCGTAAGCAGGGTGAACAGCCACCAGCTGTCCCTGCAAATGTGTAGACAGCTCGGTAATTTCAACACCGGCTTCAGCACACATAGCTTTTACTTTGTCGCAGTATTCCTGACTTTCTGCGGCAATTTCTAAATCAAATAATTTGGGGTCAGTTGGCACCTGAATGCCCTTATAGCCCAGTGAAGCGGCCCACTTTGCCATCCCTTCCAGGGTATCGAACGGCGCTTTGTCACCTGCAAATTGCGCTAAAAAAATCGCAGGGCCTTTAATTGCTGCCATGGTAATCTCCTAAATTCTGTAAACGGGTCTGTTACTCGGTATCCGGGATCGGATGCCACTTCACGTCGCTGGCGCCGGAGGCAACCATTGCTTCAATAAATGCCATTCCGCGTAAACCGGACTTCAGACCGGGCACGCCTTCAGCTTTACCTGTCTGACCTTCGCGTACAGCGATGGCAAAGTAACGGTAGAGGTTAGCAAAAGCTTCGAGATAGCCTTCAGGATGACCTGACGGAGTACGGCAGCGATCGGACGCTTCAGGATACAAACCCGGCTGGCCGGAACCGGCACGGTATACACAGTACGGTGCATCCAGTGTGCGGAAAATAACGGAGTTAGGCTCCATCTGATGCCATTCCAGTCCACCTTTATCACCGTACACTTTGATTTTCAGCGCGTTTTCTTCACCGGCACACACCTGGCTGGCGATGAGCACGCCCTTAGCGCCTTCAGCAGTGCGGAAGAATGCTGCACCGTCATCGTCTAAACGGCGGTTCGGCACAATAATGTTCATGTCTGCACACAGTTCAGTTACCGTGTGGCCGCTGATAAATTCGGCCAGACCAAAGGCATGGGTACCGATATCGCCCATACATCCTGCACCGCCGGACAATGCCGGATCTGTACGCCATGCAGCCTGTTTGTTATCAGGATCGTCTTCGCCGCTTAACCAGCCCTGCGGGTACTCAACGAGAATTTTACGGATGTTGCCCAGTTTGCCATCTTCAACCATGGCTTTAGCCTGCCACACCATGGGATACCCCAGGTAGGTGTGTGCCAGTCCATACAGACGGTCAGAACTGTTAACGACTTTCGCCAGCTCTTTGGTTTCTGCCAGATTCAGACCGGCAGGCTTTTCGCAGAATACATGATAGCCAGCTTCGAGCGCGGCTATGGTGACCGGCACGTGAAGATGGTTCGGCGTGACAACCACAACCACTTCCATACGCTCGTCAGCAGGTAATTTATTTTCTGCTTCCAGCATTTCCTGCCACGACGCATAAACGCGGTCGCTGCTTAAACCCAAACTGTCACCGGTACGCTGATTATTCCCAGTATCGCGGCTGAATGCCCCGCAAACTAAATCGTACTGACCGTCCAGGCCTGCTGCGTGACGATGTACGGCGCCGATAAAAGCACCTTCACCACCACCGACCATACCCATGCGAACCCGCTGCAACTTCGCCATGTATTCCCCCAATTGTGCACATCGTTGTTACAAATATGTAATTACTGTAAAAATGTAACGGATTACATAAATTGATGTCAACGAATTTTCTACCATCGTCGTAGTCCGGACGACCAAATGTAATCAACACACGGTAATTTTGTATATTTTTTGTTTATATTTCACATTTAAAACTGGATTTATGCTTACATTTGGGTAATCCTGTCGCGACAAAATGTAATCCGTTACATATGCACAGAAGTGAATACCTCACTTCGCACTGCAAAGAATAAAAAAGTGGTTTGAGAAAAAGGTAATGCCAAATATCCGAGATGTCGCTGATTTAGCCGGAGTTTCCGTGGCAACTGTGTCGCGTGCTTTGCAACAGCCTGAACGTGTTTCTCCGAAAACACGGGCTAAGGTCATGTCAGCAGTGAGTGAAGTAGGATATAAGCCTAATCTGATGGCGGTAAAATTCCGCTCCGGTAAAACGCACAGTCTGGTAGTACTGGTTCCGACGGTGGCAAACGTATTTTTTGCCAGGGTGATCAGTGGCATGCAGGAAGCTGCAGCCGAATCCGGCTATTCACTGTTACTGGGCAACACGCTTGGTAATGCAGACATCGAGGCAAATTACGCCAAAATGGTACAAACATCACAAGCTGACGGGCTTATTCAGCTTCGCGCACACAACCCGTTTTCTGAAGATACCGGCAAGAACGACAGCATGCTGCCCATGGTGAATGCCTGTGAGGTGCTCAGTTCGAATATTTGCCCGACCGTGACACTGGATAACCGCGCCGCAGCCAGAGCCATGACGGAGCATCTGCTCTCTCTCGGTCACAAAAGTATTGCGCTTTTTAAGGGGCCTGCAGACAGTCCCCTCACACAGGAGCGGCTTGCCGGTTACCGTGACGCGTTACAGGCCGCCGATATTCCTTACGATCAATCTTTGCTTTTCGCCGGCGATTTTACGTTGCAGGCTGGATATGAAGCTGCCGGCCGGATGCTGGCACTGGATAACCGCCCTACTGCGGTATTTTGTGAGAACGATGAAACCGCTCTGGGTGCACTTCAGGGCTTTAAAAACGCAGGTTTGCGGGTACCTCAGGATATCTCGGTTGCCGGCTTTGATAATATCGACTTTGCCGCCTATTGCGATCCCCCTCTGACCACCATTGCACAGCCGGCAGAAGCCTTCGGCCGCACTGCTGTAAACTTGTTAGTGGACGTACTGGAAGGCAAACTGACAACGGCACCTAAAGTAATTATGCCGTTCGAACTCATCTTACGGGGCAGCACCGGAAAGGCTCCGGATTAAACAGAACGATGACTTTTACTTGCTGCGTACGCTGTAACTTCGTGAGCAAGTGCAAATGACGAAGGAGAATAACATGTCAGGCAGAAACAATAAGGCAAGTCATATTGCCAGCAAGATCGGCCAGTCCTCACTGGACCGTCGTCAATTCGTAAAACTGGGCGCAGCCGGAGCAGGCCTGCTGATGGCACCGGGATTTGCATTTGGTCAGGCTAAAGCGGAAACCCGCGTAGGACTACAGCTGTATACACTGCGCGATATGATGGCCGTCAGTGTGCCCGCCGTGCTGAAACTGGTTTCAGCGGTAGGCTACAAAGAACTGGAATTCGCCGGTTATTTTGGTCACAGCCCGAAAGAAATCCGCAAAATTGTTGATGGTGAAGGCCTTTCAGCTCCTTCTGCACACATTCCTCTGGATATGTTCCGCAAAGAAGGCATTAATAAAGTTATCGAAACCGCCCTCGAAGTAGGCCACAAATATGTGGTTATCCCTTATCTGACTGAAGAACAGCGCGGTACAACCATCGATGTGTACAAAAAGCTGGCAGAAGAATGCAATAAGTGGGGCGATGCCTGTAACCGTCAGGGACTGAAACTGGCCTACCACAATCATGATTTCGAATTCCACGTTACTGACGGTGTCGAGCCGTACGATGTGTTACTGAATGAAGTGGATGCCGACAAAATGGCGATGGAAATGGATTTGTTCTGGATGTTCAAAGCCAATAAAGATCCGCTGGCCTATTTTGCCAAACACCCCGGCCGCTTCAAGCTGTGGCACGTCAAAGACATGGACAAGCAGGGCCAGTTCGCTGACGTAGGTACCGGTACAATTAACTTTGCCAAAATCTTTGCCGCATCGAAGCAGGCAGGCGTAGAGCACCGTTTCGTTGAACGCGACCAGACACCGGATAAACTGCAAACCATTCAGCAGGGTTACAAAGCCGTATCCACCTTGCTGGCCGGCTAATACCTGAGTGGTCATGCACATACGCTGAACCTTAATTCAGACGTAGGTTTTCTTTGCCGCAAAACGTAAAATGCCCGCTATCAAAGCGGGCATTTTTGCAGTGAATTTATGACAGAACTATTTGGCCAGTTAAGCCAGTGGCTATCTCCCTATTACACCCAATTGAGTATCATGCTGATGGCCACCATTCTGGTGGTGTACGGCGACATCATCAATAAACATATCAAACGCATGCTGGCGCCGTATCATTTTCTTATCCGCACCACACTGTTCGTGTTGCTGTGTGCTTTCGGATACGGGCTGCTCACTATTCACGGTGCGCCGTTCCTGCTCTACCTGATAAAATACCTGCCCTGGTATTTACAGGGCGCGGGCTTTATCAGTGCATTCATCATTCTGGGCGTACTTGCCGAAAGACGGCGCTATATTTAAGCGCCTTTCTTCAGATACTCGCGGATAACATAGTGCAGGATGCCGCCGTTCTCGAAGTAGGTAAACTCATTGGCGGTATCAATCCGTACGTCCATCATAAATTGACGGGCCTCACCATCGTCAGGCGTGACAGTTACCTGCACTTCTTTCTGCCCACGTTCAACCGGTGCAATGCTGTAGGTTTCGTCACCACGCAATGACAGCGATGACGCGCTGTCGCCTTCTTTAAACTGCAACGGCAGAATCCCCATACCGATGAGGTTAGAACGGTGAATACGCTCATAACTCTCTACCATAACGGCTTTGACACCTAATAATGACGGCCCTTTGGCTGCCCAGTCCCTGCTTGAGCCTGTACCATACTCTTTGCCTCCGATAACCACAGCCGGCACACCGTCTTCACGGTAGCGCATGGCCGCATGGAAGATAGACATGGCATCACCGCTGGGATAATGGGTGGTTGCGCTGCCGGTGGTGCCGGGTGCTAACTGATTTTTCAGTCTCACATTGGCAAACGTACCCCGCATCATCACCTCATGGTTACCACGGCGTGATCCCAGAGAGTTAAAGTCTTCCGGTTCAATACCCTGCTCCTGCAGATATTGTCCTGCAGGGCTGTCCGGGGCAATGGCGCCGGCAGGAGAAATATGGTCGGTGGTAATGGAATCACCCACCTTCACCAGACAGCGTGCGCCTTCAATGGCACTCAGTGCCGCAGGTTTACTGCCCATGTCAGCAAAGAAAGGCGGATGTTTGATGTAAGAGGAGTCCGGCCAGTCATACACAGAGCTTGAAGACACATTCAGTTCGTTCCAGATGTCATTGCCTTTAAATACATCCGCGTATTTCTGTTTAAACAGATCGCCCGACACATAGTCGTTAATTTTCGACTGAATTTCCTGTTCCGATGGCCACAGATCTTTCAGATAAACCGGTTTTCCGTTCTTATCTGTACCGATTGGCTCACGGGTAATATCCACTTTCATGTTGCCAGCCAGCGCGTACGCCACCACCAGCGGTGGTGAAGCCAGGTAGTTAGCCGCTACATCTGGATGGATACGACCTTCAAAGTTACGGTTACCGGACAATACCGAGGTAACGGTGAGTTTCGCATCGTTAATTGCACGGGAAATTTCTTCAGGCAGCGGACCGGAGTTTCCGATACAAGTCGTACAGCCGTATCCCACCAGGTTAAAGCCAAGTTGCTCAAGGGGCTCCATCAGTCCTGCATCTTCCAGATACTGTGTGACCACTTGTGAACCCGGCGCCAGTGAAGTTTTCACCCACGGCTTACGGGTCAGACCCAGTTCCACCGCTTTCTTCGCCAGCAAACCGGCACCGATAAGCACTGACGGATTAGACGTATTCGTACAGCTGGTAATGGCGGCAATAACGATTGCACCGTCTTCCAGATTAAATTTCTCACCATTGAAGTCGACGAAAGAATCCTGCTCTTCATCCACCTCTGCCATGTCGCCGCCTTCAGCAACAAATTTAGCTTCTTCACCTTCGACTTTTATATCAATCTGAGACTGATACCAGTCAGTGAAGGCACTGGCGGCAGTATCAAGAGCAATACGGTCCTGCGGACGTTTGGGTCCTGCAATGGAAGGCACCACATCAGCAAGGTCCAATTCCAGCGTTTCATGATAAATGGCATCTTTCGTGTGATCGTCGTGCCACAGACCGGCTGATTTTGCGTAGGCTTCTACCAGTTCAATCTGTTCGTCAGGACGACCGGTCAGTTTCAGGTAATCCAGTGCCACACTGTCTACCGGGAAGATACCGCAGGTGGCACCGTATTCAGGCGCCATGTTCGCAATAGTCGCGCGGTCTGCAGTGGTAAGGTATTTAATGCCCGGGCCGTAGAATTCAACGAACTTACCCACCACACCATGCTCTCGCAGTTGTTCAGTGATCGTCAGAACCATGTCAGTAGCAGTTACGCCGGGATTTAACTTACCGGTTAAACGGAAGCCTACAACGTCCGGGCGCAGCATGGTAACGGGTTGTCCAAGCATGGCCGCTTCGGCTTCAATACCACCCACGCCCCAGCCAAGTACGCCAAGACCGTTAATCATTGTGGTATGAGAGTCTGTGCCTACCAGCGTGTCCGGATACACCAGTGTGTCGTCTCCTTCCTGCTTGGTAAACGCACAACGTGCGAGATATTCCAGGTTCACCTGGTGCACGATACCCCGGCCCGGCGGTACCACTTTGAAGTTGTCGAAAGAAGACTGTCCCCATTTCAGAAACTGATAGCGCTCACGGTTTCGCTGAACTTCAACACCAGTGTTTTTCTCGAAAGCATCCTCTGAGGCAAAATAATCCACCATAACAGAGTGGTCGATAACCAGCTCTACAGGGTTCAGAGGGTTAATGGTTTGTGCATCCCCTCCTAAATTATTAACCGCATCACGCATGGCGGCGAGGTCAACAATGGCCGGGACGCCGGTAAAATCCTGCAGAATTACCCTGGCCGGCACAAAGGAAATTTCATGCTGACTGTCATCTTTGATATCCCACTTCGCCACTTTCTCAATATCTTCGCTGCTTACGAATTCCTTGTCTTCGTGGCGGATTAAGTTTTCCAGCAGGATCTTTATGCAGAAAGGCAGACGGTCGAGGTCGAATTGCTGCCCAATGGAATCGAAACTGATTGCTTTGAATGCATTATCGCCAACATTAACGGTCGTAAACTTCTGATATTTCACGTTTTCACCTTTCAAATTGAATGAGTGCGCGGTTCTGTATGGCCTGAAAAGACAAAAAAGCGCCGGAGAATTTCTCATTCATACGGTGATGTTGTGAAAAAAAGTTCACCCATTCACCACATCGGATTTGTTTAGAATTGGTTAATAAAGATGATGTTTTCGATTAACGGGCACGGTATGCTATTTGTACAGGGTAAACACACAAAAGAAGAATTATAAAAACATGGGCAAAACGCGACATCACGAATTAATCGATCAACTGCAACTGGAACCCCACCCGGAAGGCGGATTTTACAGGCAGATATTCAAGTCTGATAAACAGGTTAATTCACCTGCACACGGTCTGGGCCGCCCCGCCATGACGCATATCTACTTTCTGTTGCTTGAAGGTCAGGTAAGCCGCTTCCACCGCGTTTTACACGATGAAGTCTGGAACCATTACGAGGGAGCGCCATTGCGTCTGTACCACATTCATCAGCAACAGCTGAGAGAACAGCGGATTGGTGGCAGGGAACATGGCTATGCAGCTGTCATTCCGGCCGGCAACTTTCAGGCCGCTGAAACCACCGGAGAATACACTCTCGTGGGCTGCAGCGTAGCGCCGGGCTTTGACTTCGCCGACTTCAGTTTCATTGAGGAACCGTCACTGAAACAATGGATTGAGATCGCCCATCCGGATATGTCACGTTTTATCTGAATCAACAGACAGGCGTGACATCACGCCCGTCTTCACTATGCCTGTGCCGTTCGCAATCTTAACACCGGGCGCTCATCAATGAAAATGTGGATCAGCGCAGTGATACCGGCAATCACGCAGGCACTCCACCAGACTACATCATAAGAACCGGTAGTATCGTACAGATAACCACCCAGCCAGACTCCGCTGAATGAACCCAGCTGATGGCTTAAAAACACAATGCCGTACAGCAGCCCCATGTGCGGCAGACCGAATAACTGCGCCACCAGCCCGGATGTAGGCGGCACCGTGGCCAGCCACAACAAACCAGTCACAATAGAGAATATGTAGACCGATGTTGATGACATGGGAAAATACATGAAGCCGGCAATGGCAACAGCCCGCAATGCGTAAATGAGGGTGAGCAGATTTTTCTTGGAATATTTACCCGCCCATGAGCCGGACAACAGGCAGCCAATGATGTTAAACAATCCAATGAGCGCCAGGCTCATGACCGCGATGTCAGCGGTAAAGCCCCTGTCAGCAAGAAATGCAGGCATATGCACGGTAATGAATGCCAGCTGGAAACCGCACACATAAAACCCCACCACAATCAGCCAGTAATGGGGGTAAGTACAAGCCTCTTTCAGCGCTTCTTTCACAGTCTGACGCACCTGTGTGTTGCCCTGCGCCGCCTGTTGCCCGCCGCTGCCGGTTAATGAACCGGCCATCAGGCTCATCATCAGCGCACTTCCCGCCATCAGTAACAACGCATTGCTCCAGCCATAAGCGGCAATAAAATGCTGTGCAACGGGTACTACCAGCAACTGTCCGGCGGAGCCGGCTGCACTGCCAAGACCTAAGGCAAATGAGCGTTTTTCCGGAGACACCATTCTTGCCATCGCAGGCAATACCACACCCAGGCCGGAGGCGGCGATGCCCATCCCCATCAGCAAGCCGGCTCCCGCGTTCAGGCTGCCGGCGCTGTCACTGAAGGCAGTAACCGCTAAACCACCGGCATACAGGAAGGCGCCAAGAATAACGGTTTTTACGGTACCGAAACGGTCTGCCATTGCCCCGGCAACAGGCTGAAAGAGTCCCCACCATAAGTTTTGCATCGCCAGCGCAAAAGCAAACACCTCACGGCCGTAGCCAAACTCTGAGGAAACAGGCTCCATGAAGAAGCCCATGGAAGAGCGCAATCCAAAGTTGAGCGATAACAATATGCAGGCAAATGCGATGGAGAAACTGAGGAGTCTGACCGGCTGTGACATGAGGCATCCTTGTGATGCAGCCCTTTACACTCCGGTATCTGCTTGCGGTAAAAGGCTGAAACGTAAAAAGGCATATTACCGCTTTTCGTATGCCTTTAATACTCAGTGGATGTAAGGCTTTTTTTCCGCCGGCTCAGCCTTGCATATCTTCCAGTTCACGACCGCGGGTTTCATACACGTACTTGCTGACAAAAATCACTGACAACACCGCGCACAATGCATAGAAGCCGTATGCACCTGCCAGACCAATACCGGCCAGCATCATCGGGAAAGTCCATGTGATGGCGAAGTTTGTCAGCCACTGAATCAATCCGCTCACCGCCAGACCGGAGCCACGGATTTGATTGGGGAACATTTCTCCCAGCATCACCCACATGACCGGTCCCCATGAGAAGTTGAAGCAGAACACATACAGATTGGCAGCAATCAGTGCAACAGGTCCCCAGGCACCCATTATCAGTTTTCCGTCCATCCCCTGCTCTGCGTTACCAAACGCGACAACCAGCGCGATAAGCGTTACAGACATACCGGCAGAACCCCACTTCAACAGTGGTTTACGGCCCACTTTATCGATGATTGCCAGGGTAACCAGACAGGCAGCAATACTGATGGCTCCGCTTATCACGTTGATCAGAAGAGCGTCACTTTCTGAGAAGCCGACGGCCTGCCATAACACCGCGCCGTAATAGAATACCACGTTAATACCCACCAGTTGCTGCAAGGTGGCAAGTCCCAGACCAATCCACACGATGGGTCTGACCTTTCCGGTATCCGGTTGTTTCAGGTCGCTCAGGCGCGGCTGATGATCATTTGCCAGTGTGGATTCAATTTCAGTCAGCTTTCCCGCTCCTGCATCACCGTAAAGCTTACCCAGAACCTGCTGCGCTTTGACTTTATCTCCTTTTACTACAAGGAAACGGGGACTTTCAGGTATAAATAACAGCATCAGTAAAAACAACGACGCCGGGATCAGCTCCATCCAGAACATCCAGCGCCAGGCTGCATAATCCATCCACAGAGCCTGCGTAGAACCCGAGGCGAAATCGGCAAGAATATAGTTACTGAGAAAAGCGGCAAATAACCCGCTGATAATAGCGATTTGCTGGATCGACGTGAGCATGCCGCGGTATCTGGCAGGCGAGACTTCGGCAATATAAGCCGGCGCCATGACAGAGGCAGCGCCTACCGCAAGTCCACCCAGGATACGATAAAAAACAAACTCACCACCACTGGTTGAAACGCCGGAGCCCCAGGCACTGATAATAAAAAATACTGCCGCCACCAGCAGCAATGCTCTTCTGCCGTACTTATCTGCCAGCCGCCCGGCAAAAAAAGCACCGACAGCACAACCTAAAAGCATACTGGAAACATTAAATCCCGTACCCACACTTTCTGACTGAAAGGCGGCCTGCAAACCGTCAATAGTGCCGTTAATAACGCCACTGTCGAACCCGAATAAGAAACCACCTATAGTGGCAACAACACTGATGAAGAGTATAAAACTCCTGTTTTCAGAGGGCTTGTCTGCACTTGCTGATAACACGGTGTCCATAGGGTACTGATTCTCCGTTATTAATAATTCTGCGTCATTTAAGTTTCATTGCTCTCTAGATAGCGGCAAACTTTGATAAACCTTCCACGGGCAAGTCATCCAGACTTTGGGGCCGGTGTGCCTGACGGTACTCCACCGGAGTCTGGTTAAAATGCTTGCGGAATATGGCATACATGTATTGAATCGACGGGTAGCCACAAATTTCTGCGATTTCAACTGCGGCTTCATCAGTTTCCTTCAGCATTTTGCAGGCACGGCTGAGTTTTTCGTTATGAATTTCGGTGTGAATACTGTGTCCCCGCTCCTCTTTGAAACGGCCCTCCAGGTTTGAGCGGGATATACCTACGTAGTCCAGCACCTGATCAACTTTAATGCCGCGACATGCGTTATGCCGTATGAAATGCATAGCCTGCATTACCAGCGGGTCTTTAATCGCTTTGTAATCGGTAGACTGCCGTTCAGCTACACGCTCGGGTGGTACGAGTACCGGCGCTTTGCTGACTGGTAAACCCTGCAATTGCCGGTGCAGCATTCTTGCAGCCTGAAACCCCATGTCAAAACAGCCCTGCTTCACTGATGTCAGACTGACACGACTCAGGTACCGGGCCAGCTCGTCATCATCTATACCTATCACTGAATACCTTTCAGGAATGAGTAAGCCAAGATGATCACAGGCTTGCAGCAGGTGACGGGCCCTTGCATCGGTAACTGCCACGATTCCGGTCGGTTCCGGTAAACTATTCAGCCAGTCGGTGAGTCGTTTTAAAGAATACTGCCAGGTTTCAGGACGTACGGCATGACCACGATAAACGAAACACTCATAGCCTTCCCGCCGAGTCAATTCCAGCATGGCTCGCTCACGCTCATGTGCCCACCGGTTCTGAGAGTCAAGAGGCGCACCGTAAAAGGCGAATTGTTCTATGCCTTTTTGTTTTAAATGTTCAAATGCAGCTTCAACCAATGCAAAGTTATCGGTAGCGACGTAGGGCACTTGGGGATAATCAGCCTGATTTTGATAAGAACCGCCCACTGCCACGACCGGCACTCTGGCTTTAGTCAGCGCTTTTTCAATAGCAGGATTGTCAAAATCTGCAATAATCCCGTTTCCGCTCCACTCGTCCAGATGCTCCAGCCGGGTCATAAAGTCCTCTTCAAGATACAAGTCCCAATCGGCTTTCGACGTTTGCAAATATCGGCCTATACCTTCGATAATCTGACGGTCATAAACCTTACTGGCATTAAACAGCAACGTGATACTGTGTGACTTTTCGAACATAGCTGGCCCCGACTAATAAGATTCCGTAAAGCAATTTATGAATATTGTTTTTACGCATCCTAAACCACCGCAAAGCAATTAACAAAAAGATTACAAAATTTCATAATTGCTCTGATCGCTTTTGATAATCAACATAGAGGAATAGCGGATTACCAGAAGTGGAAACAACATGTACATAGGCATTGATTTAGGCACCTCAGGGGTAAAAGTGGTGTTAACAGACGAACAGGGCGCGGTGTTAAGAACCACCCATGCGTCTCTGGATGTGTCGATGCCAAAGGCCTTATGGTCAGAGCAGGATCCGGCAGACTGGTGGGAAGCGACCTGTCAGTGTCTGGATGCGCTGAAAGCATCGCAGGACTTAAGTACCGTGAAGGCTATCGGACTGAGCGGACAAATGCACGGGGCAACCTTGCTGGATGAAAACGGTGACGTGTTGCGCCCTGCCATCCTGTGGAACGACGGCCGCTGCGATGATGAATGTCATGAAATAGAAGCGGCCGTGAGCGACGCACGTCAGCGCAGCGGTAATATCGTGATGGCAGGCTTCACCGCGCCTAAAATCCTGTGGGTTAAGCACCATGAACCTGATGTCTACAAACGCATTCACAAAGTATTGTTGCCCAAAGATTACCTGCGTTACAAACTGACCGGTGAATTTGCCAGCGAAATGTCAGATGCAGCCGGCACTATCTGGCTGAATACGGAATCCCGTAAATGGGACAGCACATTGCTGGCTGCCACAGGGCTGAATGAATCTCATATGCCGGCACTTTTCGAAGGGAATGCGGTCACCGGAGAGCTGACGGCCAGCCTTGCCGCACGCTGGGCCATGAAATCCGTCCCTGTTGCCGGCGGCGGTGGCGATAACGCTGCCGGCGCTATTGGCTGCGGTATTGTTGATCCGGGTCAGGCCATGCTGTCACTGGGCACATCCGGGGTTTACTTTGCCGTCACCGATACCTTTCGCATTAACACAGAGCAGGCTGTACACAGCTTCTGTCATGCCCTGCCTTCCCGCTGGCATATGATGTCGGTAATGCTGAGTGCTGCGAGCTGTTTTCAATGGTACGCAGGTCAAAGTGGTTACGAGGATGTAGGGGCGATGCTTGATGATGTTGAGCAGTCAGTCTCTTATTCTGATGAAGCAACGCCGTTGTTTTTGCCTTACCTGACCGGTGAGCGGACACCGCATAATAATCCTTATGCGAAAGCAGCCTTTTTGGGGGTCACAGCCAGCACTACCCGCGCACACATGGCCAGAGCTGTCATTGAAGGTGTTTCCATGGCACTTGCAGACGGCATGGACGCAGTGCATCAAAGTGGCGTCAGTGTATCGTCAATCAGTCTGATAGGCGGCGGAGCGAAAAGTCCTTTCTGGCGACAATTGCTCAGCGATATCAGCGGTCAGAACTTAACTTACCGCAAAGGCGGCGATGTTGGCCCTGCGCTAGGAGCTGCAAGGCTTGCGCAACTGGCGGTGAATCCTGACAAATCCTTATCTGATATTTGTTTCCAGCCCGAAGCAGAAGCGGAATATCAACCAGACCCCAAAGTTAATGAAGCCTATTTAGCAAAACGTCAGCAGTTCCGTGAGCTTTACTACGCCATAGAACCTTTCTGGTCGTCACCGAAAAAACAGAAAACTTTCACGAATTAACATAATTGTTGAACTGCGCAGGGTCTTTCACACTGTCTTCACCATAACCCTGCCTGAACAGGAAAAAGAATATGAGCAACTATTTCGACGCAATTCCAAAGATCAAATACGAAGGCGCGGACTCGACCAATCCGCTGGCATTTAAACACTACAACCCGGAAGAAGTGATCATGGGTAAAACCATGGAAGCGCACCTGCGCTTTGCTGCCTGCTACTGGCACAACTTCTGCTGGGACGGAGCTGATGTATTCGGTGGCGGCACATTTAATCGTCCCTGGCTGACTCAGGGTGATGCCATGACGCAAGCCAAAGCGAAGGCGGATGCGGCTTTCTCATTTCTGGAAAAGCTCGGCGCGCCTTATTACTGCTTTCACGATGTTGATGTGGCACCGGAAGGTCAGTCTCTGAAGGAATACGTGCACAACTTTTCCACCATGACTGAAGTGCTGGCGCACAAGCAGGAAGAAACCGGCATGAAACTGCTCTGGGGCACAGCGAATGTATTCAGCCACCCACGTTACATGTCAGGCGCAGCAACCAACCCGGATCCGGCCGTGTTTGCCCGCGCAGCCACTCAGGTATTTCATGCGATGAATGCCACCAAACAACTGGGCGGTGAAAACTACGTGTTGTGGGGCGGCCGTGAAGGTTACGAAACCCTGCTGAACACCGATTTAAAGCGTGAACGTCAGCAACTGGGGCGCTTCATGAACATGGTGGTTGAGCACAAACACAAAATCGGCTTTGACGGCCTGCTGCTGATTGAACCTAAGCCACAGGAGCCGACGAAACATCAGTACGACTACGACACAGCAACCGTTCATGGCTTCCTGTCTGAATTTGGTTTAGAGAAAGAGTTTGCCGTAAACATTGAAGCTAACCACGCCACCTTGTCCGGCCACTCTTTCCATCACGAAATAGCCACTGCATTTGCGCTGGGGATCTTCGGTTCTATTGATGCCAACCGCGGCGACCCGCAATTAGGCTGGGATACTGACCAGTTCCCTAATTCAGTAGAAGAAATGACACTGATTTGTTACGAAATTCTGAAAAATGGTGGCTACACCTCAGGTGGCTTTAACTTTGACACCAAATTACGCCGTCAAAGTATCGAGCCGGAGGACTTATTCCTGGGCCACATCGGCGGCATGGATACCTGTGCGCTGGGCCTGAAAAAAGCCGCTGCCCTGCTGGAGTCTGAAGCACTGGGTGACGCCGTTGAGAAACGCTATGCCGGCTGGTCAGAAGATTTCGGCCAACAGGTATTAAACGGTAAAATGTCGCTGGAAGACGTAGCTAAGTTCGCCAGCGATAACGCACTGGATCCCAAGCCGGTATCCGGCAAACAGGAAGGCCTGGAAAACATCGTAAACCAGGTGATCTACAAGTAAGCTGGCTGGCGCTGACCGGTTTGCGGTATCATGGCTCCTCGTTTTTACGGGGAGCCTGTTTTGTTGAAGTTTTCAGATCGTGCCAACGCCATTACACCCTTCTATGCCATGGCTTTTTCAGAGAAAGCCAGTGCCCTTGAAGCAAAAGGGCATCATGTCGTCAGACTCAATATTGGCGAACCGGATTTCGGTGCTCCTGGTCCGGTTGTGCAGGCCATGCAGGATGTCATGGAAAGGGCAGAACTGCCCTACACTTCAGCCTTAGGTTTACCGGCCTTGCGGGAAGCCATTGCCGGTTTCTATCTTCAGCGACATGGTGTTGCTGTCAATCCAGACAATGTTGTAGTTACTGCAGGAGCATCAGCCGCGCTGCTTCTGGTGAGTGCCGCACTGGTTAACCACGGCGATAAAGTGATGCTGGCCGACCCGGCCTACCCGTGCAACCGTCAGTTTATCCGAAGCTTTGGCGGGCAGTTGCAAAGCATTCCCGCCGGCGCTGAACAGCGCTTTCAGCTGACACCACAAAGCGTGCAGGCAAACTGGCAGAGCGATACCAAAAGTGTGATGCTGGCATCACCGTCTAATCCCACGGGCACATCGGTGCCTGAAAGTGATCTGGCGGCAATATGCGATTTTGTAAAATCCCGCGGTGGCTGGCGTATTGTTGACGAAATTTACCTGAATCTCAGCCATGATGGTCACGCTCAGACAGTACTGGCTTTTGACCCCGACGCCATTGTGATCAACAGCTTTTCAAAGTACTTCGGTATGACCGGCTGGCGTTTAGGCTGGTGTGTAGTGCCGGATGACATGGTGCCGGTGATGGAGCGTCTGGCGCAGAACTTATACATTTGTCCGTCGACCCCCGCGCAATATGCGGCGCTGGCCTGTTTCACCCCGGAAACCCTGAACGTTTGCGAAGGACGCAGAGATATTCTGCTGCACCGGCGTCAGCGGGTTCTTGATGGCTTAAAGCAGGCTGGATTATCCGTGGATGTGGAGCCGGACGGCGCGTTTTATGTATATATCAACGTCACCTCTACCGGTCTGAATGCCATGACTTTCTGTGAGCGGTTACTGGAAGAACAGCACGTTGCCCTGACACCGGGCAATGATTTTGGCGAGGCTACCGGTGATGATTATGTGCGTTTGTCCTTCGCGGCTTCAGAAACTGCATTGGATGAAGGTATAAAGCGCATCGGTAATTTCCTGGCGTCACTGTGATTTATCAGGACTGGTAGCGGCTTAAATATAGAAAAGCCGGTCAGCGCCCCCTGAAGGCAGCGGAACCGGCTTTGTGAGTATATTTATTTAAAACTGATATTTCACACTGGCAGTGTAATTCACCGGCGAGCCCGGCATTACCCAAAGCTTATGGTATGAGTTTTCAAAGTAGACTTCATCAAACAGGTTGTTGACGTCGAACTTCACACTCAGCTTCTCATTTAATGCCAGCGAAGCCGACAGGTTCACCAGCGTATAGGAAGGCAGTATAAATCCGGCGTCAGTGGTTTCCCCCAGGCGGTCGCCCACATAACGCACCGTGGCGCCGAAGAAGGCTTCTTTTTCCATCAGTTGCGTATAGTGATTCAACGAGATAAAGCCCGCGTGTTTCGCCACATTGATCAGACGGGAGCCTTTCGGAATGGTCACGCCCCAATCGAGGTTATTCACTTCATTCGCGGTTTGCGCATCCGTGTAAGCATACGAGAAATCCAGACGGGTATTGGCAGTTAAGTCTGTGGTCAGCTGAAACTCAACGCCCTGGCTCTCCACTGTACCTAATGTCGCCGACAACCCGGTGTTGGGCTCTGCTGTCAGCATGTTGGTTTTTTCAGCGTCAAAGATAGCAATGCTACCGGAGAACCGCTCAGCCAGATTTTCCCACTTAGCACCCACCTCAAACGAGGTAGTTTCTTCCGGGTCAAACGCATTGCGGTCGGAATCAAGCCCAGGGTTGGGTCTGAACCCTTCAGCATAGCTGGTATACAGGCTCACCTTTTCGTTTACAGCGTAAGTCAGACCGAGACGGGGCGTGACCACTGTTTGATCCTGGCTCTGACCGGCACCTGCAAGATGGTCATAAATTTCCTGCTCAAATTTGTCTACACGGAAACCCAGCAGCAGTTTAGTGGCTTCATTTAACTCGATGAGATCCTGCGCATAAAAACCCAGACCCTGTTGCTTTTCTGCAGTAAGGGTAACAGGCGATACATCAGGACGGGCTATGGTGTAAGCAGGATTGGCCGGATCAATACTGTAAGTGGTGTCACCGGCGCCCCAGGCTGTTCGCCAGCGACGATAGTCAGTATCGATATGATAATTGTAGTAATCCAGACCAATCAGCAGGTTATTGGTTAAACCGGCAACCTCTGCTTCGCCACTCAATTCTGCACGTAAGGATAAATCCTGCGCTTCATAATCACGGGTTCTCCGCTGGCGCGACAGAATATCCGGATCAGTCAGTAATAACTGACGGCCAGCCGACAGCTCAGTATCTGAAGATTGTCCTTTCATGGACGAATCGCGGTACGCCATGCCTGTAAGCAGGTGCCAGCTGTGAGTCAGTTCGTGGTTCAGCACCAGTTGATGACCGAAGGTTTTCACCTCATGTGCACCGTCCCGGATATCACCGTAAAAGTCTTCCGGGTTCACCGCATCAAAATCGTTGTCCAGTACATAAACACCACGGTCCAGCGGCTTTTCCTGATCAAGGATTTCCATCTGATAACTCACACTGGTGACATCAGACAGGTTCCAGATGAACGAAGGATTGATATTGAGGTTTTTAAAGAAAACGGTATCTCTGTACGTGTCAGAGTCTTCATATGAACCATTGAGCCGGTAAGCCATGTCATCATTCAGACCATTCGTGTAATCGAATTCAACCTGTTTCTTACTGTAATTACCCAGTGTGCCCTGAACGTAGCCCTGTTCTTCAAATTGCGGCTTTTTAGTAATGATATTGATGGTACCGCCGGGTTCTCCCTGTCCGTACAAGGCAGAACCGGGGCCTTTCATTACTTCAACTGACTGAATATTTACTGTGCCGCGGTTCCCGCTGTAACCGCGAACATTAAAGCCGTTAATGAGATAGCCAGTGGCGTTGTTTTCATCGCCTGAGAAACCACGAATGGCAAAACTGTCGAACATGCCTCCGGAGTTATTCTGTCTGACGACAGCAGGAGAAAAATCCAGCGCATCAATGAAACGGGTAATGCCTTCATTGGCTAACTGATCTGCACTGATGCGATCGACTGCCTGAGGCGTTTGAATTAACGGAACATTGCCACGGTAAGGCTGGAAGTGTCGCTTCACTTCAATGTGTTCCACGTCATCCTTCTTTTCCTGCGCGGCAATAACACTCTCTTGTGCTGCTGCGCTGGTGGATAGTGCGAGTAATGAATATAAAAACTGCTTTTTCATAAAATCTTCTGTAAGGGGGGAACCAAATGGCGCAGGATGTTATATCATATCAACTCAGTGAGCAAACCGGTTTTGTTGAAGCTTTTATGAAGATTAAAGGCCCCGGACTATATAAGGGCGCTGGCAGAACACTTAATTCCCAAACATATCAATGGAACCGGTCGCTTTCGTTTCCTCGTTAACACGCATGGCGAGTTCCGCTTCACGGTCATGAATGGTGTTGTTGTTCATGTCGTAAATGCGCTTCATCAGCACCGAACCGGTAGATGGGGTGAAATAAATCTTGCGGGCGTAATTAGCCATCAGATCGCTGGCCAGGATGGGAATATTTTCGGTTCTTAAGAAGTCGATGGCAAATTCAGAATTGGTTGCGCCGATATCATTTTGCACATATCCGGGCAACACTCTGGCACCGCCGAATACCTTAGCAACCAAACGTTTCTTTTCTCCGCCCAGATGAAGGCAATCATTTAACAGCACTTCCATGGCATGCACACCGTAGCGGTTTGCTTCAAAAGACATTTTGTCGATTTGCTTATTATTTGGCAGCATGAAATGGTTCATGCCGCCAACTTCAGTGATGGGATCATACAGGCATACTGCCACGCAGGAGCCGAGTACCGTCACAATGAGTTTGTCTGCCGCAGTGACATAGTATTGACCAGGTAAAATTTTTACCGCATCACGGCCAAAACGACTGTCGTAGTAGGAAGGAGGCTGACTAAAATCATGGGCGGACACGTTATGTGTAACTACCTGACTGGCGCATAAATTGTTTTACCAACCGGTCTGAGAATATCCGATGCATCAGCGAAATGCTCAGAGTGCCCGGCGATATACAGGCTGTCATGCTTGAGATGACCGACCAGCCTGTTCAGAATCTGATATTGAGTCGGTTTATCAAAGTAAATCATTACGTTACGGCAAAAAATGACATCCATTTTCTCTTTGAAGCTATAATCTTTATGTAACAGATTGATTTGCCTGAATTCCACCATCTCCCGCACTTCATCGACCACCCGCACCATGCCGGATTTCGAGCCTTTGCCCCGGTAGAAAAACTGCTTTTGTCTTTCCGGCGACATTTTCTCGATAGACGACGCTTTGTATACACCATTTTTTGCGGTTGCCAGCACCTTGCTGTCAATGTCCGATGCGTAGATTTTGATACCCGGCCGGAATGAGCCAAAGGTTTCAGCTACTGTCATAGCAATAGAGTAAGGCTCTTCTCCTGTACTGCTCGCCGCGCACCAAATCGCGGTCACATTGGAATGATTACGAAGGTATTTTTCCAGCGCGGAAAAGTGATGAGGCTCACGGAAGAATGACGTTAAGTTAGTAGTCAGCGCATTAACAAATTCCTGTTGTTCAATGTCACTGCGCTCTACCACTTTTAAATAGTCACTAAAGGTTTTCAGCCCCAGCGCCCTGAGGCGCCGGGATAACCGGCTGTACACCATGGTAACTTTAGAGTCTGCCAGACGAATGCCTGCAATCTTAAACACGGTGGCGCGCACCCGTTCGAAGTCGTCCTGACTATAAGCATATTCTCTGTCGACTTGCTCAGCGGTTGCGGCGGTCATTTAGAATGTCTCCCACTCACTTTCGCTTGGCGAGCCTGGCTTCAGAGCTTTAGGCGTACTCACGGCTGTCATACGTGCGGCCGGCTTTGCAGAGCCGTTCAATCTCTTAGCTGGCGGTGGTGCAAGCAGACTACCACCATCCAGTTTGAACATCGCAACCCGTTCTGTCAGGCCAATGGCTTGTTGTTGCAAGCTGTCAGCCGCAGCCGCAGCCTCTTCAACCAGTGCCGCGTTTTGTTGCGTCATTTCGTCCATGCTGTTCACGGCTTTGCCCACTTCTTCGATGCTGGTAGCCTGCTCAGAAGACGCTGCAGAGATTTCAGACATGATGTCGTTCACGCGCTGAATCGCATTAACCACTTCAGCCATGGTATCGCCGGATTTGTTAACCAGCTGGTTACCACCGTTGATTTTGCCCACAGAGTCAGAAATTAACTCTTTGATTTCCTTCGCGGCTTCCGCTGAACGTTGTGCCAGCGTACGCACTTCCGATGCTACCACGGCAAAGCCCCGGCCCTGCTCACCGGCTCTGGCTGCCTCTACAGCCGCATTCAGTGCAAGGATGTTAGTCTGGAAGGCAATACCGTCAATGACGCCGATGATGTCTGAGATTTCCTGAGCTGACGCATTAATATCGCCCATGGTATCGACCACCTGACGAATAAGGTCCCCGCCTTCATTTGCAACTTTTGAAGCCTGTGAAGCCAGCATGTTTGCCTGCTCTGCGTTCTCTGCATTCAGACGCACGGTGCCGGTCAGTTCTTCCATAGCGGAAGCCGTTTCTTCCAGACTGGACGCCTGCTGCTCAGTACGGCTGGATAAGTCGGCGTTACCTGTGGCAATTTCCGACGAAGCTGTATTAATGGTGTCTACCGCTTCGTTAATCGAACGGATAGTCCCTGAAATTTCTTCGGCAAATGAGTTGATGGCGTTGGCCAGCACCTGGAATTCACCCTGGAAGTCATCATCTACCCGCTGTGTTAAGTCACCGGCTGACATTGAAGACATAACATCGCTGATAGTACCGATGATACGTTTATTGTCCTGAACAAACTGGTTAATTGAATTACCCAGTTCAGCAAAATCACCATCCAGTCGCAGCGGGTCGGTATCCAGATCACCCACCACCAGGCGCTGCATGGTAGCGCGGATAGCCTGAACTGCCTTAACCCGCGCGGTAATATCTACAGCATATTTAACCACACGGTAGGGTTTACCATTCTGGTCGAAAATCGGGTTGTAGGAAGCCTGGATCCACACATCGTCACCGGCTTTATTGATGCGTCTAAATTCATCGGCGAAGTAAATACCTTTGCTCAGTTGCTCCCAGAATGAACGGTATTCCGGACTTTTCTTATATTCCGCATCAACAAACATGCTGTGATGTTTGCCCTGAATTTCTTCCAGTGAATAACCCATAGCGCCAAGGAAATTCTCATTGGCGTTGATAATTGTACCGTCCAGGTTAAATTCGATAACCGCCTGAGCACGGTTCAATGCTTCAATCTGACCACCGTAATAAGCATTTTTGATTTTCTCGTCAGTGATGTCTGTGGCAAATTTAACAACCCGGATCACTTTACCGTTTTCATCGTATACCGGGTTGTAAGATGCATTGATCCAAATTTCACTGCCGTCTTTGCGAATCCGGCAGAACTCGCCCGAGGACACCTGACCACGGGCCAGGTTGCGCCAGAAATCTTTATATTCCTGACTGGAAGCATAGTCACCTCTGCAGAACATACGGTGGTGTTGACCCTGAATTTCCTCCAGGTCATAACCCACTGCGCCACAAAAGTTTTCATTAGCCGTAATGATAGTACCGTCCGGATAGAACTGAATAACTGCCTGAACGCGATTCAGTGCGTCAGTAATAGCATTGGTTAAAATGGCGTCCTGATTATCAATCAGTTCAACGCTGTAGGCGGTTGTCTCGCTACGCACGTTTTTCAGCCCGGCCACCGTAACCTTAATATTCCGGTCCTTCAGTTCCAGTAACACCTCGCCACCGCCCGGCGAGTGCGCCGCGGCCTGCTGAAGACTGCTGGCCTGTAAGCCAAGGGCACTGATGTTACTGCCAATAAGGGTCATGACCGAAAAACCGCTATTGCGGGCTTTAATACTACTTTCCAGTTGCCCCAGCAGCGCCTTTGCCGCTTTGTTTGCGACCACTATGTTGCACTGACCATCCAGAATCAGCAGACATGCAGACGATGATTCAAGGGCCTGGATGCTTTCCAGCGATCCTACTACGGCATTGTCCTCACCACTTAACCATTTAAAAACACCCATCGATTACTCTCCTACACTCGCCTGACCGACTTCCACCAGCCCAAGTTCATTGCTGTTAATTAAACTTTCAATATTGACAAGAATGACCATGGTTTCGTCCACATCCGCCAAGCCATGTAAATACCGACTATCAAACGCCACGCCAAACTCCGGAGGTGGCAACATTTCTTCTTCAGTTAGACGGATAACATCGGATACACCGTCAACCACAATACCCACAATGCGCTCATCCACATTCAACATAATGACAATGGTGAATTCGTTATAAGTGGCTTCGCCCACATTGAACTTAATGCGCAGGTCAACCACAGGCACAATATCGCCCCGCAGGTTCATGACCCCTTTTATAAAGTCAGGAGCATTGGCGATTTTTGTTACCTGCTCGTAACCTCTGATTTCCTTCACAGTGGTGATGTCCAGCGCGTAGTGCTCCTCACCTAAAACAAAACTGAGAAATTCACGATCATCTCCGGCCATCACCGACTGTTGTACGGCGGCTTCGCTCATACACATAACTCCTCTTCTGCGGGCAGTTGACAATGTTCTGCCACGGCGTCTGCATCCAGTATCATGGCCACGGTGCCATCACCCATAATTGTTGCTCCTGCCAGACCGGGGATTTTCCGGTAATGGCGCTCCAGACTCTTAATCACCACCTGCTGCTGACCTAAAATGGAGTCAACCTGAATGCCGTAGCGTTTTTTGCTACTTTCCACCAGTACAACAATGCCTTGAGTAGCCGACGTGACGGCATCATCGATATCCATCATTTGGTGCAGTGCCACCATTGGCCAGTACTGTTCTCTGATCCACAGCAGTTTTTCATTCCGGATATTTTTCAGTTCGTTAGGTTTTGGTTGGAATGACTCAATTATATTTAGTAGAGGAATCACAAAAATGCGACTTCCAACTTTCACACACATGCCATCAAGAATGGCTAAAGTGAGGGGTAACTGAATGTAAAACCCTGATCCTTCACCAGTTTTTGAAACTATCTCAATTCTTCCGCCAATCGACTCAATATTTCGTCTGACCACGTCCATGCCAACTCCCCGGCCACTGACGTCAGTCACTTCCGCAGCAGTGGAAAAGCCGGGTTCGAAAATCAGATTCCACACATCACTGTCTGGCATATCGTCACTGAATGGCAGACCATTTTGACGTGCTTTGTCCAGAATGCGCTCACGGTTAAGACCGGCACCGTCGTCTGTAATACCGATGACGATATTGCCGCCTTTTTGCTCCGCACTCAGAGTCACCGTACCCGCCTCTGGTTTACCGGCTGCCTTACGGACCTCCGGGGATTCCACACCGTGATCAATACTATTGCGCACCAGGTGGGTGAGCGGATCCACCAGCTTTTCAATCAAACTTTTGTCAATTTCGGTATGCTCACCTTCCATCACCAGATTGACCTGCTTACCTAACTTTCTAGACAAGTCACGGACAACCCGGGGGAAACGGCTGAAGGTCATATTTACAGGCAACATCCGCATGGACATCACCGATTCCTGAATTTCCCGTGTATTGCGTTGCAACTCGGTGATTGCATGTTGCAACCGGTCGCTTGCCTGTCCGTCTACTTCACTGCCCACCATCGAGAGCATTGACTGGGTGATCACAAGCTCTCCCACCAGATTCACCAACCCGTCGATCTTGGTAGTATCTACGCGGATAGAGGCGTTCTCTTTGGCCGGTGAGGCTTTCGCCGGTACTTTCGGTTTCACTGCGACGGCCGCCGGAGCAGGTTCAGATTGCCCGGCCGCTTTGGCATCCGCCGTAACATCTGTCGTATTCGCGGCAGGGGTTTCACCTGCGCTTTCTGCAACAACAGGGAATTCTTCTTCATCATCAAAAAAGCCGAAATCAAACCCTTCACCGTCATCACCGGATTCAGAGGAAGCCGCCGGCTGGCTGTCCTGACCGCTATTCTCTCCCTGACTCCCGCTCCCAAGGACGGTTTCCAGTTCAGCAATACGGGCAGAAATATTGTCGTCGGGAGTATCAGTTCCCGCTTTATAAGCTTCGAGGGTTTCCTTCAGCACATCTGTGGAGGAAAGCAGTAAGTCCACGGATTCCGTGGTGAGTGGCATAAGGTGTTTGCGGGCCTGGTCGAGCAGGTTTTCCATGACATGGGTCAGACGGGTAAGTGCGTCGAAACCAAAAATACCGCTGCCGCCTTTAATGGAGTGGGCGGCGCGAAATATGCTGTTCAGTTCCTCATCATCAGGGGCAGACACATCAATTTCCAATAAGATGCGTTCCATTTCCTGCAAATGTTCGTCGCTTTCGTCGAAAAAGACAGTATGAAACTGCCCAACATCAATGGACATTTTACGCTCCCGTGAAGCATAGAATCAGCTGGCCAACTTATTGATAACTGTCACAAGTTTATTGGGGTCAAAGGGCTTAACCATCCAGCCGGTGGCACCGGCCGCGCGCCCTTTTGCTTTCATGTCATCACCGGCTTCGGTGGTTAACATGACGATAGGAACGCGTTGGAATGCCGGTTTGCCTCTGAGCGCTTTAATCAGTGTCAGTCCGTCCATGCGTGGCATGTTCTGGTCTGTAAGCACAACATCAAATGCGGAACCGGAACACATATCCAGTGCATGCTGACCGTCTTCGGCTAATGTCACTTCGAAGTTAGCCGCACGCAATGTCATTTCCACCATTTGTCTGATCGAAACGGAATCATCTACAACTAAAACCCGTGTACTCACCTGATTACTCCTCACTATTCGGTGTTGGCATTAAACCGGACAGAAAGTGATCGGTGATGCCAATAAACGTAGTACACAGTATGAACAAGATCCAAATTCGCGAAATTATACTTTTGGTTATTTGGCGACAATAGTGAATTTTAACGACATTTGCGACAAAGATAGTGTAAGCATTAAATTTTGACTATAAATTAATCGCTTAACATTGAAATAAGAATGAGTCGCATGAAAGAAGATACTGAAATTATCAGTGAAATCAGTGACAAACATACATAGTTATACATTTATATAACTGAAATTAGAGCCATCACACGTTACTCCGGACCCACTTATGTCATTTCTCACCAGATATATTCTCATAACCATTTGCATAATCTCTCCGGCATCAGCGCAGGAATATCGCCTCGAAGATACCGGAAATGATGTTTACCGGTATGTGGCCGGAAACTACCGCTCCGTGGTGATCAATACCAGCGACGGTATAGTGGTCGTCGACCCGCTAAACACGGATGCTGCAAACTGGCTGAAAAAAGAAGTAAAAGAGCGCTTTAATAAACCAGTACGTTACGTGATCTACAGTCACAGCCATCCTGACCATAGTTACGGTGGCAACGTGTTCGATGACGGTAATACAGTTTTTATCAGTCACGAAGATGCGAGAGCTAACTTAGTACGAACAAAAGCGCAGACGACTATCCCGAAGCTGGTTTTCAGTGACACCTTCATCCTGCACGCCGGCGAAAGTTCGATTGAAATGCGTTACCTGGGGCCAAATAACGGTTATGGCAACGTGGCTATCAGGATTCAGCCCGGCAACATTTTGATGGTGACCGACTGGATAACACTGGGACGTTTACCCTATAAAGATTTAATGGGATACGACATTGAAGGAATGATAGTTTCGGTAGAAGAGGTGCTGAAGCAGCCCTTCAATTTGTTTATCGGCGGGCACGCAGACACAGGTAGCTACAGGGATGTGGAAAACTACAGAAATTATCTGGTGACCCTGCATGACACCGTGCTGGAAGGTATTCTGGCTGGCAAATCGTTAGAGGAAATACAGACCACTAAAGCGCTCAGCCCGTGGTCAGAATTGAAAATGTTTGAGGAATGGATGCCACTGAATATTGAAGGCGTATACAACCAGCTGATGTCACGCTCGTATATTCAACTGCGTCCTGAGTAGAGGACGCAGCGCACTTTACAGGCGTTCGATAGCAGGGATGTCGTAGTAAATATCCGGAGACTGCTCTTTCAGCTCAGTGAGGGATTTTTTTCGGGCGGTCCGCTCGCTGACTGTTTCACCAAATACAGCCAGATGCTCTTCTTCGATGAGTTGCGAGATATCAGAATGGCTGGCAATACCAAGCAGTTTTGCTGCCTGAATAAGGCCTTCGGTCCGGTGCTTTTGCACATCGTCCGGCTTGCCTGATAAGGTATTGCGGAAACTCAGAATAAGTTGCTCCCGGCAATAACCTATAAATTCATTCTGTGTCATCAGCGTACCTTTTTCATCGTTTGCGATTGAGCACGATAATGGATCTGCAAAAAGAACTCAAAAACCACTACACCAGTCAAGCAGGGCATACGTTAAAAAATACGCATTTCCATGCTGTACACCTGCTCTTTGCCGTTTATTTCTGACATATAGACTTTATACAGATAATTAGGCGCTTCCACTTCGATAACATCATTCATCACGAAACTGTCCTCGCCCACCGCAGATAAGGCATCGTTTTTAGATTGCCCTTTAAAGAACTGCGCAAAGCGCCAGTGATGATTTTGGGTGTATTCATTTTGAATAAAGTCAGGGCTGACATTGACCTTACTGACATTCCGGCCGATGACTTCTACCAGCGTCCAAGGGTTTATTAACACATACCCTTTGCCAAATCGCCGGTTCGTCCAGCCAATCTTTTCACCGGGCAGTGCGGAGATATCCAGACTTTCCCCGTTGTCGTCCCGATTTGTAAAGTCATCCAGAAATGCCACAGCCTCATTGTTTTCCTGCCATGTAAATTCAGGTAACGACGCCATCACTTTTTCATTGCGCAATACAAAACCGGTAGCTTCCCGCTCTACGTCTTTCTGATCGTTCACCAGATAGGTTTCGCCGGTGAGCGTAAGGGTAATATCTCCCTGTCTGAAAGACATTTGCTGTTTGCCTGAATAACTCTCTCCCTTCCCGATGCCATTAATTGACCACTTACGGTAGTCGAAGCGATCATCAAAAAAGAAAAAGTTGGTCAGTTCATTACCAAAAAATGCTGAGCCGTACCGGGCCTCTGCCACGATGCCGTCTTTCAGGGTAATCCAGTGGGAGCGGCCATAGGCAAGCATTGTCCAGTGCTCATCCTGCCTGAACGTAAAAGAGGGCGTTCCGAAAAGTTTTTCTACTTTTTCCTGCTTATCACCGGGTTTGATGCCATACATGCCCTGCCCGATACTGACTTCAGTACTTTGAGGCAGTGGCGGGGTTTTATCATCGGAAGCGTCAAACGCCGGCACTGAGACCGTTTGTCTGGCGCGGATGACATTCATGCCGAATTGTTTGAATCCGTCCGGAGTAAACGGGGTCAGATCGCCATCAACATATTCACTGCCATCTTTGCATTCAGATAACAACTGGGCCGTTACCCTTAACATGCCACGGTCATTGCTGGTTTGCTGAAATTTTGTCCGTAATACCGCAACACCCTGTGCATCGACATCAAGGGCTTCGTAAAACAGATCGTCCCTGGCCTCAGCCATCATTTCTTTGTGCGCAGCGTCGCTGATTCTGTCACCGCGTACATAAGACATCACACTCACTACAGTGGTATCGAGTACGTCGTAATCACACGTCGGGTAATACTTGAGGAATTCCGGCTCCTTGCCGGTAGCATTGGCAGACAAACTCCCTGTCAGTAAGGCCAGAAATGTTGCTACGAAAGTATTTGTTTTCATGACACACTCCATGTTTTTTAGACAATCATAACAACACTAACTGGCCAAAAAGTAAACTAAAGTATAGACCTGCTGCTCTGTCCTACGGCCGGATATCATGCGCCGGTGTGCGGACATCCGGCAGTGTCTCCCCTTCCAGCGGGTTTACCGGATTCAGTTTTATCTGCTCTTTTAAATAGCGGATTGCAGCGTCCAGCTGAGCGTCTTTTCCGTTAAATGTTGCATACGGAAGATTATCGACTTCCCTGTCCGGACTGATCCCCCGCCCTTCAGTTATCCAGCGTCCGTCTGCAGCAAATACAGGAAACTCAGCCACCCGCGCCATACCATTATCGGCAACGCGGTTGCGTCCGGTAAGCCACACACCGGCACCTGCGGTCTGCTTGCCGATAACCGGAGCCAGGCGCATTGCTTTTACTCCGGCAGTGAAAGTTTCGCCATCTGAATAGGTAAACTGATCGGCCAGTACCACAAGGTGACCACGGAATGTTTGCTGCATGTTTGTGCCCACGCTACCGGTAGGATACTGCCAGAACATCCATACCCGCCGGAGCAGCTTCTCCAGGATCATGCTGTCCACGTTACCACCACGATTACGCCTGACATCAATGATTAAGCCATCCTTTTTATATTGGGCATAGAACTCCCGCGCAAACGACGCGACATCATTACCCCCCATTGCATAGAGGTGCAGATAGCCAATATCAGCATCTTCCTGATTCACTTTTTCGCTGTTCGCCAGTACCCAGTCACGGTAGCGCTGTGCAAAATCTGTATTCACATCTGTCGGGGTAACAACGGTTTTCACTACTTCCTCATCCCGTTTCAGTGTCAGCAACACCTGCTTGCCGGCGGTGTTCATGAGCGCCCGTACTACGTCTGCACGGGTTTGTGTTTCATGGCCATTCACCGCAAGGACAATGTCGCCTTCTTTCGCATCGGTACCAGGCTTTGCCAGAGGTGGTGCCTCTGCCGGAATTTCACTGTCGTAACGGTAAATGTGGGAAAGAAGTACACCATCAGCGGTGTCGTCAAGGATGCCGCCCAACATGGCCGCTTTGGCTGCATTTTTATCTTCCGGCATTTCACCGCCCCGCACCTGACTGTGTAACGCATTGAGCTCTCCCATCATCTGGGCAAAAACGTCATTCAGTTCACTCCGGTGTGTTACACGTGCAAGCAGCGGAGCGTATTTTTTTTCTACCTGTTTCCAGTCGAGCCCCCGCATCGCCGGATCGAACAGTGACTCCCTGTGCATCAGCCAGGCATCATGGAACATCTGCGCCCATTCCTGCTGCGGCGTAATGCGCATTTGCCAGCCTGCTGTATCGAGTTGCTTACCTGACAAGTCTTTCGGAAAACTGGTACTGGCAGGCACGATATACATGTGCTTATTGCCCTTACCCTGTTTGTGTACAAACAGGGACTTTCCGTCTGCGGATAAGGCATAACCGGCCACACCGGAGGTCACCGCCTTCAGCTTACCGTCGTGCTTAATTGCCATCCCTTTCAGCACGGCTGCGCTGCCACTTTGTTCCGTTACAAATAAGGTTGAGTCAGTCATAGTCAGATGACCGTAGTTAGCCGGACTGACTGGCACCTGCCAGAGTCTCGAAGTCAGGCCATCCCATTTTACAACGGAGCCGGACTGCTCACCTTCCTGCTCTGACCCCGTTTCATCTTTTTCTGAGCCTTTAATTTTACGGTTCAGCTCGGTTGGCGCGGCAAAACTGAAATCACCGTTACCGGTAAGATCAAGAGCAAAAATTTGTGTCGGTTTGTCAAAGGCAGTCCCCATGGCACGGTCGCCCCAGGGATTCGACGGTGAAGCAACAAAATGCCGGTCAGACAGAAAATAAAGCCACTGACTGTCTGCACTGAACGCCGGAGAGTAAGACTGGTATTTATCCGATGTTACTTCCATCCCCCGCTGTTCAGCCATGGCATACAGATAAATACTGTTGCGCTCGTTACCTAAAATATTACGGCTGACAGCCAGCAGTTTGCTGTCCGCAGACCACACCAGGTCCGGGGTGGCAAACAATCCGTCACTGTCGTCCAGTACCGTGGACACCGTGCTATCAGAAGTATTGAGAACCTGAACCTTTCCCTCATTGTCGTCGAAGGCAAGCCACTTACCGTCAGGTGAAAGGGATAACTGCCAGCGAAACGCATCACCATTTTTTGTGAGTTGCTCAGCCTGGTCAGAACCATCTGCTGCAAAACGCCAGATCTCCGTTTCACCGCTGGCGTCGTTTAATGCATAAACCCACTTCCCGTCATGACTGAGCAGGGCTTTCCGGCTGCGTGAATCTTCCGGCGTATCCACTTCAACCAATCTTGAACCATCTGTTCTGGCAATAGCAATGCGGCCTCTGGCCGTCAGCACAACAGCATCACCAGATTGCGCGAAGGCCGTATTGGTAAGGAACTCAAGAGGCGCATTGTCCCAGTGTTCCCGCAGGTAGGGAAAATCTGAAATCAGCTGAACCGGTACAATTTCGCTGCTGCCTGATGACAAGTCTTTCAACACTAAATCCGCACCCTGCTGGTACACAATCCGGTTGCTGTCGGCACTGGCACCGCGTACCGTCCAGTCTGCTGTTCCGGATTCTTTTCGCAAAGATTTACCGTCGGGAGTCATCGACCAGAGGCTGTCCGGGCCATCCTGGTTACTGATAAAATAAATGCGGTTGTCTGCCAGCATTGGGGTGCGTACAGAACCGTTATGGTCTGCTGTTAACCGCTCAGCCTCCAGCCCGGAATGCAGTTTCCATCGCCAGAGTTCACCTTTTGCTCCACCCTGATAATAGTTTGCATTGTCGCCAGAAACCTGTAAGCCAAAACGAACAAAGTAGAGCCACTCACCTTTGTCATCAATGACCCCCTCTACGGCATCAGCGAGAGGTAAAGTAGAGACCTTGCCAGAGTCCGGCTCCAGCAGTTTAAGAACATAATTATTGGCTGGTCCTGTATGGCTGTTCGTGCTGTAAAGGAGCGCGCCGGATGTCGTCCACTGGTGCAGTTTAACTGCCGCATTTTCGAAGGTGGCACGCTTTGCTACACCACCACTCACAGGTTTTATGTAAACTTCTGTCGTGCCTTCATAGTTAGCAACAAATGCCAGTTGTGTGCCATCAGGAGAAATAACCGGCTGGGTTTCTTCTGCCCGTTGGGTAGTTAACCTTGTCGCTCCAAACTGACCGCCATTCTTAGTGTTCAAATCTACAGACCAGAGATCGCCTTCAGCGTTGAATATCAGCTGGTCATTATGCAAAACCGGTTCACGGTAATACCCCGGAGCCGCCATGGCCTGCGATACGGAGAGGGCAAGCAGCACTGCTATGCCACACGTGAGTCGTTTGCTCTTCATTCGTTTCATGGTTTGTTCCCTGTTGTAAGTGCTTTATAATTTATTTTTTCATCCCCGCCTCAACGCTGACGCTTTTATTCTTCGTCAGAGAAGTCAATCTGAGGAGCTTCTTTTTGTTTATCGAACAACTTTCGTTTACAGACATCAGCATCGTGCTGGCAATTGGCTTTATGGTCGGTCTGGCCAAGGCCGGCATCCATGGTACATCTCTGCTGTCAGTTCCCTTACTTGCCATACTGTTCGGCGGAAAAGGTTCCTCAGGCATCATGCTGCCAATGCTGATTGCCGCTGATGTTTTTGCAGTCTATCACTATCACAGACACGCAAACTGGCAGTTTCTGATGAAACTGTTTCCTCCTGCGATTGCCGGAGTATTGCTTGGCACGTGGCTGGGCGACCACATCGACGACGGTATGTTCATGCGGGTCATGGCAGTGATTATTTTCGCCAGTGTGGCGTTAATGCTATGGCTGGAAAAGCGAAAGGCCGACGTGCCTGATAATACAACGTTTGCTGTGCTGACCGGTGTCATGGGGGGATTCACCACTATGGTAGGCAATCTGGCCGGCTCTGTGATGGCTGTTTACCTGCTGAGTATGCGGTTACCCAAAAATGTGTTTATTGGCACTGCTGCCTGGTTTTTCCTTGTCATCAACCTGTTTAAAGTCCCTTTTCATGTTTTTGTGTGGGAGTCCATCAGTTGGGAAAGCCTGAAATTGAATTTGCTCGCTCTGCCACTCATCATTGCAGGGGTATATTGCGGGATCTGGCTGGTAAAACGTATCAGTGAAGCTCACTACCGCTGGCTGGTTATCATCATGACCTTACTCGCGGCACTGGCGTTACTGCAGGGTTGACCCTTCACCTCTGCGCGGTCACCTCTGTTGCCACAAGGCGCATAACAATACGCTTTACCACCGGCGACACCACCATAATCACCGGAAAAGCGATGGCAAACGTCAGCGGCCAGGAGTTCAGCCAGCTAACAATCAGCACGTCTGTAAAACCGATATTAATTGTGGTTACTACCAGCGACATAATGCCGGACATGAAGAAAGCCATGAATAATGCAAAAACCACCGGTGCATAACGGGGATGAATCATAATAGAAGAACCTTTGAAATAAAAAATGAAGGGATGCGTGTTGCAGTTCATTCAAGTATATCACAGACTCTGGTGTAAATTTGAGCCGATACTCTCTTAAGGTAAAACGGGCTGTATTTATCAGTGCTTCATCTGTTCAGGGTAGCGGCCCAGTGTAATGATTAATCCGGCTCCTGTTGCAGAGAGTATGGCCACAGCATGTAACGTGAAATCATAGCTGCCAGAGGCATCAAAAGAACGGCCAAAGACGAATGGCGCCAGCCCGGCTCCCACCGAAAAGAAAATATAGAGAAAGCCATACAGCGAACCGTAATGCGCCAGCCCGAAGTAGCGGCTGATGAGATACGCCATAATATCCAGTTCAGCACCTGCCGCGAGGCCCACAATCAGAGCAGCAATCATAATTTCCATTTCATTAAGAAGCGGTTGCTGCAAAATGATTGCAGACACCAGAGGCATACCTAAAAAGAGCGCTGCAACCGCAGGTGCCCAAACCTTGTCCATAAGAAAACCTGCCAGCAGCCGGCCGGCGATAACGCTGATACCGATATATCCGGCAAAATGCGCGGCATCACTTACCGGCAAGCCCCGATCAGTCAGGATAGGAACCAGATTGGTAATAACCCCGGAAATACCCACAGCCACACATAATAAAGCAATGCAAAGGGCCCAAAGTTTGTAACCCTTCAGCGCCTGTTTAAGACTGAGTCCGGATGGGACTAAATTTGTGTCTTCCGCTTCAGAGGAAGAAGCCCCGACGACATTAGCCCTGCCCGCTTCACGAAAGAAAAGCAGCAGCGGAACATATGCGATGACGATGACAGTGATACCCAAAAGCGCGTAGGCATTACGCCAGCCAAACTCTGTAATCAGCCAGGCTGTATAGCCGGGTGCGACAGCCGCTGCGATGCCGGTTCCCATCAGAGTCAGCCCCAACGCCAGTCCTCTGGCACGGTCAAACCACCCGTTCACAACTTTCGTCCAGGTTACGGGTAATGTGCCGGCGGCCAACACAGACATCACCACCCAACCTGTATAAAACATCCAGATTTGTTTGCCTGTAAAGGAGAGCCCGATCAGACTCAGTGCAAAAAGTGGCTTTGATACCAAAGCCACAGCCCTTGCACCAAAACGATCGATAACCAGGCCGGTAAGCGGTGCTGTGATCACCGCAGCTAAAATCATGATACTTATTCCGAGCTGAATTTCCCCCCGACTCCAGGGCATGTCTGCATCTATCGCCGCAACAAACACGCTGTTCGTGTAAAAACAAACCGATGTGAGTCCGCAACCGGCACCAATCAACGCAGCCAGCAGCACTTTGTAGCCTTGTTTGAATTCTTGTGAAGCAGAAGACTGAGCGTTTTTTACAGAAGCGGATACAGATGACATGAACAACCCTTAAGTGAGTAGCCGGAGATACTAAAAGCAATAACCTTACTCCCGAGACTATCCCCCGCCGCACGGTGCCACTATGATAAATATCAATCCGGCACTGCTATTAGCGGTGCGCCATAAGCATTAAAATTTGCTGACGGTCAAAGAAGGCCAACCAGAATTGATTGCCGGGCCGATAGCTGCAATAGTGATGATTATCTGAGCTATACTTAACGTTCAATGAAAGGCGGAGACGGAAATGAAAACCTGGGAAGAGCATAAAAAGCAAATGGCAGCTGATGAAAGACGGGAGTGGATTTTGGCTCTGGCAGTGACAGCGGTTATTTTTCCGATCATTGCCGTACTTTTCATTTTTTAGGTAAGACACCGGAACGGATGGTATTTTCAGGTTCCGGAATCAAAAAAGCCCCGCTTACGCGAGGCTTCTAAGAATGGTGCCCAGAGGCGGGATCGAACCACCGACACGCGGATTTTCAATCCGCTGCTCTACCAACTGAGCTATCTGGGCGAAACTTGGTAGCGAGGAGACATTTTAAAGCCTGTCCTGCTGTGGGTGCGTATTAAACGGATTTCCGAGCTTCAAGTCAACCGTTTTTCTGCATATTTTTTTCAACTGCGCATTAGTTGCGCAATTCAGAGAAAAAAAACAGCAACCCGTGCATTTTTCAACCGTTTAACACTACTTCTTCGGGGGGACGTAGCCTTCGATGGTAGGCTCAATCCCTTCGAACAAAAAGGCCTCCATCTTTTCTTCCAGGAACTTTCTGTCTGTAGGTTCCATCATATTCAGCTTTTGTTCGTTAATCAGCATGGTTTGCTTTTTCTGCCATGCGGCAAAGGCTTCTTTAGAAATATTGTCAAAAATACGCTTTCCCAGTTCGCCGGGATAAAGCTGAAAATCCAGTCCGTCTGCGTCTTTATTCAGGTGCTGGCAAAATACTTGTCTGCTCATGGTGTCTCCTTAAGCCGGGCTGACAAACCCGCGAATGTGGGCATAGTCTAAAGGAATTGTTTTATTTGCGAGATAATTTTTTGCGTGGGTGCTGCAGTACCTACACCCAAAGGCTCATCAAGATTAAACCAGCGCTGATTATTTTCCTCAACCCGCTGCTGCTCAATGCCGTCAGCCAAAATCAACCAGGGCTGAATATCCAGATGAAAATGACTGAAGGTATGCCTGAAAGGCTCAAGCGCTTGCATTTCGCCCACACTCACCGGTAACTCATCTGTCAGTTCTGTGACCGCTTTATCTGTTTCTATAAATCCGTACAATCCGCCCCAGAGGCCGGCCGGAGGACGCTGCGCCATTAACACACTGCCGTGATAAAGCACTGCCACCATAGACGTGGTCCGAACAGGCAAGACTTTCTTTGGCTTTTTACCAGGAAACTCGCCTTGCCGTCCCTGCGCATAGGCCAGGCAATCTGTTTGCAACGGACACGCATCGCAACGGGGCTTTGAACGGGTACATATCATGGCCCCTAAGTCCATCATGGCCTGAGTGTAGTGATTACAACGTTGCTCAGGGGTATTCGCAGCGGCATATTCCCATAGCTGATTCTCCACCGGCTTTTGTCCCGGCCAACCTTCCACGGCATAGAACCGCGCCAGTACCCGTTTAACATTGCCATCAAGGATTGGATGATTCTGACCGCAAGCGATAGACAATACAGCACCGGCAGTAGAACGGCCGATGCCGGGTAAAGCGACAACCTCATCAAGGGTAGCCGGAAACTGGCCATGATATTGCCCGGCGATAATGCCTGCCGCTTTATGAAGATTGCGGGCTCTGGCGTAGTACCCCAATCCCGTCCAGTGATCCAGTACGGCATCCTGCGATGCATCTGCCAGGTCATTTACCGTAGGAAAACTATTCATAAAGCGCTGGTAATAAGGGATGACTGTTGAAACCTGCGTTTGCTGGAGCATGATTTCCGACACCCAAACCCCATAGGGCGTGATATTCTGCTGCCAGGGAAGATGTTTACGGCCATGCACATCGAACCAGTCCAGTACACGTTCTGAGAATTGCTTTGTCATTTAGGCTATTTATTCACTCTTTCTGCTACACCGCTATGATAACATGCCGCGCTGAATACCAAAGTTAAGCAGGTTTAAGCGTGTCACTTCCTACATTATTCCTTCCGGGCACATTGTGTGATGAAAGAGTGTGGTTGCCGGTATGGCAGAAACTGCAGGTTCATCAGCGTCGCTACGTACCTTTGCAGTGGGCTTCTTCTATGGATGAGATGCTGGCTTTGACCACCGACCGTGTTCTGGCAGGTGAAAAAGTGCACCTTGCCGGCTTTTCCATGGGCGGTTATATCGCTGCACGCTGGGCGATTGATAATCCTGACAGCGTTGCATCACTGACGATGATCGCCAGCTCTCCTTACGGTTTAACTGCAGAAGAAGAAAAACGCCGTGCCCAACTGGTCACTATGTTGAAAAAAGGCAGTTTCAAACCTGACAGCCCGGCCTACATTACCCGCTTTGTTCACCCTGACCACCAGAACAACCCCGATGTAGCCGGTGTTGTGCAGGACATGGGGAAAGATCTCGGTGCGGCCACCTTACTGGCTCACACACAAGCGACCACGCCAAGACCAGCGCTGACAGACAAACTGAAAGCCTGCTCCTTCCCTGTTCATATCATTGCCGCCGCTGACGACCAGGTAGTCACAGCCAGTGTACTTAAAGACGCCGCAGAAACCATTCCTTCAGCCTCATACACATCGGTTCCCGGCGCCGGCCACATGTGTCTTTTAGAGCAACCGGACACTATGAGCCGCATTTTACAGTCGATTCTGGACTAATCCGGCGGATTTCACAGCAGTACCACAGTTATTGCAGTAAAATTAACCACTCTATATTGCAATCACCCGGGCAGCGGGCATAATGCCGCCCCTGTTTAACCGGTAATAGTGCGGACACGAAAAAATGGGTCAATACAAAAATCAGGAAGAGGCGGAAGCCGCCGGCGTTTACATCAGCAAGGTACGCAGCTTTGTTAAACGTGAAGGCAGATTAACCAAAGGACAGGCTAAAGCGCTGGAATCTTTCTGGCCAACCATGGGCATTGAGTTTAAAGATGAAATGCTGTCTTTACAGGATCTTTACGGTCGCGATGCGCCGGTGGTGCTGGAAATAGGTTTCGGAATGGGCAAATCTCTGGTAGAAATGGCAGAGAACGACCCGCAATCAAACTTTTTTGGTATTGAAGTACATCGTCCCGGAATAGGCGCATGTTTATCGGAAGCCGGTGAACGAGGCCTGACGAACTTACGTGTCATGGAATACGACGCGGTAGAAGTGTTTAAGAAAATGATCCCTGACGGCAGCCTCGCCCGGGTTCAACTCTACTTTCCTGATCCATGGCATAAAAAGCGTCACCATAAACGTCGTATCGTACAACCTGAATTTGTACAAATGGTGCGTGAAAAGCTTGCTGTCGGCGGTAAATTCCACATGGCGACAGACTGGGAACCTTACGCTGAGTATATGGCGGAAGTGATGAATGCGGCTCCCGGCTATGAGAATACCGCGACAGACGGAGACTATGTGCCCCGTCCGGACTACCGGCCAATAACGAAGTTTGAAGTCCGCGGACAAAAGCTTGGCCACGGTGTGTGGGATCTCATATACCAACGTACAGAATAATAAAATAACCGGAAAACACACATGCTCAGCCCGCAAAGCCAGTTAATGGAAAGAAACCTGGCACTTTTTGAAGAAGGTAACTGGTTGATTATCAACCCTGCCGACGCGTATTTTGCCGATCAGATAGATCACAGACCTGTGACCTTTCTTCACCAGTACTTCGACATTTTCAGTGAAAGTGTGCGGGTGATCCCCTGCTGTGAGTTCGACAGCCGCGATGTCAGTCATTCTGAGACCGGCTTTTGCATTGAACAAAAGACCGGCGCTCACCGCCATCTGTTTGCCCCGTTCATTCCGGCAGAAACCTGTTTTTCTGACATTCTGATTTATATGCCTAAATCAAAAGCGCACATGCAGATGTTGCTGGCCATGGCTGTCTCTGCGTTGCAGGAAGGCGGCCGCATTCACATTGTGGGTGAAAATAAAGGTGGCATTAAGAGTATCGGCAAGCTGATTGAAAAGACCGGTCCGTCACAGAAAGTAGACTCAGCAAGGCATTGTAGTCTGGTTACGGTGATGCCTGAGAAAGCGGGAACTGCGTTTAAGCCGGGGGACTGGATTGACGAATCAGAATTCGAGGTTCAGGGGATCCAATGGGAAGTCGTTTCCATGCCCGGCGTGTTCAGTCACGGTGAACTGGATGACGGTACCCGTATGCTGCTGGACAAAGGATCTGACCGTTTACGGGGTAAAGTACTGGATTTTGCCTGTGGTGCCGGTGTTATCGGTGCACATTTGCTCCGTCGCTTTCCCCACCTGGATATGACATTGCTGGATGTCAGTGCCCTTGCCATTTATTGCAGTGCCAGAACGCTGGCCGCAAATCAGCAGTCAGCAACACTGATTGCATCAGACGGCTTGCATGGCGTGAACAAATCTTTCTCACACATTGTCACCAACCCGCCGTTTCATACCGGCGTAAAAACAGATTACACAGTGACCCGCCGGTTTATTGAAGACAGCCGCCGCTGCCTGAACTCAAAAGGCACATTACAAATGGTTGCCAACCGGTTCTTACCCTACCCCGGACTGCTTGGTGATACTTTTCCGCAAACCCACACGGTGGCGCAGGATTCCCGCTTTTCATTGTATTTGAGTATTTGCGGATAGGCAGATTTTGAACTGTGTGGTAACGTTTACCATCACATAACCGGTGTTGATTTAACTGTTTGGTAAACAAAGCAGCGCCATTGCTTTGAGGTTGTCGGGAGTCTTGTTGTGAATATTGTTTTCGCCATTTCAGAAGTGGAAGATTTAGTCAAAACAGGAGGACTTGCCGACGTAGGAAAGGCATTGCCTCTGGCTTTACTGGATGCCGGTGAACAAATCAGCATCATCATGCCCTATTACAAGGCGATTGCGGACGAATATAAACTCGCCGATGCCTGCGCACAACAGACATTATTTGCCGAAGGTAAGGTATACCACTACAACATCAAACAGTTGTCCTGGCAGGGACTCAATATCTACTTTATTGACTATCCTGAATATTTCGCCCGCGACGGTTTATACAGCAGTACCTATGAAGCCTACCAGGACAATGCTGAACGCTTCAGCTTCTTTTGTGGAGCAGCGTTGAATGCATTGCAGGCTCTGAGTATTCAGCCTGATATTATCCACTGCCACGACTGGCACACGGCCATGCTGCCATTTCTGTTGCGCTTTGATCAGTCCGGCTACTTCAATCAGACGAAGACGGTTTTTACTATTCACAATGCAGCCTTTCAGGGCGTGCACAAACTGGACGACATTCCTTATCTTCGCCATCACCCTGCGATTTTGTCTCAGATCCACGGCGGCTACATCAATATGTTGCAGTCGGGCATCGAATTCGCCACCAAGGTAACAACTGTCAGTCCGAATTACGCAAAAGAGTTGCTTACAGACCTGGGCTCACACGGCCTGCACGACCGCCTGGTCATGCGCCAGCAAGATTTGTCGGGTATTCTGAACGGTTGTGATTACGGGCAATGGAATCCGCAGGACGACACCTATCTGCCGCAAAATTATTCTGCCGACACCTTACACGATAAGAAAACCTGCAAACTGGCGTTACAGGAACTCAGCCATTTACCTCAAAATCCCGATGTGCCGCTGCTGGGCATGGTGTGCCGTTTAACAGAACAGAAAGGCTTCGGTTACCTTGTCCCTATTTTGCAGGATTTGATGCACCACAACGTACAGATGGTCATTGTCGGCACCGGTGATCCCACAGTTTGTATGGATCTGGATGAGTTTGCCCAGAATCATCCTCAACAATTTGCCTTTATAAACGGTTTCAGTACCCACCACGCCCACCTTGTGGAAGCCGGCGCGGATTTCTTCCTGATGCCATCCCAGTTCGAGCCTTGTGGCCTGAATCAGATGTACAGCCTTGCCTACGGAACATTACCCATCGTGCGTTCAGTGGGTGGCCTGAAAGACACTGTCATTGATCAGTGTCAGGATAAAGAAAACGCAACAGGCTTTGTTTTTGATGCCCCTACACCGGAGGCGCTGCTGGCGTGTATCCGCCGTGCCCTGTTGTTCTACTATGAACACCCGGTGCAGTTCAGAGAAATGCAAATCCGTGGCATGCAAACCCGTTTCACCTGGGAAGCGTCAGCAGAATCTTACCTCGCACTCTACAGGACGATGATTTAAAGGAATAAATCACGGATGTTGCTTTATTTTTACGCAACTATAAGCCACTATTGAGTGAAGGGACGCGCTTAGAATAAGACACTGTTTAATGAGTCAGCACGCTGTGCAGCTATCAATACGTAGTTTGTTTTTGTGGATGGTTATGGCCATCGCCACAGCGTCTTTGCTTGTATCTGCGGGTCTGTCCGGCTACAACCAGGTGAATCATTACCGCGAAGCACAGCGCGAAGATGTCACTATCTTTATTGACTTACTCGCCGCCCTGTTTAAAGACGACCTTCTTAAAGTACAATCAGACAGAGATAAACGGTTACTGGGTAATAAACTTAAAAACCTGGCGGTTTCTCCTGATTTGCTCAACGTGCATATTTACCAGCAGGATATATCCGGTCAGCTCAGAATGGTGGCAAACTACACCAAAGAAGGCGAAACCCGCACCAGTTCGAAAGAGTCCTCTGTCAGTAATTATTTTCGTCCGGTTTACTCAAACGAAATCGTTGAAATTGCACGTGCCATCGAGAATGAAGATGCCTCAACGGCGGGGTACATCTATATTCAGGTGTCCACACATCGTCTGAATGAAAAAATCCAGCAGTCCATTTTGACGTCTGTCACCGTCATTATTCTGATGCTGGTGATCTGCTTTATTGTTTCTCTCAAAATGCAAAAGCTCATTACTGCGCCTATCCAGCGTCTGGGAGATTTTCTCAGTAAAACGTCCCGGCAAAGAGATTACTCCGCCCGTGCTGAACCCGGCAATATCAGAGAGCTGGCGTATTTATCTGAATCGATTAACGTAATGCTGAGTCGTATCCAGGAATACATGCAAAAACAAAAAATGGCGGAGGAGCAGCACCGTAAACTGAATGCCAGCCTGGAAGATATGGTGAGTCAGCGCACGAACGCGCTTAAAGATGCCAACCAGGAGTTAATCCAGACACTGGAGAAGTTACACCAGTTTCAACGACAAATCGTTCAGAACGAAAAAATGGCGTCACTTGGAGATATGGTTGCCGGTGTG
Source organism: Alteromonas sp. ABH4_457 (assembly GCF_056160625.1). Taxonomy (NCBI): domain Bacteria; kingdom Pseudomonadati; phylum Pseudomonadota; class Gammaproteobacteria; order Alteromonadales; family Alteromonadaceae; genus Alteromonas; species Alteromonas sp. ABH4_457. The sequence goes on from NZ_JBSWXN010000002.1 coordinate 245,692, forward strand.
GCCCACGAAGTTAACACACCAATTGGTCTTGGTGTTACGGCTTCCACCATGATGCTGGACAGATTGCACATCATTCAAAAAGAATTCGAGAGTAAAACGCTAAAAGCCAGTACAATGGCCAGGTTCTTAAATGAGAGTCAGGAAAACCTGAATATCATCTACCGGAACCTTAACCGTGCAGCAGAGCTGATTTCCAGCTTCAAACAGGTTGCGGTAGACCAGTCTTCAGAAAGTAACCGCAGATTTTGCTTTGCACAGCTGGTTAATGAGATACTGTTATCCTTACGTCCCAGATTAAAAAAGCTCCATCATGATATTCGCGTAGACTGCGATCCGACGTTATCAGTGGAGACCAAAGCCGGCCCTATCAATCAGATAATAATAAATCTGATCATGAATTCTGTCATACACGGCTTTGAGCATATAGAACACGGTGAAATAGACATCATTGCGGAAATGATGACACCGACAAAAATGAAATTAATTTACAAAGATAACGGAAAAGGCATATCGAATGATATCCGCAAACGTATCTTTGACCCGTTTGTTACAACTAAGCGGGGGCAAGGTGGTTCCGGACTGGGTATGCATCTGGTCTACAACCTGGTAACACAGGCATTGAACGGCACCATCTCAATTACCAGTGAAGAAGGAAACGGCGTGGAATTTATTATCATTTTCCCTGTCGAAAGCTCTGAAACCGGAAATTTACCGTTAAAAGGTGAATAAGCCCTTGTAAATTTTGTACAAATCCTTATACCGTTGACAAGTTATCCGATAAACGCTTTTAAAATAGTCACCCGGATATTAGAATTGTCAGAAGCTAGCTTAATCGATTGTAGAAGAGTGTAAAACACCATGCAGACGCCAAATATATTAATTGTTGAAGACGAAGTGGTAACGCGTACCACACTAAAGAGCTTATTCGAAGCTGAAGGCTACAATGTGTTTGAGGCCGAGAATGGCGATCAGATGCATGATTTCTTCGAAAATCACTCTATTAACCTGGTTATCATGGATATTAACCTGCCGGGCAAAAATGGTCTTATTCTGGCGCGTGAAGTACGCGACCGTAAGAATGTAGGTCTGATTTTCCTGACTGGCCGTGACAACGATGTAGACCGTATTCTGGGTCTGGAAATCGGTGCAGATGATTATCTGACTAAACCTTTCAATCCGCGTGAACTGACTATTCGTGCCCGCAACCTGCTTGCACGTACTACCAGTTCTGCAGAAGACGACGACTTACCAAGCCGCGTCAGCTTCAACGGCTGGATTCTGGATGGCGACAGCCGCTCTCTGATTTCACCAAGCAGCACGGAATTCCGTCTGCCACGCTCTGAATTCCGTGCACTGCACCTGTTCCTGAGCAACCCTGGCAAAATTCTTACCCGTGAACAGCTAATTATGGAAATGACAGGCCGTGAACTGCGCCCGAACGACCGTACTGTTGACGTAACCATCCGCCGGATCCGTAAACACTTCGAATCCGAGCCGAGCGATGAAGAGTTGATTGTAACCATCCACGGTGAAGGTTACCGTTTCTGCGGTTCTGTAGACAGCTGATAGCCCGCCGGGCATTAGCTTTCACATTCCACAGATGAAAAAATGCAGCCTCTGGCTGCATTTTTTGTGTCTGATGTTTCTGATACGGCTATTTGATTGAAGCCGGCAATCAGCTGCCGGCTATACGCATTTCACCAATCAGCACTGAGCCGGTTTGAACACCGCCGCGAAGCTCGCGTTCGGCGCCGATGGCAGCAATGTTCATAAACATATCTTTCAGATTACCGGCAATGGTCACTTCGTGAACCGGATACTGGATAATACCGTTTTCAACCCAGAAGCCGGCAGCACCACGGGAATAATCGCCTGTTACGGTGTTTACACCCTGCCCCATTAACTCTGTAACCAGCAGACCGGTGCCCATCTCTTTGAGCATCTCGGCATCTGACTGCCCGGTGTCTCCCACAATCCAGTTGTGAATACCGCCAGCGTGACCGTTTGAAATAACACCCAATTTGCGTGCTGAATAGGTCGTGTAGAGATAGTGAGATAAACAACCATTCTCCACAATCGTCATGTCTTGTGTTGCCACCCCTTCAGCATCAAAGCTGGAACTGGCCAGCCCTGATTTCAAATGAGGCTTTTCTTCAATGTTCAGCCATTGAGGGAAAACCTGTTCGCCCAGCTTATCCAGCAGGAATGAAGAACGGCGGTACAGGCTGCCACCGCTGATGGCACTGACATAATGGCCGAATAATGAACTGGCAACGTCCTTATGCAACATGACCGGTACTTTGCCTGTGGCAATTTTACGGGCTCCCAGACGGGCGACAGTTGCCTCAGCGGCTTCACGGCCCACTTCTGCAGCAGGTTTAAGCAAATGCGCCTGACGGTTTACTGTATAGGCGTAATCCCGCTGCATATCACCATTTTCAGAGCCGATCATCATGCAGCTCACGCTGTAACGACTGCTCGGATAGCCGGCGTTGATACCATGGGTATTACCGTACACCCGCATCCCCAGGTTTGCGTTATAAGATGCGCCGTCTGAGTTGGTAATGCGTTTGTCGTATGCCATGGCGGCCCGCTCAGCTTCAATGGCAATCTCAATGCCTTTTTGCGGGTCCAGCTCAATGGGGTGATACAATTCTAAATCAGGAAATTCAGTGGCAATCAGTTCTTTGTCTGCCAGGCCAGTGCACGGGTCTTCACTGGTATAACGGGCAATATCCACCGCTTTTTCTACCGTCAGTGCCAGCGCTTCCTTACTCAGATCCGCTGTAGACGCACTGCCCTTATGCTTACCGACATAAACGCTGATCCCCAGACCACCGTCGTTATTAAATTCCACATTTTCTACATCGCACATGCGGGATGACACAGCAATCCCCTGCACTTTCGACATACTGGCCTCGGCCTGCGTCGCGCCTTTTTTCAGCGCCATTTTAAGAACGTCGTCTACGACATTCTGAATTTCCGCAATTTGCTTTTCAATTTGCATAGTGAGTTTCGCTATTTCCGTCTGTATGTCACAATAACCGAATACTGCAGTGTAACATTTATGAGTGCCAAATGAGCGATAACAACCACCATTCTGATGAAGAAAACTTATTTAATGAAATTGATCAGGATGATGAGAGTGAATTAATCAGTAAATCCGAACTGAAGCGTCTGTCTGCTGAACGTCAGAAGCTCGGAGAAGACCTGGTTAACTTAACGCCGGCCCACCTTGCCACCATTCCAATGGACGAAGAACTGGAAGACGCAGTGATGCTGGCGCGGAATATTAACCGCAAAAAAGATGGTTTCAGACGTCAGCTTCAGTTTATCGGCAAATTAATGCGCAGCCGTGATACCAGCGATATTGAAGCTGCGCTGGCAAAATTGACGCACGCACATCAGGCCAGCAATGCCGCGTTTCACGCGCTGGAAAAAGCCAGAGAAGCGGTAATTAATGAGGGTGATGACGCCATACAACGCCTGATGGAAGAGCATCCTGCCCTGGATCGCCAGAAACTGCGGCAGTTCCACCGTCAAATCAGGAAAGAGCGGGAAAACAACGCACCGCCAAAAGCCTTCCGCGAGTTATTTCAGTACTTAAAAGAAGTGATTCACGAAGGATAATATAAAAAAGGCGCGATAAAAAATTTATCACGCCTTTTTTCATCAGAGCAGTTGAGCGCTTAAGCAGTACCACCTACGGTGAGTTCATCCACCTTCAGCGTTGGCTGACCAACGCCAACCGGCACGGACTGGCCGTCTTTACCGCACACACCGACACCGCGATCCAGCGCCACATCATTACCGATCATGGAAATTTTCTGCATGACTTCAGGGCCATTGCCAATGAGGGTAGCGCCTTTTACCGGTGCAGTAATTTTACCGTTCTCAATCAGATAAGCCTCTGCGCTGGAAAATACAAACTTACCGGACGTGATATCTACCTGACCACCGGCGAAGTTCGGTGCGTAAATACCTTTGTCGATTGACGCAATGATCTCCTGCGGGTCGTGCTCACCGGCCATCATGTACGTATTGGTCATACGTGGCATGGGTAAGTGCGCGAATGACTCACGGCGTCCGTTTCCGGTTGGGCTCACACCCATCAAACGGGCATTCATTTTATCTTGCATGTAACCTTTCAGGATGCCGTCTTCAATCAGCACGTTATGTGCTGACGGCGTGCCCTCATCATCTATAGAAAGAGAGCCACGGCGGTCAGCCATTGTGCCGTCATCTACCACTGTGACCCCTTTGGCAGCTACACGCTCGCCTATACGGCCGCTGAAAGTAGATGCACCTTTACGGTTGAAGTCACCTTCCAGACCATGGCCTACCGCTTCATGCAGAAGCACACCCGGCCAGCCGTTACCTAACACCACCGGCATGGTCCCGGCAGGGCTGGCGATCGCTTCCATATTCACCCGCGCCATGTGCAGTGCTTCATCGGCCAGGGTTTCGTAATAAGGCCGGCCGTCTTTATCTGTGGTGAAGAAGTCATATGAGTGGCGTCCGCCGGCGCCGGCACTGCCACGCTCCCTGCGATCGCCTTTTTCCATCAGTACTGAGCAGTTCAGACGCACCAGCGGACGAATATCTGCCGCCAGGGTGCCGTCAGTCGCAGCTACCAGTACTTCTTCATATACACCGCTTAAGCTCACTACCACCTGATTAATACCGGGCTCTTTTTGACGGATGTAAGCGTCCACCGATTTTAACAGCGCAATTTTTTCAGCGTCCTGCATGGCAAGCAAGGGATTGTTGTCTTTGTAACGGGTGATATAGCTGCCGGTTTCCAGTGACTGAACATGATGTTTACCACCGGAAGGAGCAATCGTGCGGGCTGCGCGGCAGGCGTCCAGCAGAGCCGTTTCATTGATGTCGTCAGAGTATGCAAAACCTGTTTTTTCACCACTGACTGCACGCACACCCACACCGCGTTCGATGTTGTAGCTGCCGTCTTTGATGATGCCGTCTTCCAGCACCCAGCTTTCATGCTGGCTGGACTGAAAATACAGGTCAGCATAGTCATTGTCATGGTGATAAATTTCACCCAGCGCTTTTTCCAGCGATGACAAATCAAGGCCTGAGTCTGTAAGCAGATGCGTTTTTACGTTATTAAACAAGTTGGCTCCTGAACCGGTTATGTTGGCTGACAGGCATATTCGCCTTCAACTTCACCCGATCGTTAATGTCTATTTTAGCACTTACCAGCCCGGTCTGTTCAGGCTCGCAGGCCAGAACATCCCCCCAGGGAGAAATCACCATACTGTGACCGTAAGTTTCGCGCTGGTTGGCATGAATGCCGGTTTGATTTGCGCCAGCCACAAAACACTGTTTTTCAATTGCCCGGCTACGCAAAAGCACTTCCCAGTGTGCTTCGCCGGTACGCTGCGTAAAAGCAGCAGGCAAAACCAGAATATCGATGTCTCCCATTGCCGTAAATAAGCCGGGAAAGCGCACATCATAACATACTGCCAGACCAATACGCCCGACCTCTGTATCCACAACTACCACCCGGCTGCCGGGTTTCGTATATTTAGATTCCAGATAGGTACCGGTGCGATCATTTACCGCCACATCGAAAAGGTGAATCTTCTGGTATTCGGTTATCAGTTCGCCATCCGGCGAATAAAACAGGCAGGAAGCTGTAAACAGGTTTTCCTCAGAGGTTTTGAGCGGAATAGTGCCACCCGCCAGATAGCACCGGTATTTTGCCGCCATAGCACTGAGTGCCTGTTGAATTTTGCCTTCACCTTTTGCTTCTGCGATCGTCAGTAATGTACCGTCACGGGTGCCGAAACAGGCGAAACACTCAGGCAATACAACCAGGCTGGTCACTTCGTCCGGGTCTGGCAGTAACGCAAGTTGAGATTCAACAAACTGTAAGTTCGCTTCGACATCCGGTCCGGATGTCATCTGTATCGCGACTACATTAACCATTGTTTACCTCCAGTTTGATACGCTCCATGTCCTGGTCTGTGATGGGATCATCCGGCGATGTTGCCGGCCGGTTTTTCGCAGGCAGTGCAACTTCTTTGCTGTCCCTGCCCACCTCTTCAAATACCGGTTCACTTAAGCTGCCGGTAACATGGTAGTTCACATTTGATATGACTTTCGCTGATGTTAACACCTGGTCAAGTGCCAGTGCAGCCAGTGCGGTTGGCGGCGTGGCAAGGAAGTACACCAGGATAGGCAGGTTGCCGGTGACGTTAGGCGAAAACACCACATTGTAATTCAGCTGGTTTTCCACCAGATCCGTATAACCTTTGATATTGATCTCACCGGCACCGCCATCAATTACAGTATCGCCGGTATACGCTTTGCCGTCAGCGATGGACAAGGTACCGCTCATATCATCATAAAAGAAGCCCTTCGCGAACACATCACGGAAATCCAGGCTCAGTTTACGCACCAGTGAATTCAGACTGAAAAGGGTAAAAATACGGGAACCTTTATCACTGACTTCACTGAGATAACCGTCTGACAAAGACCACTTTACATCGCCTGTCAGGGTTTCTGCACTAAAATCCATGGGGGATTTTGCCCAGCTTAAATCAAAGTTCATTCTGGCGCCTGAGTCTTTAATGCCGCTGTCGACGCCCCAGTTTTTCAACATCATGCCCACATCATCACTTTCCAGCGAACCACCCAGTAAAGTGTTGTTGTCGTCGCCGTCAAAGACCCATTTTCCTTTTGCCGAAAACTTGCCATGCTTACTCACTGCACTAAGTTGCCGGATATCCAGACCAGACGTCGCTTTCGCCACATCCAGTGTTACCTCGCCTAAATCTTTGTCGAGGAATATGCATTTTTTACAGTGGAAGTAGACCGGCGGTAACGTATTCGCATCCCAGTTATGGGCCACGCCTTCATCTTCTGATTCCCAACTTTCAAAACGGATATAATCAGCTTCAACGGCAACGCCCCGCGCCAGCCAGTCATCATACAAATTCACCGTCGCTCTGGCTTCCGTGGCGTTGATATCCAGCATCCAGTTATTGTTTTGCTGCTTGGTGGTAATTTTAGCGTTATGCAGATTCTGACCGGCAATCACCAGGTTACCGGCATTAACAAATATACGTTCCGGCACAGAAAATAACGCGTTTTTCTGCGTACCGGGTTCGCCGCCACTGCCCATGCCGTTTACCAGTAACTCGATGGTTTTGTACCAGTCCGTCACATTCACGACATCCATGGCGGCAGAGATACTGAAACCTATGCCCATGCCTACAAAGTCGCTGTCCCCCAAAGCCAGGTGGGCGCGGGAAAACTGCATTTCCTGATGAGGCAGTACACCTTCGAAGCGCACATCATCACCTAAGCTGGCTTTCACCGTTGAGGCTTGCTCATTCCCTTCACTGATCACATTGAACAGTAAATCACTGTCTGCTGTTTTAGCAAAAGGAGCTGGCAACTTTGAACTAAGGCCGGTTAACGGCGTAGTAATATTCGCACGGTAGCTGAATCCTTCCGGCGGAATACGCAATGCGACAACGGCCTGCCAGTGGGCATCACCGGATAAATAAGTGTCGAAGTCAGGGTTAAACTCAGCCAGCAGAGGATTAATGTTCCAGGTACCATCCAGCGACAGATCCACCAGATAATCTTCGTCTTCCTGCTTGCCGTCAAAAGATAAACTCACCGGCTGCCCGAGCAACGACGCCTCTAGATCGGTGAGCTGTACCTTTTCATTTTCAAAGATGACTTTACCGGTAGCGCCGGCAAAATCCATTTTTACGCTGCTCACGTGAACATCGTTCCCGGGCAGGGTCACTTCCCCCCGGGCAATGACCTGGTTACTGTCGAAAGGAATTTCAAGATGTAAGCCGGCAGACAGGTCCCCCTTTATCTGCACATCTTTTTCCAGTAATCGTCCCAGCGAACCGGATAAACTGCTCTGCAGCATAAGTGAAGTAACATCCGCCCCTGTTGCTTTACCCGTGGCATCAATAATCACTTCCGAATCGCCCCTTAAGGCAGGGATCACAGCAGTCATATCACTAACGGCAACACCACCAAGTGTGCCGCCCGGACTGTGCATAGTTAAGCTGTCGTTCTCGAACAATAAAGTAAGGTCCAGCCCTTCCAGTGGCAGCCAGTCATCAGAGAAGCGGAACGTACTGCCGGCTACCTGTACTTTGGCCTGAAAAACCCCTTCATTGCCGCTGAAAGGAAAATCTGCCGGTTTACCCTGCCAGAGTATAGTGGCCCCTTCTATTTGCCCCGGCCCGACGAAAGCGCGGTTGAGAAAAGCCGTTGTGTTCTTGCCAATTACCGGACCAGGCAACAAGTCCTGTATATCTTTTACCGGACGGGACGCGATGTCAGCACTCACCGACAACTCCCGTGATGTGGTATCAAAACGGAATGCAGGTTGAAACGATAATTTATCTGACTTCACATCCAGTTTGTGGCTCTGGACAACCCAGTGATTGCCGTCATCAAGGGACTGCCGGTAAACAAACACTTTCCCTCTCAGCTTGCTTACCTTCACTGATTCCGGTAGCAAATTATCGATGTCCAGGGTGCTGTCATCTGCAGATAACAACACCACACCTTGTTTCTTATGCCAGAAAATATCCATGTCGAGGTGAGAAAGCCCGGGCACATAGCCATCCTGATCCCAACTCACGTCAATGAGTTTTGCTGCCAGGTCGAACCCTTTCGGCTGCAGTTTTACCTGTAGTGTAGCCAGTTGACCACCCGGGTTAATATCGCGGATATTGTCATCGGCGGTATCGTCTGTGAACAGGGGTAATAACACCAGAAAAGGGTTCACCGGTGCCGGCTTCACCGTATTCACCAGTAATTCATTATCCGATACGGTCCCTACCAGGTCTGTTACCAGACTCTGATCGTTGGCATCAAAAATAAGCTGATCAACACGGAAATGCCATTTGTCTTTAACCGGTTGCGCCTGAATACTGCCGCCGCGGATCCCCGAGTTAAACACCAGCGCATCGTCGCCACCCCACGCCAGTTTACTTTCGTGGAATTCGGTATAAAACGCACTGAAGTGACTTTCTTTTACTTCCGCCCAGACTTCAAAATTCGCCCGGCTCTCACGCAACGGACGCCGGGTAGCCAGCAAGCCGCTAACCCAGGGAGAAATATCCAAATCTTCTGCACGGGCGTACATCACGCCATCCAGTGAATCAGGGGTACCGGTGAGATCGAGAATAAAAGAGGCCGAGTTATTTGCCAGTTCCTGTACCCGCACAGCGCCGGTGCCCTGGTGACGCCGGTCTTTGTTGATCCAGCTCAGTGACTCCAGTTGCAGTACTTCCCGCTCATTATTGCGGGTAATCGCAACCTCACCGTCAGTAAGTGAAAAGCGCTGTAACTGCTCAAGGAAAAGGCTTTTAAGGGCATCAACGACAGGAAAATCACTCTCGCCGGCACCGTCAAAACGGTCGGCATCGATTTCGAGTGTCAGTGCGTCCAGAGTAAAGGCATTGGAAGACAACATCCGTAAGCGCAGGCTTTCCCAGAAGTCGATATCCATGTGGACTTGTTTAATGCCAAGCGCCACCGGAGAAGAGTCGCCGTTGGCGAGCACCACATCATTCAATACGATGCTTGGGCCTGATTTTTCCCAGTCAGCCTGAACGCTGCCGATTTTGAGATCGACTCCGTATTTTTCACTGACATAGTCTTCAAGCAGGTATTTTTTATGGTCGATATGAGGCAATGCGTAGCGCATAACGCTCAGCATGACAGCAAACAACACTAAAAAGACTGCCAGCAGCATCCACAGCTTTTTTACCAGCCAGGTGGCTACCTTACCTGCTTTACTCACTTAACGGACACCGCCTTACATCATGACTACGTCGTATTTATCCTGGTTGTAGAGCGGCTCTGTCTGCACTTTAATCTGCTTAGACACAAACACTTCCAGCTCAGCCAGAACATGGGATTCTTCACCCAGCAGCGCATCGGCCACATTTGGCGAAGCATAAATAACAAATAATTCTGCGTCATAGGCACGGTTAACCCGCACCACTTCACGCATAATTTCAAAGCAAATCGTCTCGATAGTTTTTACCGAACCCCGGCCTTTACATACCGGGCATAGTCCGCACAGGGTATGCTCAAGACTTTCGCGGGTGCGTTTACGGGTCATTTCAATCAGACCCAGCGAGGTAAACCCGTGAATATTAATCTTTGCCCGGTCTTTCACCGTTGCCGCTTCCAGACTATTTAAGACACGCCGTTTATGATCCGGTTCCGACATATCAATAAAGTCGATGAGGATCATACCACCCAGATTGCGCAGCCTGAGTTGCCTTGCGATAGCCAGCGTCGCTTCAATGTTAGTATTGAAGATGGTCTCTTCCAGATTGCGGTGACCGACAAACGCACCGGTATTAATATCGATGGTGGTCATCGCTTCTGTCTGATCGATAATGAGATAACCGCCGGATTTAAGATCGACTCTGCGATCTAACGCCCGCTGTATTTCATTTTCAACATCATACAGGTCAAAAATGGGCCGGTCGCCACGATAATATTCAAGCTTACTTTGCAGTTCGGGAACATATTCGGCGGTAAATTCCCCTAATTCCCTGAAAGACAAATTGGAGTCAATACGGATACGGTCCAGCTCGGTGCCAACAAAGTCCCGCAGCACCCGGCGTGCGAGGGGCAAATCTTCATACATGATATGCTGCTTCTTGCGGCCCATCCGTTGTTTGATTTTGTTCCACAACCGGCGCAGAAAAGCCGCGTCGGAAGAGAGCTCCTGTTGCGATACTCCCTCTGCGGCTGTTCGCAAAATAAAGCCGCCTTCATCATCACAGTATTCCTGAACCAGATTCTTCAGCCGCTCCCGCTCCGCTTCGTCTTCAATGCGCTGGCTGACGCCGACATGGGTGACGCTCGGCATGAAGACCAGATAGCGAGACGGAATTGTGATGTCGGTAGTCAGCCGCGCGCCTTTCGTACCGATGGGATCTTTCACCACCTGCACAATAATGTCCTGACCGTCACGCACCAACTCGCGGATATCCCGCTTTTGCAGCTGACTGCTGGATACCTCATCAACAATTTCATTGTGGACAACGATGTCTGATGCATGCAAAAAAGCGGCTTTATCCAGACCGATATCCACAAACGCTGCCTGCATGCCAGGCAGCACACGGCTCACTTTCCCGCGGTAAATATTCCCCACCAGCCCTTTCTTGGTATGCCGCTCTACGTGCACTTCCTGAAGGATACCGTTTTCGATTAATGCGACCCTGGATTCAGAGGGCGTTACGTTGATTAGTAGTTCTGCACTCACGATGAAATTCCAAATTCTTTCAACAAACAACGGGTCTCGTACAATGGCAGACCAATCACTGAACTCACACTGCCGGATACCGATCTGACAAACTGACCGCCAATGCCCTGAATGGCATAACTTCCGGCTTTATCTGCAGGTTCTCCTGTCTCCCAGTATGCGGCAATATCGTCGTCGGTGACAGGGGCGAAAAGTACCTTTGTGCATACGCGCAGTGTTTTTGATTTACCGCCGCAATAAATACTCACGGCTGTCAGCACTTCGTGTTCCTTGTCAGACAAAGCTCTGAGTGTGGCAAAACAATCATCACGGTCTGCCGGCTTACCTAACGGCCGGCCCTGAAAAGCAATGAGCGTATCTGAAGCCAGCACCACATAAGACGAATCCGCATCCACGTTCAGACGCTCACTGGCAACCCTTGCCTTTTCAGCCGCCAACCGCGTCACCATGGTTTCGGGAGATTCTCCGTCGAGGGGAGACTCATCGATATCGACGGGAAACTGGCGATGGGTAAACCCCATCTGGTCAAGTAATGCAGTGCGGCGGGGAGAAGCTGATGCCAGAATAAGTTGCGCTGACATAACGCCTCCTAATTAATGTTGAGTTGTCTGCGTGCTTTACGGAGCAGCCAGAATATCCATGGCCATAAGATCATCGTGCTGAGGACAGGCCATAAATAGCTGAGCTGAAAAGGAATGCCGGTGAGAAGGTGCTGAAGCCAGAATAAAACGGTGTGATAGAGCGCACTGATAAGGCCAATGATAATAGCCTGTTGCCACACCGAGTAGTTGCGCAAACGCTGATAATTAGCCGCCAGTGTAAATACCGATAAACTCAGGGAAAAACTATGAATCCCCAGCGACGTCCCCAACAAAATATCCATGGCAATTCCCGCCATGAAGGCCACGCCTACATTCACGCGGTGAGGTAATGCCATGGTCCAGTAAGCCAGCACAATGAGCACCCAGTCCGGCCGGTAAATATCGACCTGGATCGGCAGAGGCACAATTTGTAAAACCAGTGCAATGAGTAAAGTGGCAATAATGGCAGAGTGGCGGGTCTTAATCATTCTCACCCTCCTGGCTTTCATCACCGGCGGTACTGACACCATCAAATTCCGCCTCCCCGTCATGATGTTCCGGCCACAACAACAGCAAATACTTCAGCCTGTCCAGCCGTGCAAGAGGCGTAGCGGCAACAATGGCAAACGGGCGGCTTTCGTCACGAGTCACCCGGCTGACCTGTGCCACCGGATAACCCTCCGGAAATACCTGTCCTAAACCTGACGTCACCAGAATATCCCCGACTTCCACGTCCACACTATGAGGGACATGTTCCAGCAGCAGCTCATCGAGAGAGCCGGTACCACTGGCAATAAAGCGGATATTATTGCGTACTGAGCGTACCGGCACAGCATGAGTCACATCAGTGATCAACACCACCCGGCTATTCGTCGTACCCACTTCCATCACCTGGCCCACTACGCCACGATCATCCAGCACCGATTGCGACAGGAACACATCGTCCAAGGCTCCTTTGTTGATCACAATTTGCTGGCTGAAAGGACTGTTTTCAACGGCCATCAGCTCTGCCACCTTTTTTCGCACGTCCGGCTTTGCCGGCGTATCCAGTAAGGCACGGAGTTGATCGTTTTCAGACTGTAAAACATCAAATCGCTGTAAGCGTTCGCTCATCAACAAAACCTGATTGGTCAGCCGCTGGTTTTCTTCAACGAGATCTTCATGGGAAGTGAGACGTTGCGCGCTGGCGCTGAGCAGTACGCTGGGGAGGTTCGCAAGATATTGCAATGGACTCATCAGTGAGTTCATGTACACGCGCGAAGACTGAAACGCATCAAATTTCGAATCTGCGATTATCAGCGCCACCGACATTACCAGCGCAAGAATGAGGCGGCTAATCAGTGAAGGTCCGCGTGTGAAAATCGTATCCATATTACCCGTGATACGCAGTAAGGCTACCTTGCGGTAGCCTTTCTGGTTTGATTATTCGTAGCTGAACAGGTCGCCGCCATGTATATCAATCATGTCGAACGCTTTACCGCCACCGCGGGCTACACAGGTAAGCGGATCATCTGCCACCACTACCGGAATACCGGTTTCTTCCATCAGTAAGCGGTCCAGATCTTTCAGTAACGCACCACCACCGGTAAGTACCATGCCGCGTTCAGAAATATCTGAAGCCAGTTCCGGCGGAGACTGCTCCAGGGCAACCATGACCGCGGACACGATACCGGTTAACGGTTCCTGTAAGGCTTCTAAAATTTCATTGGAATTCAGCACGAAGCCACGGGGAACACCTTCAGCCAGATTACGGCCGCGCACTTCAATTTCACGTACTTCATCACCCGGGTAAGCAGCACCGATTTCGTGCTTAATACGCTCTGCAGTAGCTTCACCGATGAGTGAACCGAAGTTACGACGCACATAGTTAATGATAGCTTCGTCAAACTTATCACCACCAATGCGAACAGAAGAGGAATACACCACACCGTTCAGTGAAATAATTGCGACTTCTGTGGTACCACCACCGATATCGACCACCATGGAACCGGTAGCTTCTGATACCGGTAAACCCGCACCAATAGCAGCCGCCATCGGCTCGTCAATCAGATACACTTCGCGGGCACCTGCACCCAGTGCAGATTCTTTAATAGCACGGCGTTCTACCTGAGTAGAACCACAAGGTACGCATACCAGCACTCGCGGGCTGGGACGCAGGAAATTGTTGTCATGAACCTGTTTAATAAAATGCTGCAGCATTTTTTCAGTCACATAGAAGTCAGCGATAACGCCGTCTTTCATTGGACGGATAGCACGGATATTACCCGGCGTACGGCCAAGCATACGCTTAGCTTCAGAACCCACCGCGGCAACACTTTTTGGTCCTGATGCCCGTTCCTGACGGATTGCTACCACTGATGGTTCGTTAAGTACGATGCCCTGATCTTTTACATAGATGAGCGTGTTAGCCGTTCCGAGGTCGATGGACAAATCGTTGGAAAACATGCCTCGAAGCTTTTTAAACATGAAATGCCAGTTCCTGTTATTGCGCCTGCATACCTTTCTTCGGGTATGGCTTGCGGCGTGACTGCGAAATGAAGATATATATCCGCACACTTTAACAACGGGTACTACTTTGGGCAAGCAAATAGCCCTCTGAGGCGCACAAAATACCGCTTCGCTGGTCAGCTTAAATAATTGAGCAGAATTTTAGTTCAAAAATCAGCCAGCAAGGGAATTGTTTCGTCATGTAAAAGTGTGCAAAAAGAGTGACAATCACCACTCTGAACAGTCGTTAGACTGAGAAGACGGCATTCCGTTCAGGAAAAGTTCAGGAAAATCCGGAGGCAAAGATAAACATACCAGGCAAGACTAATAGTTGAAGGGTTTAGTCATGTTGTATGTGTTGGATTTCGTCGCCACCATTTCACCGGCAGCGCAGGTGCTGGTGGATTTAATTTCATAATGGTACTCTGTCTGGTTTCCGCTGACAGGGATTGAACGGGTGGTACACCGCACTACAATTGTACAGCCTTCAAACCCCTGCATATTTACCACCAGACTGTTCAGGTTGAAAGAGTTGTCGCAAATATGCAGATTACCGTTAACTGGTTTAATCGCGTGGACCAGTATTTCTACTCCCACCAGAGAGGCCTGCTCTGCCCGCTCGCCCATGACTTCATACACAATGGTTTTCTCTGATGACTGCACCATTGACGCCATTGAAATACCAATGAGTGACAGCACAACGATAGCAAACATCGCCAGTACCAGCATACTGCCGCGTTGTGATGCGGGTAAAGCGCAAGTTGTTTCAGGGTTTGAACGCAACGTGCACCTCCTGAAAATGATTAACCTGCTCACCATTATCATTAAACTGAAGGTTTATTCTGACGAAATTGCTTTTTCCGGCAGGGCCGGCAAATACCATTAACGGATCGTTAGCGGCATAGGAAGACGCCGGATTACCTGACAAGGAATTTGTAACATGCTCAGCCACAATTACAGCACCAGACAACGACAAAGATTGCGAAGTATTCATATTTTCTTCTTTGCGATATACGTTGCCATTCGCCACACAGTAGCTGATTGTCCGGTTAACAAAATAGGCATAGTGATGAGGTGATGCCTGCTGAAATGCACGGTCTACCTGTACCTGAATAACATCATCACTGTCATCACGGGTGAGGCAATGCCCGTCTCCGTCATCTGAGCATCCTGTTACCCGCGCTTTTCTGTTACGTGACTGATCGTATACGTCAGCGGGTTGCTGGGGATAAATGACGATGTGCTGATCATTAGCGACAATATGGTAATTCCCATCCGGGTCGTGTGGCCAGAACATGTTAACCGTGCGGTTGGACGTCGAACCAAAAGGTGCGGTGGCATAGCTGGCAGGCCAGACGACCGGGGTAAATTCAACGCAGTGCACACCACTGTTTCCGGCGATGCGAAAACTGTTTGGTACAGCACGGGCCATTTCCCGCTGCATCCGCGTTACGGCGAAGCGGCCCTCGTTCATCAGTTGCTCTCTCTCAACACTGCCGGCGAACAGCAGCATGGTATTTCCCATAAAGCTGCTTATTCCCAACCCCACAATACCCAGGATCACAATCACTGTGACAAGTTCAATCAGGGTGAAGCCTTTCTGTACACTGAACTTCGCCATCAGATATTCCACTTGTATGCAGAGAACACCACCGTATCGCCACCCGGTGTGGTAATAAAGACGACAATGCGTTTTATATTGCCGGTATAGGTACCGGTATCGTATACGCCATCCTGATTGGTATCGTCATCGTCTATACCATCGATATTATCATCGTAGTGCACCCGGACATACAGCGAAAACCCCTGATAAAGCGGTGAGCCGTCTGACGCAATTAGCGCTACACCACGGCTGTCAGTAATACCGGCACCCGACTGGCTGAGCAGGTGATAATCATCCACATCATCCCAGTTTGCTCTGAGCTCACCGCTACCCGGCCCGAATTCATTGGTATAAGAACAGCGACTGCCCTCATTACACCGGGGGGCGTCGGGATTAGAACTGGAACGCACATCAAATTTTTTACTGTTAATTTCCGATAGCAATGACCGTCCGAGTTCCGCTGCACGGGTTTGCCAGATGGGTTCCAGGCTTTTCTTTGATTGTTCAGCAATGAGCTGCACAGACGTGGTCAGCACGATGGCAAATATCACCATCCCGATAACCGTTTCCAGTAATGTAAACCCCCGGTTAGCATTCATAGATGAAACCCTGGCTGTTTACGCACACACTGGCGGTTGATTTGCCGGCAAATGAAATACGGCAACCGGAACCTGAAGCGCACAGAGCGCCGGGGGTCAATGGTTTACCCACATTGTTAAAACCGATATAGACCGGCGCGGAGGCATTGCCATCGTAGCCCGACATAGTGACTTCCATGGCACTCATTTCGCCATTATCCGTACGGAGGTGGCTGGCAGCGTTGAAATCAATGCCGCTCTGACAGGACGCGGATGCACTGGCAGATGCCAGAGTGGCCACTGGCGGGCCGAAATTGAGCGATGACGGGGAATAATTGAAGTTCAGCCGGTAACAATATCCGTCACGGGTGTCCTGCATGGCCTGCATCTGAACATGCCTTAGTGCGCTAAGCAGGCGCTTTTGCAGCAGGAACTCGTTGTACCCCTTGCCATCATCGAAGCGTGAAATCGCTACCACCGATAACACACCCAGTAAAACTATGATGATGACAAGTTCAACAAGGGTAAAGCCCGACTGAACATAATTTGACGTAATGCGCTTTCGCATTACACATCCTTCTTTATTTCAGAGTATTAGCAACCGTCTGTGTAAACATCAACGGATGGAGCTGTATTCGCGTCTGCAGCTTCTGTATATACCACCTGACACGCATCAGATGAAGTGATCGCTACAGCTGTAACACCATTTGGAGTGATCGTAAATTGACCGGCAGCTGGTGCATTCGCCGTGAAGTCCCAGTCTGCATCAGCAAACTCTACCCAATAGTTCAGGTTTGCGAGTGAAGCAACTTCGGCATCTGGGTACCCAAAGTCAGTATTAACGTTTTTCCCTCCAATAGTTACCCGCGTCGTAGCGTTACCGGCATAGGCCGTGCGCTGTTCACCGGCAATGGCAGATTTTGCATAAACCAGTTGCATGCCGCTGGTCAGTGCCGCTTTAGCACCTTGCAGGGTAGATGCACGGGCATCGCCTTGTAAGTCAATGAAACGGGGCGCTGCCGTTACGGCAAGAATACCTAAAATCACTATCACAATGACCAGTTCGATAAGTGTAAAACCACGTTGTTGCATGTTCAGTACCTCTAAATAGGAAATTAACTATATATATTATGGCTCAAAATCTTGCTCAGTTAGTTATGGATTGATCGCTATTGTTAGTGAACACAATAACCTGACCTATCCTTGAGTCGTATATGAATCCATTTCCCTGTGTGTTATCGACCGGCGCGGTGTTTAAGTTCTTGATGGTTTGACTTAAATAATAGTAGCACTGGTCATTTCCGCCAGATCCTGTACCACTGCTTACAGCGGTATAGTAACGAAATCGTTCCGTGGGAATATTTTGCCAGTTAGCAGTAATGGTCGGTGCACTCTGCATGATCAGACTGAAAATGCTCTGGCAATCTGCATTACTCATACTGGTATCTTCCGAGCTGCCATCATTCGCCAGCTGTCCGGTAGGGTAGCCGGTGTCACTGTCGACCCCTACACGCACGCCATCCAATGTGACAAAGGTTTGATTCGTGCTGTCGTTGTCCTGCGGACGGGCCTCAAGTTCCCATTGCGCCCGTACCAGCCCCACGCCGGTGGCAAAACCGCCTGCCACACCTTCAACGGTGGCATTTTCCGCATCTTCGGTTACGTCCAGAAACCGGGGAATGGCCACCGCAGCCAGCAGGCCAAGCAATACCACAACAATGGTCAGCTCAATCAGCGTAAAGCCGGCCTGACTCTGTATTGCCCGATAACGCTGTATATCCATGTTTCTGTTCTCCCGTTTTTCTGCATGCTGGCGATGTACCGGGTCACTCATCTTCATAGGTCACATCTCCGCGATAAATTGCATAATCAAAATAGTCACCGCTGCTCAGTCCGAACCGGCAATAAGCATTAACTGGCTCACCCGACTCTGTATCACCTTCGTAAAAATCGCCGCGGACTCTGAAACCATCCACTTCCATAGGCTGATTCAGCAACATCTGCCACAGCTTCCGGCAGCCGTCATCTGTATGTTTAACGCCGGGCCAGCCAGTTACTCCCATCACCACCGGACGGCGATCAGTCTCTTTACCTTCGCTATTATAGTGCACCAGCAAAATACGCTCCGGACGGCCCTCGGCCTGCCACTGCCAGTGTGCGCTGACAGCACTGTCTTCGAGTTTATCGCCGAAGCGGAACAGGATCTGGCCTTTCAAATTCGGCTCCGATTCGTAGAAGTAGACGATAAAACTGCCCATTAAAATGGCAAACACCAGGGTTGAAATGATGCCAAGGAACATCTTGCGCTGTTCATTCACTGCGGCGGCGTTACTTTTTCTCACCGGCCCCCCTTTATCGCACTCATCATGTCCCACATCGGGGAGAAAATACCCAGAGCTAAAATCAGTACCATGCCGGCGACAATCACAATCAGGAACGGCTCAATTTTCGCAGTCAGGCTTTTCAGGTCGTAATCCACTTCCCGTTCATAGAAACCGGCAACCTCAGCAAGCAGCTCATCTACCCGCCCGGTTTCTTCCCCCACGTTAATCATTTGCATGATCATCGGGGTGAAGAGTCCGCTGGCATGGCTGACCCGGGTTAAATTCTCGCCCTTCTCGATGCGCTGGCGCATTTCAATAACAGAAGCTGACACATAAGCGTTATCGACCGCATCCGCCACAAGATTAAGGGCATTGGTAAGGGGCACACCGGAATGGAGCATCATAGAAAAACTGCGGCTGAAACGGGCCAGCAGTGAGCGGCGGATGATGTCTCCCACCACGGGAAGACGAAGCTTGAGACGATCCCATTGATACCGGCCGCTTTCGGTACTCACATAGCGGTAAATGCCGTAGCTGATTAAGGCGATAATGCCGATAAGAATATAACTGCGGTTAAGCATGAAATCAGAAATGGCCAGCAGCACTTTGGTCATGGTGGGCAGTTCGGCTCCGAATTTGGCAAACATGGTGGCAAATTTTGGGATAACGAACACGTTGAGCACTACAAAGGCCATTGCCAGAGCAATCAGCACGAATATAGGATACCGGGTGGCGGCTTTAATTTGCTTACGGGTTTCCTGCTCCCTTTCAAGGTACTCAGCCAGCTGTAAAAACGCATCATCCAGACGACCGGTATTCTCGCCCACGTGAATAATGCTCACAAAAAGCTGGTTGAAAATATCGCTGTGCAAATGCAGCGCCGAGGACAAACTGCGCCCCCTTTCTAACTGAGCGATAACATCAAGCAGAGCAACACGCATTCGCGCAGAGTTACTGGACTCAGCCAAACCACTGACTGCCCGCAAAATAGGAATACCGGCACGGGTCAGTGAAAACATCTGACGACAAAAGATAACCAGTTCGTCCAGCGACACATTGGGCGTGTACCAGTGCACGTCCATGGATTTTTCAGCACCGGAAGCCGCCTCATCTTTGCTCGCAACAATTTTGATGGGGATGACATTGCGGGCCAACAGCAGCTTTGCCACGGCGCTCTCGTCCGTGGCATCCATAGTTCCTTCGGTTAACTCACCCGTCCTTTCACGGGCAGTATAACTAAACCTGGCCATCACCCGTGTCCTCTGCTTTGTCCACGTCGGTATCTGAGGTATCGGCGACCATTTCAGACAACTTGAGCACTTCCTCAACGGTGGTCATGCCCATTTTCGCGTAGGTTAATGCGGCGTAAGCAAGCGGCCGGTAACGATTACTTTCTCTGGCATGTTGCGCGAAGCCCACGGTATCCCCTACCTTCAGCGCATCCATCATGGCGTCATTCAGTTCCAGCAGTTCGAACACACCAATCCGGCCTTTGTAGCCGGTCTGATTACATTTCTGGCAACCGCGACCTTTTTTAAATACCACCTCTCCCAAAGATTCATCCACGTGTTTAAGCCAGAACACCTCTTCCGGGGTGGGGGTGTAAACACTTTCACAACTGTCACAAATTTTACGGACCAGACGCTGGGCAACAACGCCGCGTAACGCACTGGCGGCCAGGTAACCCGGCGCTCCCATATCAAGCAGGCGGATTGCACTGGAAACAGCGTCGTTGGTGTGTAACGTTGACAATACCAGGTGACCGGTTAATGCTCCACGCAGACCAATTTCCACTGTTTCCTGGTCCCGCATTTCCCCCACCATGATAATGTCAGGATCCTGACGTAATGTGGTGCGCAGTACACTGGAGAAAGTCAGGTCGATTTTGCTGTTAACCTGCACCTGGTTTACCCTGGGCAAACGGTATTCCACAGGATCTTCAACAGTAATGATTTTTCTTTCCGGTTTATTCAGCTCACTCAGCGCGCCGTATAGTGTCGTTGTTTTCCCTGAGCCGGTAGGACCGGTAACCAGAATCATGCCGTGCGGGCGTTGTAACAGCGTGCGGAAACGTTTCAACAGCGGCGCGGGCATCCCGGTCTGTTCCAGTGTTAATACTCCGGCTGACTGATCCAGCAAACGCATTACCACCGCTTCACCGGACTGAACCGGCATGGTTGATAAACGCACGTCAATGCGGTGTCCCCGTACCTTTACCTGGGTACGGCCATCCTGAGGTAACCGCTTTTCAGAGATATCCAGACCGGCCATCAGCTTGAGGCGTAATACCAGTGCTGCAGCAATGTTTCCCTGCGGAATAACAGTTTCCTGTAACACACCGTCGACACGCTGACGTATGCGCAGCTTGCTTTCATCCGGCTCAATGTGAATATCTGAGGCTTTGGCAATGACCGCATCATCGAAGATTGACTGAAGTAACCGGGAAACAGCGGTGTCCTGCTCTTCTTCCACACCGGCACTTAACGAAAAGTTATCTGTTTCCTGATATTCCTCTGCCAGCTCATGAGCGAAAGAGGCGATTTCATCGGTTTTACGATAATGGGTATCGTAGGCGTTATACAGTTGCGCTTCGCTTACCACAGCCATATCAAATGGTTTGGGCAGCAGATCCGACAGGTTATCCTGCGCGTTTAGGTCAGCCGGGTCGCTCATCGCCACCAGCAACCTGTCACCTTTGTCTTCAATAACCAGTGCTCTGTACCGGCGGGCCTGAATTTCCGGTAATAACTTAACTGCACTGGCATTAACCTGATACTGGTCGAGGTCGATAAGCGCGACCTTAAGGTGACGGGAAAGTAATGTTAATAACTCCTGCTCTGTCACCAGCCCCATGGAAATAAGGGTGGCACCCAGCTTACGGCCAGTTTTACGCTGTTCCCCCAGAGCCTGTACTAATTGCTCACCGGTAATTAAACCATCCTGTACCAGCAGATCTCCTAAACGGATTTTCGTCTGACTCATAATTACTCCGAGAGATCCTTAATCCGTTTCCGGACGAATAATTCAACAGCGTCTTCCAACCCTTGTCTGTTAAGAGCTTCCTTGTATGCCTGCACCGCCAGATGCGGCTTTCCAAGCTTGTCGGAGGCAACTCCAAAACCTAGCCACCAGCGTGCTATGGCAGGCTGAAGTTCAGTCAGCACACGATAATCAATTAGCGCTGCGTCATACTTTTTTAGTTGATTGGCATATCCGGCACGGAAACCCAGAAAGTCGATGTCGGTGGTATCAGCCGGCTGACTGATCACTTCCCAGGCCAGTTCGCCCATGTTCTGCTGAGTGTAA
This sequence comes from Alteromonas sp. ABH4_457, assembly GCF_056160625.1. Lineage (NCBI taxonomy): Bacteria > Pseudomonadati > Pseudomonadota > Gammaproteobacteria > Alteromonadales > Alteromonadaceae > Alteromonas > Alteromonas sp. ABH4_457. The sequence goes on from NZ_JBSWXN010000002.1 coordinate 267,861, forward strand.
AGACGCCCAAGCATCAACCGGATACTGGTATTCGCCGGAGCTTTCACGAGAGCCTGTTCCAGTATTTGCTGCGCCTGCTCTACTTGTCCTTCTGCGAAATACACCGATGCCAGTTTCTTGCGGACATCAAGGTTATCCGGCTCCCGTTGCGATAACAGTATCAGCAGACGGGTGGCTTCACGCATATTGCCTTTTTTCATCTCACCGGCAATCTGATCGCGCAGTGTAGCCTCCACAGCGGCAGGCTGCGACTTAGTGACTTTCATCACCCCTGTATCAGCGGTTTTACTATGTGCTTTTTCCGGTTTTATTACCGGCACACGATTGCCTGCAGATTCCGGAGCCGTTTTTTGTACAGCCTCTTCCTGCCGGGATTGTGGCTCTGTTTGAACCTGATTAAAAACAATGACCGGACCATTGTCACCGGCTTGTGACGCTGTCCGGCCTCCGGCCTGCGGTATATTCTCCGGCGTTACCGGTGCTGGCTCTGAGCTATTTATAACAGCAAATGATGTATTATCAGGCGGTGCAATTGCAGTAAGACTGCTATCTCCTGATGCGGTAAGGCGCGGCTCCGGCTCAGATTCATCAGAAACCGGAGATGACGAGGTATTCAACGTTACCGGCGCAGGTCCGGTTTGGTTATCCGGTGAAGTCCTGGCTGTGACCGGTGGGGCGGTTCTGTCCCCGTTGTCTTTGGCATCCACCAGAAAAGTAAACGCACTCCATGCAATTGCGGCAAACAGCAACACACCCAGAATGATCAGCCGGCTCTTTATGCCAGCGTCTCCCGATGAGGGCGGTTTATAGTTTTTTGTGTTGTCGCCCTGATTATTCTCTCCCTCAAGGTCGCGGAGCATTTTATTGATTACACTCATACCGCGCCTCCACTGAACCACATACCTGCGATGACAGTAACCGCGATAACCACTCCCGTCGCTACGAGACCAATGGCTTGCAGAGGCATACCGGCTATCCGCCGTTGTGTGGCTTCAGTATCTTTTACAGCATATTTAATATGCGCCAGTGTTACCTCATGTTTTCCTTCGCCATAAGCCAGCATTAAAGCCTTATGAGAGACCACATTAATCAGCCTTGCGGTTCCGCGGCAGGCAGACACCATCATCTGGCAGGGGCGGCGCCCGAACACAGGAGAGCCTTTGTATCCGGCGACCTGCAAACGATGATGCACATACTGCTCAACCTGATCCACATTCATCAGCGCCAACCGGTAACTGAAGGTAATACGTTGCTTTAGCTGCCGCAATCTTGGCGTAGCCAGCTTCTGATCCAGTTCTGGCTGACCAAACAGCACTACCTGAAGTAACTTTTTGGATTCCGTTTCCAGATTGGTCATAAGTCTGAGCGCTTCCAGCGTTTCCTCAGGCATGGCCTGGGCTTCGTCCACGATCAGCACCACCGACAACCCTACTTTAGCTTTTTCAATCAGTTTGGCTTCAATCTGACGGGTAAATTGCTGCTGATCGCCTCCCACATCCAGCACCACACCAATTTCAGCGGCTACCGCACGACGAAACTCTTCCGGTGACAGCATGGGGGTAGGAATATAGGCGGAGGGAAAGTTATCCGGCAACTCGTTGAGCAATTTCCGGCACAACAGGGTTTTGCCAGTGCCTACCTCGCCAGTCACTTTGATAAAGCCTTCACCTGCGTCCAGCGCCGTTTTCAGTACTTCCATTGCCTCATTATGGCTGGGCAACCCGAAGTAAAACTGGGTATTCGGCGTCAACGTGAAGGGCGGCTCCTGAAGGCCAAAGTGACTCAGATACATGACTTATTCCACGTACAGCCAGTCAGCCATCTGCGAACGGCTCATTTCGATTTGCTTACTCCACGTGCCGGGCTCAACCACAGTGGGCTTAAGCAGTATGATCAGTTCTTTTTTGATTTCCTGCTGACGTTTATTTCTGAACAGGTTCCCCACCACAGGAATGTCTCCCAGCAACGGCGTTTTACTTTCATTATCGGTAATGGTGGTTTGCATCAGGCCGCCAATTACAACAATTTCTCCCGAAGACGCGCGGATAACCGTGTCAGATTCCCGGATAGTGCTTTGTGCAAGCGGCAGCACAATTTCTTCTTCGTTGAGGGTGACAACTTTAGTCTGCTCTTCGGTTTCAATAACAGAAGGATGCACGTGCAACAGCACACTGCCTTTATCGTCAATCTGGGGAGTAACATCCAGCGCAATACCCGAGAAGAACGGCGTCAGTTCAATATCCGGGACCACTGAAGTCGATGTGGCTGTAATCGTATTCTGGCTGGATACGTCGGTAACAAAATACTCATCGTCACCCACTTTAATCACCGCCTTCTGATTGTTTGTTGCAGTAACACGGGGGCTGGACAGCACCTGAACATTCCCCTGTGTGGACAACAGATTCAACACACCTGAGAAATCCTGATTGAGGAAAGACAAACTGGTGATGCCGCCCAAATCCGGGGTCAGTGCGTTGCCAAACGTACCTGCGGTGGTAGCGAATGAGAAATTCGTGCTGCCCACATTGGCAATAATTTCATTCCAGTTGATCCCTTGCTGATAGCCGTCACTCAGCACCACTTCAAGAATACGGGCTTCCAGCACTACCTGACGTTGCAGGTGGGTTTCAGACACCTGCAAAAAGCGTTTTATGGCACGGATCTCAGACGGTAAAGCACGGACGGTAACCAGACCGGCCTGAGGCGTAACAAACACCGCACGACCACCTTCTGTGCCAAGCATAGACGCCAGGCTGGTTTGTAAATCTTCCCAGAAGTTAGTTTCTGTGCGGGTGCTGATCATTGTGCCATTATTGTTACCGGACATACTGCTGTACTGACCGTTGCCGCCCATTTCACTACCGGTAAAATTACTGAAGTTACCGCTGCCGGACTGACTGCCGTTTCCGCCATTGGCATTTTGCGATACCCCGCCGGAAATGATACTGGTTTGGGTCGCCCCGTTACGCTTCATCAGCAGGTAGTTCACGGCGAAAGTTTCGGTACGCATACCCGCGGGTAACACGCGAAATACGTTTCCCTGTCTCTGGATATCGAATCCGTATAAATCAGAGAGTAATGACATGACCCCGTCCAGTGACACCTGCTTCAAATCGAGGGTAACCGAACCGGTCACATCCGGGTGCACGGCTACACTGTATGGCGTGTCATAAACCAGCCCGGACAAAAACTGCCGCACATCCACGCTTTGGGCATTAATATCGTATTTTTCAGGGCCAAGCAGTGCCGCCGGCGTAGCTGCAGGTCCGGGCGCGGTCATCAGCGCAGAATTCACGGCATCAGGTACTTCATCCAATTTTTCAGAAGTAGCCTTATTCGCCTTTTCAGCATCCAGCTGTGCCTGCAACTCGTCCTTCAACGAGCGCTCAACAACAGATTCTTTTGGCGCTGACTGGCAGGCGCTCAAAACGAAAGCTGCAAGTAAGGTGATGGTGGCTTTACGCATTGCCTGATCCTAATATGAGTCCGCAGTGCGGATACTAAACTTATCTGATGATGCCGGATTCACTGACAGCGTCACCGGTTGCCAGCGGCCGTCGCGCTGATGACTGATAATCACTTTATCTTTTAAAATTGTTTTCACGGTTGCGTCACTGAACTGATATCCCTCAGCCACCAGCTTGCCGTTAATGATGGCCTGAGGACGCATGCCATGATTAAAAATCGCTGTTACCTGATAACCGGTCTGCGTTTTTACCGCAGAAGACTGACCTTTATAGCCCCGTCCCGGTCTGGTCGGGTCGCCGGCATGCACTTGCTGGCTCATCATGAGCAGAATGCCGGTAAACACCAAATATTTGCCGTATCTGTTAAACACCGATAAACGCCTTATCTGTACTGAGGGTATACACTTCCACAGTGACATCTGCCGCCGGCCATGCCGTCACCTCGTAATCAATTGACCGCCAGTAGAGCTGCCTTGAGCGGGTTTCCAGCACTTCGATGAAATTCTTAACGTCGAAATAATTGCCCCTGAATGTCATTGTCACGCCATGCTGATAAAGCTCTACATCCTGCATAGATTCGTTATCAGCAAAAACTGAGACGGGCTCCGCCGACGACATTTCAGTCAACGTCAGTGCGTGGGTATGGGAAAACACTTCTTCCACCAGCAACACCATTTCATCAGGCGACACCAGCTCGTCGAGTTGTGTTGAAAAGCTGACCGACAAATCATTCTTCTTAGCCACCAGATCATCATATTCAGCATGCTTTTCCGCATCCGGGTCTACCGACAGCGCTTCCACGAACAGGGCCTGTTGCGCCTGTAACGTCTGCTTTTTCATTTCTTCGGCAGCCAGTTCTTTTCTGTACCCGCTTAAGTCATTCATGGCAGGCTCAATAAAGAAGGTGAAGCCTGTAAGCAGCACCAGTGCGATACCGGATACCAGTGTCATCACCTTTTCCCGCCGGGATAACGCTTCAAATTTAACGTGTAATGAAGGCTTACTCATTGAGCACCTCCCGGCAGCGTTAAACCCGGCGCACTTTGCTGTGCCGGCGCAGCAGCCGTTGCTGATGCCGTTCTGCGGGTGGATAACTCGAATTTCAGTGCGTCATCTTCGTCCATATACACCCTGGCAGCGGCAAAACTGCGCCCTCTGAAACTGCTTGTTTCACTTAACCGCTGCAACCAGCGGGGAAAAGCCTGGGGTGAAGACACCTGCCCGTTAAAAGTCATGTTAGTTTCAGACACCGCCATAGACTCGATCCAGAGATCAGACTCATGTTTGTCAGCCAGGTCGTCCAGCAGAATACTGAAACCTTTGAACCGCAGCGGGGCGCGGGCAGCAAGTTCTTCCAGTACACGACGTTGCTTACTGAGATCCAGTTTGATGTCTTCTACCTTTTTGATCAGCGCAGGGTCTGCTTTCCAGTTTGTTACCTCGGCCTGCAATTCATCAATCTGGCTCTGATGGATCCGGTTACGTTCCAGCAGCTTCACGTATTCAGCTTCTGCACTACTGGTCAGATAATGATAAATACTGCCTGTTATCAGTACGATGAGAGCAACTACTCCAATGGCAAGACTGACGCTGGACAATGACAGATAATCAATGCGTGGTTCGAAGCGGGACTGGTAGAGGTTGATATTACTTTTCATCAGCCACCATCGGTTTTGCAGACAGCGTTTTATTCCGTGCCGGCGTCAGCGCCATGCCCAGACTGCTCAGATTAGAGATAACTTCCGACGGGTCGTTGACCACCCCGCTAAGATCCAGCTCAGTCACCTCAGCAGAAACTGCCTGTGATATCTGTTCTAAAATAATTGCGGTTTGTGCTGCATTGATGCGAATCATCACCTTACGTACCGGTGCCTGACGCAGCTGGCTTTCGAAAAAGTCCATGGAACGCTGAATTTGAATACATAATGAATCCAGCACGCCCATTCTCAGTTCTTCTTCGGAAAAACTCCCCAGGTTCTCGAAGCCTTTCAGCCTTCGGCTGAGATACAAGTGACCGTCCTTGACGACGTTCAGAATAATTTCTTCTCCGGCTTCCTGCGTCAGCGTGATAACCGGTTCCTGCATAACCGGCAACAGCGCGCAGTGTGCCAGCTCTTCAACAGAAATACTTTCCAGCCGTACATTCGCTTCAATACAACCGGCGACAATCTCTTTTATGGTGTCTTCAGGCATAGCAACGACATTGACCTTTTTATTGCCGGCCAGTGGCACAGGCAGATCGAAGTAGTCCAGCACCATGGGCTTGTCGAATCCCATCAGCTCTTTCACCGGCCAAACCAGAGAATCATTGATTTCGTCATCTTTAACGTCGGGCCGGTCAATCTGCAGCAATTGATACCAGTTTTGCGCCAGCGCAACGTGACACTCTGCACCGGACAGCTTTTGCTTTGCTACCCATTTACTGAGTTGCGTCTGCCACTGGGAATAAAGCACAGAAACTTCAGAGACAACATAGGATTCACCGCCTTTACTACGCAAAGCCGTGAAGGTAGCAGTTTCGGCAGACAACGATACACCGACAGCCATGCCGGCACGCTTCGATTGAAAACGTTGTTTGAGATAAGTTGTCCAACCAATGTACATAGTGATTAATTCGCTTAGTTATTATTCAGCGCCGGCAGAAAAAAGTGTCAGCGTACTGTCAGCCGTTATAAGTGTAGACGATTAACGCCCCAATAGCCGTTATCCTTCTCTGCAACTGCCCAGCCCCGCTGTTGCAACCTTTTGCGAATTTCCCTGTTCATCATTCCATGGCCAAACATGACTATTTTTTTATGGGTCTTTGCCCGCACTTCCAATAAGTTAACGGCCATTTCTGCCCGGGCTTTAGCGTCTTTATAGCTTTCAAACCTGCCACCCGCCCCGGCCATCCACAGGGCACGACTGAAATAAACCCAGGTCCACGCTCTGAGCCGGAACGGTAACCGGTAATAAGGGATATCCATCTCTCTGAATAAACTGCTGTACTCACAGGCACTATGGCCGCAGCAATATCGGGCCGTTAAACGGGCCCGGTACAAATCGCTGCTCATGACAAAGTAGTTGTTAAGACTCAGTAATTTAGCGGGTTTGCTTTTGGGGTCAAGGTCGGCGGCATTATACTTTCGAATCCAGTTCGCGTAACCTGATGCTGTACAACGGATATTATCTGCTGAGCGGGGTCTGCCATGCCGGATCAATACAATTTCAGTCTTCACACCTGTGCTCATATGTGCAATTTAAATCCGGAATCCTATAATAAACAAACCCTTACAAAAGAGAAAGCACTTTGACCCCGTTACCGTTTTCAGACCGGAGCCTGCCTTCGTTACGCGCGGCACTTCTCCGCTGCGATGTAAAAGGGCCTTACCTCGATGTACTTAGCAAAGCAGACGCGCCGGCTAAAAGCAAAAAACAGGCAATGAAAGCTCTCTTTACATGCCGCGGTCCCTGCTGGATTGAGCCGGTATTTTGTTTGTCAGGTAATGCCTCCGTGGAACTGGGCCGGTTCGTTTTTCTCAATCACAACGTGACATTTATTGCTGAACAAAATATCCGTCTTGGCGAAGGGGTATTTGTCGGGCCGGGCGCAATCATCAGTACCGTGCCGTTAGACACAGGAGAAGTTCATCCCCCCGTCAATATGAATAATGCGCCGGTGACAATTGGCGACAATGTGTGGATTGGTGCTAATGCGGTTATTCAACCTGGCGTCACTATTGACGATCAGGCCATTGTCGGTGCCGGTGCGGTGGTGTTTGACGATGTACCGGCGAACACCACTGTCGCGGGTTCGCCGGCCACCATCCGGAAAAGACCCGCTTTAAAATGACCAGGTCACGCCCAGAGTTGCTGTCGTACCCAGACCTTTAATATTGTAGCCACCGTAGGTGTAAGACTGGGCCCTCGCCGGGTAGTAATCACTGTTGAACAGGTTTTCGATTCCCATAAACGCATTCCAGTTGTCTGCAAACTGATATTTCCCGCTCACATTGAAAATGTTGTAGCTGGAGACTGGGCCCTGATCACCCACATATTCCCCGTCAGCATCGGGCGCAAAGCGCTTACGGTCGCCAACATGCAAATAGCTTACTGTTAATGACATACTATCAAGGGGGCGCCAGTTTACATTTACCGTGGCCTTCGGCGGACTGATTTGACGCGAGCCTAAATAGATATCGGCTTCGGTATTCTTTCCTTCAACGTAACTGTATGTTGCAACGACACCCAGGGTGTCAGAAACACGGTAGTCAACCAGCCCTTCATATCCCCAGATTTCCTGTGGTGCACGCACCGGCTCATACACACCGGTAACCGCATTAAACTGGTTTGTGGTGCCCAGTTCAGAAGTGCTGCGGTAAGCAGCCACTTCAATACGAACATTATCAAACAGGGAGGTGAAACCCGCTTCGTAGTTATCGATAATAGACGCTTCTGTCTGAATCAGACCGATATCGTCTACTGTTGCTGCGCGGAGTAAACGGCCAATATCGGCGATATCTGAACCCTGTGAATAGTTAATAAACGGACTGAATACATCCTTCCAGTTGTACTTGATAGCAATGTTGTACGTCGTGGCATCATAATCAATGGTATCTCCATTTACCTGTAACGGCACAGAGCATTGTGTTGCGGTACGGCAAAGCTTGAGTGTTTCGTAATCATCGACAGTTAAGTCAATGCTTTCTCTTCTGACGCCCGCTTTCACAATAATATTATCCTGAATTACCCACTTGGTTTGCAGGAAGCCGGCAATGCTGTCCATGTCCATTTCAGGTACCCATACCCGGCCATCCACCAGAGGCTGTGAAGTGGTGTCCTGCAAGGCATCAACACCATAGATAAACGTTGCTTCCACGCCATCGAAGTCGGCAATGGTGTTGAATGTGGCTCTGGCACCACGTTTCTCTGAACGGATAATCGACTGGCCCCCGTCGTAACCCTCGTCAGGGTTTGCAAGGTTCGGCGAAAAGAAAAATACATTTTCTATGTCCTGCGAATACACATCGAGGGTCATTTCGGTGTTGGTGAAAATAGTGCTGTCGGTGTATTTAACAGTAATGTTTTCATTTCCGTCAGGCCCCTGGGGCTTACCCTGTTTCTGGAGGGCTTCCGGAACGTGAATAGCGTAGGTTTTCTCACCCTGATTAATGTCGCCGGCCACATCCCCTAAATCTGTTTTTTGCTGAGAGCTGAAATAGTTGTAACTGAATTGCAGACGCTTTTCGTCATCAAACTCATAACCCAGTTTAGTGAAGTAGTTCTGCGTTTCTGCGTCTGAAAGCCCGTACTGCAAGCCAAGAATATCGCCCTCAGCATCCCGCTGCACGCCGTTTTCTTCGTAACTGGCAGTCAGCAGGTAATCAAAGTTACCGGTTTTTCCGTTAACCGCTGCGGATACCCTGGCGCCGGCGGACTCTTCCGTTTTCACCGCACTGAACCGTGATGACAGACTGATCTGCCCTTTATGGCTGTCCTGTGTTGTTGCCTGCTTCGTAATGTAGTTAATGATGCCGCCTGATGCACCGTTTCCGTATACTGACGTGGCACCTTTAATCACCTCGATACGTGCAAGAGCACTGGGATCGATAGTTTTAATCCCTAGTGAGCCGTTCCTCAGCGGCGTTGACTGTGGCACGCCGTCAATCATGACCAGAGGCGCCCGCCCCCGCAACGACTGACCGGTATTGCTTGAACTGCCGGTATCAGGAGCAAGTCCCGGCACCATTTGAGCCAGCAAGCTCTGAAGTTCGGGATTAACCTTAAGATGTTCTTCAATCTGGCGCTGAGAGATGACTGTAATGGACGCCGGCACTTCATCAATACTTTCGATAACACGGCTTCCGGAAACAATAATACGTTCAATGTCGTCTGTTTGTGTCTCGACAGCCATTGAGGAGGTGCTGACAGCCAACGCCACGAGAGAAAGGGAAAATTTAGACATGAAAACTCTTTTAAGAAATATAACAAGAAGAAAGGCCCGCTATACTAAAGGTGTAGGGAGGCAATGTAAAGATAATGAAAACCATTCTCATTATCTTTACAGGGTATGACTTATTTGTAGTGTCGCTTGTACCAGAACCAGATCCCTGAGCCGGTAAAAAAAGCAGGCAACAGAGCAACAAAGAACCATAAGAACTGAACCACAGGGCCGGCAAAATCGCCGGTATGGAACTTATATTTGAAATTCCAGACCTGCGTGGCAACGTTTGCCGAAGAGGCATCGTAACGTCCGGTTTCCTGCCCCGTCACCGGGTGAGCCCATACCCAGCTGTAAGCATGAGACTCGCCGGGATTTTGCATTCTGAAACCAATATGTTCACCGGCTTTCAGAGGGAAATAGATGCGGAATAACCGGGCATCAGGGAATATTGTTGTTGCCCGGTCATAAGCGATATCGATGGCGGCAGGCAATAACGATTCAGACGCTGTTAGCCTCGCGGGTACGGGCCTGATTTCCACCTCTGAAAAAGTGATGGTTTCGACGACCTGCTGCGTTGGCTTTTTCCAGTTGAAGGCCATGCCGGTAAACGCAATTAAGAGAAGTGGTACCAGCAAGTAGACACCCAGCACCGTATGAAGCTGATACATCAGGATGCGTAACTTTGCGCGGCGTTTGATTACCAGCCGCTTTAACCTGTTTTTCGGTTTCACCCACAGGTAAAAACCCAGTAAAAGCTCGAAGATAAGTACCAGTGCGCTTATCGAGACCCAGTTACGTAACGGCTTGCCCTTCTCTCCGTCCTCATACAATAGCCAGCGGTGCAAAGCCATCGTGAAGCCGTAGATAGTGGTGTAGTAGTCATACCGGTACACAACGCCACCGGTATAAGGATTGACACTGACATACTCATCGTTCGCCAGCTTTCCCTGCCAGGCAAGCTGTGGATCCGTTTCCGGCATCAACATGGCAAAGGGTTGTCCGGTTTCCGTTTCAACGGCGGACATCAGGCGTGAAAGAGGAAGTACTTCATCCTGTGATGACACCTGCCATTTATCAGGTTGTGAAAGAATCTGGATATCTTTGGCGTAAACCAGCAGCGCTCCGGTCACACTCAGACAGGTAATAAACAGTCCTGAAATCAGCGCCAGCACAAGGTGTAGTCTTCTAAGCCAAAGTTTCAAATGAGCAATCCAGGGTGTCCGTTCAAAGGTAATGTTCCGGTGCCGGCTTCTTCTCACGGCACGGTAAGCCGGCAATACTAACAGGAAAAACCCTTCCCGGAACACTCTCTTTCAGGCTACAACCTGAAAGCTTGCCGGATCCATCCGTGCACAGGGCTGTGGTGGGTACGCCCGAGCCACACAAGATGCTTGGCAAAACCGGGCACATCCACTGGCAGCGGCAAAATTGGCTTAGTGCCGTGGCCATTTGATTGCGTGCATAAAAACGCCTGAAATAGTCAGTCATAAGTTGACGTACTACATCATCAAGTTTTGCCAGATATAAATCCAATCACCTTTTACCATTAAACCTATCAGATATAATTATTACTGGAATTTTCCGGGGAATAAAAATAACAAACCCTGCAAAAAGCAGGGTTTGTGAGTATGAATATTTTTGTGTTCTTGTTCAGAGCGATGACTTTCCTAGAACGGAATATCGTCATCAAAGTCAAAATCAGGCTCGGCCATAGGAGGCTTGTTACCGCCGCCTTGCTGGTTTCCACCCTGATTGCCGCCGCCGTAGCCGCCCTGATTGTTACCCTGTGGACGTTGCTGATAACCGCCGCCCTGGTTGTTGCTGTAACCACCTTGGTTGCCGCCCTGATTTCCACCTTGAGGACGTTGCTGGTAGCCACCGCCACCCTGACCACCGCCATCGCGGCTGCCAAGCATTTGCATCTGGTCAACAATGATCTCCGTTGTGTAACGGTCCTGACCTTGTTGATCCTGCCATTTACGGGTCTGCAATTTACCTTCAACGTAAATTTGTGAGCCTTTCTTCAGGTATTCACCGGCGATTTCCGCCAGACGACGGTACATAGTTAACCGATGCCATTCTGTACGTTCCTGCATCTGGCCTTGTTGATCCTTCCAGCTTTCACTGGTAGCAAGACTCAGGTTTGCTACGGCGTTTCCATTTGGCATGTAACGAACTTCAGGATCATTCCCGAGGTTACCGACCAATATGACTTTGTTGACGCCTTTCGTTGCCATCGATGTCTCCTGTTAACTCTGTCTTTGTCTGTGACTTATGAATTCACAGCCACCCGCCCCGCACACTTTTTGCGGATTTCTGGCGGATTTAACGTTGCTGCTCAACGTTGTTCCCTGCCCGTGCAGTCGCTGTAAATTTTGTGATAGTGGGCCAGTATACCTGATTTTTTTCTCTGGCTAAGGGAATATTTTCGTTAAATAAAAGCTGCGGCAGCCAGTTAATTGTCGCACAAGGTTTTTTCCGGATTTATACACCCGCAGCACCAACCTGTTTCTATGTTGAGTCAAAATTTATCACACGCAGAGAGGCTGTCGAGCTGTACTGACGGTCCGTTTATTACCTGACCAGTCGCGGTCATACTTCATCCACACTTTGTATCAGCGCTATGTGTCTGAAGTGGATTTTACCGGCTTGCGGCGTGGCGTCATTGTCGAGAATAAATGTCAGAAATTGATAATTACCGGCTTTGAGATACTGACCTACCGGTATAACCAACCGTTGCCAGCCGTCCTGTTCGCTCAGATCATCAACAAGATGACCGTATGATTGCGAACCACCGAAGCTTAATATCACGCCGGGTCCCTGCTTTAAATTGGTATCCAGGCCTAACGCGGCAATTTCCGCCGGACCTTCAATTTTAACTGTCGCTACCAGCCGGCTGCCAGCGTCGACAATGAACTGCCCTGCGATTTGTTTCCATGCGTTACCGGATAACGTTAATGTTGAACCATCATCGCTAATAGTCATTCCGCCATTGACGGTGTCATCCTGTTTCGCATCGTAGCTTGCCGGTGCAAACTTATTAAAATTGAGCATTTCCTCAAGTAACACATGGCTAAACGACAGGTAAGGAGCCGCGCCGGTCACCGGGCGGGTTTTTCCGGTGATCAGTCCGCTTGCGAACTTCGAAAAATTAGCAACGGTGAGACCATCAGCTATGTTCAGGGTTTTCGGCGCTGCCTGTTCAGCCAGCGACTGAGCAAAGGCGGTGTTGAGCTTAGTTGAGTCGGCAAAAGGCACAGTTATGTCAGCCTGAAACCGCTCACTGGCGGTATCCAGATTAAACAGGTAATTACCTGTGAAGAGACTGCGGGTATCGAACTGCTTATCAAGAATGCTGAAGCCGGATACGTCTGTTGCCGGACCGGTGATAATCACATTGTTCACCGCATTTACCCAGAACCCGTCATCACCCTGGACATAGGATGCGGTGATACCGTTTCCTGAAGAATAAACGTAGTTGTTGAACAGATTAACCTGCCCTTCAGGATTAGATGACACGCCGCCGGCCTTGATAGCTGCCCACATCATACCACGCTCGTCGCCCATGCTGTGAAGGGTATTATTAAAAATATAAGACGGTCCGCGACGCACCGGCGCAACACTTATTCCGCCATAACCGTGGGAAAAATCATTGTTGTAAACCAGTACGTTGTGCTGACCACCATCCAGTTCGATAATGTCATCGTTGGCGAAAGCAAACGTGTTGTTATATATCGCCGAGTCCCGGATGAAACCGCCATCGCTGTTGAGGTTAAACCGGCTTTCCACCACATCATTAAAGCGCACCTCATCAGTACCGGTGAAGGTATTGTTGCGTAATATGATTTGCCCCTGAAAGACTTCCTGCGGATGGTTGGCAAAAGCGAGGAAAGCATTGGTACCTTTGGGGTGGCCGTTACCCCAGTGGTTTGCGCCAAACACCGGGTCATGTACGTAACAGTTCTCTACTGTGATCACGCCACTGCGACGCATAAAGAAAGCGGAATCGTAGTTAATCTGCCGGCCCCGGTCGTCATAAGCGATGCCTTTGCGGTACTCTGCCGGGCGTCTTCCCCACTGAGAAATGTCACATCCGTTGACCCAGATATGGTGTGCTTCTTCTGCAAAGAAACCGAGCTGACCGCCCTGCGCTATGGTGATGTCTTCGAAATACACATAACTTTGCGCACCGATGCGGATGGCCGAGAGAGCATCCTCCGGGGCTACGATGGGTGTATTAAGATCGCCTTTAATCATGGCCCATGCACCGGGCGCACCTTCGATACCCAGCGCTTCTACATCCAGCGTACCGCCCTGATAAATATCTTTCAGATGATATATCTTCTGAGGGTCCACCGGCGGCTTGTCAGCCCGGGTATAGAAGGAATCTGTATACAAACGGGTTCCGGCATCATCTGTCACACTCAGCTCAATGTCATAGTGTGAAGACGGCTTCAGGTACACTACGGCACCGGATAACGACCCCTTAACAGGGTCAAAGTAAAGCGGGTTAGCATCCAGCCACTGCGTAGTGCCGGTTTCACGGAAACGAAGTGTATTGTCAACATCTGCGGACTGACCGGGCAGTTCAATCCCCGCTGATTCTATTAATGGCGTGATTGTGAGTTGTTCAGGCAGTGGCTCATCAGCACCGGCGCGGGCACTCAGCACAAAGCCGGTCAGAAAACATAACGTCAGGATACGACACATAATTGCCTCGCAAGTAAGAATAGTCAGGGGAAAACAGAACGTACGAACAGTACCGGTGACTATGCTACCAGCGGAAAGAGTTATTTACACATTAAACTTGCACAGAAAATAAACAAAAAACCGCCCGGAGGCGGTTTTCAATTCATACTCACCGGCGATTTATTACCACCAGGTAATGTAGAACGCTGCAGTTACCAGTGTGATTGCAATGGCTGCGATATTGAAGCCGGAGGACGTAGCAAAGCTGACTTCACCCAGTTCAATAGCATTGTCGTGGTTGCCCTTTTTCTCAGACAGAGAAATCAGCACGGCCAGACCCACACACATCAAAAACACAATGCCTACACGGTCAATGAAGGGAACGTCAGGGAAGAACATACGGCCCGCAAGGCTGAAGAAGAATGACCCCAGCGCAGCAACCAGACCACCATTTGCAGTGGTTTTCTTCCAGAACATACCCAAGGCAAACAGGGCAACAATGCCCGGCGTGAAGAAGCCGGTGAATTCCTGAATATACTGGAATGCCTGATCAAAGTTACCCAGTAGCGGTTTAGCCACCAGCATAGCGATGATTAACGACACCAGACTGACAATACGGCCCACTTTCACATAGTGATTTTGCGGTTTATCCGGATTTTTAGGCTTGTAGAAATCCATGGTGAAGATGGTAGAAACACTGTTGGTCATTGACGCCAGTGAAGACACGATAGCCGCTACCAGAGCAGCGAAGATCAAACCTTTCAGACCAACCGGCATTAATGTCATCAGAGACGGGTAAGCTTCATCAGCACGGTTCAGATCCGGCACCAGTATGACCGCAGCAATACCCGGTAACACCACAATCAAAGGCATCAGCAGTTTAAGGAATGCCGCAAACGCGATCCCTTTCTGCGCTTCTTTAACGCTTTTAGCAGCCAGAGTACGCTGAATGATGTACTGGTTAAAGCCCCAGTAAGACAGGTTCATGATCCACATACCGCCAATCAGCACAGAGATACCCGGCAGGCTCTTATAGTGCGGATTATCTTCAGAAAGAATCATATCGAATTTTTCCGGCAGACGGTTTGTGATATCAACAAATCCCTGAATCACACCGTTACCGTCACTGATCAGGTTCAGCGCAGTGTATGACAGGAACAGACCGCCCAGCACTAACAACACTACCTGGATGATATCGGTCATGGCCACAGCCTTCAGGCCGCCGTACAGTGAATAGGCCAGTGAAAACACGCCAAGGAACAACATACCGTACATCATGTCTACGCCGGCGATGGTATTAATAGCCAGCGCACCCAGCCACAATACAGCCGTGAGGTTCACAAATACGTATACTGCCAGCCAGAATACCGCCATAACGACACGCACACGGTGGTCATAGCGCTGTTCCAGGAACTGGGGCATGGTGTAAATTTTATGCTTCAGGAAGATTGGCAGGAAGAACTTACCAACAATCAGCAACGTTATGGCTGCCATCCACTCATAAGAAGCGATGGCTAAACCGATGGTATAACCAGAGCCGGACATTCCGATGATTTGTTCAGCGGAAATGTTAGCAGCGATCAATGATGCCCCAATCGCCCACCAGGGCAGGCTTGAGCCAGCAAGGAAGTAATCATTGGTATCCTTCTCATGGCCTTTCTCCTCGCGGGAGACCCACCATGCGATCCCAATAAGCGCGATGACATATATCACAAAGACTGTGATATCCAACGTCTCAATGTTCATATTATTTCCCAACAGAATGTTATTTTTATCAGAATGTCTTATGACAGTCAGGCAAACGCCCCCTGTTCAGCCGAGCAAATGTAAATGTTTTGTTTATACCCGGTCCGCGCATAATAATGTTTATTAACGGCTTCTTCTACCTGACTCAGCAGATTTTTTGGCACCAGTGCCACGACGCAACCACCGAAGCCGCCGCCGGTCATCCGCACACCGCCCTGCTGCCCAATAACGTCACCGACAATTTCTACCAGCGTATCGATCGGTTTTACCGTGATTTCAAAGTCATCCCGCATGGAGGCATGTGAGGCAGCCATCAACTCACTGACGTCAGCGGTGCGGTCTTCATTGAGCGCATCAAACATCGCCAGAGTTCGGATATTTTCTGTGATGATATGCCGTGCACGGCGGTATACCACTTCTGTCATTTTATCTTTCGCGGCGTCCAGCATGGCCATATCGGCTTCCCGCAGGCTTTTCACACCCAGCGCTTCTGCAGCCGCTTCACACTGCTGACGCCGCACATTGTATTCGCTGTCTACCAGACCGCGTTTCACATTAGAGTTAATGATGACAATGCTGTACTTGTCGGGGATTGGCGTATGCTGAATAGCCAGAGAACGGCAATCAAGTAACATGGCAGAATCTTTCTTGCCCATGGCTGAAATTAACTGGTCCATGATGCCGCATGAGCAACCGACAAAGGTATTTTCCGCCTTCTGGCCGAGTAACGCAGCTTCGATCCCGTTTACGTCGAGGTTGTAAAGTGCCTTGAACATTTTCACAATCGCGACTTCAAATGACGCCGACGAACTTAATCCGGCGCCTTGCGGTACGTTGCCTGTCACCACCACATCAGCCCCTTTTAAATCAGGGTAACGGGTCAGCAGCACCTTACACACACCGCGAATATAGTTCGACCAGGTCGCCTCTTTGACATGCTCAATGTTATCCAGAGAGAAAGTATTACGCTGACCGTCATAATCCAGCGCTACCACATCAATAACACGGTCATTTCTGGGCGATGCGGTGATCCAGGTACCAAAGTTAATTGCTGCCGGAAATACAAAGCCTTCATTGTAGTCGGTATGTTCGCCTATCAGGTTTACACGGCCGGGAGCCTGCACAGTGACCGCTGGGCTGCTGCCGAAAGCCGCTTCAAAAGCGGAAATAAGTTGTGCGTTATCAGTCATGGCTTCGTGCCTTCTTATAGTGAACTTCCGCTAAGTCTTTTAATCGTTGCGCTGCCTGCTCCGGGGTCAGATCCCGCTGGGCTTCTGCCATCATTTCATATCCCACCATGAATTTGCGTACCGATGCAGAACGCAATAGCGGCGGGAAGAAATGCGCATGCAGTCCCCATTCGCCATGGGCTTTATTATCGAATGGCGCACTGTGCCAGCCCATAGAGTAAGGAAAAGAAGTCTCGAACAGGTTGTCGTAACGGGTGGTAATGTTGCCAATGATTTCAGCCAGGCTCTGTTGCTGGCCGGCGGTTAAAGCAAGCAGTGAACTGGCTTCAAAACGGGGTAACAGCAGTGTTTCAAACGGCCATACTGCCCAGTACGGTACCACAACAGCCCAGTCATCATTTTTACAGACAACCCGTTCATCAGCCTCTGTTTCGCGCTTCACGTAATCAAGCAATAAACTGGTGCCGTATTTTTCGGTATACGCCGTAAAGCGGGCTTGTTTCTTTTCCGCCAACGTAGGTAAATGATGCTGTGCCCACACCTGACCATGGGGATGAGGGTTTGAACACCCCATCAGAGCACCTTTGTTTTCAAACACCTGTACCCAGGTGTAATCTGCACCCAGTTCTTCAGTTTGTTTGACCCAGCATTTCACCACGTCAAGACGCTCTGCGTCGCTGAGCTCAGGCAGGGTTTTGCTGTGGTCGGGTGAGAAACAAATAACCCGGCTGCAGCCCTGTTCAGCCTGAAAAGTGAAAAGGGGATCATCGGATGATGCATCCGGCGTATCCTGTTGCAAGGCAGCAAAATCGTTCGTGAATACATAAGTACCAGTATAGGCCGGGTTCAATTCACCGTTCACGCGGGTATTGCCGGGACACAGATAGCAGGTTTCGTCGTATTGCGGACGCTCTTCATTTGAAGGCGGTTCATTCTGGCCCTGCCACGGACGCTTTGCACGGTGGGGAGACACTAACACCCACTCTCCCGTCAGCGGATTAAACCGGCGGTGAGGATGGTCGGTCGGGTCAAATGCTGTTGTCATTGCTTCTCTCATTACTCTGCTCCCCTTTTGTGCCCTAAACCCGCACAAATAATGTAAACGTTTAACCTTTTAAAATAAATCTTTCCTGTGTAATCACAGGAAAGAGGATAATTATTGCGTTGAAAAACCGTATTTTATACGCGTTACATGGGCTTCCCCCGGCTCAACCCAGCCAAGCGGAAACGACGGCTGATTAGGCGTATCAGGAAATGCCTGCGGTTCCAGACACAAGGCACCGTCATCGGTAAATGTTGCAGTATCACCGGATGCGCCACTCAATCCATTAGCGCTGTAAAACTGAATGCCCGGCGTGTTAGTCCATAACGTCATCACACGGCCACTGGCTTCATCGACAACCTGCGCTGCAGGCTCATCTTCATCCGCAGGAAAAGTATCGAGCACAAAATTATGGTCGTACCCGCTGCCTGTGCGTATTTGCGCATCATCTGCGCCGATATCCTGACCAACGGGTTTTAATTTCCTGAAATCAAAAGGTGTACCGCTGACTTCCTGCAATTCGCCGGTTGGCACAAATTCAGGTCCCACCGGGGTAAATCTGCCGGCATTAATCATCACTTTATGGGCAAGCACATCACCGCTTCCGGCCAGATTGAAGTAGCTGTGACTGGTAAGACTTAACGGCGATTTCGCCGTACTGTTTACTGTCATCGTCAGCAGCACTTCGTTGTCGTTATTCAGCGCATAGACAGCTTCAATGTGCCGCGTGCCCGGAAAGCCACCTTCCCCGTCAGCGCAATCCAGCGACAGGGTTAACGTAGCAACCGTATCGTTGCTGTGAGTGGCAGCCTGCCAGCACTTTTTGTTAATACCGGCGCTGGCGCTGTGTAAATTATTTGTGCCTGAATTCTGCTCCAGTTCGTACACCGTGTCGCCAATAGCAAAACGGCCGTTTGCAATGCGGTTAGCGTAAGGCCCGACGAGTGCCCCTAAAAAAGCGCCATCTTTAACGTAGTCGTCAATGCTTTCAAAACCGGCGACAACATTTGCGAAGTTACCGTCTCTGTCCGGCGCCAGAATAGCCGTGACAATGCCGCCATAGTTGGTGATCTTCACGGTCATTCCGTTGGCATTTGTAAGGGTAAACAAGCTGACGGGTTTGTCATTTACTTGTCCGAACGGGGCTTGAGTTATCTTTGGCAAAATCACATTCTCTGAAAATCGTTTCTGTAAGCCCTACTGTGCCTGAAATCCGGTCATTCACACAACGCTTACGTTAAACATTAACACATACGCAACAAATAGGGTATACGTTTTCCCTCTTTTTGAAAAGGCTCTGTTAAAGGATTTTTGCCTTTGTGAAAGCATTCGTCAGGATTTTTTTAATGCAATCGGTTGAAATATTCATAAGATAGACGGCAAATAAATGAAAACATTTACCCTTAATCCGGTGAGCTAAGCGTGATTTGGTAGAACAATTCCGCTGAGCAAACCTGTACAAGGGCCGCACTGGCTACACAATGGCAACTATAAAAGATATCGCTACCGCCGCGGGCGTGTCGCTGGCAACTGTGTCACGGGTTATCAATAACGGCCCCAAAGTAGGCGACGCCACACGGGAACGTGTGAAAAAAATCATGGAAGAAATGGGCTACCGGCCGAATGCCAATGCCCGCGCACTGGTAACAAAGCGCAGTGCATCTTTGGGCGTTGTGCTCCCCGAATTTCATGATCCCTTCTTCGCCACCCTGGCTCATGGTATAGAAACCGTTACCCGTAAACAGGAAGTCCAGATCCTGCTCAGCGCCGGTTCTATTGAGCAGGCGACAGAGCGCAGGGCAATTGAAACTCTGCTGGAGCACCGGGTTGAAGCCATGGTGGTGCACAGCAAAGCGTTACCGGACGAAGAGATTATTCACTTTGCGTCTCAGATCCCGGGGTTCATGCTGATAAACCGGTATATTCCTGAAATCGCCAACCGCTGCGTCTGGCTGGATAACGAAGCCGGCGGGCAGATCATGGCTGAACACATGATAAAACAGGGTCATAGCAAACTAGCAGTAATTTCAAGCCGTTATCAAATTGCTGACCCCGCCATGCGGTTACAGGGAATACGCAATGCGATGGCAGAATTCGGCCTTTCTGTTCCCGACAGTCATATTGAATATGGTACGCCGGATCAGGAAGGGGGCGAGCAGGCTGTGCAGAATTTGCTGGCAAGGGGGATCGAGTTTACCGGCATAATGGCCTACAACGACGCCATGGCTTCCGGCGCGATGTCTATGTTGCAGGATCACAACCTGGAGATTCCCGGGCAGGTGTCTGTGATCGGATATGATGACGTTCTGCTGGCAAAATACTGTCGCCCGAAACTTACCACTCTGCGCTACCCGATAGAAATGATGGCAGCCCGCGCCGCCGAACTGGCTTTGAGCTATGCCAGCGGGAATACAACAACATCAGAAGACACTTACAAGTACACCCCGACTATTGTTAAACGGGAATCAGTGGGACGCCCGCCTTCAAGGTAAAGATCAGTCAAGATAAGTAAAGTCGCTCGAAGGCTGCTGAAAAGGGTGAAATGATAACTCCGACAGTCACCGGATTGTGGCTGTCAGGGAAAACCTGAAGCCCTGTAACCCCATTACCAGCGTTTTCATGGTTTCCTGCTCTCTTTTGCGAGAATACCTCGGGCGCTTCATGCGCCCTTTTTTTGTGGCCTTTTGTTTTTTCTCCGATTCCCTGACATTATGTGCTCCTGGCATCACGCGGGAAAACATCAGGAGCATTCATGGCAGAATTTGAGGAAGTCACACAGGCAGTAACAGAAGAACGTCTGGCATCACGGGGAGAAAGGTTTGCTGCGGCTGTCATTGATATAGTGATTTCGATACTCGCATCCCTTCCGTTTTTCTTCTACACAGGCCTTGAAGCCCTCGAAAACCCCGATATGACATTAGTGGTCACCGGCCTTGTTTACAGCATTCTGATTTATATCGTGATTAACGGATACCTGTTGTTTCACTTCGGTCAAACGGTAGGAAAGCGCTTTTTGAATATCCGGATAGAAGATTTACAGGACCGTCAGGCCGGTTTAGGCCGTATTCTGCTGATGCGGTTCCTGCCGGTTCAGGTTGTCACCAACATACCTTTTATTGGCGGCATACTTGGCCTTATCAACATTGCATTCATCTTCAGGAAAGACCATCGCTGTGTTCATGATCATATTGCCGGCACCCGTGTATGCCGTGTACCGGATGAACTCAGGGTTTAATTGATCCTGCGCATATCAGGGTCTGTTCAGACAGGCACGGGCGGAGTAAGCTGAGAATTCTTTCATTCTCACACGGAATAAGCCTGTGTTTGCACTGGACGCATCCCTTCATGCCTGGTTTGTATTCGGACTGATAGCCCTGGCTGCAGCAGCCATGCTCAGCAATAAAGTGCGCTACGATTTTATTGCCATCGGGGTCATTTCAGCCCTCACCCTCAGCGGCATCATGTCTGCCCGCGAGGCGGTATCCGGCTTCGGCAACAGCGTGGTTGTACTGATTGCCGGTCTGCTGGTCATCGGTGAAATGCTGGATAAAACCGGCGTAGCCAGTATCACCGGCGACATCATTCAGTCTGCCGGCAAGAAGAGCAAACACGGCCTGCTGGCCATTATTATGCTTGCCAGCGCCTTTCTGAGTGCCATCATGAGCTCCACTGCGGTGGTGGCGATTTTCATTCCTGTCATTCTCGGTATTGCAAAACGCAATCAGCTGCCTGCGTCGTCACTGTTGCTTCCCATGTCATTCGCCGCACTGGTGTCTGGAATGCTCACACTGATTGCCACGCCGCCAAATCTGGTGATCAGCGCGAGACTCAGTGAGTCCGGCTACGCGCCTTTAGGGTTCTTTTCCTTCTCGTTACCCGGCCTGCTCATTCTTGCTGCCACCATTATTTTTGTCGTTTTTGCAGGCCGCAAATTACTGCCACAGAACGATGCCGCGCAGGTTCCGGATATCTATCACCGGAAACTGGCGCATCTGATGGAAGATTACCGCAGCGACCGTGAGATCACTGATGTGATGATAAGCGCCCGAAGCTCACTGAACGGCGTGACTGTCGGGATGAGCGAACTCTATACCGGTTACGGCATCCGCATTATCGGCATTGCCCGCCATCAAAACGGACAACATCAGTATTTCACGGCGCCTCACGCCGGTTTTGTGTTATCGGAAAAAGATATTCTTCATCTTTCAGGCGATCCGGAGCAACTTCACACGGCCTGTACTTCACTTCAGCTAAAGCCGGTAACACTGTCTGCAACGCAGAAACAACAGGAAAACTGGGAGCTTGGTGCAACAGCAGTGCTTATTCACCCGAATTCCAGGCTGGCAGGGAAAACAATTAAGGATGTGCGGTTCCGCGACCGTTATCATCTGGATGTCATTGGCCTTCGCCGCAATCAGCAAGCCATACCTGCTGCAGAAGATGTTCGGCTGGCCCCGTCTGACAGCCTGCTGGTGACCGGCGCCTGGAAAAACATTAAAGCGCTGGAAGATCAGAACCACGACTTCGTTGTCCTTGAACGGGCCTCAGAAGGAGATGACGTTGCACCGGCTTATAAGAAAATGCCGCTGGCACTCATAATTGTTGCCGTGATGGTGTTGATTTCGTTGTTCGATGTCATGCCACTGGTCATCGCCGTTCTGATGCTGGTAGCGGTGGCGGTTACAGGGCGGTGCTTATCTGCTGAAGAGGCTTACAGAGCGATACACTGGCAGTCACTGGTACTGATTGCCGGCATGCTTCCCCTTGCCACAGCCCTGGATACCAGCGGCGGAACGAAAATGATTGTCGGTATGTTGATGACACTGGCGGGAGGAAAAGACCCGCAAGTACTACTGGTGCTGCTGTTTTTTATTACCGTAGTACTCACCAACTTTCTGTCTAATACCGCATCAGCGGTACTGATGGCCCCGATTGCCATCACCGCTGCAGAGCAGGCAGGAGTATCTCCCTATCCGCTTGCAGTGACTGTGTTGTTTGCTGCCTCTGCAGCATTTCTTACCCCTGTGGCCTCCCCGGTGGTCACGCTTGTGGTTGAGCCGGGCCGTTACCGTTTCATCGATTTCATTAAGCTGGGCACCCCGCTCCTTCTGATAGTATTCGCAGTTACATACTGGTTTGTCCCCCTGGTGTTTCCCTGGCAGGGTAAGGGAGCGCTTTAATCCTTTGCATTGCCGTAACGGTCGTAAATGCCGTGAATTGCGAACACAACAGGCGTTAAAGTAGGGTTCTCAACCCGCTTCCGCTACACAGGAACAACAATGAAAAATAAAACCCTGCTGGCACTGCTCACCGGTGCCTGTTTCGCGCTTCCTCTGCAAAGTCAGGCAGTCACTGACGATCAGAAAGTCATTCTGGATTTATTACAAACCAACGCAAGACAGGACAATCTGTCTTATCAGATCATCGAATCTCTGACCACAGAAGTCGGCCCCAGGCTTGCCGGGACACCCGGTTCTGAAAAGGCTGTCGCGTGGGCTCAGGACACCATGAAGCGCCTGGGTTTTGATAAAGTATGGATAGAAGAAAGCAAGGTTCCGCTGTGGACCCGCGGCGATTTAACCGCGTCGATTTCAGCCCCTTACCCGCATAAAGTCACAGCGCTGGCACTTGGCGGCAGTGTGGGAACAGACGGAAACCCCCTTGAAGCTGAAGTTGTCCGGTTTGCTACGCTGGACGCACTGAAAGCCGCTAAACCCGGTTCTCTTGATGGCAAAATAGCCTATGTGGCTTATCGTATGGAACGTCACAAAGACGGACACGGCTACGGTAAAGCTGTTGGCGCCAGAGTAGCCGGTGCATCCATTGCTGCTGAAAAAGGCGCTGTAGCATTTCTGTTACGCTCAGTAGGCACCGATGACAACCGTCTTGCTCACACCGGGGTGATGCAATACGAAGAAAACATTAAACGCATTCCTGCTGTGGCGATTTCAAATCCCGACGCAGATCTACTGGATAATATGCTGACCCGTGATGAGCCGGTCATGTTTTCCCTCAATACGTCCGCCAGCGGACCTACGGGCCGCGTAGCGACCATCGCCAATGTTATCGGCGATGTGACCGGCAGTGAACACCCGGAAGAAGTTGTCACGCTGGGAGCACACCTGGACAGCTGGGATGTGGGTACCGGCGCCATTGATGACGGTATCGGCATCGGCATTACGCTGGCAACAGGCCATTACATTGCTGAATTACCACAGCGTCCGGCACGCACTGTACGGGTAATTTTGTTTGCTGCTGAAGAAATCGGACTCTACGGAGCTAAAGATTATGTTGTACAGCATAAGAACGACATGGATAAGCACGTCATTGGCGCAGAGTGGGATTTTGGTAACGGCGCTATTTACGAACTGACTCCGGGCGTGGGCACACAGGCACTGTCTGAAGTGCGCGACTTTGCTGAATACCTTGCACCTTACGGTGTGGGAATGTCAGACAAAAACGACGCTAAGGGCCAGTCAGACATGAGTGCACTGGGCGAAGCCGGTCAGCCGGCGATTAACTTCTCTCCGGACGGCAGTGATTATTTCGACTACCACCACACTGAGAACGACACGCTGGATAAAGTTGAGCCGGAAGCACTGAAGGTAAATACCGGGATCTTCAGCGCCTTCGCATTCTGGGCTGCAACCTCAGAAACCAACTTCAGAAAATAGCCTGAAACGAAAAAGAGCGGCCATGCCGCTCTTTTTCCTGCTGCGCCGCGTAGTCTTTATCTGCCGGATTTCAGCGAGCGCACAAACATCCGGTACTGCCCTTTCACATCGGGATATGTCATAGACTTGTTGTGCTTACCGCCCGGTACAACGTAAATCCACTTATCTGTGCTGGGTGACACTTCATACAACTCCCGGCTGAACGTGATCGGCGTAGTCCGGTCTTTGTCTCCTACCACCAGGAAAAGCGGCTTATCAAACTGACGGATAAAATCATCGTTTTCGATAATCGCCAGTTCCGGAGACACCTTCAGAAAGGTGAATGTTTTGGTCCAGTCCGGCACCATGTTCTGTACAACATCATTCACTTTGTTAATCGCGCTGTCGAGTACCAGACCGTCGATATCCCGCTTCACCGCTACATAGCTGGCGAAAATGGTCCCCATGGAAATGCCGTGTACCACCGTAGGTAAATCATTAGCAAAAACTTCTTTGGCATAATCGTAAACCAGCAGAGAATCCCGTTTGAGATTATACATTCTTGCTCTTTTGGCCTTATCGCTGGCACCCGTGCCCTGATAATCCACCCACAAGACATTCGCCGGCAGCTTTCCGAACTCGTGCAACAGCGCTGAATTTTTACTGATGGTCATGCCATTATCGGCAAACAACACAACGTTAACGATAGGGTCCGGATACGCCACAGCCACACCTTTAAGTGTCAACTCTTCACCATTCACGATTTCTACCGTGGTAATGGTCATCGCCGCTTCATCTTTATTCACAGCCTGACTCAGTGCAGTGGTATCAAGGCCGGACGCGGAGGCATCCTGATGCAGGAAACTGGAGGAACTGACATCAATAGCACAGCCCGAAAGCTGAAAGACACATGCCAGCAAAAGAAAATTACGAACCAATCTGAACACTTAACTCTACGCTCATTTAACAATCAGGGACATTACAGCAAGATACATTACAGTAATCCGTTGCCGCCGCATAGTAATCAGGATACGGCAGAAACGGAAATCAGGATGAATACCGGAACACCTGAAACCTCAGGCGTATTTTGCCAGCAGCGCCCGCGCGGCCGACGTATCAAATGCTTTGGTGATTTTCAGATAAACTGCACTTTCCTCACGGGAAGCCACCACTTCATGGACACCTTCCAGTTTATGCAGTTCAGTTTCCAGTACTGCAGGATCAACCTTATCGAATGATACCTGCATGGAAAGCCGCTTTAGCTTCATCACTTCTTTCAAGCCAAACAGTATGACCATCCAGACACATGCACCGGTGGCGCCTGCGAGGTAAGCGGTTTTAGGTGTCCAGATGTCGGTCACAACGCCGGACAAGACACCGCCCAGGAACGCCCCGAAGAACTGAAAGCTGGCATAAATGCCCATTGCACTGCCCTTCTGTCCGGCCGGAGCAATAGTAGAGACCAGTGCAGGCAGGCTGGCTTCCAGATAGTTAAACCCGGTAAAAAACAGGATGACCGCAGCAAACACGACCCACATGTGGTGGTCCTGCATATTAAGCATCAGAAAAGCGGTCATCATCAACGCTGCAGCGGTAATCACCACGGATTTCGGCGTTTGTCCCCGGCTGATCCCCATCAGCACTATCAGACCGATAATCGACACGGCTAATACCGGTAAATAAATCGTCCAGTGGCTCTCCAGTGTCATATCAAACTGAGTCAGAGTAATGGGCAACTGAACAAACAACAGAGTTATCATCATATGCAGCGCCATCACGCTGACATTCAGTCGCCAGAGCTGGGGTGAAACAAACAGAGACTTGATTTCAGACACATGGGGAAGGGTATCTCCGCTGGCGCTGATACTGACATCAGGCACCACCCATTTGACCAGCGGCATACAACAAATAGCAAGCACACCGGTGACACCAAATACGCCGGACAGTCCCCAGTTCTGAGCAATTAAGGGACCTACAAGCACCGCAAGATAGAATGAGAAGCCAATGGCAATACCAATGACGGCCATGACTTTGGCACGCTGGGTTTCCCGGCTCACATCAGTGGCCAGCGCCATAATTGCACCGGCAATAGCACCCGCCCCCTGCAGGATACGTCCTGCAATCATCATCACCATGCTGTCGGCTGATGCGGCGATGAAAGAGCCGGCGGCAAAAATACACAGTCCGAGCAGAATAACCGGTTTGCGGCCCCAACGGTCTGACATCATGCCCATGGGAATTTGCAGCGCTGCCTGAGTCAGTCCGTAACCACCTATCGCTAAACCCACCAGCAAAGGTGAATAATCAGGGTAATCCATCGCCGCCACGGCCAGCACGGGCATGACCATAAACAGCCCCATCATGCGCAATACATATACCAGCGCCAGTGCTAATGCGGCGCGAACTTCAAGTGCGTTCAAGTGTGTTCCCGTGCTTCTCTTTCTCAGGCCGCGAAGTGTAACACAAAACCAACATTCGCCCAGTGTCTGATAATGGTCCGGGTGTGATCCCACTAATAACTTAAACGTAGTTAATGATTAATTTTCGTGCCCGTTGTGGCATACTTTCTCTTTTGGCAATTCTCAGGCTTCAATGGATAAAATCGAAATTCGCGGTGCCCGCACCCACAACCTCAAAAACATCGATTTAACCCTTCCCAGAGACAAACTTGTTGTGATTACGGGTCTGTCTGGCTCCGGTAAATCCTCATTAGCATTCGACACACTGTACGCTGAAGGTCAGCGCCGTTATGTTGAATCATTGTCGGCGTATGCCCGTCAGTTTTTATCAATGATGGAAAAACCGGACGTGGATCACATCGAAGGGTTGTCACCGGCCATTTCCATTGAACAAAAGTCGACGTCGCACAACCCCCGCTCAACCGTTGGTACCATTACAGAAATTTATGATTACTTACGTTTAATGTTTGCGCGGGTCGGTACACCACGTTGTCCTGACCACGATGTACCGCTGGACGCCCAGACTATCAGTCAGATGGTAGATAAAGTGCTGTCTATGCCTGAAGGTACCAAGCTGATGCTGCTGGCACCGGTTATTCAGGAGCGGAAAGGTGAGCACGTCAAAACATTGCAGAATCTTGCTGCGCAAGGCTTTATCCGGGCCCGCATCGACGGCGAAGTGTGTGATTTATCCGATCCACCCGAACTGGATTTGCGCAAGAAGCACACCATTGAAGTGGTGGTCGACCGGTTTAAAGTGCGGGACGATTTGCAACTTCGTCTGGCAGAGTCCTTTGAGACAGCATTGGAACTGGCTGGCGGAAATGCCAAAGTCGCTTACATGGATGAGCCGGACGCGGACGAAATCATGTTCTCCGCAAATTTTGCCTGTCCCCACTGTGGTTATAGTTTAAGTGAACTGGAGCCACGGCTGTTCTCATTTAACAACCCTGCCGGTGCCTGTCCGACGTGTGACGGACTGGGAACAAGACAGTTCTTCGATCCGGTTCTGGTGGTCTCGAATGATGAATTGAGTTTATCCGGCGGCGCGATCCGTGGCTGGGATAAACGAAGCTACTACTACTTTCAGATGCTGCAAGCTGTCGCCGATGCCTACAAATTCAGCCTTACAGCGCCTTTCAACGAGCTTTCTGATGAGGCCCGTGATGTGGTGCTGTATGGTTCAAAGGGTAAGTCTCTGAACTTCAAGTACATCAACGAGCGCGGCGATGTGATGGAGCGCAAGCATCCGTTCGAAGGCATCATTCCGAATATGGAACGTCGCTACCGCGAAACTGAGTCCAATGCAGTCAGGGAAGAACTGGCTAAAAATCTGAGTCAGCAACCCTGTAACAGCTGCGGCGGAACACGACTGCGTACGGAAGCGCGAAACGTATTTATTGAAGGCACCAATCTGCCGAAAATCGCAGATATGTCTATCGCAGACGCCTTTGATTTCTTTGAAACACTGAGCCTGAGCGGGCAGAAAGCGCAGATTGCCGAGAAGATTTTAAAAGAAATTCTCGACCGCCTGGGGTTTCTGGTAAACGTAGGTCTGAATTATCTGTCTATGTCCCGCAGTGCCGACACCCTTTCAGGCGGTGAAGCCCAGCGTATCCGACTGGCCAGCCAGATTGGCGCCGGACTTGTCGGCGTTATGTACGTACTCGATGAACCTTCCATCGGTCTGCACCAACGTGATAATGAACGTCTGTTGAAGACGCTCACGCACCTGCGGGATTTAGGTAACACTGTATTGGTTGTTGAGCACGATGAAGATGCTATCCGCGAGGCGGATTACATTGTTGATATCGGTCCCGGTGCCGGTGTTCACGGTGGTCAGGTCATTGCTGCCGGTACTATGCAAGATATTCTTGACAGTGAAGACTCACTTACCGGCAAATATCTGTCTGGTCGTGAAAAAATTGAAGTACCGGAAAAGCGCAACAGTGCGAAAGATGATAAATGGCTAACGCTGACAGGTGCCTCAGGCAACAACCTGAAAGATGTAACCCTGAAGATTCCGGTTGGCGTAATGACTTGTGTTACCGGCGTATCGGGCTCAGGCAAATCGACGCTGATTAACGATACCTTCTTTAAAATTGCGCACCGCGAACTGAATAAAGCCACTACATCTGAGCCGGCTCCGTACAAAACCATGAAAGGGCTGGAAATGATGGATAAAGTGGTCGACATCGATCAGAGCCCGATTGGCCGTACGCCCCGCTCGAATCCGGCCACTTACGCAGGCATTTTTACATCCATCCGTGAATTGTTTGCCGGAACACAGGAAGCCCGTTCACGGGGTTACAAAGTGGGCCGCTTCAGCTTTAACGTAAAAGGTGGCCGCTGTGAAGCCTGTCAGGGCGACGGTGTCATTAAGGTAGAAATGCACTTCCTGCCAGACGTATATGTGCCATGTGATGTGTGTAAAGGTAAACGGTACAACCGTGAAACGCTGGAAATTCAGTACAAAGCAAAGAACATCCACGAAGTGCTGGAAATGACGGTGGAAGAGGCCAGAGAGTTCTTTGACGCCATTCCTGCCATTGCCCGTAAGCTGCAAACACTGATTGATGTAGGCTTGTCATACGTGCGTTTAGGCCAGGCAGCAACAACGCTGTCCGGTGGTGAAGCGCAACGGGTGAAACTGGCAAAAGAACTGTCGAAGCGGGACACCGGCCAGACACTTTACATTCTGGATGAACCGACTACCGGTCTGCATTTCCATGATATTAAACAGTTGCTGGCTGTACTGCACCGCCTGAGAGATCATGGCAACACTGTCGTGGTCATTGAGCACAATCTGGATGTTATCAAAACCGCTGACTGGCTGGTCGACCTTGGCCCCGAAGGCGGTTCAGGGGGCGGTCAGATCATCGCAGAAGGTACACCGGAAGACATTGCTAAAGCGAAGCAGTCTCATACCGGCCGGTTCCTGAAGCCGATGCTGTAAAAAACAGCTTCTCTGAAAAGCGGCGTGATCCGTTAAGGACACGCCGCTTTTTTGTATCTTTCGTCTATCAGGCATCAGCCATCGCTGAACGGCACTTTCCCCTTCAGGGATCCATGCGATAATAGTATCTGTATCCTGAAATGCTGCCTCCGGCGACTGAGTAATAACGACAAGAGTGAACTATGGCTTTATCACACAAAATCACCGCAATGCTAACCCTGATCATCTCAGTCATGGCAATGCCAGCACTGGCAAACGAACCAGAAGAGGTTTACTGGGAAGATTTGGTCCCGCCGGGCTTTAACGAACTCGCTCCGCCGCCGGTTGCCAGCCACGAAAGTACCATGGCGCAATTGCAGCCTGATGCGCCAGTGGTTGAAAAGTACAATGATAAGCTGGTTAAAATTCCGGGGTTTGTGGTGCCGCTGGAAGGTACTGACGAACTGACCACAGAATTTTTACTGGTTCCCTATTTCGGCGCATGTATTCACGTTCCACCACCGGCATCCAACCAAATCGTGCATGTGACCTTTGAAAAAGGCGTCGCCATCGAAGATTTATACGACGCCATCTGGGTAACCGGCACCCTTTCTACCGAAGGCTGGAAAGGTGATATCGCCTCAGTGGGCTACCGTATGACCGGTGTTTCCGTCACCGCGTACTGATCCTCCAGCATAATACGCAGAAATTACTGCGTATAAATTTGTTCAGCGCGGTTAAACAGCATCCATGAAGTGAGGATGTATTTATCATTACTCACCGGAATATTGCCCCGGTGAGTATGGGTAAAATGAGCGGGGGCAATCACCATTCTGCCTGCTTTAGGCTCGATACTTTTTCCCTGATAGTAGAAATCCGTTTCCCCGCCTTCTTCTACATCATTTAAGTAAAACATAAACAGCATAACGCGGTGCAGGGCATCATTGTGTTGAAGTTGCGGATAGACTTCTGAATGCCAGTACGGGTAACCCCCTTCTGCGGCTTTATAACGCTGGGTATTGATATCTCCGATCCTGAACAAATAATTCACCATATTAGCCAGATTCGGGCGCCCCACTTCCGCATAGTTGTCGCCGGTAAGCTTCACCGGTTGCCCGGTTTGCGGATGTCTCACTGTCAGGCCAATGGGCCCTACCAGCGCAAAGAAATACTCATCAATATACTTTAACAGTTCATTTCCCGTTTTCGTCATCACCTCTTTGTGAAAGGGTTGGAATACTGGATCCTGAGTGAAGGAAACATCTGTGCTGCGCTTTTTGTCAGTATCAATCCCTCCGCCGGTTTTGCCGGGAGCAAGGTTAGCGCTGCCATCAAATGCGGCGATGATATCTTTACATAGCTCCGGTGACAGGACGTCGTCTGTTACCGTAATAAAATCTGTGTCTTTTCCGTACATCGACTAGTCCTTCAACCAAGTCTGCATCTTTTCCCTTACTGCATCAGGAACAGGTTCGGCTTTTTGCGTGTTGTAATTGAAATGCACCATAGTGGTCGTTCCCGTTGCGCAGTGCTCACCCTCCTGCCAGATCTCCTGATACACATCAAAAGAACTGCTCCCCAGGCGCCCTACCCATGTTTTCACGGTGACGGATTTTCCGTAATAAATTTGCTTCAGAAAGTCGACCTTGTAGCTGGCCAGAATCAGTGGCCAGGCGGTTAAGTCCAGGTCTGGTACAAACAGCCGGAATAGAGGATCTCTTGCGGCTTCCAGCCATCCCACATGCACGGTGTTACCCACGTGACCAAGCCCGTCTGTTTCATAAAAGCGCACGTCAAACGTCGTTTCCATAGGTTCGGTTTTTGTCATCGTTATTCGTCCTGTCGTTGTATTGAGGAAACATACTCAGCATACCTGTTCGTCACTGCCGGCTAAAGAGCACACTGAAAACTAATATCAGTAAACCATTCGTATCTGTACATCACAGCAGACACAAGCACCGTTAGTTTCTGTAAATGAAAAGCACCACAAATTGCGGATTTATCACGCGGATAAAGATCAATGAA
The DNA here is from genome assembly GCF_056160625.1 of Alteromonas sp. ABH4_457. NCBI lineage: Bacteria > Pseudomonadati > Pseudomonadota > Gammaproteobacteria > Alteromonadales > Alteromonadaceae > Alteromonas > Alteromonas sp. ABH4_457. The sequence continues at coordinate 299,990 of NZ_JBSWXN010000002.1, forward strand.
TCATTAAACTTTCGCCTATTAGTTCTCTTCATCAATCGCTAACAAATTGATTTTAATAAACTAAAATAATGCGAGCAGGTCTATCCCGTCCTTTCCATCCGCACAGGTTGATCTCAGCCATACACCGTCCCCGTAGGCATGTGGACCGTTACAGTGAAAGTTTATGCATCAGTTCACCATTCCACACTGAGTTTTTCTTGTGAATTTCACTGGCATTTATGCACCACCCTCACCACAGACCGAACAGGAGTGATCCATGGCACAAGATAAGTTGAAGCCATATCAGAAAAACGGAGAAGTTTTTAAAAACAGCACGGCGTCCCGCTCACGCCGGAACTTTCTTAAGGGCGTTGGCGTATCCGGCGTTGCGGTTGCGGCAAGTGGTTGCGCTGCAAGAAGTACCTCAGCACCGGAATCAGCCATTGAAGCAAACGACCCGGAAGCGCTGTCGAAAGTAGCCATCACCCTCAAGATCAATGGTGAAGCCAGAAAAATGAAAGTCCAACCTAATGCAGTGTTACTTGATGTACTTCGTGACGACCTGCAACTGACCGGTACCAAGAAAGGCTGTGACCACGGTCAGTGCGGTGCCTGCAACCTGCATGTGAACGGCAAAGTCATTAACAGCTGTTTGAGTCTGGCGGTGATGCACGATGGCGATGACATCACCACCATCGAAGGATTATCAGAAAATGGTGAGATGAGTGCGGTGCAAAAAGCCTTTCACGAAAATGATGCCTTTCAGTGCGGCTACTGTACTGCCGGACAGATGATGACCGCAGATTATGTGATTCGCAGTGATGATATTCCGGCCAGTCCTGAAGCCTGGCGGGAAGCTATGAGCGGCAACATCTGCCGGTGTGGTGCGTACAAGAATATTCTTTCTGCTATGCAGCAAGCCAGCAAACACGTGTAAGGAGGCATCATGCGACAATTTTCCTACGTAAGAGCAGAAGATACCGCACAGGCAGTAAAAGCAAAAGCGACACAAGCCAATGCATTTCTGGCCGGCGGCTCGACCCTTATTGATCTGGTGAAGCTGGATGTAATGCAGCCTGATACCCTGGTGGATATCAACAGCCTGCCACTTTACGACATTGAAAAATTAAAAGACGGGCGGCTTAAAATTGGCGCGCTGGTCACCAATAACGACCTTGCCTGGCATCCTGAAGTGAAGGCCCGTTACGCTGTTTTATCAGAAGCCTTGCTCTCCGGTGCTTCAACTTCTTTACGGAACAAAGCCACTACCGGCGGCAATGTTATGCAGAAAGTACGCTGCCCGTACTACCGCGACGGCGTATCGCCCTGTAACAAAAGGGCACCGGGTAGCGGTTGCTCTGCCATAAAAGGTAATAACCGTTCTGTTCACGCAGTGCTGGGCACCAGCGAACACTGCATTGCCAGTCATCCGTCAGACATGTGTGTGGCGATGGCCGCCATTGGTGCCACGATTTTAGTATCCGGCCCTGAAGGAGAGAGGGAAATTCCTTTTACCGACTTTCATTTGCTGCCGGGCAGCAGTCCGGACAAAGAGCACGATCTGGCCCCGGGCGAACTCATCACCCACGTTATTTTAGACAAGCCCTTGCCGGACAACCGGTCACACTACCTGAAACTGAGAGACAGAGCGTCTTATCAGTTTGCGCTGGCTTCCAGTGCCGTAATTGTGTCCCTCTCGGGCTCAACCATCAGCGACGCCCGCATTGCGATGGGCGGAGTAGGTACAAGGCCCTGGCGTGCCTTTGAGGCAGAGCAATCGTTGAAGGGTAAAACACCGTCTCAGGCGGCATTTGAAAAGGCAGCAGCTATCGCTTTTGTGGCAGCCAGGCCCCAGTCTCAGAACGGGTTTAAAATTCCACTGGGACAACAAGCGATTGTCCGCAGCCTTAAAACCATCACCGCGTAGGAGGACACCATGACTATTGACTTAAATGCCAGCGACATCATGGGCGCCGCCCTTCCCCGCGTCGACGGACCGGATAAGCTGACCGGAAGGGCAAAATATTCTGCCGATAACCATCTGCCCGGAATGCTTTACGGCTACGGTGTGTACAGCACTATCGCTAAGGGAAAAATCACATCCCTCGATACCTCGGCGACCAGACAAATGCCGGGAGTCGTAGATGTGTTTCACCACAACCACTTTACAGACAAGCTTTACCATGTGCCTGCGAACATGGCCAAGGGGCTTAAAGTTGATGAGAGCCGTCTGCCCTTTGAAGATGACACCATCTATTATGCCGGTCAGCTTGTCGCTTATGTTGTGGCGAACAGCTTTGCGAAAGCCCGCGAAGCCGCATTGAAGGTGAAAGTCACCTATTCAGAAGCACAATCTGTGACCTCTATAAAACAGGCCAGAGCGGCAGGTGTATCACCCATAGAGCAGAAGCCTTCTGAGAAAAGCCGTGGAGACGCTGAAGCAGCCTTCACCCAATCGGCTTATCAGCACGAAGCGGTTTACACCACACCTTTTGAAACCCACAACCCTATGGAAATGCATGCCACAGCGGCGCAGTGGGAAGACGGCAAGCTGGTGGTTTACGAAGCCACACAAGGCGTGACATTCAGCCGTAACACCCTCGCAAGGGTATTTGGTCTGGTTCCTGAGAATGTCGTGGTGCGTACGCCGTTTTTAGGTTCAGGATTCGGTGGTAAGTTGTTCACCTGGCCCCATTGTATTGCCACGGCGGCGATTTCGCGGGAAGTGGGTAAGCCGGTACATTTCATGGTCCCCAGAGCGCAGATGTTTACCACCACAGGGCACCGTTCGGCCACAGAGCAAACCTTTAAAATCAGTGCCGATGCTGAGGGTAATCTGACGTCTATGACTCAGCATACGCTTAACAGCACATCAGAAATTGATATACGGGTGGAAACCGCCGGCCGTACCGCGCCGATTTTTTATCAATGCCCCAATGTGGATATTGCCAACAGCGTAATTCAGATGAACACCGGCAGCCCTGCCGCTATGAGGGCGCCGGGTGCCGCGCCGGGTATCTTTGCGCTGGAATCAGCCATGGATGAACTGGCTGTGGCGATGAATATGGATCCGCTGACCTTACGCCGGAAAAACTTCACTGATCGTAATCAGGTAGAAGACTTACCCTGGTCTGATATCAACATCTTAGAAGCCTACGACAAAGGCGCGGCTAAATTCGGCTGGGATAAACGCAATCCGGAACCGGGTTCTATGCGCGATGGTAAAGACATCCTTGGCTGGGGTGTAGCAGCATGTGCCTGGGATGCGATGAAGTCATCCAGCAAAGCCAGGGTTTCCTTTTTAGCTAATGGTAAGGTACGTGTGTCATGTGCGGTGCAGGACATTGGTACCGGCACGTACAATGTCATGGCTCAAACCGTATCTGCCGCTACAGGCATACCGGTGGAAAAAGTAGAAGTTAAAATCGGTGATTCTGACTTAGTGGCCGGCCCGCTTTCCGGTGGCTCATGGGCAACAGCCAGTTTGCTTCCTGCAGTGAAGCAAGCCTGTGAGAATGCCATATCCGAACTGAAAACCTATGCGGTGATGGACAAGTCTCCTTTTGCCGGTGAAAGTGAAGAAGACCTTACATTTAAAAACGGGCAACTTTCTTCGCAATCAGGCACCGCGCGGTCGTTCAGCGACATCCTCAAGGCCATTAAGGCAGGAAGCGCGGAAGGCGAAGGCAGTACCGATGGCGCTATGAAAGAAGGCTACTCCAGCCGCGTATTCGGCGCTCACTTTGTGGAAATTCGCTGGGATCCTGAAATCGCCGACTTACGGGTATCCCGTGTGGTCAGTGCCATTGACGTGGGCAAAATTGTTAACCACAAAACAGCAGCTAACCAGGTTGAAGGTGCCATTGTGATGGGTATCGGCATGGCGATGTTTGAACACACCGAATATGACGAGCGGACCGGCCTCCCCGTTAACAACAATATCGCGGAGTACCTGATGCCTGTTCACGGTGATATGCCTGATGAGCTGGAGGTAATATTTCTCGATAAGCCCGACTATAACTTCAGTGAAGTGGGCGCAAAGGGTCTTGGAGAAATAGGCATCACCGGCCTCGCTGCCGCAATAGCCAACGCGGTTTATCATGCAACAGGTAAACGGGTCAGGGAATTGCCCATCACCCTTGAAAAGCTGATGTAACTACAGAACTAACAAAGGCGCTAATCAGCGCCTTTTCTTTGTTTTATTTCCGCAAATCAACCTTTATGGTCATGGTCATGGTCATGGTCATGGTCATCAGTATCGCGGCAGACCTCGCCGGGCATTTCAAGTTCGATGGTGGTATGTGCCAGATTAAATCCGGAGAGCTTGTCGTCTATTTGCTTTTTAAGGGCCCGGGCTGTGGCGGCATCCACGTCGCAGGCGAGCTCAATGTGAGCAGTCAGCACATGCTGTTCGCCGTCAAGAGACCAGAAATGAACATGGTGAAGGTTGCTGACGTGTTCAACAGATAATAATGCAGAGTGAATTTCCTGCTGTTGTTTAGCATCCGGACTGCCCTGTAAAAATAAGCGTACTGTCTGATAAACGTAGCGGCCTACATTGAACAAAATAAACAGGGTAAACAGCACCGAGAGTAGAGGGTCAAGCACCGGCCAGTTTACGAATTGAAGCACAATCCCCACGATCAGTACGGCAACCCACCCGAGTACATCTTCCAGTAAGTGCCAGTTCAGTACCTTTTCATTAAGCGTGTTTCCGCCAGACAGCTTGTAAGCGGCTACGCCATTGACCACGATCCCTAAAATCGCCAGCGCAATCATGCCTTCAGTCACGGGCATTTCAGGTGCCCACAAACGGGGAATGGCTTCCGATAACACCCAAACGGAACCCACAATCAAAATCAGCCCATTGATCATCGCGCCCAGCAAACTCAGGCGCTTGTAACCATAAGTGTATTGTTCGTCGGCTTTTTTGTGCCCTACTTTGCTGAGATACCAGGCCAGGCCTATGGATAGCGAATCCCCTAAGTCGTGAACGGCATCAGCCATAATTGCCACGGAGTTAGTGAGCCAGCCGCCGATAAATTCGATGATCGTGAAGATAAAGTTTAGCCAGAACGCCCAGCCGATGCGCTGCCCGTCGCTGACATGATGATGCCCGTGGTGGTGTCCGTGATGATGATCGTGGGAATGCAAAAGCGTCTCCGGCAGTTTTATTAAAAGCTGCCCCCAGTTTGCTGGCAAACCTGTTACATTTCAATCCATTGGTCTGCAGAACGCCGGATATCTTCCGGTGTGACATGGGTAGCGATAATTACCAGCGCATTTTCTGCAGCCGCAGTCAGTCCGGCGGCGACATATTGCTGATTGCCGGTATCCAGCCCTTCAAAGGGCTCATCAACCAGCCAGACCTTTGGCGAAGCGAGCAAAGTCCGGCTTAACGATACACGTCTTGCCTCGCCACCGGAGAGTACTCTGCCTCCCTGTCCCAGCCACTCGTCCAGTTGTGAGAAGTGCCCCAGACCGAATTGAGAAAGCGCATTATTCAGTGCCCGGTCGCTTTGAACAGACTCATCCGGCACCAGATTCATTCTTAATGTGGCCTCCAGTAATACCGGCGACTGCTCAGCATACACCCAACCCTTGCGTCTGCCGGCCGGCACAATATCACCATCAAAACGCAAATCACCTTTCGCCTGTACCAGACCGGCCAGTGCTTTAAGTAACGATGACTTACCGCAGCCGGAGGGCCCGGATAACACAACCAGACCTTTAACAGGCAAAGTTGCATCGATACCTGACAAGACGTTTACAGCCTGAAAGCTTTCCAGTTGAATTTGCCCCCGGGGTTGGGTGTCGTGAATGGCCGGCAAGGCTATGGCTCCTGATTGAGCCAACGCACTTTTCGCCTGGCGGTAGCGCCCAAGGTGTGCGGCAGTCGTCACTGACCGTCCGAGCCAGTCGGTAATACTCAGTAGCAACATGGGAACAATCAGTGATGCCGGGTCGCCAAATCCCTTATCCTGATTGAAAGCAAACAAGGCCACCAGCGCCAGGATAGCACAGCCATGCAGCAACCATAATGCCCATTGTCCGGCTACGTCCGTGGCAAACTGATGACGCCACACTTTATCCAGCCCGGGAGCAGAGGCAAAATGAGGGTTGCGACGATTAACAGATAAATGCCACAAACTGCTACTGTTAAAGAAATGCTCTGAACCGAACCGGAAACGCTTTTCTTCAGCGGTTTGTTTCGCTGACTGATTAAGTCCGTACACTACAAGCCACAGTGTAAGTACAAGCCAGAGGCCCGCCATGACCCGCATCGCCAACGTGCCGGGCAGCGCCAGTTGCGTGACAATGCCCGTTGCCAGAATAACCAGCACAACCGCGCTTGCCTGATGGGCAACCCATCCCACCCATACCGAGGACAACAGTTCAGTTTGCGCGGCAAGCTTTTCCACATCGCCTGCTTTTTCATGTAATACATGGTCTTTCAGCTTGCTGAACAGTTCACTGCGAAGCACCGTGGTACGTCCCAGTAAATCGTGATGCGCCAGCCACATGTGTCCGTAGCCGGCACCAATACGTACCAGCGCCAGGGCGCGGATGATGACTGCCGGCAGCATATAATTTAAGTTAACCGGCATCAGTGCGCATGCCGCAATGAACCAGCTTGAGAATATAAGAATGAGCAGTCCGGCACTGGTGTGAGCAATGGCAAGCAATAAGCTGACTACGGGGATTTGCTTCATTCGTCTGCTCCTGTTGTCTCACCCTCTGTTCCGGATAATTCTGCGCTTGCGGTATCGCAGACATGGCCATCTTTTATCAGCCAGTGCGCGCTGAACCAGTGAGATGGCAATGGCTTGTGCGATGCCCAGATGACAGTTGCCTGCTGACAGTTACGATGGATAATCTGACAAATCGCTTCATGCTGAGACTGAGGCAAATGGGCGGTGGGTTCGTCCAGAAACCACACCGGTGCTTGCCGGAGTAACAACCGGGCAATGGCCAGCCGCTGCGCCTGACCACCGGATAAAGGCGGATGCTCACCCATTGGCGTATCCAGTCCCGCAGGTAACATAGTGATCCAGGCCCCCAGTTCCACACTGTCCAATACCGCAAGTAACTGCGTGTCAGAACAGGTCATAGCCAGACACAGGTTCTCTCTTACCGTGCCCGGCAGTATAACTGGCGTTTGCGTAAGCAGAACGTAATCAGATACCGGCTTTGCTAATCCCGGGCGCTGACCGCTCAGTAACTCCATCAGCACGGTTTTTCCTGCACCGGATGCACCATTTAAACGGATCCAGTCACCCGGGTTGACGGTAAGCGTACTTGTGCTTAACGCAGGTGACCGGGTGAGCTCTCCGGTTAGTGTAATTGGTGCAGCTTCGTCCCTTGTTGCTGGCACTTCGCCATGGCTTGCGGGCGCTTCGTCCGGCGGGGAATCATGTAATAAATCCTGAATCGCCTCCATGGCAGACTCAGCCTGCGCTTTTTGATGATAAAACTGCCCCAGCTTCTTCATCTCAGATAGCAGTAAAGGGGCAGTTAATAAGAGCCACAAACCTTGTTGAAGGTTTATTGTCTCTCCTAAATTAAACTCGCCAAGCAATGTAAACCCGATATACACAGCAATTAACGCAACGGCGAGGGTGGAGAAAAAATCCAGTACGGTAGTAGACAAAAACGCCACCGACACCACTTTCATGGTGCGCTCTCTTAAGCTTTTGCCAGCAGTATCTATCCGTTTGGCCTGTGCATCATGGGCGTTAAACATGGCCAACAGCGGCAACGCGGATATCTGGTCTGTAAACAGCCACCCCAGCCGCTCAAGAGCAATAAAATGCTTGCGGTGCAATGCCGCGGCACCTTTACCAACCAGTATCATAAACAGCGGTACAATGGGTAAAGTGATCAACAAACTCCCGCCCACAACTATGCTGACACTGAAAATGACCACAAGAGCAAAAAGCGGCACTACCACCGCCACCAGTTGCTGAACACGGTAATCAAAATGCCAGTTCACCACAGCAGGGATGTGCATTTGCCACAAGGTTTGCCAGTGAAAGGTTGAATGCTGACGCACTAAAGCATGTTGCTGACGGCCAAATGTGCGCAATAGCTGTTGCTGTAAGCGAAAGAGCAGTTTTAGTCTGCCATGATGATTCAACCAGATGCTGCACCCCTGACTCAGCCACACGCCGGCAAGGCAAATTGCAGTAAACCATAACAGTGAGGACGAAGCGGCAACCCCGTCAATGATCCACTGCGACACCATGGCAGCAAAACCCCAGTATGCCGCAATGAGCGCAGCATCACGTAAAACGTGGAGGACGGTAAGCGCCACCAGAGCCCTGCGGGGAGCAGGGTTTCCGGTGGCGACAGATTGCTGAAACCAGCGGGTAAGTGAGAGGGAACGACTCAAATTATCCCTTATTCTTCAGTATCAGGGCGGTCCATGTTCTCGGTAGACTCCAGCCACATGGCGTTGATAATGCCAAATGAACAAGCCAGTAAAATGCCAAGGATCCAGGTGAAATACCACATAATGCCTCCTAGTAAATCGCGTGAGATTTATCTAAATCAGATTGTTTAACTCTTCCACGCATCACGTAGAACCCGTAGATGGTGTAAGACAGTACAATGGGTACAAATACACAGGCTACGAAGAACATCACACGTAATGTCATTTCACTGGATGTAGCATCCCACATTGTCAGACTTGCATCCGGCATTGTGCTGCTTGGCATCAGGAACGGGAACATTGAGAACCCCGCCGTTAAAATAACGCCGGCTATCATGGCAGAACTGGACACAAATGCCCATCCCGCACGCCCTGCTTTTGAAAAGGCCGCGCAAGCCAGGCCACCAGCAATACCCAGTACAGGTGCAATGATCATCCAGGGGTAAGTACCATAGTTGTTCATCCACGCGCCGGTTTCAGTGACAACGGTTTTGTGCAACGGATTTGAGACGGCATAAGTGTCTGCCACAGAGCTCATCACGTAGCCGTCGATACCGAAGGCTACAAACACCCCGGCCAGAATAAATAACGCCACAGTCACCAAAGACAGGATCACTGAGGTAGCACGGGCACGCACTTCAACAAAACCGTCTGTTTTCATTTGCAACCAGGTGGCACCGTGATTAAGCAGTAATGCAACGGATACCAGACCGGTCAGGATGGCAAAGGGATTCAATAACCCGAAGAAAGAGCCGGTATAGGTAGATTTCAACGTATTATCAAATTCATAAGGAACACCCTGCAGCAGGTTTCCGAATGCAACACCAAAGATAAGTGCCGGAACAAATCCGCCGGCAAACAACGCCCAGTCCCAACGCTGACGCCATTTCGCACCGGGCAGTTTACTGCGGTAATCGAAGCCGATGGGGCGCATCCATAACGCAGCAAGCGTAAGAAATAACGCGATGTAAAAGCCGGAGAACGCAGTAGCGTAAATCATTGGCCAGGCAGCAAAAATAGCGCCGCCGGCCGTAATGAACCACACCTGGTTGCCGTCCCAGTGCGGGCCGATGGTATTAATCATCACCCGGCGCTCTTCGTCGGTACGCCCGATAATCGTCAGCAGCGAACCTACACCTAAATCAAAGCCGTCGGTAATGGCAAAGCCAATCAGTAACACGCCGACAAGGACCCACCAGATCACCCGCAACACTTCATAATCGATCATGCGTTTGCTCCTTTTTCAGTTAAACCAATTACGCTTGCTTCATCCTGTTCATCGCCGGGAGGAACCGGTCCTTTTTTGGCGAATTTCTTCATCAGGTAGAAGCTGATAATGAACATCACGGTGTAGAACAAGGTGTAGCCCACCATGGTGAATACCACATCGCCCACACTCAGATTGGAAACAGACACGTGGACCGGCAGTACTTCTGCAATAGACCATGGCTGACGACCAAACTCGGCGACGAACCAGCCTGCTTCACAGGCAATCCAGGGCAGAGGTAAACCGTAGAGGGCTGATTTCAGTAACCAGCGGGGCTGAGTAATGCGGTGTTTAGTGCTGTACCAGAACGCTGCCGCGAAAAGAGCCAGCATTAAAAAACCTGCCAGTACCATTAAGCGGAAGGAATAAAACAGCGGTGCAACAGGCGGAATACTGTAATCCACGGCACGCTCAAGCGCTTCAGGTGTAGGCCGCGTAATATCCTGCGTAAAGGGTTGCAGCAGCATGGCATAACCGAGGTTTTCTTTATTTGCGTCAAACAGGGCCTGCTCAGCCGGCGTAGCTGAACCGTCACGCACTGCATCCATGTGCTTGTATGCCTGCACACCGGACAAAATGCGAACACGGTGCTGCTCTTTCAAATCTTTAATGCCGGTAACTTCTTCATCAAAGCTTCGGGTGGCGATGATGCCCATGGCGTAAGGGATTTGAATGGCGTAGTCCATACGCTCTTCTTCGTCATTGGGAATACCAAAGATGGTGAATGGCGCAGGCGCAGGATGGGTTTCGTACTCCGCTTCAACGGCGGCAAGTTTCACTTTCTGCACGTCACCGATTTCGTATCCACTTTCATCGCCCAGAATAATCACTGACAACACAGACGCCAGACCAAAGCTTGCAGCGATGGCAAAAGAGCGGCGGGCAAACGCAACATGCTTGTGTTTCAGTAAGTAATAACTGGAGATAGCCAGCACGAACATTGCGCCTGTTGTATAGCCTGCAGAAACAGTGTGTACAAACTTCACTTGTGCCACCGGATTAAAAATAACGTCAGCGAAGCTGGTCATTTCCATCCGCATAGATTCAACATTGAAGTCAGCGCCCACAGGGTTTTGCATCCAGCCGTTGGCGATAAGGATCCAAAGCGCCGAAAAGTTAGAACCGATAGCCACCAGCCAGGTAGCCATAAGGTGCTTCACTTTTGACATGCGGTCCCAGCCAAAGAAGAACAGTCCGACGAAAGTTGATTCAAGGAAAAACGCCATCAGGCCTTCAATAGCCAGCGGCGCGCCAAAAATGTCACCCACGTAATGTGAATAATAAGACCAGTTCATACCGAACTGGAACTCCATGGTGAGGCCGGTAGCCACACCAATCGCAAAGTTTATCCCGAACAACTTACCCCAGAATTTGGTCATCTGTTTGTAGATTTCCTTGCCGGTCATCACGTAAACCGATTCCATGATGGCAAGCAGGAAAGTCATACCTAAGGTAAGGGGTACAAAGATAAAGTGGAACATAGCAGTCAATGCAAACTGCCAGCGCGATAACTCCAGTAATGTATCGCTCATTAGGAACATCTCCCGATTAATTAGTAATTTGGCGAAATGTCGACGATGTAGCCGAATTTAATATCACTGGCAGAGCAGAAGTCGTGCCACAGAGTAACGTTGGCAATCACAGAAGCGTGAGATAAATCAAAAACCGCAATTATTGTGCGCAGAAAGCGTGAATAACGAACACAACAGGGATGTTTGAGCCACCGGACGACTTCGGATACATCGCAAATTTCATAGCCGCTACCTTACACCCTTCGAACAGGCCGCTATTTGATCCAACGCAAGCTTTCTCACCGGAAAAACAAAGTCATTTTTGACAAATCTTGTGACATAATTGTCATTACTCACTGAGGGGGCATAAACGTGAACATTTCTATTATTCAGTCGATGATCAATGCGATTGATAAGCCGGCGATTTTTATCACGCCGGATTATGTGGTGCATGCGGTTAACCAGCTCTACCGCGACACTTATGAAGAGCACATCATCACCGGTAAAAGTACCTGCTTCAGCGTGTCTCACAACAATGCTGTTCCCTGTGATCAAGCCGGAGAAGACTGCCCCCTTGCTGAATGCAAAAGTACACAAAGACCAAGCTCAGTGGTACACAATCACAAAACCCGCACAGGCGATTCTCATTGCCAGATCACAATGAAGCCGGTGGAGGACGAAGATGGCATGGTGCTTGGCTACCTGGAGGTGCTGGAGCAAATCACCTTCGCTTCTCCCCGTGCCGGTAATGCGAAACTCATTGGCAGTGCACCGTCTTTCAGGAATATGCTGCATCAAATCAGCCGCGCAGCACCGGCAGACATTGCCGTGTTATTGCAGGGAGAAACAGGCACAGGGAAAGAACTTGTCGCTCACGCTATTCACGAAAGCAGCCCGCGGAAAGACAAACCGTTTGTAGTCATTGAATGCACCGGACTGACTGAGTCATTATTTGAATCAGAGCTGTTCGGCCACGAGAAAGGGGCATTTACCGGCGCATCATCGTCGAAAAAAGGGCTCATTGACGTGGCCAGTGGCGGTACGGTGTTTTTTGACGAAATTGGCGATGTGCCAATGAGTATGCAGATCAAGCTGCTGCGATTGCTGGAGTCAGGAACTTACCGTCCTGTCGGCAGCCTGAAGCTGAAGCATTCTGATTTCAGGCTGGTCTGCGCCACGCACAAAAACCTTAAACAGCTGGTTGAGAAAGGCGAATTCAGACAAGATCTCTATTACCGGATTGCCGGCTTTCCCATCGCCCTGCCTTCTCTGCGCCAGCGCAGGGAAGACATTCCTGCGCTATGCGGGCAATTCCTTACGCAAGCCGGGCACACGAAGAAGGCCTTTAACAAAGATGCCCTGTCCGTACTCAGCCGTTATGCATTTCCCGGCAATATCAGAGAATTGCGCAACGTCACCGAACAAGCGGCTCTGTTATCGGTTGATGAGCACATCACGCCGGCGGACTTACCTTCACATCTGACCGTACCGGAAAGCAAACAGGAGTCCGGCCCGCTCAGATTAAAAACACTGGAAGAAGCAGAGGAAGCGTACATGTCTGAAATCATCTCTGCCTTCGACGGTACGCCGGAAGCGCTGGCAGACGTGCTTGGCATAAGCACCAGAACACTTTACAGAAAACTCCGGCGATACGGCCTGACGCTCAGCAGGCGTTAGAGCGACATCACTGCCTGCCAGATTAGGCGCAGGGCCAGTATGGTAACGATAACTTTAAACAGTAGGGCAAAGCGCGCGTCAGACACTTTTTTCAGCACTTTCAACCCCAGCCAGGTGCCGGTAAAGCCGCTGACTACCATAGCAACTACCAGTGGCAACCACTGAAAAAAAGCAAATCCGGCAAAGCTGAAAACAAAGGCTTTAAGCAGATGCTGAAATGTCATACAGGTAGCAAACGTACTGGTGAGGGTCATCTTGTTGTCGGTATTCCGGTGCACAAACCCGGCGACCAGCGGCCCTGTCGCGCCCACAAACATAGTCGCAACCGTCGTCAGCGCACCGGCAATGCAACGGCCGGTTTTGCTCAGCTCCCTTTTCGCCGGTTTTGGTCCCCACACTAAAAACAAGATAAAACCCGCTACAGTAAACTGAATGGTGATTAGCGGTAGTTGCACCACAATGAAAGACGCAGCAACAGCCCCGGCCAGCGCACCACCGCTGAACCACTTCACCATGGCCCAGTCGATGTGCGAACGGGTCAGCCATGAACGGCTCCCGTTAGAACCTAACTGAACAAGTCCGTGCACTGGGATCAACGCGGCGACCGGCACAACCGTTGCCATGGTCGCCAGCAGCATGACACCGCCCCCGACACCGAATGAGGCAGTTATCATTGACGTAAGGCCTGCAAGAATAATCAGTCCCAGCGCCACAGCAGCGGATACTGCCCCGCCTCCGGTAAATAAATCTGTAAAGCTTGCTACTTCCAAGGTTGCTGCTTTCCTTCAATCAATTATCACTACATCATACATTTCGCGTAATCGCGAAGCGATTTAAAAAACCATCCAGCAGCCACGCCAGGCTCATAAGAAGTGACAGTGCGATAACGACAGAGGAAAAGCGGTACATACTGCTGTACAGCATGTCTGAATTGGGCTGAAGATACTGCCCGAACAAAATGCCGATGGTGGTTAAGGCACCAAAGCCCATACCTGAACCGGTGCGTTCAATCAGATGCAGCCGTGCCGTGAGCATAACGGTGATAAACATCGCAATCACAACCAGGGGAAGATAGCGGATCAGATCGTACATCAATAATTGCACAGTAATACCCAGCGCACACCCTAAGGCTACGCCTTTCGCCCGCTTCATGGAGTTTTCCAGCGAGCCGCGGAAGGTCATGGGAAAGAGCACGAGTACCGTTGCTACCTGCGCAGACAGGGAATCTTTCAAATCGAAAATTTGAAAGACAACGAATGACAGCGTCGCCAGAATCGCCCCCATCAGCGTGCGGTGATTAATCTGTGCAAACGTCACGTTATGCAGTGGTGGCGGTGCGATAGGATCAGTCTCAGGAATCAGCCAGTAAAGCACCGCTGCAGAAATAACGGATATCAGCGTGGCGAGGAATGCCGCCATTGTCATATCGGTTAGTGATGCATCCGGATAGCTTGAAAAATGGAGCAACACTGAGAGAGTGACTATCCCGGAGGCCCAGAGCAAAAAGTGCGAACCTTTTGCCATCAACCTGAAATGAACAAAAAATACCGCAAACACACCCATTATCATTAAAGCCGGATGATGTTTGAAAAACACATTCAGCAGATAGATTTCCACCACATTCACCGCCACACCTACCATAAACTGCCAGGCAATCAGGCGGTCGAACTTAGGCAACATGCCCAGCAATAACATGGGATAGACAGCAAAAAATACGCCGTACGGCCAGTTCATGTATTTACTGATGAGAAACCCGGCGCAGCTGCCAAGGGCTATGCGCAACACCCGACGCTGATCCTGCGGAGAATAATCCCCGGCCGAATTAATAAAGCGATGGTCACGCTGCTTTTTCAGTATAAAACCGGACAACTTACTGATACCCATCTTAGTAAATATAGTGCAACAGACTGACAACCTTCATCTGCGTTGCGCCTATCCAGTTAAAGATGCCGTCATCATGACGTTGCAGCAACACCGTCGCCCGTGCGCCGCTCACCATATCGGCGGGCAGAGCCTGGTCGGTTAATGCAACATACACACGGACACGCTGGGCATCACGTACCCAACGGTCGGATACGTCCGGTTCGGCCAGCTTCCCGTCCGGCAAAAGTTGTCCTGTAGCCACACCCAAATCTTTACTGACAACCGAAGCGTGAAACACTTCCCCGGGAAGGGCATCAAATACCACCAAAGCATCTGCGCTATTGCCAATTTTACTCAGGCTCTTTTCGCGAAAATCGGCAACGACACGTTCTTCACCAGTAACCACCAGCGAGAGCAAAGATTGATTTGCCTGAGCCTGGATGCCAGGCGAAAGTTGCAGATTCGAAATGACACCGTCTTCAGGTGCTACGACAGTTGTTCGCGCCAGATCCAGTTCAGCCTGTTTAAGTGTATTTGTAGCAATACGAAGGCGCAGGTTATCTTCTCCTTCATCACCAAGCTCAACCTGTAACGCTTTTTTACGCTCCTGTGCAGCCTGCAGTCTTGCCCCGGCGGCTTCAACTTCAGCCATTTTTTGATCAACCAGTTGGGTACTGACCAGATTTTTAGCAGCTAATGAGGCTAAACGCTTATGTTCACGTTTGTCTTCAGCAAGGGTAACTTGTGATTCGATAATACTTGCCTGAGCTTCGGCCAGCTGGGCGTGCAAATTGTCGTTAGTCTGCTGCGCTTCCCGCAATGCCAGGCGGGCTTTTTCCACCGCCAGTTCGTAGTCAGTACCGTCAATTTTAAACAGCACGTCCCCTTTACGGACCGGCTGATTGTTTCGCACAGCAACGCTGATCACTTCACCCGACACTCTGGGTGCCACAGTCACAACAGGACGCTGCACCATGGAATGAGGTGTCATGGGAATATTGAAATCGGCAATAAAAATGTAAGCACAAATGGCAATGAACAGCACTAATGCGCCGCGCATCCATCGGTTAAATTGTGCATCTGCGGTCATGAATTCTCCGGAGTAGAAATATGGTTTGCGTTATCGATGACTTTACTCAGCAGAACGTAAAAGACTGACCGTTCTTCATCAGACAGGCCACGCAGCATCTGCTGGCGGCCCTCAAATGCTCTGGCCTCAACGGCCTGCATGAGTTCTCTGCCCTTTTCGGTAAACCAGAGGGTTTTTCGTCTGGCGTCATCGGGACAAGGCTTTCTGAGTATGAGCCCGGCCTCTTCTAACAAATTCAGCGTGCGTAGCAACGAAGGCTGTTCAATGCCTATATCACCGGCCAGTTCCCTCTGGCTGCATCCTTCACCGGTGCGGTCGAGATGTAGCATGGCGATCCAGCGGGACTGAGTCAGGCCAAGATCCGCCATGTAGTGGTCTACGGCGTGCCGCCAGGCAAACGCCGCACGACTCAGTAACCATCCGATATTGTTTTCCATCTGCACTGCACATCCAATTAGTTAGCATGCTAATCATTTAAGCATATAGTTAGCATGCTAATCAATATCACGATGGATAATTTTCGTCAGACAGGGGGTTAACAGAGACAGGAGGGCGGATAACTCAAAAAACACCATGCAAAGGCATGGTGCTTTAAAGGTGCGGGAAACCTGGGCCGGCTACTTACTATGACCGGCAGCAAAAGCCAGCTCTTTCTCCGTTTTGAAACCAAAGAATTTCCTTAACACAATGGTTGCAGGGCAAAAGCCGGTAAAGCTCTGCTGAAACAGGTTTGCACCGATAAAAGCCGTAAACCACACAAAGTAACTGCTGACGAAGTACGTGAGTGCAACACTTAATAACACCATAAAGCCTGCGAAAGCCGTAAGAGCACGTTCTGCTGACACAATTATTCTCCGAAGTAGTAGCGAAATGAAGCATAGACGTTAGAGGCATCTCTGAACTGACTGTAAAACGTGTGTAGTTCGTCACCATAAAACAGGTTCAGCCCGCCGCTCAGTTGCCAGGTATCCACCAGTGACCAGGTTGCTTTCAGACGCAGATAGCCATCCCCGTCAGTGGGTGAATAGAAGTTGAAAGCCTGCAACGATAAGGTTTGCCGCCAGGCCTGATAGCGCAATTGGGTAGTGAACACATGACGCCTTTGTGACGGTTCATATTGTGGCCACATCGAATTGGTCATCAGTGCTTCATAATCATGAGTCAGCTCTGTATACCACTGAACACCCCCTGTCAGATTTGCTATCAGCTCCTGCTCATACCCCACCAGAAAGCGGCTTTGATCATTGGGCAAACGGGGATCATTACCCGATGTATCTTCACCATCGTGAAAAGCGTATTCCAGTTTACCCAGCCCAGGTCCGACGGCACGTACTACACTGAACCCTGTCACTGACAGTTCGCTGTAACGGGGCATGCCATCCACATCAGCAGCTTGCGGCAATTTACTGAAACCTTTGTAACCGTATACCGCAAGTTCAGTACCGGCAAGGGTCCGGTAGAGGCGCAGTGCATATTCCGGTTTATCAGGTGTATTTTCATTACTGACCGACAGTCTGTCTGATGTGTTTCCACCCGTCTGCGGATTAAAGTAAGAAAAAATATCACCGTCGATGCCATTGTCAGGTTCAAACTCAGGCGTTATCACCACATCCACATTCAAAACATTGAAGTAACCACTCACTTTCATGGACAGCGAGGGATACTTCAAATAGTCATCGTCCCGCCCGGCAAAGAAGGACTGATAATCTTTCGGGAACAAATCATTGAGAAACAAATAGTCGCCGGTTCCCCAGGTAAGGATCTGCTGACCAGCTTTTACGTCGACAGATTTGCCGGCTTCTCCCAAAAATCCTAAGTTACCCTGCCAGTACAATTCCCTGATTTGAGACTGCCAGCTATCTTCCGCACCGTTGTACAACGCATCGCCGCGAAAGCTGATTTTTGATTCAGAAAACGTGTACGCCCCCTGCAACTGCATTCTCACATCAGCCAGCGTTGTATTGTCCGGATGGTAAGGATCGCTCTGCAACCGGGTACCGCCGGCAACATCGAGAAAGCCGGACCAGTTGAATGGCGATACCGTTTCATCCCAATCCCCCATGTCTTCCCACAGATCATCCTGACCGCTTTGCTCATCCGCGAACTGCCGGGCGTAACCCGTCGTGGTTAACCCGGACATCAGACACAGTGCCAGTGCCAGTGCTACGGTAGCTTGCCTGTTCATACTATTTCAGCCACTGAACAGGTGGTGTACGAAGGCTCCGTTCGCTGAAAATATCATCATCCAGCCCCAGGTCATAACTCACATTTCTGAATTCCATCAGGGTGTAACCGCCTGACGCCAGATCCGTTACCTTAGAGCGGGTGACGGTGGGCTTACCCTGTATTGTCTCCACAGACACAGCTTCAACGCGGCGATAATTTTCATCGTTTTCACGATAAAAGTTAATCAACACCGGTAACGTAGTTTGTTTATCAATTTCAACGACGTAATAGCTGAATTCCACAGAATCAGGTGTTTTCGGACTTGCCTTTAAGATATAACGCTCAGTGGTTTCGCTTTGCAGCGTGAAGTGATCTTCACTGACTGCCCGTCCGGATACATCTTCATAGAAGAAATGGGAACCAGTGAAAGAGGTTCGCTTGTCTCCGGCGGAAATCCGCTTGACCAGATCCAGTGCCGGCAGATATAACCACCGGTCATCTTCCTGCTGCAGGCTGGCATGTTTCTCAACACGAAAAACCGTGTCTTTCACATCTGCCGGGCGACTGAAAAACACCATCATTTTCTGATCGCCATTGTCGGCAACATCTTTTCGTAAAATAGTGAACTGACGCATTTGCTTCCGTCCCTGCCCGTCCACAATCATCATTCTGGCGTCTGACCGTCCGTCATCTCCCGCATAATAGGCTGCTTTTTCCGATGCCGTTATTAAGGCGGTGACATCCACAGACTCAGCGGTGGCAAAAGCAGCCGGCAAGGTGAACATAAGAGCGAACGATAACACCCTGACTTTTTTAAAATACTGTTGAGCAATAAACATAAAATCTCTCCGTTATCAGGGGAACACAAAACGACGCAGCAGGCTCATGGCGGAAGGCAGCACCAGTAAAGTGACCAGTGCTGAAATTGCCATAATAGCCGCCAGGAAAATACCTACTGTGATGTAGGGCACGAGTGGTGCAAACAGAAGCGGTGTAAATCCAAGTGCAATTACCAGCGCGTTGCGAGTGATCGCGCTGGCGGGTTCGCCAAACATTGCCTGCAAAGTGATATCAACGTTCCCGGTTTCTTTATAAATTGCGCGGGCACGTTCCAGAAAGTGAATAGCGAAATCAACAGACAAACCAAGTGTCAGCGCTGATAAAACGGCGATTGGCATATCATAGTCTTTACCAATAAAACCAATCATGCCGTAAATCAATGAAATGGTGATGGTAAGCGGCAGCATGGCAAGCATGCCAAATACCAGAGAGCGGAACAACACCACCATCATAATGAACACCATGACAAACGCACCGGTCAGACTTTCTGTCATGCC
Source organism: Alteromonas sp. ABH4_457 (assembly GCF_056160625.1). Lineage (NCBI taxonomy): Bacteria > Pseudomonadati > Pseudomonadota > Gammaproteobacteria > Alteromonadales > Alteromonadaceae > Alteromonas > Alteromonas sp. ABH4_457. The sequence goes on from NZ_JBSWXN010000002.1 coordinate 319,311, forward strand.
TTTTACCATATTGTCCTGCCAGACCACATTCAGATAAGCTTTGCCTGCCCAGTGGTATTCAATACCCTCAGGTAACGGGTTGTCTGCAAACCAGGCTGCAACTTTCTCTTTTACTGCAGTCATTGCCTGGTTATCACCACTGGTGAGTTGCAACCAGAGCAGGGATTGTCTGAAATCAGGGGTCACAAAATGCCAGAGATCACCGGGCCGGTGTGACGACTGATATTGCAACAATGTTTGCGCCACAGCCTGTTCAGATTCAGGCAGAGTGTAGTCTGTGTCTTCACCGCTTCTCAGTTCACGGTTAACCACTTTCACCACATCAGCGAGTGAATTTGATTTACCGGTCAAACCGGTTTGACTCAGGTACCCTTGCAGTTCACTGATTTGATTTAATAAGTCAGGAGACTGAAACGTCTTGCTGGCAGACAGAGCCAGTTCAGTTTTACTCATTGCCCCCTCAAGCCATTCAATGGCCTCATCGTCTTCTGCGGCAAACAACGCATCATCAATAGCAAAGACCAGCGCTTCAAGAGCAGCGGCGCTATCAGAAGAAGCGAGCTTTTTCAGCGTGTCTTCGCGCCAGGTGCTCAATGACACCGGTACAGGAGTACTCAGCAGGGATTCGGCGTCCGGTACCGGACGGTTATCTGTCAATACCAGGTAAGCATTGTAGGTACCGGCAAACTGTTCGTTCAGTACGCGATCTGCCACACGAATTTCATGATTTTCTTTAAACCAGCGTACCGGATTATCGTTAATCTGAATGTTTGTCATGCCCCAAACAGAAAAAACGAACAAGACACCAAATAAGAAAATCCAACCACGACGCCATGCCATAGCCGCCCTGCCGATATTTGCAGCAAACCGGGCGACTCCGGACTGAGACTGACCATCACCGTGCAGGGCCTGCTGAAGCCTGGCTAAGGATGATTCACTCATCCGTGACACGTAAGCCGGCATAAAAATAAGTGTCAGCAGAAACGCCAGCAGGATACCGCTTCCCACAAACGCGCCAAAAATCTGCACGGGCGGGATTGGTGTTAACATCAGCGAGAAGAAGCCGGCAGATGAGGTGATGGAGGTATATAGCATCGGGGTAAACAAATGGGACACAACCCGGCTAATGACATCGCCTGCATCCTCGCCGGGCTTATAGCGGTCAGAAAACTCCGACAAAATATGAACAGAATCCACCACAGCAATGGGCATGAGAAAAATAGCAATCATTGACGACATGATATGAACAGTAAATCCCATACCAATCATCACGCCCATGGTCACAATGACCGTGACCATAGCAACAATCATTGGCGCAATGATTAGTGGCAAGTTGCGGAAGAAAAGGAAAAGCAGGAAGAAGATTGTGGCGCCGGCCAGCGGCGCAGAAATCCCCATCTGCACAAACATTTCGACACCGAACTGGTCCTCAGCAACAGGTAAGCCGGTGATATACCATGACTGCTCCGACCCCGTTTTATCAATTTCAGTACGGATAGCCGTTGCGATGCGGTAGCTTTCATTTTTATCTGCGATGGGTACGTAAATCGCCGCAGCCTTGCCAGTTTCAGCCACCAGCGTGTCGTAAAGTAACGGCAACCTTTCGATATGCTCTTTAATTCGCTCAGCACCGGCTGTATCTTCAGGTGCCTTATCCATCAACCATTCAAACCGGATTGTTCCGGGGCCGGCCTGAGTGATGTTATCCACGGTGGATAAGGACATAAGATCCGCATTAATGACCCCGTCAATAGCCAGTATTGCGCCGGTAACCTGTTTAATTTCTGCCAGTGTTTTCGGTGTGTAAATACTCTCTTCATTTTGCGGTACTACGCCCACCACAATGGCATCATGCATCGCGAAATCTTGCTTTACCTGATTGTGAAAAGCTCTTTGAGGATGACTGGCAGGCAGCATGTTTTCAGGATCGGTATCGACCTGAAGGTACGGGATCATGGCAGCAGCCGCTAATGTGATCAGCCCGACAAGCGCATAAACCCACAGAGCATGATTGACAGAAAAATTAAGAAAACGTGCTGACAGCTTTTTCACAGGATCACCAAAACAAACATAATAATTTCATTATATAAATATTTTCTTATATTACAACTATTGCTTGCGCCGGAAAGTGGTCACTCAGATATGGAAGCTGGCCGGAGGGCCCACCGGACGTCCGGAACAGGTCGGAATATAATTGGACAAGACAGGAGAATGAGGCAGCGGGATTACAACGCTGCCGGTAATACAGGGACAAAAAAAAGCAGCCGGCTAATGTGCGGGCTGCGCTCTTAGTAAAGCAAACAGAGTGAGGTTATTTTGTCAGGTGATTGGCAAACTGACCGACGGCATCCACAACGGCACGGGCACCTTCCTGGATTTCATCAATGACCGCACCGGCCTCTTCTGCGAAAGCCAGTCCTGTTTGTGCACGTTCATCACCTTTATTCACCAGTTCTACGGCATCTGCAGCCAGTGTCTGGTTGTGTTTCACTACGTTCACAATTTCTTCCGTGGCTTCAGACGTACGGGAAGCCAACTGACGCACTTCATCAGCAACAACGGCGAAGCCACGTCCCTGATCACCCGCACGGGCCGCCTCAATAGCAGCGTTCAGTGCCAGCAGATTAGTTTGATCCGCAATAGCACTGATACTGCTGATAATAGTTGCGATTTGCTGGGACTGAGAGTCCAGTGCGTGGATCCCCTCTTTCGCCTTGTCCATTTGCTCTGACAGCGTGGACATTTCTTCCAGCACTTTATTGATTACGTCTTTACCTTTGCGGGCAACAGCATCGGTATTGTTAGAGGTGTGATAGGCGATATCAGCGGCATTCGCTACCGCTTGTTCCTGCTGAACCTGAGCTGTTATTTCTGTGGCAAACTTCACCACTTTATACAAACGGCCGTGGGTATCGTGAATCGGGTTATACGTTGCTTCCAGCCACAATGTATTGCCGTGAGCATCTACACGATGAAAACGTCCGGCCACGAACTCACCGCGGGCCAGCTTAGCCCAGAATTGTTTGTAACCTTCTGAATTCGCTTCTTCATCAGTACAAAACATGCGGTGATGCTTACCTTTAATGTCTTTAAGGCCGTATTTCACCGCCCCGAGGAAAGCGGCATTCGCCTCTAAGATGTGACCGGTTAAGTCAAATTCGATTACCGCCGTGGATTTATGTAATGCCTCGACTAAGTCTTCATGCTCTTTTGACATGGTAATCGTTCTGGTGAGATCGTTCAGGTTAACGGAGAAGTGATGCACTCTGCCGTTATTATCTAAAATGGGCTGCATCACGCCGCGAAGCCAGGCTTCCTCACCATTTTTTCGGGTATACTCAATGGCCCCGCTGTAATGATGATTACTTTCCATCGCCTGATGCAGTTTCTTGTAATAATCTGTGCCTTTCGCAATAGACGGAACAAAATCGAGAAAATGTTTACCTTCCACTTCTGACCCGCGGTAGCCTAACTCTTCTTCGAACAGGCGGTTCACTTTTTCAATGCGACCCGCGTGATCCAGTCTCACGAAAATCATCTCATCACGAAGACTTTCACGAACCTGTTTAAGCATGTTCAGTTCTTCCCGAAGCGCTTCGTTTTCTTTGACGAGGTGACGATTAAACATAAAATTTATTTCCAGTCGTTAATGAGTTTATGACTGCCGCACGTGTCTTTAATCCCGTGATTAGCAGTAAATATAAATTTACGTGATCTTTATCGGCAGAGTGGTCTAATTTCTTGATTTATAAAATTAACCATTTTTATATGTCAGTTTCAGGACATTGAAAAAGCACTTAATAATAGCTAGGCTAAAAACGGGCAAAAATCAAACAACAGGGCAATCATGTCTACACTCCACCGTCGCCAGTTCGTCAAGCTCGCCAGTTCCGGTTTGCTCATCGCATCAGCAGTGCCGGTTTCCTCTGCGCTTGCTTTACCCCGCCCTTCGAAAGACAAAGTGGGTGTTGCCCTGCTGGGATTGGGTAACTACAGCACCCGTCTGCTTGCCCCGGCGCTGCAGGCCACCCGCCACTGTGAACTACGGGGTATTATTACCGGCAGTCCGGAGAAGATACCAGAGTGGCAGTCAAAGTATGGTATCCCTGATAAGAATACGTATACCTACGGGACAATGAATGACATTGCCAATAACGATGACATCGACGTGATTTATGTGGTCACCCCCACGGGTACGCATAAAGATTTCTCCGTTATGGCTGCCAACACCGGCAAGCATGTGTGGTGTGAAAAGCCTTTTGCTATGGATGAGGCCGAATGTCAGGCTGTGATTGATGCCTGCAGCCGCAACAAAGTGATGCTTTCTATCGGGTATCGCATGCAGCATGAACCGAATACCCGTCATTTTGCGGAGTATCATTTACGACAGCCGTTTGGTGCTTTCACCGGTTTTGAAAGTTATGCGGGCTACGCAGGTTCCGGCCGTGAAGCAAGCAACTGGCGAATGCAGAAAGCTATGGGTGGTGGTGCGCTATACGATATGGGGGTGTATGCCATTAATGGCACCCGATTCATCAGCGGCAAAGAACCTGTAGCGGTGAGCGGGTATCACGAAAAGTCTCATCCTGACATATTCAAAGAAGTGGACGAAACCACCATTTTCACCATGGAATTTGCCGATGGTACCCAAGCTGACTGTGGTGCCAGTGTTGTGCGGGGCTTCAATTATTTCAAAGCAAACTGCAAGGAGGGCTGGTATCAGCTCAAACCTATGCAAAGTTACTCAGGCGTAACGGGTACGGCCAGTAATGGTGAAACCTTACCTCCGATAAGTGCCATGCAACAAACACTGCAAATGGACAATGATGCCAGGGCAATTCTGGGCACCGGCCCCGCATTGGTTACGGCCGGGGATGCATTGCGTGATGTGAAGATCATCAACGCCATATTTGAGTCCGCTGAGACAGGAGAGCAAGTGCTTCTGGACTAATGTTTGCGCAGAGCGTCTATAAGTTCTGCTTTATTCATCCGGGAGCGGCCACTGATTCCAATTTTTTTAGCCTGCCCGTACAGGTCTTTCTTCGTCCGGTCTTCATATTTTTTGCTTGTGCCACCTTTCTCAGACGGATGCAGGCTGTCATTGGCCTGTGCATTAGAAATTCTTGCAGCCTTTTCTTTGCTGAAGCCTTTATCCCTAAGCGCTTCGTACTGTTCGTCGTCTTTAATCTGGCTACCGTGATTTTTTGTCATCAATTTATCCTCAACATATAAGTTTCCGGCACACATACCTCATTTGCATACATCACTCGTTGATACCCGAAGACTTGCTCACTGGTTTAATCCCGGACTGACAAGACCTGTCACGCATCTTTACGGATCAAAATACGGTGATGCTGCGTAGCAGTACTGAATCCCGACCGGATCGCCTTTTGAAAACTGCTCATTGAACAAGGGAGGATACATGGCAAAAGTTGCACAGCTCTATCGCATGGTTACAGACAAGCATATTTGTCCTTTCGGCCTGCGCTCAAAAGATTTACTTGAGCGGGAAGGGTTTCATATTGAAGACCACAAACTGACCTCGCGGGAAGAAACCGATAAATTTAAGCAGAAGCATGATGTAAAAACCACGCCGCAAACCTTCATCGATGGTCAGCGTATTGGCGGCTATGATGATTTGCAGGCATACTTCGGCAAAGGCGACACGCCGCAATCCGGTACAACCTACACACCGGTTCTGGTGATTTTTGCTGTTGCATTATTACTGGCTTTCGCCGTACAGAGCCTGCTGATGACACACTTTTTCAGTGTTCGTACACTTATGCTGTTTATTGCCTTTTCCATGACCTTACTGGCAGTACAGAAGTTACGGGACCTCTTCAGCTTTACTAACTCGTTTATCACCTATGATTTACTGGCGATGAAGCACTTACGCTACGCCTACCTCTACCCCTTTCTGGAAGCTTTCGCCGGCATAGGCATGATTGCGATGTTGCCAGTGTGGCTGATTGCCCCCATTTCACTTTTCATAGGGTCGGTAGGCGCGGTTTCAGTTTATAAAGCCGTTTACGTGGACAAGCGTGAATTGAAATGCGCTTGTGTTGGCGGTGACAGCAACGTGCCCTTAGGCTTTGTATCCTTGTCTGAAAATCTGTTCATGATTTTCGGCGCACTGTTGATGATTTTACTCTGAAGCAGAAGGCGGGCCTGACTCTGTGCGACAAGGTTGATAGGAGGGGTCAGCAGATTTATCAGCGGCCTCTTTTATCAGGGCTGAAATAGCGTCTTCTTCACTGGATTGCTGCAATGCATTAAGCCAGGTATAAAACAGTGCATGGTCATGCATCATCAAATCCAGAGCATCCGCAAGACGCGGATTCTCCGGTGTTGCATCAGCTTCCATTTCTTCTCTGACAGCATCAACCATCGCCATGTTGCCCTGCTTCGTATAAATATCGAGCTCTATATCATGACCAATTAATTTTTCTAACTCTAGTGGCGCTCTTGACACCATATCTTTTGCAGCCGCAATGCATGCACTGGCAACAGCTGGCTCGTCAGCCCTGCTCCCGCACCATGTTTTGAGCAGATTATATTTGTACGTACCGGCGGCCCATTTACCCATCGCATAAATCACTGCACCTTCAAGAGATGCCACCTGCTCAGCTATCACGGAATCCAGCGCCAGGGAGACGAACCGTGCATAATGATTAGAATAGCTTTTGGCCTGCACCATATTTTCAAGGGATGCCAGTACAGCCTCATGATCATTCTGCTTTATATGAAATAACACAAGGTTCAGCCAGGTTTCACCATCATCACGGCCATCCTCTTGTGCCTGACGCACAAGCGTACGGTTACATACTGAGTGGGAACCGTTCATACTGCAAAGTCGCAATGTTTCCCGAAGTGCATCTGTATTACGGGGATATTCAGACAAAAATGATTGCCAGGCATTCATCGCAGCCTCACCCTCAGAGCTGGTCATCATGAGTGCAGTCAGGCGTGATTGCTCACTCTCTGAACTGAGGTTTTCTGCATAAAAGGCTTCTATTTTCTTTTCAATCAGCGTGTAGTCGTCGGGACTCAACCGCGTACAGGAAGGAAAACTATCAAATACAGGCTCCGGCTTTTCAGTGCTTTCATCTTGTTCTGCTGTGACCGGAGGTTGCGGCTCTTCTGCAGGCGTGTTTATCACTATTGTTTGTGGAAGCCGGGCCGTGTTATTAGCCGGTTTATCAGGTTTTAAAAAGAAGACAACACCGGCAAGGATGACTAAAGCAAGTGTCAGTATTATTCCGTATTTTTTCACCAACCGGTTCCGTGGCAGCAAACTGTTTAACACAGCTTACTGAATGACAGGAAAGGGATAAAGTAATAACTTGTTTCCCCCTCTAACCATAGTCAGTTATCTAAGTTTGTGTATGAAAATATAGACACACTGGCAGGTAAAATTTTCCCACACGGATTCTCCTCCTTTTTATCACACCGGATTAAACACCATAAAAAAACCTTAAAAACCAGTGCAATAACATCATATTTAGTACAAAAGTATAATCTGGCACGCCACTGGCATTATTGTTTGCAACAGACAACGAACAGGAGAACAGAGTATGAAAAGGATAATTCCCGCTTTGACAATGACAGTCATGACTGTGTTCTCAACGTCACTTCTTGCTGAAGGGATTTCAGCCTCGCCAACGCAATCTGCGACGGATGATGCAATTGCAGGCAAGGTAGAAGCGGCACTCTTGTTTAGTGGTCAATTCGATACGATGGATATTCGCACGGATGTGAGCAAGGGACAGGTTATTTTAACCGGCAAAGTTAACAGTGAAGTTAACAGGGAACTCGCACAGGAAGTTGCGGCGTCACTGGATGGCGTAGTATCAGTTGAAAACAAGTTGGATGTTGTAAAGCCTGCATTACTGGAGGGTGACCTTGTCACCTTGCTCCATGGAGTCAGGGATGCGCAAATGGTGTCGTTGATACGCACACAACTTTTGCTGGAATCCGGACTGTCAGGCGACGACATTGATGTCCATGCTTTACGAGGGATTGTAACCCTTACCGGCAAGGTTGAATCGCTCACAGAGCGCGATTTGATCATAGCCATTGCAAAGAACACTGATGACGTTGTTGACGTTAAAAGTGAACTGTCTGTTGACAGTTAACCTCCCCTCCAGGCCTTTCCCGGCCTAACCAAAACCTCTGATTTTCTCCCGCCATTTGGCGGGAGCTTTTTTTGGTATCGGGAATACTACGCAGATATAGTTTTTCATGTCGAATAAAGCAGCAGTCAGTCCTATATTTAAAATCACAAAACAACAGAGTGCTTTCATTGTTTTGTTTCCATGTGTATTCCTAAATGTCTTTTGCCGGAACCTTTGTGTTCCGGCTTTTTTTTCATTCTATTTTATCGGTTATACAGATACCCACCATTCGTAACAATGCGTTGTCTTTAAGAATTGTTCTCATTTAAAATGGTGGTGAATTAATAGAAGAGAAAATAAGTATGGAAAAAAGACAGCCAAGACAACCCGCCTGTCTCACAGTAAAAGACAACATTGCAATTACTCCTCACATGCGCCGTATCACCGTGACCGGCGATGCCCTGAAAGCTTATCCCGATATCGATACAACGGCATACGTTAAGTTACTTTTTGATTTTGATGGTAATCCTTTGTCAGTGCCACCGGCATCTTTACAAGATGCGCAGCTTCGCACGTATACCATCCGTCAATTGGATCGCAGCAACGGCACCATGGATATCGACATGGCGCTGCATGGTGAAGGTGTGGCAAGTGGTCCGGCTTCACACTGGGCCAAAAGCGCAGCACCCGGTGATCAAATTTGTGTGGGCGGGCCGGGCAGTTCCAAAGGTCTGGCAGACAGCTTCGACTGGGTATTGTTCGCCGGCGATATGACATCCCTCCCGGCCATTTCTACCTATCTGGAAAAACTGGGGCCGCAAACACAGGGCTATGCCGTCATCAAGGTTACCACCGCAGATGATATCCAGCCTCTGGAGAAACCTGCCGGCGTAAACGTGATTTGGGTAACCGGTGCTAACAGTCTTGCAGATGAAGTGGCATCACTGAGCTGGCTTCCGGGTACACCGGCAGCATGGGTAGCCTGTGAGTTCTCAGATATGCGGGCGCTGCGCCAGTTGCTGGCAAAAGAAAGGCGTATCCCCCACGACCAGCTGTATATCAGCAGTTACTGGCGTGAAGGCCGGTCTGAAGACCAGCATAAGGTGGATAAGCGTAAAGATATGGAAGAATACGAAGCCGGCGCCTAGCCAACCTCCAGGCTAACGATGATACTGTTCTTCCTCTGTATCGTTAGCCGCATGAATATGCCCTTTGATATCCACGAAGGGCATTGCATCTCCTGCACGCATATCCTCAAGATAATCGGTGAGATATAAAATCCCCGCCAGGTTGTGACACACTGTTACCGGTACGGCATTCAAATGAAAGTTGAAGCGGTTCAGCCACTCAGAAATCAGCCGGCTGTCGCCATCTGACAACGCAAAAAGTAAATGGTACAGGCGTATTAAAGCGACCTGAACTTCACACTCCTGCGACGTTTCCTCAAACCCCACATACAAACTCTGATCCAGAGCCACTTCTGAAATACCCAGTAAATTCGCGGCTTCCAGACGTGTCATGCCCATAGATTCATAAGCCATTACATAGGCTTTCATCACTACTGCCGGTGACGTTCCCATTGCATGCATACCCGACACTCCTCATTTTTCACTGATATTAAACAGTGACTTGCGAGAAACGTTCCAGTTTTTGAATTTTTACTGTAAAGGGGGCTTTTAAAAGAAAATAGAGAGGATTACAGCACAGAAGCGGGAAGATGAGCACAGAATACCTGTTCTGATTGCGCAGACGTTGAAAAGCCCGCGTCTTCGAGCCAGTCCTTTGCTTCAGAATACGTTGTGAAAAAATCGTACTCAACGTCAAGGCTGTCATACATTCTGGTGAGCTGCATGCGCGCGGTAACGCTCACTGAGGATTCAGCTGTTACGATAGCCACTTTTTTCAAACCTAAGGGCACAACCGCAGCTATCCGCACACCAAGCACACGCTCAGCATCGGGAATAAGCAGGCTTTCGCCACGCAGTATCACAATATCAGACCATGTGTCTGCTTTTAACAGCTGACGTTCAATCCGGTAAGCTTCACCAAATGCCACCACGCATTCAGCATTCCAGGGCCCGTATGCCTGAGTCAGCATGATATTGCCTGATAATGCTATATCGAACTCACCGTGAACAAACTTCATAATTTTTACTGAGGGTGATGAAAACGGCGGAATTATACCAGAAAACCGGTGGCACAGTAATCTGTGCCAGCCGGTTTATCCGGTCCGTGTCAGGCTGCAATGACGCTGGAAAGCGCCGAGAATGACGGTTGTGCTTGTATATCAAGGGGAAGACGTAACTCTCTGGCAATATCACTCACACTTATAATGCCACGAATCACGTGTTCCTTACGGTCAATCACCAGACAATGCTGCTGGCCGTTGTCTTTCAGTGTTTCGATAATATCTTCCACTGTCGCCTGCTGGATCTGTTCGTAATCGAATGACTGCAAGGCTGACTTTGGCTGCATAAAGTCCGCCGCGATAAGATCGCTGCGGGACGTGCCCAGGGCAACTTTCTGCATGATACGCTGCTCGGTAAGGTCAGCCAGTGTCACGATACCCGCGAACTGGTCGTTCTTATCCAGCACAATTTTCATTTTCACATGGGACTGTTTCATCAGATGCTCCAGTTCCGTCGCTTTAGCATCGTAATCGATTACCAGCGGAACGTGCTCTTTGAAATCAGTAAAAACAGCACTCGCAGGCGATTGCAGGGTCAATCGGTTTTGCGCTGCTGGCCAGGCGAGTTTATCGACATTTTCGGTTTTGAATAAGGGTAATACGTGCATGATAATTTCCTTTGTTTATTTGATCATGGATGGCCCGCAATAGCGGGAACATAAACATCAGGAAAATACCGGTGGCCCTCTGATACTGTAGGCCTGAATGAGGCCCCGCAAAGGGATCAACCGGATATCTGCATATTCGCTGAACGGCTGTATGACGATGGCGTTACGAACAGCACTTAAAATACCGTTACCACTGTCTGATTCGGCATCGGCGACGGTATTCTTAGTAACTTCAGGCACCTGCCCGTCACTGGCTGACATGACTGCGGCTGATTTTGCGCCCATAGCAACATCACTGCTATCACCCAAAACGGGTAGCAGAGTAAGCAACCATAGTGCAACAGCCCAGAAACGCATCGTGTTCTCCATTGATGTGAGTCAAAAAATTACCGGCCCACACTATAAACATACGATGATTTTCAAAAATTCAAACTACACTTCAGCGCAATAATCGGATACTCATCGCGTTTCGGCAAAACATAACGCCGGTGAATAACCCTGATTTTTAGTCGGGTATTCGCTACCAAAGTACCATTCCGGTTACCACTATAAGTTAATTTTCTGTAAACAGCGTCTACTCTAACCTGTGAGAAAGCACAAAAAACCGGATGCTCACCATGACTGAAAAAACATTTAGAAGAAGCTTTATCGCACTGACCGTAAGCTCAGTTTTGCCACTGACAGCACACGCAGCGGTACACTGGGACGAGCAGGAATTAATTGAGGTAACAGGGCAGACCCCGTTATCTGCTTACAACGACGATAACTCACAGGTGAATGCCACCCTGGGGTCAAAAGATATTAATCTTGGCAACGGTGGGTCACTGGCAAGGTTACTGGACAGCGAATTGCTTTCAGTGTCGATTAATGATGTGACGAACAACCCTTTTCAGCCCGATGTGCAATACCGTGGTTTTACCGCTTCGCCTTTACTGGGACTACCTCAGGGTCTGTCGGTGTATCTGAATGGTACCCGCTTTAACGAGCCTTTTGGTGATACGGTAAACTGGGATCTGGTCCCCATGACTGCGCTGGACAGCGTGAGTATTGTGAGCGGTGCTAATCCGCTGTTCGGCCAGAACACACTGGGGGGCGCATTGTCCCTGCGAAGTAAAACCGGCTTCAGCTTTACAGACAACAAACTCACCGTACAGGGCGGTAATTTCGGCCAGAAAGGCGCTACCGTTGAAAGTGGCGGCAATAATGGTGAGTGGGGCTATTACGTCAATGCCAGTTTTTATGAAGAAGATGGCTGGCGGGATTTCTCCCCCAGCGAAGTAAAGCAATTATTTGGTACGCTGAGCCGTCAGACCAAAGACAGCCGTACACAATTAACATTGTCTCTTGCCGACAACGATCTGATTGGTAACGGGGCGATCCCGGTAGACCTCATTCCTTTTGAGGGCCGCGACGCCATTTACACCCGCCCTGACCAGACAATGACTAACCTGACCTTTGTCAGTCTGAATCACGAATGGGACCTCAGCGATTCCGTTGAGCTTGCCGTTAACGTTTATTACCGTGAAAACGAAATTGAAACCTACAACGGTGATGACAGTGATTATGAAGAGTGTGAAACCGAATTCGGCGAGACGCTCTGCGAGGAAGGTGACGAAGACGACGATGATGATGACGAGGCAGAAGAGGCCGCCGTCGATGACGATGACGATGACGACGATGAAGAAGGTGATACGCCGGTCCAGTTCGTTGGCTATCTGCCGGAAGTGCCTCTGGAAGACATCAGCGATATAGACCCTGATGAACTGGACGGCACAGCCAATACATCTCTCACTCAAAATCGCAGTTACGGTGCCAGTTTTGAGCTGAGTGGCACCAAAGCCGGCGATAACATTCACAACTGGGTATTTGGTGGTGGTTTAGACAGAGCAAACATTGATTTTAACAGCCGCACTGAGTTTGCCATTCTGGCCAACGACACCGCTGAAGATACCCGTGGCGTAACAGGTATCGGTGTTTATGATGCCGGTTCTGAGGTTTTCCTGAGAACTGATGTCACCCACTATCATTTGCTGTTAAGCGATACCATTACCCTGACTGATGAATGGCAAGTGTGGGTTTCTGGCCGCTTCAACCGCTCTGAAATAAAGATGATGGATCAAATTGAAACCGGCGAAGGCTCACTGAACGGCGACCATACGTTTAACCGGTTTAATCCTTCCGTTGGCGTGCAGTACCACCGGGATGCCCTCACACTAACAGCCAGCTACAGTCAGTCATCACGTACGCCAAGCCCGGCAGAACTGTCCTGCGCGGACGAAGACGATCCCTGTAAACTGCCTAACGGCTTTGTGGCCGATCCACCACTGGAACAGGTTGTCACAGATACTCTGGAGCTGCGCCTGGCATGGGCTGAAGATAACCTGGAACTGGCCGGTGCGGTTTACCACAGCGACTCTGAAGACGATATTATTTTCCAGCAAGCCGGTGACCGCCCTTCCGTGGGTTACTTTGTGAATGTGGACAATACCCGTCGTCAGGGTGCCGAAGTTGCAGGCCGCTATCACTTTGACACGCTTTCTCTGGGCGCCAGCGCGAGCTACCTGAAAGCCACTTTCGAGTCTGAGTTTACTTCTTTCAGTCCGCAAAACCCGCTGGGCGGCAATCGTCAGGTACAGGCCGGTGACCGTATCCCGGGCCAGCCAGCTTTCCAGACAGGATTTGATGCAGACTGGCAGGCAATGGAAAACCTTACCCTGAGTGCTACCGTTAACTACACCGGCGGACAATACTTCCGCGGCGATGAAGCTAACGAAAACCGTAAGCTGGGCGGATACACGCTGGTTGATGTATCAGCTTCCTGGCAGTTGTCAGAGGCGCTGGAACTGGGCCTCCGCGTAGACAACGTGTTCGATAAAGAGTTTGAAACCTTCGGGACCTATGGCGAAGCCGATGAAGTGCTTGAAGGCATTTATGACGATGTGGAATCCACAGAATTCGTTGGCGTCGGACAGCCCCGTACGTTCTCAGCTTTCGCCAGTTGGGTGTTCTGACCTCACCTGTCACTAAGCAATACACAGACAGCCCCGGTAAATTTGTTTTACCGGGGCTTTTCACTCCTGAAGACAACCTGATAAAGTAATGGGCTTTGCCATTTTAAATTGTTATTTTTCATGTTGAAGCAACGGATTTACTCATCATTAATGCCACTGATCGTGGCGGCAACCTTATCAGCCTGCAGTGCCACTCCACCGCCCCCGGTATCCGGCTCTGCGACCATTACGGAAACAGCAGATTTCGCTGAAGTTAACCTGGCTGTAGAAACTCTGAATGCCCGCTACGGTGCGGCGAATGTACTGATTGTGTCGGATATTGATAATACCCTGCTGACCAGCGCCTCCGACCTGGGTGGCGATATCTGGTATCAGTGGCAACGGGGAAAGCTGGATGTAAAACCCACACCGGCCCAGAAAGTATCGTGTTTGTTTGAAGATACCATCGGCATGTTATATGAACTCAACCCGATGACAGTCACCGACCCGCTGGTACCCGAAATTGTGGCCAGCTGGCAGCTTGCGGGCAATACGGTGATGGCACTGACATCGCGGGATCCCCGCTACCGCTCAGCGACCGAACGGGAACTCAAAAGTAACGGCATCGAACTTGGTCAGTCTGCTCTGACGCTGGAAAACGGCGTCATGCCGGAATACCGCCACCAGATGGACCGGGAGCTGACTTACAGTCAGGGCGTAATGATGACCACCGGCATGGACAAAGGCAAAATGCTGCACTGGATCCTGGATAAAACCGGCAGACATTTCGATGCCGTGATTTTCATTGACGATTCACGCAAAAATATCGACAACATGTATACCGCCTGGAAAGACGGCAACACAGACATGGATATTTTTTATTACACCAGTGTTGAAGATGCCAGAATTGCCCGTCACGGTAGCGTACTCACCCAGGCGCAGGCGGATAAAATGGCTGCAGACTACGATAAGCTGAATAAAACCCTGCTGGACGTGTTTCCGGGCCGTTCAGATGGTCTGTGTCTCACGGTGAACTGATGGCAATGCTGGAAATCACACCGTCCCTGCGTATTGATGAAGCCGAATTGGAGATGACGGCTATCCGCGCGCAGGGTTCGGGGGGACAGAACGTCAATAAGGTGAGCAGTGCTATTCATTTACGTTTTGATGTGAACGCCTCCTCGCTGCCGGACAATATAAAGTCCCGTTTGTTGTCGGTGGCCGACACCCGGCTGACGTCTGACGGCGTGTTTGTGATTAAGGCGCAAAACTTCCGCACTCAGGAGCAAAACCGGCAGGACGCACAGGCACGTCTGATTGAGTGGATTGCTCAGGCGACAAAAGTGCAGAAAAAACGCAGGCCGACACGCATCGGCAAAGGCGTTAAACAGCGCCGTGAAACCTCTAAGAAACAACAAAGTGAGCGTAAACAGATGCGCAAAAAAGTGGACTTCTGATCCCCTGCTCTGCTGCACAACTGTAATTAGCCGCACCCACAGGTAAAGATAAAGATTCCCCCTGTACGCCCGTTTCCGGCTGTGATTATCTTATTGTTTTGTGCCGGTATGGCACGGGTTCAACAACCGGAATATAACAATGAAAATACTTTTCCTCGCCGGAATGCTGGCTGCAAGCCTGTGTTCTCCTGTCTTCGCCGCAGACAAACCTGCTGAGAACACGAAGACGAAAGTCCCTGAACTGACGTCCTTTGTCACCAAACATAAAGGTAAGTTTAACGGCAAAACTGTCTCATACACTGCGACGGTGAGTAATATGCACCTGACTAACAAAGAGGGTGACGTGACCGGCGATGCAGTGACAACGTCCTATGTGGCAGAATCAGATGAAAACCGGCCGGTTACCTTTGTTTTTAACGGTGGTCCGGGCTCATCTTCGGTATGGCTGCACATGGGTATTTTCGGCCCTAAATATGTGGAAGTACCCAGCGATGCGCAGGATGCAGGCAATGCGCCTTACAAAATTCTTCACAACCCGTTAAGCCCGCTGGATAAAACCGATTTAGTGTTTATTGATCCCATCGGCACAGGCTTCAGCCAGCTTGCCGGAGAAGGCACGGCTAAAGATTTCTGGAGCATTGCTGCCGATGCTGAAAGCGTCAGTGCAGTGGTAAAGCAGTGGATAGCGAAAAACAACCGCTGGAATTCACCTAAGTTTATCGCCGGTGAGAGTTACGGTACCACCCGTGCCGCCGCCATGCTGCCGTATCTTAACGACAGAAAAAGTCCCCTGCGCATCAACGGCCTTATTCTTATCAGCCAGGCACTGGATTACGCCGGCAGCACCCCGGAGGCCGACAACATGATTTCATTTGTGACCTACCTGCCAACAATGGCAGCGACCGCCTGGTATCACGGGAAAATAGACAAGAACAGTATTTCACTGGAAAAACTGGTGGAAGATGCAAAAGCGTTTGCCACTGACGAATACCTGCCGGCTCTGTTTAAAGGCTCAGTCCTGCCTGCTGCAGAATTCGATAAAATCGCAGCAAAACTTGCCTATTTTACCGGATTGAATGAGACGCTGATCAAGCGGGGTAACCTGCGTGTGGATGCAACCCGTCAGCGCAAATTGTTACTGGCAGACCAGGGCATCGCACTGGGCCGCAGTGACTCCCGCTACACCATTGATGAAATTGACGATCTGGACATCACGCCCAAGTATGACGCCTCAAGCACTGGTGTTTCCGGTGCCTACAATGCGGCACTCAGACACTATCTGATGAATGATTTAAAAGTGACCTGGGACAGAGACTACCTGGTCAGCAACCGTGATGTAGGCCGCAACTGGGTTTACTACCGCGATTCAGGCAGAGAACCTCATACAGTCAATACCTCTGCAGATCTGGCTGAGGGAATGCGGGTTAATCCGTCTATGAAAGTGATGCTGGCCAGTGGCTACTATGACTACGCTACACCACTGTTTGACGGCGATTACACCTTTGGCCGTTACGGTATTGATAACAGTCGCGTTATCAAACACAACTACGAAGCGGGCCATATGATGTATCTGCACAAGCCGGACATGGAAAAGCTGGCGAAAGATATCAGCGCTTTTTATGACGACATGAAAGGCAATCCCTAATCAACGCAGGGATTGCCTGTATGTGTTGATTCAGATGTCCGGCGAAAAACCGCCGGGCATCCCTGTCCAGTGTCACTGGCAGTGTTTACAAGCTCAGTTTTTCCAGTTAGCGGGAAGGTCCAGCTTACCCTCACCTATCATCACGTTAACCTTCTGCTCAAAGCGGTTGAGATATTGTTTAGTCACAGGCTTTGTGGCCAGCGCAGAGGCATACTGCCCGTAGTAACGCACCACATCCTCTGCAGTGGCCTGCCTTAAAGCAGGCACATCAAGGGCTTTGCATTTAAGGCGTTCCGCAAGAAAATCTGACAGCGCATCTGCATCCAGAAATGACAACGCACTGCCGTGTGCGGCACTGTTTTGCTTTGGCGGCACATACAAAGACTGCAATTCAACCAGTTCACCAAAAAAGGCGACATCCTGACAGCGTGCAGTTAATAATGGCCGGAACAGCACATCAGTCTGATTACGCCGTTGCAGAACAGTAATTTTTGCATTGATTTCGCCCATCAGCTCGAGCACATGCAAAGCTGCCCCTTCAGCAAATACGATTTCTTCTGCGCTTTTGTAGTATTTCAGCTGAGTCACGATATCAGCGCTCTCAGGCTTAAAAATGGTGAATCCCTGCCGCGCCATGAACGCAGCAAGATAACCTTCTCCGGCGAATGCCCCTCTCATGAGGAACGATTCACGGCTGACGTATAAACGCTTTGGAAGAGAAGGATCCGCCACCACCCCCGATGCTTTTTCACGTGCAGTTAAAAAAGACAAATATTCCGCTGAAACCGGGTTCCTTGCGCGGAAAAAACTCTGCTGGGGTGAGACCCACAGTGATTCCGTACGAATATTTTTACCGGGTAAGACGATATTTTTTTTACTTACTCCAAGATATTCGAGAACTTCGTAAAAACGGGGAGGCAACACCGCTTTTCTAATAAATGATTTTTGTCTGAACCTTTGTGGCAGGAAGATAACCGGCATGTCGCCGTAGCTTTGTCTTATCTGCTGTAGCGGTGCCAGACGATGAACCGACTCTGCCAGAAAATGCCCGAAGTTACTGAAAACCGGACCGCCGTAGAAGAACTCTCCCTTCTTAACCGCGTGTGTTTCAGGCTGAGCAGCTAAAAACTCCCCGTCAGTCACGTTTTGAGGAACAGGATCCTCAGAGCGGGCATTGGAACACCGGAACTGGGCGGCGAATTGAGGTACTTCCTGCGCAGAGCGGATCCCGCCTTTGACAATACCCGGGTTGGATCCCGGGCCTTGTCTGATAATCTCTGCCCGTTTCACGCAGGCCAGCTTCCCTTTAACCGGTTTGATTCCGGCCAGTGCACTGCGTCCCGACAGTGCGTCTTTCAGGCGCTTAACCGTACCGGCTGCAAGCATCTTTCCTTTTCCCAGCACATAATGAATACCTTTAAGGCGAAACTGCGCTCTAAGCTGCGCGTCTCCTTCAACAGATTCCGCCGAAGAAATAACAGATGCAAGAGACCGGAAAAGACCGGGCTTGTCCTGCTTCAGTTGTTGCAGCATATCACTGACAACAGAACCGTTCTCCTGCTGATCCCGCACTGGTAAAGCTTCAATTTTTTCATGCGCCCCGGCTAACCATTCCCACTCATGTTCGCTAAGCAGCGAACTGAAACCGGAGGCAGTCGAAGACAACTGGCTTTTATAGTCTGCCAGCAGGTTGTCATCAATGAGACGGTAACGTGATTTGCCATCACTGACTGACTGCAAATAAGCATCCAGTTCAGCCTGAACAGCAGAGATTGGAAACTGATTTAACCAGCGTTTTAATTCCAGTGCCGGATATGAGTATGAAGTGTTAATCGCGCCCCGGCCTGTGTCTGCCGGCATATCAATATCCAGCACACCGAGTAAGTCCTGAATGATGCTTCCGTTGTCTTCAGGCAACTTAAATGCGAAACAGTGAAAACAGGACGGACTGACCCGCTTCTGAAGACTCTGCAATCGCTGCCACTGCCCGAGATTCAATCTCCTGCCGGCGCTAAAGGGCTTCGTATTGCCGTGTCTTTTCACCGACTGATTATAAATTGAGAGCTGATACTCGATGGGATTACGAATAAAGCAAAGGATCTCAACATCGGGAAGCGCATCGACAATGTCTGTGGCAATTCTGAAAAAGGACTCTGAACTGAACAGTAATATTTGATGCTCAGGCGAAGCGTGAAATTTATTGATAACAGCTTTCAGTTTTTGCGCATCGAGCGCCAGTTTCCCGTGCTCATCAACCCTACAGACAACTCTGGCATTCCCTGAACTGATACCATTCCCGTCTATGTCGTGTTTCGGATAATCCACCCCGAGACGGGAAAGGGTATCGCGACGGGAATGAAGAAAATGTTGGATCGCCGAACTTCCTGTTTTCGGAGGACCAATATGAAAAATAACGCGCTTACTCAATACTTCTGCTCTATCCGGTTTGAACGGCGCAATATTAGCACATCCCTGTTTGAGGTGGATGCTCTGACTTCAAACATAATAAAAAAATGCCGGGTGGTTCACCCGGCATATCTCACTATCAATGCAGCTTCAACTTCGGCCCCACAAAGTTACTCACTTTGCGGCCCAGTAAGGTCATTGTGCCTTTAAACCACCCGTGCACTGAATACTGGTGCATGTTGTACAAAGAGATATACACCAACCTTGCCAGACGTCCTTCAATGAACATACTGGAGTTAACCAGTGCGCCCATCAAACTGCCCACAGTACTGTATTTACTGAGGTGTACCAGCGAACCATAGTCACGATATTCATAGTTTTTAAGGGGCGCGCCTTTAAAGATATTTATGATATTGGCCGCCGCCACACTGGCCATCTGATGGGCTGACTGCGCACGTGGCGGCACCCAGGAACCATCTTTCTGTTTAAAGCCACAGCAGTCGCCAATCACAAAAATATCGTTGTCGACGGTGCTTTGCAGATGTTCATTGACCAGAATCTGGTTGGCACGGTTAGTTTCGAAAATATCCATCTCTACAAGGAAATCCGGCGCTTTTACCCCTGCTGACCACACCAGCAAATCGGCATCGATTTCTTTACCGTCTTTAGTTTTAAAGCCATTTTCTGTGGCTTCAGACACCATGGCACCTTCCAGTACGTCGATACCTAAGTCTGTCAGCGCTTTTTTCGCTGACCCGGCGATACGCTCGGGCAACGCAGGTAAAATACGGGGGCCGGCTTCTAAAATAGACACTTTTAAACGTTCAGCAGACATCTCCGGCATGCCGTAAGCACGGGCAAGATTGGCTACGTGGTGAAGTTGTGCCGCCAGCTCTGTGCCTGTGGCACCGCCACCAACAATGGCCACATGAATAACTTCCTGGTCAGTACAGGATTGATTCACTCTGAGCAATTGATTGAGCAGTGCCTTGTGAAAGCGCTCGGCCTGCGACAGGGAGTCGAGGAAATAACAGTGGTCTGCCACACCCGGCGTGCCAAAATCGTTACATACACTGCCCATGGAAAGTACGAGGTAATCGTATTCGATGGTACGCTCCGGCAGAATTTGATGCCCGTCTTCGTCATAGAGAGGGTCTAACACAATGCGTTTGTTCTCTTTGTCGAGACGTTGCATATTACCAAGCTGGAATTGATACTTGTTGCGCACCGCATGCATACGGTAATCAACACCGTCTGAGTTTTTATCGATAACGCCCGCAGCGACTTCGTGAAGTAATGGCTTCCACACGTGAGTTTTACTGCGATCGACCAGAATCACCTCAGCCAACCCTTTACGGCCCAGCTTTTTACTCAACCGGGTAACCAGCTCCAGGCCTCCTGCACCACCGCCTACAACGACGATCTTTTTCATAATGTTTCCTTAAAGCAATTTTTCCAGCTATTGAATGTCTTGAGGACGGTGTCATCCAATAGCTCGAAAAACTGCAGGTGGCTGTGCTGCGGAAACTTATGGCGCTTCTGGCTGAGGGGAGCGTTGATTTTCAGAACACGGCGTAAACCCATCCATGGGGCCTCGGCAGCCGCTTCCCTGCGGCTGACGGTTCTGAGAAATCAACGCTCCCCCCATCCGCGCCCCAAACGTACTTCGAATCAACGCCCTCCCCGGCCAGAAGCGCCAGATGCACCAAGATTGCCAGATACCACCCTACATACGGCTGGAAAGATTATTCCCAACGATAAACGAGACTAACCATATAGTTTCTCGGACGACCGGGAAAATAACGGTCGCCGCTGAACGACGTATAGTCTGCCCGCTCTGCATACGCTTCATCAAACAGGTTATTAATGCGGCCGTAAACCGTCAGTGCCGGATTAATGTCCCAGCTTGTCCGTAAATCCACCACATCATGGCCGTCATATTTATGTGCGTTTTCGGGGTCAGTGTAGTAACTACCCATGTGTTGCCATGCCAGTTCCGCCGTGATGGTTTCTGTGGGAGTGTACCGCAATTGGGTATTCGCGACGTGGCGGGGAGCGGTATCCATATCATTGCCGCGAATATCAATATCACCGGAAAGTTCTGAATGGCGATAAGTGTGCTTTGCCACGGTTCCGGCCACAATCAGCGCCCACCCGGGGTTCATTTGCCATTCCAGTTCTGCCTCTGCACCCACGTGACGGCTTTTACCATTATTGACGTAATAGTAATCGCTGTCGCGATAGATAAAGTTGTCTTTATCCATATGATATACGGCAATATTGTAGCGCAGCGACCCGCCCTTTCCTTTCAGGCCAACCTCAATATTGTCAGCCACTTCAGGCTTTAACTCTGCAACGGTTTGAGCGCGCTGAAGGCGATACAATTCAGTCGCCTGGGGGGCACGGTAACCACGCGATATATTGGTGTAAACCAGCGTATTGTCATCTATCGAATAGGCTGCACCAAGTTTCGGTGAGAAATTGCTGAACGTGTCTTCACGGCTTTCAGGGCGGGTATAACGACAGCCGCCCATCCCGCATGCTGTGCCGTCTTCACGCACCCTGCCGCTGTTCATGTTGTTGGTATAATCGTAGCGCATGTGCTCGTAACGGGCACCGGCCGACCATGCCCACCGGCCATATTCCCAGTTCACCATAGCGAAAGGTGCAACTACTGTAGCATCAACGCTGTAATCGTAGTGCTTACCCGACGGGATGGTTTCTATCAGAAACGCGGAGCCGGTTGTAGCGCCGTCCTGATATTGCAGTAAGTCACCTTCGGTGAATTCACCGTCAATACCGGTGCGCAGGGTTATATTGTCAGCAATCCCGTGCCGCCAGAGGGACTGTATTCCGGCGCCGCGCTGGCTATTTTGTTCAACCGGCTGCCCCGGCAGGAAGTGCATGAGAAAGTCCATGTCCTGGTCTCTCACAAACGGGGTCACAATGATGTCGTCACCATTGTCCAGCGTCAAAGACACTTTCGACCACAGTCTTAATGATTGTGCATTGCGGTAAGCTTCGGGGTTTTCGTTACCCTGTGCCAGCGTCTTGTCTTTATAACTGTCTGTACCGCTGATGTAGCCGGCGGTGTCCTGCTCCAGATTAGTATAAGTGAGACCGGAATTGACCGAAAAAGCCTTACCGTCATAGCGATGTCGTAAGTTTACTTTTTCCTGATCGACGCCTTCATTAACCCGGTATCCCGTATCACGGGTCACGCTGGCGTTGATGCCCGCCCCGGTGTTTCCGGCATCATAGCCGGAACGTAATTTATAACGGCTGTATCCGTAAGAGCCGTAATCAACACCCGCCATACCACCGCCACGGGTAGTATCAGGCGTGATCATGTTAATCACGCCATGTACGGCGTTAGAGCCGTACAATACAGAACCGGGCCCTTTTAGTACTTCGATGCGCTGCGCCATTTCGCTGTGTGCTTCAAACAGCTCGTTAATGTTACAAAAGCCAGCGGCTCTTAACGGAATACCGTCTTCAGCGGTAAGCAACCCGCCACAGGCGCCAGCGCCTGAAAATACCGGTGAACGTAATGCCGGCAGATATTCCTGTCCGTTACCCCGTTGTAGTTGCGCACCGGCAATCTGGTTCAGGGCTTCTTCAATATGGGTGGCAGAAAGAAGTGTCAGAGCGTTCTCATCCACCGCACTGACGGAAAAAGGCTGTCTGAAGGCCGAGGTCTCTGTGCGTGTTGCCGTGGTGGTAATGCGTTCAATGGAAGACTCACTCTCCGCCGCCATTACCTGCGAGGCCGTAGCGGCAAGCAGTACGGCCTGAGCAAGCACGGTTAGCCGTGATGTGAAGGGATATCTTGCGGTCATAACTCTCTCATACATGGTGTTCTGACACTATGAATCAGTCTCATAGTAGGTGGAAAAATTCAGCCGGAGAAGCCCGTCTCACGGGCACTTTATGGCATTTTGTCCTGCTACTTTGCAGTCCCCCCGGAAGCCACTGACATAACTACTACTTTGGAACTACTCCTTCGGATGCATTTAGCTGGCGGACTAAAGTGTAACGGATTCCACCCTATCGACGAGTTTCCAATTTTGCCCCTGACAACAATACTCGAAACATCAAAAAAAGTTCGCTGGCAACGAATCAGCGGACAATGGGCATGAGTAACCCGGGATCGATGTGAATTGTTGCTCCGCCTATACGAAAACTAAACAATCAGAAGATAGGTGAAACACATGAACAACAAGAACGTAAGCCTCAAGCCTCTTGCCTTAGCCGTATCCGCACTGGTTTGCTCAAGCGCAAACGCTGCCGTTACTTTGTACGACGACAAAGAAGTCGCCACCGTATCAGTAGACGCGTCTTTCAACACATTTTACGTGAACAGCAGCTCTGAAAGCGATGCTGCCGGTACTTCACGTGATCAGTCACGGGTCAAAATGGGCTTTCTGCCAAACTGGCTGGGCATGAACTTCAGCAAAGAAGTTAACGGTCTTAAAATCGGTGGCCGCTCATCTTTCTGGGTCACAATCAACGACAGTAACACAGGTGTTACCTCTACCGGTATCGATGTGCGTCAGTTCTACGCCACTTTAGGTTCAGACTGGGGTGAAGTGTTGCTGGGTAAAGATTTTACATTGTTTAACCGTAACAACATCTTCCTCGACGAAATCCTGCTTGGTTACGGCAACGTGAATGACACACTGGGCCTGATTGACGGACAGGGCGTGTCTTTCGGCAACATCGGCAGCGGTTATACCTATCCGATGCCGGCATCTCAAATTCGCTATACCTCACCCACTTTCGCAGGTGGCCTGCAAGTCGCCATCGCTGCAATCGATCCTTCACCGGTTAATGCCGCTGACGACCGTCAGGAATCAGCTCCGCGCATTGAAGCTCAGGCAACGTACAGCACAGACTTTGACGGCGGTAACGTGACAGCCTGGGTGGGCTTCCTGAATCAAACTTCAGAGTCAGACACCATGGGTGACATCGACTCTACAGGTACTTCTTACGGCGTCAAAGTAGGTCTGGGTGACTTTACTCTGCACGCATCAGGTTACACAGGGGAAGGCATCGGCATCCTGCTTGGCCCAACCGAAGCAGCGCTTGGCCTTGGCCCTGTGACCATGTACGACATGAATATGAATGAGCTGGACAGTTCGGGTTACCTCGTTCAGGGCTCTTACAAAATGGACGCGCACCGCTTTGTTGTGTCTTACGGCGAAAACGAAATCGAAAATGCCGACTATATTGGACATGAGGGGATGCAAGTTGCGTGGTTCTACAACTACAACAGCAACGTGACATTTGCCGTTGAATACGCCACCAGCGAATTTACCGGCATCTTAGGTGATGAAGAAGCCGACACTATCGCAATCGGCGGTATCGTGAATTTCTAAGCCCTTAGTTTCAATGCCAGAGAAACAAAGGACACGTATTTCCGGTCACCGGGACCGGAGCCGCGACAGGGTATTCTCTGTCTGCAGGCTGAATCCCGGTATCTGGCAACGCTTTTAAAATTGAAAACCGGAGTAATAACTATGATTTACGCAGCACCTGGACAACAAGACTCGGTTGTAACGTTTAAAGAACAGTATGGCAACTACATCGGCGGCGACTGGGTCGCGCCTTTAAAAGGCCAGTATTTCGATAACGTTTCACCGGTTAACAACGAAGTATTCTGTTCTATCCCGCGTTCTACCGCTGAAGATATTGAACTGGCGCTTGACGCCGCTCATAAAGCAAAAGCTGCCTGGGGTTCAACCTCAACGACTGAGCGATCTAACCTGCTCCTGAAAATTGCAGACCGTATCGAAGCGAATCTGGAAAAGCTGGCAGTAGCTGAAACCTGGGATAACGGCAAGGCTGTACGTGAAACCCTGAATGCCGATATTCCTCTTTCTGCTGATCACTTCCGTTATTTTGCCGGCTGTGTACGTGCACAGGAAGGTTCAATCGGTGAAATCGACAACAATACTGTGGCTTATCACTTCCATGAACCTCTGGGCGTTGTAGGTCAAATCATTCCGTGGAACTTCCCGCTGCTGATGGCTGCATGGAAAATTGCACCGGCACTGGCTGCAGGTAACTGTATCGTTCTGAAACCTGCAGAGCAGACACCTGCTTCAATTCTGGTACTGATGGAAGTAATCGGTGACCTCCTGCCTCCTGGCGTACTTAACGTGGTCAACGGTTACGGTGCTGAAGCGGGTCAGGCACTGGCAACCAGTAAGCGGATCGCAAAAATTGCTTTTACCGGATCCACCCCGGTTGGTTCTCACATCCTGAAGTGTGCGGCGGAGAACATCATTCCTTCAACCGTAGAACTGGGTGGAAAGTCGCCTAACATCTATTTCAGCGATGTTATGAAGCACGAAGACGAATTCCTGAGCAAGTGTGTGGAAGGTATGGTCCTCGCCTTCTTCAACCAGGGTGAAGTATGTACCTGTCCTTCACGTGCCCTTATCCAGGAAGATATGTACGATGACTTTATCTCTCTGGTTATCGCCCGTACCCAACAAATCAAGCGTGGCAACCCGCTGGATACTGAAACTCAGGTGGGTGCACAGGCATCTGCTGAGCAGTACGACAAGATCCTGGGTTACCTGGAAATTGGTAAGAAAGAAGGCGCAGAAGTGCTTATCGGTGGCGGCCCTGCCAGCATTGAAGGCTTCAACAAAGGCTTCTATATCGAGCCTACGTTGTTGAAAGGTCATAATAAAATGCGTGTGTTCCAGGAAGAAATCTTCGGCCCTGTGGTTGGTGTAACAACCTTTAAAGATGAAGCCGAAGCTCTGGCCATTGCCAATGATACTGAGTTTGGTCTGGGTGCCGGTTTGTGGACCCGTGACATGAACCGTGCATATCGCATGGGTCGTGGTATTGAAGCTGGCCGGGTCTGGACCAATTGTTACCACCACTATCCTGCACATGCTGCATTCGGTGGCTACAAAAAATCTGGTGTAGGTCGTGAGAATCATAAAATGATGCTGGATCACTACCAACAGACTAAGAACTTACTGGTTAGCTACGACGTTAACCCGCTGGGCTTTTTCTAAAAGCGTTGCCTGAAAAGGCGTAAGTCCGGTACCCGTCGCTCTGGCGGGTACCTTTTTCAAAATCTGGTCTACGCTTTGTAAGGTATTCCAAGCATTTACGACACGTAACCTATTCTATGACGTCACTGTTCAGAATCCTTATCACCGCCTGCTTTCTGCTGTTTTCCGGCCTCACTGTGGCCAAAGAGACGGTGCGCGTGGGGGTACTGCAATACGGAACGGTGAACTGGGAAATGCAGGCCATCAGCAACACCGGTTTGCAGAACAATTATGATATTCAGGTAGAGGCTGTTCCTCTGGCATCCACTCAGGCATTACTGGTTGCCCTTCAGGGTGGCAAAGTCGACGTTATCCTCAATGACTGGCTATGGGCCGCCCGACAAAAAGCCCTCTCCCGCGATTACCGTTTCGCGCCCTGGTCAACTAACGGCGGGCAACTGGTGGTGCGTAACGATCGTAATATTCAAACCCTGAAAGACTTAAAAGGGAAAACCTTAGGCATTGCGGGTGGCAAAACCAACAAGAACTGGGTGCTGTACAAGGCATACATTCAGCAGGCCGCCGGCCTCGAGCTGGGTAAGGATATTCAGGTAAAATTTGCAGCGCCCCCCATGTTAAACGCGCTGGTTCAGCAAGGTGAACTGGACGGCGTGATTAACTTCTGGCATTTCGCAGCGCAACTTAACGCGCAGGGCATGCATACTCTGCTCACCATGCAAACCCTGCTGAACAACAGTGGTATAAAAGCACCTGTACCGTTACTGGGCTGGGTATTTTCTGCAGCATGGGCCTCACAGCACAGCAAGGCAATTAATGACTTTCTCGCCATGTCGGCAGAGATCAGGCAACGCATGCAAACCGATGACAGTCTGTGGGCGACACTGCCGGCCTTCACAAAATATCCGGCTCCGGCGCAGCCATGGCTGATGGAAGGATTCCGCTCCGGTGCGATGACAACAACGTCACCGGACACACAGGCATCGCTGAATGCGGTGTTCGAAATGCTTTCCCGCAATCAGGAAGAGAATGATGTCACCGGTCCCCTCGACGCATTGCCAGCAGACATTCTCTGGCAGCGACACTGACGTGCATTGTCTTCCTGAAGACACCGTACGCTGGTATCAACTGCCGTTTTTCAAACGGCTCACATCCGTTGCGCTTTTGCTTATCATCTGGCAACTCGCCGTTGCCGTTTTTACTCCCGCTTTGCTTCCGGCTCCCTCAGAGGTATTTATAAGACTGGCGGAAGAGTGGCAGGGAACCATGCCTCTGCATCTCTCACAGACACTGATCAGAGTCGCCATCGCTTTCTCTGCTGCAATGATACTTGGCACTGCACTGGGTCTGGCGATGGGCCACAACCGGAAAGTAGACGCATGGACTGACAGCCTGCTCACGCTGATGCTGAACGTGCCTGCCCTGGTTACTATTATTCTGTGTTTTATCTGGTTCGGTCTGAACGAAACAGCCGCCATTATTGCAGTCATCCTCAATAAAGCCCCCAATGTTGCCGTCACGCTGCGGGAAGGCGCCCGGGCCATCGACCCGAAACTCATGGATGTTGCCCGTGTTTACCGTCTGGAGCGGCTGCGCACTTTCAGAAAAGTATATCTGCCTCAAATTACGCCATATCTGATTGCCGCAGCACGGGGCGGACTGGCGCTGGTGTGGAAAATTGTGCTGGTGGTTGAACTGATTGGCTGCAGTGATGGCGTCGGCTTTCAGTTATCCAGCTATTTTCAGCTATTCGATATCACAGCCATTCTGGCCTACACCCTTGCCTTCGTTACTGTGGTGTACGGGATTGAAGCCCTTGTCCTGCGCCCGCTGGAAAACCGGCTGTCGGGGTGGCGCAAATCATGAACATTCATATCCGCCACAAGGCATTTGCAGCAACAACACTGATTTCAGACCTGACTATTCATACCGGCGAAAATGAAATTGTTGCCCTGGTGGGGCCATCCGGAGCGGGGAAAAGCACCCTGTTAAACATTATTGCAGGTATTGATAAGGACTTTAGCGGCGACATCACTTTTGATGATCAACGTCCGCCCGGACTCATGTTTCAGGAAGCCCGTCTGATGCCCTGGCTCACCGTGCTGGAAAACGTCACTCTGGTTGCGCCGCCGGACCACCCTGATCCCACCGGCGAAGCCTTGTCTTTACTTACACTCACCGGCCTTGAGTCACAGGCTGAAAAGTATCCGTCACAGCTCTCCGGCGGAATGAGCAAAAGACTGGCGCTGGCACGGGCGATGATGTTCAAACCCGGTGTCCTTTTGATGGATGAACCCTTTTCGTCTCTTGACGCACCGGCTGCAGAGAGTTTGCGCCAGTGCGTGCTATCGCTGAAGGCAACTTCGCCTTTCAGCATTATTTATGTTACCCACGATTTGAAGGAGGCCGTTGCTATTGCCGATCGCGTACTGATTTTAGACGCGAATCCTATGACATTGAAGCATCAGGAATTTATCACTTTGCCCCGCCCCAGGTGTTTACATGACAAAGCCGTCAGCGATGTTTGTGAGCCTTTGTATCGTGCCTGGCCGGGACTGTTGTACGGGAATGCTGATGAACGCAAAACCATGTAAACCAACACATCATTGTTGTTAAGCAATTGTGAAACAGATATTATTCCTCCATACCTCTGGAGGACACATGAGTCGTCAACAAGCACAACTGGCTGTCGCGCAGGACATCGTCAGCGGTGTAGCCCGCGCCGGGAGTGAACAACAAGACCCGGTGAGAGCTGCCGCGGAGATTTACCGTGCACTTGCTCCCTGTGAGCCAACCTGTGTAGTTTTTTACTGCTGCACCCGCTATCCGCTGGAATTATTAGCGCGGGAGTTATCCCGTTATTTTCCGGACATTACGGTGATCGGCTGTACTTCTGCAGGTGAAATTACCCCGCTGGGCTACAAAAAACACAGCATCAGTGCATTCGGGCTGAGTCAGTCCCTGTTTGCTGTGGAATCTGTGCTGATTGAAAATCTTGCTGCGTTTACCAAAAGCGATGCGGATACGCTGGTTGACGGTATGCTGAATAACCTGCGAAAAAAGGCTGTCACGTCTTCACCCATTGATAAGCAATGTTTTGCACTGTCGCTGCTCGACGGTTTATCTGTGCGTGAGGAACTGGTGATTAATGCATTGAGCGAGAGCCTGCATGAAATCCCGCTAGTCGGTGGTTCCGCCGGTGACGATCAGCATTTTGTTGATACTCAGGTGTTTTATAACGGCAAGTTTTACAGCGACGCTGCGGTGTTTATGCTGGTGAATACGGCCTGCAATTTTGAAGTGTTCAGTCAGCATCACCTTGCTCCTATGCAGGAAAAGCTGGTTGTGACTCAGGTTTCGCCGGATTTACGGGTAGTGCAGGAATTTAATGCCGAACCCGCTGCGCTGGAGTACTGCCGTATTAACAATCTGAAGCTGGAAGATTTGAATTCCCGCACCTTTGCCATGTATCCGCTGGCAGTTCAGATTGGTGATCATCTGTATATCCGCAGCATTCAACAGGTAAATGATGATTTAAGCCTTACCTTCTTCTGCGCCATCGATGCCGGTGTTGTGCTTACCCAGATGACATCGCCGGGCTTGCTGTCGCATACATCAATGATTTTCAATTTGCTGGAAGAATCAGTCGGTGAAATTCAGTTACTCATCGGTTTTGACTGTATTCACCGCCGGGCGGAAATCGACGAGTATCAGCTTGAAGAAGATATGTCTGAACTGTACATGGAACACAATGTCATTGGCTTTAGCACTTACGGTGAACAAATCAACGGGTTACATCTGAACCATACCTTTACCGGTGTTGCTATAGGATATCCACGTGACCAGGCCAACCCAGACCTTACCCTCACATAGCCCTTATCCGGCAGTCAATAACGACGTCGCTTCAGACGAGCTGGAGCGCCTGCGTTACGAAAATGAAAAGCTGACCAAAATAAACGCGGTGCTGATGCGCCGTGTTGAAATGGGATGGGGCAACCACAGCGATGCTTATCAGTCTTTCGAAGATGCCGCTCTGCTTGCTGACAAAGTCAAAGAACGGACATTTAAGTTGCAGCAAACGCTGCACCGTCTGGAAGAATCGAACCAGCAGTTAGACCAGGCCCGCCATGACGCTGAATTAAGCCGGATTTCTTCTGATCAGGACCGCCAGCGTCTTACAGATGCCATAGAAAGTATCTCCGAATCCTTTGTTCTGTTTGATGCCGACCGCAAAATGGTACTGGTGAACAACCGCTGCCGTGAATTCTGGACCCGCTTTGGGATTGTTTTTGAGATTGGCGTTACCACCTTTCAGCAAATTACCGCGGCTTCTCTGCCTCTGGTTGATCACAGCTGTAAAGTACAAAGAAAAGTCAGTGCGTTTCCTGAGTCCATTACCCAGACCATTTTCAAACTGAAAGATGGCACATGGATCCAGATGTCTGAGCGGAAGACCGCTGAAAACGGCCTGGTGGTGGTATATACCGATATCACCAACATCAAAAAAACAGAAGAGTTGCGTTATCAGACGGCCATGGCAGAGCAGGCACAGTTGCTGAAGTCGACGCTGGAAAACATGACGGAAGCGGTGGCCCTGATCAACGAAAACAACGAACTGGAAACCTGGAATCAGCAGTTCCTGGAGTTCGCCGGCCTGAAAGAAGCCGACGTAAAACGGGGTGTGAAGTACAACCAGCTGCTGGCGAACAGCGCTTTGCGTGAAGTACCCGCCTTGCCCATGGACGAATGCCTGAATGATGATGGCTTTGGTGAAACAGAAGTGGTGCTGGAAAGCGGTATTGTGCTGTTGTTTAAAAGCCATCTTATTCCTTCCGGCGGCATGCTGAACACTTTTACCGACATCACTGAACGCAGTCATCATCAACGCGCGCTGCAGGAAAGTGAGCAACGCATCCGTCTGATTACCGATGCTATGCCGGCACTGATTTCTTACGTCAATAAAGACATGTGCTATGAATTCGTGAACCGGGAGTTTGAAAAGTGGTATCACCGCTCCCGTTCAGAAATCATCAGCCACCATCTGCGAAATGTACTGGGTGAACAAACGTTCAGTAACCTGCAAATATATATTGAACGGGCAATGCTCGGGCAGTCAGTCAATTTTGAGGTTGAAACCACAATGGATAACGGCAACAGCCGGATATCCAACAAGACCTACATTCCTCATTTCGACCACGAACGCAACGTAGTCGGCTTCTTCGCACTGGAGCAGGACGTTACCGAGCAGCGGCGCACCGCCAAGGCGCTTAAGCACGCTTACGATTACATGGAACAGCGTGTAAACCAGCGTACCAAGAAGATTTCTGAGATAAATGCCCAGCTGCGCAAAGAAATTGAAGACCGTCAGCTGGCGCAAATCCACTTGCTGGAAGCCAAGCGGGAAGCAGAGCACGCTAACGAGTCAAAAAGTAAATTCCTCGCTGCAACCAGCCACGACCTGTTGCAGCCAATGAACTCAGCCCGTTTATTTGTCAGTGCACTGGCAGAGCAGACGCTGCAACCGGAAGCACAGAAACTGACCAGTTCACTGAGCTATTCGCTGGAGAATCTGGAGTCGCTGATCACGGCACTTGTGGATATCTCCAAGCTTGAGGCCGGTTTGATAGAGCCGGTGCTGGACGACTTTGCTGTTGAAGATCTCATGAGTAACCTTGAGAATGAATTCCGTCAACAGGCAGAAGCCAGAGGCCTGAAATTCCGTTTCCGCAACTCTTCACGTGTAGTGAACTCGGATGGCTACCTGCTCGCCCGTATTCTTCGCAATCTGCTTAGCAACGCCATCCGGTATACCAATGAAGGCGCAATCCTTTTAGGTGCCCGCAGACGGGCACATGGCCTGGAAATTCAGGTGTGCGATACAGGGATCGGTATTCCCGAAGATAAACTGAGTGATATCTTCCAGGAATTTAACCGCGTCGAAGCGAAGAAACGGCGTCATGACCAGGGACTGGGCTTAGGTCTGGCTATTGTGGATAAACTTTCCACCGTGATGAACCATAAAATCCATGTGACGTCCGTTGAAGGCAAAGGCTCCTGCTTTACCGTAACCCTGCCCTACGGCAAACAACGATTAACGTCTGACTTGCCCCGTAAATCTGCAGTACAGGACAGATTCAACAGTCATCTTGAAGGCGCAAACCTGCTTATTATTGATAACGATGAAGCCATTTGCGCCGGTATGGAAGAGTTGCTGGGCGGCTGGGGAATTCAGGTGACCAGCGTGCAGACACTGGAAGATTTGGGTAAAGAAGGCTGGCTGAAAGACTTACACCCCGACATCATAGTGGCTGACTACCACCTTGATGACGGCGACACCGGTTTCGACGCCCTTGAAATCGTTGAGCGGGAACTGGGAACCGGCACGCCGGTCATTATGATTACGGCGAATTACACCAATGAATTACGCCAGTCTGTGCGGGCAAAAGGCTACTCATTACTTAATAAACCGGTGAAACCCCATAAAATGAAACTGGCATTGAGCAACCTGATGTCGAAGAAGGCCGGGGAATAACTTCAGGCGCCATGACGTGAACTAAGCCAACCGCTTTGCAGATTCGCGCAAGGCAAACTCCCGCAGTGTTTGAAGTTGCGGACTTTCTGTTTGCCAGTAATGCCAGTACAGAGGCGTATCCACATGATAACCCGGCATCAGGTCGACTAACTCTCCGTTTTCCAGCTCTTTATTCAGTTGCAGCACGGGTAACAAGCCGTATCCAATACCCGCCAGCATAGCTTGCTTAAACCCTTCAGAGGACGGACAGAGATGCACCAGTGAGGGTGTGGTGCCGTTTACTTCCTGTAAAAAATCGTGCTGAAGCCTGTCGTGTTCATTAAACACCAGGCAAGGGGCATCGCTGAGCTGTTCAGGACCGGTAATGTTGTACCGGCGAATAAACGCAGGGCTCGCAATCACTTTATACCGGAGTGCGCCCAGTGAACTCACTTTGCCCCCGTTTACCGCTTCTGCTGATGAGCATATGCAAACCATGACCTCTCCTGCTTTCATGCGCTGCAGGGCAATGGACTGATCTTCCGTAATGATTTCAAACTGAAACTGACATCCTGCTTCTTCTTCCGTTATCGCCAGTGCCGCCGGTAACCAGGTGGCCAGTGAATCCACGTTGGCCACAAGCTTTACTGTTAACGGACCGGATTGCACATCGTGACCGGCAATACCCTGAACGTTCAGAGCCACTTCAAGTTGCCGGACTTGCTGCAAATGATTCAGCAGTCTTTTGCCCAGTGCAGTTGCAGAAGGTGGCTGTGTCCGCACCAGTACCGGCTGTCCTAACAGTGCTTCTAACTGATGAATGCGTTTACTGACCGCTGACTGGGTCAGAAACATTTTCTTCGCTGCTCTCTCAAAGCCTTTTTCCGCAATCACATGGGACAGCGCATCAAGTAACTGATAATCGATCATGAATTTCAGGAATGTATAGATAGATATAGTCATTAGATTAATAATAAAAATGCCATTAATCTAGCGCCTGTGTGTTGTCATCAACTGTTGAATTACTGAGCGGGAGCCCGTTGTGCAATCATTTTTATCCGGAATGGGATTAGGTATGAGCCTGATCATTGCTATTGGTGCACAAAATATCTGGGTGCTCAGTCAAAGCATGGCCGGTGCTAACCGACTGGCAATTGCCCTGACCTGCATACTCTGTGATGCCGTACTGATTTTTCTCGGCGTTTTTACCGCCAGTGAAATCAAAACCTGGATCCCGGGACTCATTCCCTGGCTGACCTGGGCAGGTGTCGCATTTCTGCTTTATCTTGCTTTTGGTGCGGCCAAACGGGCTTACGAAGGGTCGTCGGGCCTGACTCTTCATGCAGAAAAAGCTGCCAAAGCATGGTGGAAAACCAGCCTTGCCGCGCTGGCAATCAGCTTACTCAACCCCCACGTATATCTGGATACTGTTGTCCTGCTGGGCAGTATCGGCGCCCTGCAACCTGAACCACTGGTATTTGCTTTGGGTGCAACAACCGGTTCAGTGTTGTGGTTCGGCAGTCTGGTGCTGTTTTCTCCGGCATTGAAAAAGCTACTGAAATCCCCGCTTCGCTGGCGTATTTTCGACAGTATTATAGCTGTAGCACTGTGTGCCATCGCCTGGCAGCTATACAACACACCTGCTGGCTGAACCAGGCCAGCCACTTCCGGTAAATTCTATTCTGTTTTTTCAACGCATCAGATAGTGATTGAAGTCGATACTCGCCGCACACAATGCAGCCTGAATCCGGTTATGTACATTCAGCTTATTTAAGATGGCCGACACATGGGCTTTAACGGTGGTCTCCGCAATATTCAGCTCGTAGGCGATTTGCTTGTTCGATTTGCCTTTCGCAATACACTCAAACACCAGCAGTTGTCTGCGAGTCAGTGCTGCAATTAATTTAGGGTCAATTTGCTGCGCGCTGTTCTCATCTTTCGGCTTGCCGGTACCACTTTTACGGATAATATCCGGTGGCAGATAAACCTGGCCGGAAAGCACCTGCTCTAACGCAGCGACAATCTGTTCACAGCTGGATGACTTGGTGATAAAACCCACTGCCCCATATGTAAATGCTTGCAGCACCACATTTTTATCTTCTTCCGCAGAGACAATCACAATAGGGATTTCGGGAAATTGATTACGAAACCGTACAATGCCGTTCAGGCCGTCCATACCCGGCATGTTCAGGTCTAACAGCACCAAATCAATATCAGGATTCTCTTCAGCCACTTCAATTGCAGCATCAAGGTCTGTACAGGTAATGGTTTTTGTTTCTGCTATATTCCGCTCGACAAAGTCGGTAATGGCATAGCGAAACAGTGGATGATCATCTGCAACCAGGATTTCTACCATAATTGTAAACCTTTTGTTAATTCATGACTGATAGTAGTAAATTCCGCACAGGCCTGTCGAGCACTATGCTCGGGTTATTTACCCGGCTTCTTCTTTTGTTGCATTCCACGTTTAGGATCGTAGCCCCAAATTGCAATCCCGCAGAATACGACGGTAGTTGCAAAGGTGACCCAACCTGCGGTGGGATTCCAGCTCTCATGTAACGCAAAGCGAATTAGTTCTACTGCATGGGTAAAAGGATTATATTGCGAAATCCAGTATAACCACTCGTTCGACTCTTTCAGTTTCCACAACGGATACAGCGCAGATGAAAGAAAAAACATGGGAAACACCACGAAATTCATTACACCGGCGAAGTTCTCCAGTTGTTTGATGAAAGATGACAGCAAAAGCCCCAAAGCGCCAAGCATTAATGCACCAACCAGCAATGCCGGTGCTGCGTATATGTAGCCCATAACCGGTACTTCGATACCCAGCAGATACGCCAGCAAAAAGAAGGCATAGGCCTGCAGTAACGAAATAATAGCGCCGGCAATGAGCTTACTTATCAGTAAAAACGGGCGGGGAAGCGGGCTGGTGAGCAGCACTTTCATACTTCCCATTTCACGGTCGTACACCATGGACAGTGAGCTTTGCATGCCGTTGAACAACAAAATAATGCCCGCCAGACCCGGCATAATGTACACGTCATAAGTAATGTAGGTGTCATATGGCGGGATAATAGCGATACCCAGTGCAGCTCTGAAACCGGCGGCAAAAACAATCAGCCACAATAACGGCCTCACAAGGGCACTGACCAGCCGCGCCTTCTGATGCCAGAAACGCCACATCTCCCGCACCACAATGCCTTTGAATGCCATCCAGTACTTCATGCTGCGTCATCCTGTGTAGTCAGTTGCCGGTACAGGGCTTTTACGTCACCGGCCTGATATTCAGTGAGTGCAGTCTGACAGGGCATATCCAGTAAAATGCTCCCCTGATGTAACAGGATAAGATTATCTTCAGGCAAGACTTCATCCACCAGATGGGTAGATGACAACACCGTAATGCCCTTCTCAGAGCACAGGTCGCGAATATGGCGGTTTATGCTGTCTCTGGTGGGCATATCCAACCCCACACTGGCCTCGTCGAGCAATAAAATGGCGGGTTCATGCAGCAACGCGCGGGCAATTTCTACTCTGCGGCGGTGGCCACCGTTTAATGAGCGCACTTTCTCATGCTGCCGCCCGGTCAAATCAAATCTGGCCAGTTCCCGCGCTATGGCGTCTTTCGTTGCAGAGGCAGACATGCCGTGCAAGCCAGCGTGGTAATTCAGGTTCTGGTAAACGGTTAAATCTAAGTCCAGCGTGCTTTGCTGAAACACGATACCCAATGCCGCTAACGCCTTGCGCGGGGCTTTGGCTGTATCATAACCGCCGACAAAAATGTCACCTTCCGCACTTTGCAGCAACTGACAAAGCAGGTTAAACAGCGTACTTTTACCCGCGCCATTCGGCCCCAGTAACGCGTAGAAACGGCCCTGTTCCAGGTTCAGGTTCACATTGTGCAGTACTGCCTTTTGCTGATAACCGAACTGCAAGCCAGCGACAGATAACGCTAAACTCATGGCTTCACCGCCACGCCCCAGGGATAACGTCCCACTTTCAGGGTTTTGATTACTTTTAATTTATCTGTATCGATGACTGATACATCGCCACTCACACCATTGGTGGTAAACAGCAAAGACTGATCGTTGGCGAAGGCCAGTTGCCATACGCGACGTCCCACCAGCAGATAATCCAGCACTTCATAGGTTTTCGCATCGACCACCGCTACGTGATTCGCCGGACCCAGTGCTACAAACGCATATTTACCGTTATCAGTCAGTTTCACGCCCACAGGCTGAATTTTATCCCTGTGTACACCCGGAATTTTGAAATTAATCACCTGCGTAATCGCTTTACTGTCCACATCAACAATGGAAACGGTTCCGCCAATTTCTGAAGAAGCCCAGACAGTTTTGCCGTCTTTGGTAAACTCCACGTGGCGGGGACGCTGATCGACCAGTGTGTTGTCTACCAGTTGCTGATTTGAGGCGTCAATCCAGTGCAGCATATTAGTGGTTTCAGAAGTATTAATAACCCATTTACCATCGGGACTGGCGGCCATGCCTTCAGGCTCTACACCCACGTCAATTTGTGCAATCACATCCCGTTTTTCCGTATCAACAACGGTGACTACGGCATCGTCTTCATTGGCGATATACAGATGATGGTTATTAGGATGCAGCGCGAACTGCTCGGGATCTTCGCCGGAAGGCAGGTTATGGATGATCCTGTTGGTACTCACATCCAATACCTGCACTGCGTCGGAATCGCTGGCGCAGATATACAGATATTTGTAGTCATTGCTGAAAATAATCCCCCTTGGCCGCATACCCACTTCGATGGTTTCAATTACTTCCAGTGAACCGGTATCAATGAGGGTCAATGTGTCATCTTTTTCGTTCGACACATAAGCAACTCCCGCCAAAGCAGGGGTGGCGAACAGCATCATTGCGGGGAGAACCAACGACTTCATACTTACTCCTTGACCATGGAACAACGAACTTCCGGCTTGTCATACCCCAGCGTATCTAAATCCGTCACGGGATGAAGAAAACCTTCCTGAGGAGATTGGGAAACCAGAGATTCCGGCTGCACTAACGGGATGGGCTGACGCAGTTGTCCGTTCCACTGGCGGAAGGTCAGTTTGCGTCCTTTGAACGCTGCCAGCTCGAAGTTATCGCTCATAAGGTATTGATAAAGCGTAGCAGAGTTATTCGATTTTGTTCGGGTGACCGCTTCAGCAACGGCTCTGACAGCAAGCCAGGCGTTAAAGTCGTCGTCATTCATAGGGCGCTGATTCGCCTCAAAAAAGCGGTTTTGCAATTGGATAGCTCCCCACTGCTCAATACTGCGATGCCAGGAAGCGGCTTTGAGTCCGTGGGTACCGGCTACCGGACGGGGCAACCAGGTGTTATAGGGCAAATAAAAACCAAACAGGTTTTGTGTATCTGCCACCAGCACCACGTCATAATCTTCCCCCTGCGTCAGGGCGGGCACTTCCTGCTGGGAAGTACGGCGTAAATCCGTGTCGAAGGTCCAGGTTTTACGCCCGGTAATTTTGGTGCCAAAGCGCTTTGATGCCC
Organism: Alteromonas sp. ABH4_457; assembly: GCF_056160625.1. Taxonomy (NCBI): domain Bacteria; kingdom Pseudomonadati; phylum Pseudomonadota; class Gammaproteobacteria; order Alteromonadales; family Alteromonadaceae; genus Alteromonas; species Alteromonas sp. ABH4_457. The sequence continues at coordinate 357,789 of NZ_JBSWXN010000002.1, forward strand.
GTTCAAAGGCCTGCGCCATGGCTGTATCGCCTTCACCGCTGCCAGAAACTAAAAACCATTCCCGCCAGCGTTTTGCCATCAGAAACTGACCCAGCGCATCGCCCAGCATGGCGTAACTCGGGGAAGTGTGCAGTAAACCGGCCCGGCATTGATTTAGCCGCCAATTGTCAGATTTGTTTGTTGCATTAAGCATCAGCCCGGCGTCCGCACCGGGCAGGGCCAGAATTGCCTGCAAGGTACTGTCGGGCACATCCAGGATCAGAGGCCCGTTATTGGCTGTCAGCCACGCCTGTACTTTGCCGGTAAGGGCTTCCCCGCTGGCATCTTCCAGTACCGTCAGCGCGTAGTGATGTTTAAGAAAGCGACCGGTGGTATTGGAATCATCCGTCCCCAGCAAAGCGCCGGCAACACCATTGTTCGCAGGAGTTTTAAACAGCGCTAGTAAAGCAGAAGACGTCAGTCCGGTTTGTTTTACATAGGCTATATTTACCGGTAATTCGTCAGCAAAGGATTGTGTGACGGGCACCAGCAGGCTTAGCAGACACGGCATAGCCAGCAACCGCATCACATAACTTGATGCAGCTTTCAGCGGTATTGCCAGGCCTGGTGTCGCCATTATCGTTATTAGTGGGGCGAACATACCGGTACTCCTTTTGCGAAGGTGAACTAAATACTAGTTGATGACCCGTCCATTATGAATGAGCACAAAGGATGAAAGGTTTACTACCTTAGTACAATTGGACGAATCCGGCATATCACCTACCTTTTAAAACGTGTCTGGTTATGTCGCAAACACAACAAAACCTACTCAAGTTGTCCGCCAACTCTAACCAGCATTGACACTATCTGACAACTTTTGGAGATGTATAAATGAAAAATTTCTCAACCATATTGCGTAGTACGCTGGCAGCGGTTATCGCTGTATCTTCAGCGCAGGCCCTTGCTCATGGCGATGTTACACCACAGGCAGTGGACACCAGCGCGTTACCTCAACTGGGCGAGGAATGGAAAGCCACAAACCCTTACACTGGTAATGAGCTGGCAATTAAAATTGGTGACTCTGCCTACAACCAGAACTGCGCCCGCTGCCACGGCCTGGAAGTTATTTCTGGCGGTATCACTCCGGATCTGCGTAAACTGAATGACGAAAACGAATTTTTTAGTCCGGAAGAAGCTGACGACTGGTTCATGATGCGTATCCGTAACGGTGCAGTTATCGACGGCCGTGTTTACATGCCGCCATTCGAAGGCATCCTTAGTCAGGAAGCAATGTGGGCAATCAAATCTTACATCGAAACTCGCGGCACCCCCGAGTAACAGCTATGGCTCGCTTATTACGTTGCTGGATAACGGGCCTTGCGCTGGCTGCCTTTATGGCAGGCAGCGCTTTTTCTGTTCAGGCCCGAAGCTATGACGATATTATTGAGTCAGGCTATATCACCATTGCGGTCTACAATAATTTCCCCCCTTATTCTTTTCTGGACGATGAATCTCCTGCCGGTGTCGACATTGAAGTAGGAAAAGCCATCGCTGCAGGATTAGGTGTTGAGCCACGCTGGATGTGGATTAATGCCGATGAAAATCTGGAAGATGATTTACGACAGGCAGTATGGAAAGGCCATATCATTACCCGCCAGAAAGCGGATTTGATGTTGCGTGTTCCTTACGACCGTAAATTCAGTTACGGCATTGACGGATACGGTCTGCCCCGTAATGAAATGGTGGTGATGTTCGGCCCTTATCACCGTGAAAAATGGGCCCTTCTGAAGAACACTGAAAAAACTAATGGCATCGACACACTGGCGATTTTCCAGTACGAGAAAATTGCCGTGGAAATCGACTCACTTCCCGACACCTTTTTAGGTTCGACCATTGGCGGCCGTTTGCGCAAGAACATGGTACACACAACAACCACCTTCGATGGCATAGACCTGTTCAAAAAAGGGGAAGTCGCCGCAGTCGCGGGCATGCAATCTCAGCTGGAGTGGGCACAGCCAGCCACTGATACTTTTACTATCAATGCTACCGGTCTTGCAGCAATGAGCATTAAAGCCTGGGATATTGGTATGGCGGTGAAAACGGATTACCGGCAGTTGGCTTATTCTATTGAAGACATCACCGTCCCTATGATCGAAGACGGTCGTATGAAGGCCATTTTTGACGACTACAAAATTACCTACACGGTACCCGGATTATACGCCGGAGAATAACCGGGATAACGGGGAGCGTGGTCCCGGCATCAACACGCTTCCCATTTTTATATTAGATATTCCCCGTCTTTTTCAGTACTGATTCATCCCCAAACACACTGTTCCGCGATCATCACGATTTGTTATGCAGACCACATATTCTATTGACCTGAGGTTATTTACCTGTGCTTCTCACCCTCCCTTTTTGACCCGTTTTTCAGGGTACTACTACCAAGGGAGTAAAAATGATAATCCAAGGTTTAATGGTTGTTAAAAAAACATTAGCTAATACTGACCATGTCGTCGTCCGAAGATGTTCTATGCTTAGGGTCCGGAGGACGGATTAACAATAATGCAAGGCCGTAAGAAGAACGTTCCCAACTAATAAAACTGTTTTTCAGACGAGCCGCTTGTGTAAAAAGGTGGAAAGACCACCAAAGCACCTGTTGAACTACTGGAGAAACCTGATGAAAAGTCGAACAGTTTCACGTCACCTGATTAGCTCTGCTGTCGGTCTGGCCTTGTCTCTTAGCACCTTAGGCGGTGTTCAGGCGGCAGGCGTTACCGATAAAGACATACTTAACGACGCTAAAACCACCGGCGATGTTTTAAGTTATGGCATGGGCCCGCGCGGACAGCGCTTCAGCCCGCTGGACACACTGAATACAAAAAACGTTAAGAAAATGCACCCTGTGTGGGCGTTCTCGCTAGGCGGTGAGAAGCAGCGCGGTCAGGAATCACAGCCTCTGGTACACGATGGCGTGATGTTCGTAACAGGTTCTTATTCACGTATTTATGCCATTGACGTTAAAACCGGTGATGAGCTGTGGCAATACGAAGCCCGTCTGCCAGACGGCATCATGCCTTGCTGTGACGTTATCAACCGTGGTGCAGCACTGTATGACGACCTGGTTATCTTCGGTACGCTGGATGCGATTCTGGTCGCCCTTGACCAGAAAACCGGTAAAGTGAAATGGCGTAAGAAAATGGGTGACTATAAAGCAGGTTACTCATTCACTGCTGCGCCTATGATTGTTAAAGGCATGGTTGTAACAGGTATCTCTGGTGGTGAATTCGGTATCGTAGGTAAAGTTGAAGCCCGCGATGCGAAAACCGGTGAACTGGTATGGACCCGTCCGACTGTTGAAGGTCACATGGGTTACCTGAACGGTGAAGAAAACGGCATCACCGGTGGTGAAGCAAACAAAACCTGGACTGGCGACCTGTGGAAAACCGGTGGTGCAGCAACATGGCTTGGCGGCACCTACGACCCTGACCAGGATCTGATTTTCATGGGTACAGGTAACCCTGCACCATGGAACTCTCACTTACGTCCCGGCGACAACCTTTACTCTTCTTCACGTCTGGCTATCGATCCTGACACAGGAAAAATCGTTTGGCACTTCCAGACCACACCACATGACGGCTGGGATTTCGACGGCGTAAACGAATTGATTGCGTTTGACTACAAAGAAAAAGGTAAAACCGTCAAAGCGGCCGCAACGGCTGACCGTAATGGTTTCTTCTATGTACTAAACCGTGAAAACGGCGAATTCCTCCGTGGCTTCCCGTTCGTAAGCGGTATCACATGGGCTGAAGGCCTGAATGATGATGGTGCGCCAATTTACAAAGAGGGCGGTCGCCCGGGTAACCCTGCTGAAAGCGAGAACGGTGAGAAAGGTGAAACGGTATTCTCAGTACCTTCATTCCTGGGTGGTAAGAACTGGATGCCTATGGCGTATAGCCAGGACACCGGTCTGTTCTACGTTCCGTCTAACGAATGGGGCATGGACATCTGGAACGAGCCGGTAAGCTATAAAAAAGGTGCAGCTTACCTGGGTTCTGGTTTCACTATCAAATCTGTTTACGAAGATCACATCGGTTCACTGAAAGCCATCGATCCTAAGACCGGTAACACCGTCTGGGAATATAAAAACAACGCACCTCTGTGGGGCGGTGTTCTGGCCACTGCGGGTAATCTGGTCTTTACCGGTACACCTGAAGGCTACCTGATGGGCTTCGATGCCAAAACAGGTGAAGAAGTTTACCGGTTCAATACAGGTTCAGGCATCGTCGGCTCTCCTGTTACATGGGAAATGGACGGTGAGCAGTACCTGAGTATCCTGTCTGGCTGGGGCGGCGCAGTACCTCTTTGGGGTGGTGAAGTTGCCAAACGCGTAAAAGACATCAACCAGGGTGGCACTGTCTGGACCTTCAAGTTGCCTCGCTCGTAACGCGGGCATCGTAGCAGGGCTTTGGTCCCACAACCCTGTTACGAGTTTTTCTTCAAAGAGCTGGTATGGACCTGACGCCGGCTCTTTTTTTAAGGACCCGCCTCATGACAGGATTCATCCATACTGCCTTTTTAAGAACCTTCTTCTTTATTTCACTCTGCTTTAGCGCATGTGCTGTTCTGGCTGAAGAAGTCAGTATCGATGATTCCCTTATTCAATCCATTTTTCCTAAAGCCACGCTCATTGGCGAAAAGCAAACCGGTGTCCCCGTGCAACCGGTTTATCAGTTACAGGAATTGCTGGGTTATGTATTTGCCAGTAACGACCTGGTGAATCTGCCGGGCTTTTCCGGCACCCGCATCAACCTGCTAATTGGCATCGACACCGCCGGAAATGTAAAAGGCATTCGGATAATTAATCACCACGAGCCCATTTTCCTGCACGGGCTCGGCCCGGAACCCATGCTTAATTTCATAAACCAGTATGAAGGTCTGAATGTGGGACAGCGGGTGATTGTGGATTCCGCTGCAAAGAACAACCCTGATGATCCTTCTACGGTACATGTGGATGGGGTAACCAAAGCCACGGTATCGGTGATCATCATTAACGACACCATTTTGTTGTCTTCGCTTAAAGTTGCACGTCAGTTGTTGTCCGGGTTCGCCAGCTCCCCGCTGGCCACGCCAAAAGATACGTTTGAAGAAAAGAAATGGCAGCAGTTATTAGAAGAAGGCCTGGTACGTCAGTGGCGTATTAGCCAACAAACGATGGCCGATGGCTTTAACATTGAGCTTGATACATTCCCCGGCGATACCTTTGACCTTTCTTACGATAACTTCGACGTGTACTACGCCTACCTTAACGCCCCGACTATCGGGCGTAATTTGTTGGGTGACAGCGAGTATCAACGCTTAATGGGTATTCTTAAACCCAATGAGCAGGCATTCCTGGTGATGTCGGAAGGTTTCTTCAGCTACCTGGAAGACGACTTCAAACCCGGCACGGTAGCCAACCGCATTTCGCTGACGCAGAATGATTTGCCCTTCCCCATGCGGGATTTAAACTTCTACAGTTATGCCGACCAGCAATTGAGCGCAGGCATGCCTGAGAGCGACGATGTACAGGTATTCGTGGTAAACACCCAGTCCGGATTCAACCCCGGCGATACCATGTCGCTGAATCTGAACATTGATATTGCCCGCAACCACCTCATCCGCAATCAATTGCACCTGCATGACGACTACAGCCTGCCTGAAAACCTGTTTGATTTTGCCGAAGCCGCGGTAGAGGAAGCGCCGAAAGCGCCCTGGGTACGCATCTGGGAAAACCGCATCGTCGATATTTCAGTATTGCTGGTAAGCCTGGTGCTGGTCACGTTGATTTTTATCTTTCAGCATCGATTATCGGCGAATGAGAAGCTATTCCGCTGGGTTCGCTGGAGCTTCCTGACCTACACACTGATTTTCATTGGCTGGCTTTGGCAGGGACAGCTTTCTATCGTCAATATTTATCCAGTCCTGCAAAGTGTGATCAATGGTTTCGACATCAATATGTACCTGATGGACCCCATTTTGTTCGTCCTCTGGAGCTACGTATTCGTCAGTCTGTTTATTGTTGGTCGCGGTATTTTTTGTGGTTGGCTGTGCCCGTTTGGCGCACTGCAGGAAATGGTGGGCTGGGTGGCGAAAAAGCTGCGCATCCGTCAGAAGAAAGTGCCTTTCGACGCTCACAGTAAACTCTGGTGGGTTAAGTACGCCATTCTGATTGGCCTGGTAATCACCTCTTTCGCCTCAGTGAGGGTAGCTGAAATTGCCTCAGAAGTGGAACCGTTCAAAACCGCTATTACACTCCAGTTTGTGCGTACCTGGCCATTTGTGCTGTATGCGGTTGCCCTGCTGGTCGCCGGACTTTGGATCAATAAATTCTACTGCCGCTATGTCTGCCCGTTGGGCGCTGGTTTAGCGGTGCTCGGTTACTTCCACGCCGGTGAATGGCTCACCCGTCGCAAGGCCTGTGGCAACCCCTGTACGCTCTGCCATCACAAATGCGACATCAAAGCCATCACGCCTAAAGGTGATATCAATTACAACGAGTGCGTGCAGTGTCTGGAGTGTATTGTTTATTACAACAACGATGATTTATGCCCACCGCTTAAGAAAGCAAAGCGGCAGGAGAAAGCGGGGCGCAATGAAAAACAGCGCAAAGGCGATGTAGAAATTTATACACCGGTCTGATTTCCGCGAGGGCACTTGTTGTTATTCAGGCTTAGCAGCTTGAGGATCTTTTCTGTCCAACCAGCTTTTCAACAATGCAAACGTAATGCGTGGCCGGTCGTTATAGAAACCGTGTGCGCCACCGGGTACCACGGCCAGTTCTGCCCCCGGTGTCAGAGCCAGATAATCCTGTACGGTATCGATACGAGCTGAATCGTACTGGCCAATCATGAACAAAGTATTCATCGGGTCAATGTCTGCCAGTAAATGGGTGGCATCGTAGCTTTTCAGCACGCCGGTAGATGAAAACTCACTCGGTCCCCACATCTTGTTGTAGATAAGCGGATTAAAGCCGTTGCCGCCTACGTTCTCGTAGTAAACTCTGGCCGCTTCGGTGCCAATACCCCGGGTGTAATAAGCAGAATAAAGTTTGGTATAAGCTTCACGACAAACATCCCCTTCTGGCGGCTTCGCGGATTCACACTGTTTCAGCGTCTTTTGTACGTCTTGCGGGGCGGCTTTTACCAGCAGGTTTGCATCCATGATCCAATGTGGCGTCGAAATAAACGTACCTCCTAAAACCGTAGACACCGTGTGCTGCGGATATTTAGCTGAGTATTCCAGTGCCAGCGCCGAACCCCAGCTATGGCCTACAACATGCCATTTGCTCAGCCCCAGCGTTTTGCGGATAGTTTCCAGAGCATTAACGAAGCGTTCTACCCGCCAGTTGGCCGGGTCGTTTGGCTGCTCTGATTTACCACTGTCGAGTTGATCGTACATGATCACCATACGGTCGTTGGCCAGCTCCGTCATACCGGCGAAGCCATTATGCGTACCACCCGGACCACCGTGAATAAATATCACCGGTGTGGCGTTTTTATGTTCAAGGCCATTTAAGCGCACATAAATTTTGCCGCCTTCTACCGGTACCATCAGTTCCTTTTCAGGCTGAGCCCAGGCTGCGGTTTCTGCCACCGCATGGAAAGACGTTACACAAAAGGAGAGAACAGAGAGTAATGATAAAGCCACAGCTTTGGCTGATGACGGGAGTTTGAAGCGCATGAACTAATCCGGTTTGTAGTCGTTATTCTGGGAACAAAAAAAGGCGCTTAGAGTAGCAGATTATCCATTACCGGCACAAAGCGGTCAGCCGCACGTTTCAGACTGTCGGCAGTCAGCGCTTCAACACCGTACACCTCCACTTCACATTGGTGCTTTTCCCGCGCACGCTGAACCAGCAAATCAAAATCACCGTCGCCGGATACCAGTACAAGTACGTCGCAATGTTCCGCTGCTTCCATCATGTCCAGCGTTAAGCCCACGTCCCAATCGCCTTTGGCACTGCCGTCGGCGCGTTGGATAAACGGCTTAAGCTTCACCTCAAAGCCAATAGCCCTGAGAATATTCTGAAACTGTTTCTGCTTTTCGTCGTTACGATTGATGGCATACGCATTGGCAGTCATCACTTCCCTGTCGTGAGTCACCTCAGCCCAGAAACGGTTGTAGTCGAAGTTGCGCTTAAACGCACTGCGGGTGGTGTAATAGACGTTTTGTACATCGACAAAAATACCGGTTTTTTTCACAACAGACCTTAAATACTTAAATAGCGTTAACCATCAGCAACCCCGGAGCAACCTGCGTAGCGCACACTGACAATAGAGGTTGCCATTCTAACAAAAACGCTCTCTGTCCGTTGCAAAAGAAAACCTTATTTGCAGTTCATGTGAACACAGACAGAGTGATATAAGCGATAAATGATCCTCAGGAATTAGAAGCCATTTTCTCAACCAGATAATCCACAAACACCCTCACTCTGGCGGGCATGTGTCGCCCGCCGATAAACACAGCATGGATGACTTCTTTGTCTTGTGGATTGAAGTCTTCTAGAAGTGGAACAAGTTGTCCCGATGCGAGCATCTGTTCGATATGAAAGTTGCCGACCCGGGTAATGCCAATATCAGCCATGGTAAGTTCAACCAGCGTTTCACCATTGTTCGACGTCATATTCCCTTCTATGGGCAGAATGTAGTCTTCACCATTTTCACGAAAAGGCCAGCCGGGCTCTATGCGCTGAAAACTGAAATCCAGACAGTTAAAGTGTTTTAGGTCGGCAGGGGTTTCGGGAATGCCAGCCTGTGCTAAATAATTGGGTGATGCGACCACAGTTCTGCCGGTTTCACCTAAGCGCCTGGCGGTTAAATTGCTGTCAGGTAAAGGACCAAAGCGTATTGCGACATCGATGTGTCCGTCGGCCACATTGCTGATTTTATCGCTCACCTCGACTTCTATTTTGATATTGGGATAGCGCTCTAAAAACTCTCTGTACAAGGGAATCATGGTTAGACGACTGTAAGCCGTTGCGGTACTCACTTTAATTAAACCGCTTGGACTGGCGCGATCAGCAATAGCGCGCTCGGTCTCTTCGACATCTTTCAAGATCCGCCGGGCAGCCAGGGCATAAGACTCCCCTTCACTGGTTAAGTAAAGTTTGCGGGTAGAACGGACAAGCAGCCGTACACCTAAACGCTTTTCTATCCGGGTCATCATCCGGCTTACTGCCGACGGTGTCAGGCCCAGTTCTCTGGCTGCACCACTCAAACTGCCGAATTTCGCCACCGTTAAAAAGGTTTCCATTTCAGTCGTTTTATCAGCTTTAACTTGCTTCATTTGTGAATCCAATGCAAAACAGATTAGCTTTGCCATCCCACTACTCGGGGATTCTCTATGTCGTTATATTCCCTAACATCATAAATAAACTTGGGTTCAACATGAAGATTAACTTTCCACTGATGGCGCTGGCCATTGGTGCTTTTGGAATTGGTGTAACGGAATTCTCACCTATGGGAATGCTGCCTGTGATAGCAGATGACTTAGGCGTTTCGATACCTACAGCGGGTATTCTCATTAGTGCATATGCTTTCGGGGTATTGGTGGGTGCGCCGGTCATGACTTTACTGTTTGCCAATATGCCGCGCCGTCGCCTGCTGGTTTTGTCCATGGGCATTTTTACCCTGGGCAATTTAATGAGCGCGCTGGCCGACAGTTACAGCGCATTGATGATTAGCCGCATTATCACCTCGTTCAATCACGGCGTATTTTTTGGTGTTGGTGCTGTCGTCGCAACCCAATTAGTGCCGCCGAATCAACGTGCCGGGGCAGTTGCTGCAATGTTCTCAGGGCTTACCATTGCAACCGTTGGCGGTGTGCCGCTGGCAAGTTTTTTGGGCACAACGCTGGGCTGGCGAAATGCGTTTCTGGGCATTGCGGCTATCGGTTTGGTGGCAATGATAGCCTTGCGCTTTAGCTTGCCTCCGTTGGTGAATCAGGAAAAAGCGAACATTCGAAATGAACTAGCCGTGTTAAGCAAAGGGTCTGTGTTGGCAGCATTACTGTTAACGGTGGTGGGTGCCAGCTCTATGTTCACGGTATTTACTTACATTGTGCCAATTCTGCAGCAAGAAACTCATGCTTCGACGACTTTTGTCACGGCTATGCTGGTGCTTTACGGCGTGGGGCTTGCGGTGGGGAATGTGCTGGGCGGGCGCTATGCCGATCGCACTTTATACGGCACGCTAATCGTGTCATTAATCGCGGTGATTCTGCTGCTGGTGATCTTTACCGTTACCATGTCTTCTTCCGTTGTCGTTGTGCCACTGATTTTCCTTTGGGGCATTGCCAGCTTCGCTGTGGTTCCACCGCTGCAATCATTGGTGGTTCAGGAGGCCAGCGAAGCGCCGAATCTGGCATCGGCCATGAACATTGGTGCGTTTAATCTTGGTAATGCGGTTGGCGCAGCTTTAGGTGGCGGCGTTATAAGTGCAGGTCTTGGATTACCAGCGGTAGCCTTAGCTGGCGCAGGCACCGCATTACTGGGGCTACTCATGGTGTTAGTTGCCAGCAGAAAGAAAACAAGCTTTGCGCTTGGCACCTAGCTGATATTAAACATCAGAGCACCGGCTACCCGATGTTCGTGCCGGAACCAGCAAGGGGCTGACAAGCCCCTTCTCTCTCACCTTTTCCCCAATCCATATTTTCGGCAAACCATATCTTCGGCTAAATTTTCAGCACATCCGTCTCAAAACCAGGACTTTTATTTTCCTAGGTTATAGCGTAGGTATTGCAACACTATAACATTACTAAAAATAACAAGGTTCGGGGAACACATGTCATCCAGAAGACAGTTTTTGAAATATTCAGCGGCATTTGCCGCATCATCTACCGCTTTATCTTTATCTGCTCAGCAATTTGAAAGTCCGGTTGGTTCAGCTTCAACCGTGGCCAGGGATGAGAACTTTTGGCAAGCCGTACGCAGTCAGTTTGATGTGCAAAACGACATCATCAATCTGGAACAGGGCTACTGGGGCAAAATGGCCAATCCTGTTCAGCAGGCCTTCTTTGACCACACGAAGAAGGTCAATCATGCCATGTCCTGGTACGTGCGTAAGCAATATAAAGCCGATTTTCTTACCGCGCGGAAGTCTGTTGCTGACGCTTTAAAAGTTAAAGCTCATGAGATCATGCTGACCCGCAACGCCACTGAATCATTTGTGAATTTGCTCACTCAGTTCAATGATTTTAAGGCAGGTGATGAAATCTTGTGGGCAGATATCGATTACCCCGCCTACCAGGACATGATGGTCTGGTTAAGTGACAGCAGAAACGTTAAAGGTCACGAGTTATCACTTCCGGCCTCCGGTACAGATGATGATTATATTGATGTGTATCGCAAAGCATTTGAGCGCAATCCACGTATAAAACTGATGCTGCTTACTCATGTGAGCAATCAGCATGGCCTTGTTATGCCGGTTAAGCGTATTGCACAACTCGCGCGGGAACATGGCATCTATGTTATCTGTGATACCGCTCAGTCCTGGGGATTACTCGACTTCACGCCGGATGAACTTGGTGTCGACTGGGCAATTTTCAATTTGCACAAATGGATTGGTTCACCGGTGGGTGTAGGCGCTCTGTATATGCGGGAACAAACCTTAGCTCCAGTAATGCCCTTTCCGGGCGAAGACCCGGGCGACAATGACGTGGCTAACCGCGTACATCTTGCAACGTCTGACTTCGCCAGTTTCTTAAGCGTGCCGGATGCACTGACATTTCACCACAAAATTGGCGGCAAAAATAAAGAAGCGCGGTTGCGGTATTTGTGGGAAAGCTGGACGCTACCGCTGAGGGAAAACCCTGAAGTTGAAATACTTGGCGCAGCCAGCTCAGATAATGCATCAGGTATGGGTGGCTTTCGTTTAAAAGGCAAAACCAGTCCCGAAGAAAATCAGGTGTTACAAAAACGCCTGGAAGAAGATTTCGGTATTTTTACCGTTGTCAGAAATGACTTATCCAGCGGCAGCAATATCCGCGTGACACCGCAAATTTTCACGCCGGTTGCCCACATGCAGAAGCTGGCAGAAGCGATCAATACGATAACAGGCTGACAACAGGGCGCATAAGCGCCCTGTTAAACGCCCTTCACCGTAATTGACGTGACATCCCGTGATACCGTCACGTCGCTGAGCAGTTTTACAAAGCGCCTCACCTGTTGCGATTGCACAGGGGCGGCTTCTGGCAACTCGCAATGTAACGTGGCATCACTAAGACGCTCGTACACGACTTCCCGTCCACCAAGGTCAGCAAACTGACCGGCATTCCTGATACGGTAATAATCATTAGCCAGTGTGATGGCGGGCATTGTAAGCAGTCCTTCATCTGTAACGCGACTGACATTGGCACATACCAGCGTTTCCAGTGCGTCACCAACCGTTTTACTTTGAATGAAAGTAGCCAGAGGCTGCGGCCATTCACGACCCACATAGCGCTGTCGCACCACTTCTTTTAAATGCGCGTCGGTAAAACGCAGATAGTCCGGTGCATCCAGAATGGTTTTATCCCAGTTTATCAGCCCCGCCTTCTTGCGGTATTGCCACTCTTTAGCATACACAGGGAACAAGGTATCGAATTGGTCGACTTGCTGCTGAATGATGGTATCAACCTGAGCACTGCCATCATTGTTCAGGGTAACCACGCTGTAGCCGGGCTGATAGGCAGCCAGCGACGGCACCTGCACATTCACCAGCCCGCCGGTGTCTTCAGGTTGTGCAATGTCGTACAGGTGCATGTGCCCTGCCATGTGCAACCGCAATCCGAGATCAGACAGGATCTGCGTTGTCGGTGCTGACGGCATACGTTTTAGTTGCATGCCGGAGTCTCCGAACAGCTCAGCCAGTTGCTTTTGTGTATTATCGTAGAAGTCCGCCATAGGAAAATGGCTGAACGCAATCAGTCGCTTGTTTTGCTCTTCCGCCCGCTTTACTACGCCCGCTATCCAGTCAATAAGTTCCGGTTTGTAGTCCACCAGCGCGTTGTAACCCGCATTTCCTGAACCATTAAATTCCAGCGACGAAATCTTTCCTTTGGGTGTATATACATTAGCGTCGATAGCCAGTAGCCAAAGGCCTTCTACCGGTTCAACCAGATAGCTGGCATCCGGCATGAAAATACAAGATTCCCCATTCTCTTCGGTCGGGTTGCTGGCCTCGCCCGTATTGCTGTCCTCACTCCCGTTGCTGGGGTCGCACCAGCGCCAGCCGCGCTTACTGACATCGGCTGTCCCAAAGGGTGTTTCATACAACACATCCTGCGATGACGGGCTGAAGCCCTGTGATTTGAGGGTTTCCATGATGTCAGCATAGCCCCATTCCCGCAGTGCATTGCTGCATTGCCATGCCGATTTGTTCAGGCAGTCGGGGTGATCAGGACTCATCACCGCCACTTCTTTACCGCTGCGATGCAGGAAGTCTTTCTTTCCTCCGGCACGGGAGAAGGGGCGCACGGGGTCGTGGTTGCCGGTAATTGCAAAAAAGCGCATGCCGTATTTGCCTGAGTATTCAGCCAGAATGTCAGCCAGCGCCTTCACATTGGCGGGCTGGCCGTCATCAGAAAAATCTCCGGGTAACGCCACCAGCTTAATGCCTTTGGCAGCAATCTCATCCAGTGCTGCGCGAAAAACAAAGTAGTTTTCATTAAACAGCCGGGTACTGTTGAGCTGTGCCTGCATGCTTCGCATCAACACCGGCGTTTGTGCTCCCTGCGAGCTGTCACCTGAGATCGGGGTATTTGCTATCAGTGGCAGTTCAGATGCATCCAAATCTTTAGCTGCAGCGAAGAAATCATGCAAGTGAATGTCTGCAAGAAAGGCAATTTGTACTTCCTGTTCTTTCTCCTGATAATTAGTTTCCGGCGATTCCGTTTTTGCCACATCTACGTCGCAGCCAGAAAGTAACAACATGGCAACCGTGCCAGCCAGCCATCTCATCAACAATGCACTTCCCATTTTTAGTCCTGAAAGCTGATAAACCAAAGTTAAAAACACATAAAAACTGCGTCCCAATTCACATAGACGCACACTTTGAGAAAACGGGGACAAATATTACCCAATGTCACAAAAACTTCATCTGCAATGTGACAATTTTATGAATATTAATCGGTTAGCAAGTTTTTGTTGTCCCCGAAATTTTGTTTTTCGCATCTTCCTCACACATGACCTGTGAGAGAAAACCAATGCGACTTTTAACTACCCTGCTTTTATCCATTGCGGCCACGCAACCCACGTTTGCAGATGCGCTGACGGACTATCAATGGATTGGCTCGCACAACAGTTATAAGCAAGGTTTACCAGCGTCGGTTTATCAGTTTTTGGCCAAAAACAATCCGCGAGCTGCCAAACAAATTAATTACGGCCATGGCACTCTTGAAGCACAGCTGGATTCAGGTCTCCGACAGTTGGAAATTGACGTGGTGAATGACCCCACAGGCAATCAATATGACAAACCGGAACTGGCCACTCGCCTTGGCGAAACCTGGCTAAGTAATGAGGCTCAACACGAGCTGGCACGACCGGGTTTTAAGGTACTGCACATACCTCACGTTGATGTGCAATCTCACTGCACCGGTTTTGCCGCTTGCCTGAACAAGTTAAAACGCTGGTCTGAGGCCCATGCTGACCACTTCCCTATCGTGGTACTGATGAACACCAAAGAGAACCAGCCTTCTTTTATAAATAGCCCTGCGCCTGCGCCGTTCACCACCGCCACTTATGACCAATTGAATGACGTCATCCGCACAGTATTAAAAGAGCGCGTTATCACCCCTGACGATATCCGTGGTGATTTCAGCTCTCTGCGCGAAGCTGTGCTTGAACGCGGCTGGCCCGACGCTGACAGCCTGCGCGGCACATTTATCTTCGTGTTCGATGGCAACTTTGAACAAAACGCGCGCTTCATGGAAAACCATGCAGGACTGAAAGGTCGCGTGATGTTTGCCTCGTTACCAGCAAGCGATGATGGCGCCGCTTTCATGATCATCAACGCCCCGATCACGCAACACACTGAAATTAAACAGCGTGTGGCAGAGGGGTTTCTGGTTCGCACCCGTGCCGATGCTGACTTTAGTGCCAGCAATGAAGAAAAAACAGCGCAAAAAATGGCGGCGTTTACCAGTGGCGCGCACATGATTTCCACCGATTTTTATCCGGGTTCCCCTCAGGCAAAACGTGACGGCCACGTTGTCAGTTTTGCCGATGGCGCCCTGCGCCGGAATAACCCGGTTTCCCAATAATTCACATCACTCGACATTAAAAAATAGGAACACACTATGACAACCACGTTTAAAAAACACGTATTGGCGGCTTCCGTCATCAGCGTATTAGGCTCCGTTTCTTCTGCTGCCGTGGCGCAAGAACAAGCCAGTGCCGACGAAATTGAAAAAATTGAAGTGTCAGGCTTTCGTAGCTCACTCATTAAAGCAAAAGATCTGAAAAAAGATGCGCTGGGCACACAAGATACCATTCTGGCCGAAGACATTGCCGACTTCCCCAGCCTGAACCTGGCAGAATCCCTGCAGCGTGTACCGGGTGTCACCATTACCCGTGAAGCCGGCGAAGGCCGTCAGATTTCATTACGTGGTCTAAATGCTGACTTTACGCAAGTACAACTAAACGGCATGGAAGCGCTGGGCACGTCTTCTTCACCCATGGACAGCCGCGGTACCACAAACAACTCACGTTCTTTCGACTTCAACATTTTTGCGTCTGAACTGTTTAACCAAATCGACGTGAAGAAATCATACTCTGCAGACATGGATGAAGGCGGTATCGGCGGTACTGTTGGTCTGCATACTGCCAAACCTTTTGATTATGACGGCTTTAAAGGTGCTATCAGTGCACAAGCGGGTCAAAACTCAAATACCGGGGACACCAGTCCGCGCATCGCGGCTCTGGTTTCGAATACCTGGGACAAGTTCGGCGCACTGTTCTCCATCGCATACAGCAACCGCGATACCAGCGAACAGGGCTATAACACCTATCGCTGGCGTCCTCGTGATGCTCAAGGTTCTGATATTTCTGCGTTATCAGCGGAAGATCAAGACGCGGTAAACAGTGGTGATTTGCGCTTCTCCCGTGGTAGTCGCTATTCTTTGTTTAACAGCGATCAAACCCGTCTGGGGGCAACGGTTGCTTTGCAATACCGTCCTACCAGCGACCTCTCGTTCGGCTTAGATGCGCTGTACGGCAAACTGGATAACAAGCGCTCTGAATTCCACCTGCAAAGCCGTGGTTCCAGCTCAACCGCATTAGGCTGCACCGGGCCGGACTATGATGACGGCGCGCGCTACTACTGCTCTGAACTAACTGACATTGAATACAACAGTAACAATGAAGTGGTGTACTCAGAATGGCAAAACACGGCGCTGCATTCAGAAAGCCGCGATCAAACAGCGAAAACAGAAATTACCCAATTTGTATTCAATGCAGACTGGACAGTGAACTCTGATTTATCGCTATCTGCACTTGCTGGTCACATGAAAAGCGAATATGAAGACAACAGCGCTAAAGTGTATCTTGAGTCCTTCGCCGACATGACACTGGATTTCCGCCCAGACCGTTTCTATGGCCAGAACACCTATATCAACGATTACGATCCGACTAACATCGATGAATTTCGCTACCATGAAATTGACCTGCTTGAAAACGAAGTAGAGAACAGTTTCGACGTGGCTAAAATCGATGCCGATTTGTTCCTGAATGATATCAGCAGCGTGAAGTTCGGGTTGTCGTATAAGAAGTTCAAACACATGGACAACTACCTGCAGACCAATAACCTGCTGCGCAGTGAATGGCAGTCGGGTGAAGTGTCTGACATAGTTGACCCTGCCACTGTGTACGTGAACAACGGGCACGAGCGTCAGTCGTGGCTGAGTACTGATGTGAACGCTGTGCTTGCCGACTTCAATATCGACCGCAATGGCACCATGAGCCGTACGCCAAACAAGGTGGAAGAAGAAACCAAAGCAGCGTACGCGCTTTACGATGTGAACATGCTGTTAGGCGATACCGAACTGCGAGCAAACTTTGGTGTGCGTTATTACGAAACAGAAATTGCGTCTACCGGCCTGGTTAACGACACCAATTACGTTACCATTGAGAGTGACTACGACGGTTTCCTGCCAGCGATGAACCTGGCGTGGTATGCCACCGACAATCTGGTTTTACGCGCAAGTGCAGGTAAAAACCTTACTCGCCCAACACTGAATAACCTGGCCGTGGGCGGTAGTATCAACACCGATCCGCTGGCCGGTTCAAGTGGTTTGTCTATCAGCTCTGGTAACCCGTCACTGCAGCCATTCGAAACCCTGAACATGGAAACCGGCGTTGAATACTATTTTGATGATGTAGGCTACGCAGCCCTGTCTTACTTCCGCAAAGATATCGACAACTTTATTGCCACCACCACCATTCCTACACCTTACGGTGAGACCGGTTATCCTTCAGCCCTGATTGAAGGCGCGGTAGACGAAAACGGCGTGGCGCAGTCTGCCAGCACGCTATACAACGTGTCGCAGCCGCAGAATCTGGAAGACAGCGATTTCAGCGGTTGGGAAGTGGCGTTCCAGCGCGATTTCGACTTCCTGCCAGCTCCGTTTGATAAGCTAGGCGCGATTGCCAACTACACCTATGCGGATGGCGAGTCGGTACACAATGTGCTGGTAGACGGCGAAAACGTGCAGGTATCCCGTCCGTTCTATGGACTGTCGAAAAACACCTATAACTTAACGGTTTACTATGAAACAGAAACCTGGGGTGCACGCATATCTGCTGCTCATCGTGATGACTACCTGACACAGGTAGAAACTTCCAGTGATGATCAGGATGAAGCGGGTTTCCACGGCACCACTTACTATGACTTCTCAGCGTTCTACAACATTAACGAGAAACTGAAAGTGAGCCTGGAAGGCATTAACCTCAGCGATGAGCGTGAAGAGCAGTACTCTGACTCTGATGACCGCCTGTACAACACCACACTAAGTGGCCGTACTGTATATCTGGGCGTGACTTACGTGATGTAAGTTCTCACTGAACAACCAAAAGGGCCGGTTTCACGGCCCTTTTTTTGTTCATATCTGTTTTGTTTTTACCTATCTAGCCCTGACACATACTTTAATGGTGATTCAAAAACGATACGTTACACCAACGTAGTAATCCCGTCCGCTTAAGGTAGTGTTGTAAGGGCGGTGAGAGGAATCGGAATACTGAATTTCCCGTTGATTGGTGAGGTTTGTGGCTTCCAGGCGCAATTCCCAGTTATCCGCCACATACCAGGCAACGACGGCATCAACATACACACTTTCTTCGAAGCCGGTTTCGTCTTCATCCTGCAATGTCTGGCTATCGACCCTTGCGAGATAATCGTCGCGATAGGTGGCTGAAAGACGAATACTTAAATCGTAGCTTTCCCAGTAAGCAGTAATGTTCGCCAGCCAGGGGGATAGAAACGGCAAGCTTTTCACCGACAGCGCTTCGCCGGTATTGGCATTATGGTAAGTAAGATTGCCCTGGGTATAACTCACACTCCCCACCACACCCAGATGGTATTGGGGCGACCATGGCCAGGGCGTCTCAAGCTGAGCACTGGCCTCTACACCATAAAGCCAGGTTTGCCGGGCATTCTGTGCAGTGACCAGTGTCACATTGTCGCTTGCAGATAGCGAAAACAAGCCCTCGTATTCCGGAAGCTCACTGATGAGTAAGTTATCACTTACATAAACGATGTAGTCATCCAGATACTTTGTAAAGGCGCTCACTGCAAACCGGTTGGTGTCGGAAAGATATCGCTCCCAGGCCACATCGATGTTGTAAGCACTGTACGGTTTCAGGCTGTCGTTGTAGCCATAAAGCGTATTTTCTTCGCTGTCATAGCGTACAGTCGCGGCCAGATCATCTAACTGCGGGCGGCCCAGCGTTTTACTCAAACTCAGGCGCAATGTGTTGTTTGTGGCTAAACGATAACGAAGATTCACCGCAGGTAGCCAATGGGTGTGACGCAGTGTGCGGTTGCGGGCGAACTCGCTGTCAGAATCACTGATGCGTGTTTGCTCGCTTTCAATGCGTAAGCCTGCATCCAGCAACCAGTTTCCCCAATCTGTGCTGAATGACGAATACAGCGCCAGGCGCTGCTCGATGATGTCGTCTTGTTCGGTGCTATGCTCACTTTCAGCGGCAGCATGGGTGCCCTTCAGTGCACTTATCTCATAGGGCAATCCGAAATAACCAAATATCGCGTTGGTATTGAGTGTCAGCCAGTTCAGCTTTGGATGAGCAGTGAGAGGGGTGCTGTAGCTTTCAGGCACCGTGCTGTCTCGTTGCCCGCTTGCCCAGTCTGCAGACAGGAGATCCTGAATATCATAGAAATCGGTCTGATTGCGAAAATGAACCAGCTCAAGGCCGGTCTTCCAGGTCGTGTTATCCGTCGGCTTGTAGGCTAATGTATAGCGGGCATTGAAAAAATCCGTGGCGGCGAAATAGGCTTCGGCGTCCAGTTCCTTCATTTGCCAGAAAGTGGGTTGTGTCAGATCGTCCTGATAGGTGATGTCCGCAAAGCGAGCGTCGTGGCGATAATCCACCGTGATATCGGTTTCCCCTTCCATGTAGGCCTTGTTGCTGCGGGGCATATCGTAACGGGCGTGCTCCCGGCCAATCACACCGCTACCGGTTAGCGACTGTGCCCAACGATGCTCAACATTCATCACCCACTGATTGTAAATGGTGGCCACTTGTTGATAACGACTTTCCGTTCCCACCTGAGCCTGTTCATAGGCCGCATAAATCAGTTCGTTCTGGTCGTTCACAGCGGCATCAACGATACGGGTTTCCCCTTCAATCACCGGAGTCGAATTAAAGCCCCGGGGATACAAGTGATACTCGTAACGCTCACCAGCCAAACGTCCGTGCAACCAATCCAGGGTAACGTGGGCAAAGTCGGTTTTATATTCAATGGAGGCTCCCACTCCGGCGCGGTCCATGTCACTCTGCCATACCGAGTAGCGATTCCCCCGAGGTATGGTTAACTCGCCATTTTGCCATGCATTGGCAAGCGCTGTGGGTAAGGCGGAGATATCCGCCCCATCAGGCGGAATACTGCGCCACCGAAAGGTATTTGCGCCCATTTCCTGATAAGAACGGGTGCCGTAGGCCACAGAGAACAATGCGCCCCAGTGACCACGGGTATTCGACACCATGGCAGATACCCGCTTCGATAATGCGTCGGTAAACTGGTTCTCACCGGTTTGGGCAGACAGGTTCCAGTGTAAACCGGGGTGGTCGAAAGGGTGCGCGGTTTTAAGCGCCACAATGCCTGCCATTCCCCCTGTGGGTAATTCAGCATCGTAGGTTTTCAGCACTTGTATTTCACTGAACAAATCAGTGGCAAACAAATTCAGATCGAAAGAACGGTCCCGCTGCTTCTGAAGTCTGCTATCCATGGGCGAATCGTTGTTCGCCAACACTATCATGCCGTTCAGGGTAACCAGGGTGAAATCCGGGTTGAGCCCCCGCAGCATGATTTGACGGCCTTCCCCGGCTTCACGGGTAATCGACATGCCGGGAATACGCTGCATCGATTCAGCCAGGTTACGGTCTGGATAACTGGCAATATCGTTTGCTGCAATCACATCGGAAATCACGTGATTCTCACGCTTACGCTGACGGGAGACATCCAGCGAAGCCCGTAATCCGGTAACTGCCACCTCTTCAATAGGCGCTTGGGGGAGCGGTTCATCAGCCGGACTAATCACGATGCCATCGGCGGTAATGCGGTATTGCAAGCCAGCGGGGTATAGCAGTGCCTCTAAGGCTTGCGGCAAGGTAAACTGGCCATTTACCGCCGGAGCGTTAGTGCTCATGTCCACAGCCGCGTCAGTGACAAAAGACTGACCAAACCGCTCAGAGAGCGCGCGCAAGCTGTCTTTAAGCGGTTGGGATGCAATAAAAACAGGAACAGGAGACGATGAAGAAACCGCTGCGCAGGTGGGTAAGGCAATGCACAAACCTGTCGCCACTGCGATGGCAGTGAACGAGAAGCGAGATAGCGTTAACGGCTTAAACACTTTCACAACCCGCCCTGCTAGTCGGACACCGTTATGACGTAGGCGTCATCCTTTTCCTCCAGTGAAAGCCCATCTGTCTGCGCCAACAATCGCAGGCTTTTCGCTGCTTCATTAAGATTAAACCGTCCGCTAATGCGTTGGTTACCGTTCCCTACCACGTGCACCGGCTTATTCAGATAGCGGGACAATTGCTCGGTTACGATGCCAAGCGGCTGATTATCTACATCCAGCCAGCCACTACGCCATTCAGGCAGCAGGCTGTCGTCGATTCTGAATGTACGGTGCCAGTTGCCATCTTCCAGGATTACTCCCTCACCTTTCACCAGCGTGAGCGACTTGTCAGCAAACACACGAACAACACCTTCGTACACTCTGATCACGGTTTGATGCGCCAGTTTATCGATATCGAACGCGGTACCGACGACCTGCACCCTGGTGGTATCGACATTAACGACGAAGGGGCGCTCCGGAGCGTGAGCAATATCGAAATAAGCCTGCCCCCGGGTAAGACTCACTTCACGCAACGCCTGCGTGTGATTCACCTGCAATGATGTATTGCCGCTCAGATAGACCACCGAGCCATCTCGCAACACGGCCGATTCAGGTGAGCCTGCGTGTGTTTCGACAGACAGTGTCTGAGCCTGAGCCACAGTCACTGGCGACTCTGTTTGCACGGTATTGTTGTGTTGTAACCCCAGCCAAATAACCAGTACTGCCGCCACCGCCATACTGGCTGCAATGGCAAACCACGGGCGCGCTGTACGGCGTATTTCGACGACGTCAGGCACAATGGTGGTTGTTTTATCGTGGCGCTGTCGACTGGCTAGCTGTATTGCTGCCGCTGCCACCTCAGGCTGGCCAATCGCCGCTGCAATGCGCGTGAAAGCTTGTTGATGTTCAGGCACAGCAAGCCACAGCGACAATTCAACCTTGCCCTGTTCGTCCAGTTCATCAAAGCGATCAAACCAGTCTGCGGCCTGATCTAAATGATCTGCGTGTGTCATCTGTGCCTCTGTTACTTACATTCAATTATATAGATGGTGATTTTATGCATTCGGGGACAAAAAGAATGATTATTCTGCAGATTCTGTCCAACCCGCTTCTTCCAGTTTGAGCGTAAGCTCTACCATGGCCCGGGTAAGGTGCTTTTTCACCGCTTCGACGCTCAAATCCAGCGCGGCGGCGATGTCATCCCGGCTCATACCGTCTACCCGCCGCATAACAAAAACCTCCCGGCGCAACGGCGACATTTGCGCCAATACGCTTTCAATAAACGCCAGTTTGCTTGCATTGTGATAATGGGTTTCGGGACTGTCGTTGGCGGCTTCCAGTTCTTCATTCTGCCAGTCCACGGCATTCGGCACGGCTTTACGCTGAAAATCATACAGCACCGACTTCGCCACAGTAATCATGTAGGCAAGTGGATTTTCCAGTTCGGCGAAGCGCACACTTTTACTGGTGCGCAGCAGGGTTTCCTGCAGCACGTCTTCGGCTACCACCGGATCATTGGTAAGCCCGCGGATAAACGCTTTTAACGCGCTGCGGGACTGAACGGCTGCCGGGTCAGTAATACTCTGCCAGTCAGCCGGAGAGTTGCTTTCGTTCAATGTTGCCTTCGCTGAAGAAATGAGAGATGACAACATTAATGCAGATTTATGACAGTGAGATGATACTCAAACAGCAAACTTTAATCAGGAAAGCACAATACTCACTTCACAGCCATCAGCAGTAAAGCGATGCTGATAGGTCCAGCCAAGCTTGGCTGTGACCCTTTTTACCAGTTCCAGGCCAAGACCGTAACCTGATTCGTCGTTTCCTCCCGGGTCATTATACTGTTCTGCATTGTCTTCACGGTTGACGATCGTCAGGGTATGACCAGACTGGCTTATGGTAACTGTACCACTTTGGGTATGCTGAAATGCGTTACGGATAAGGTTACCGCATACAATGCGAAGGGCTGTCGGCGGGATAGAGCAAACGACATTGTCCGTGGCGAGTTCCACGTTCACCTGTTTTCCGGTCAGCAAATACTGTAAATCCTGCACCAGCGCAGACAACATCCCTCCCGGCTGAATGTCAGATACGGCCAGTTCATCGTGATCCTGACGGCTAAGCCAAAGCAGGGTTTCAGTAAGATCTGTCATAGTATGGGAAGCATGGTCAATGCGACGGATGGCGTTTGCGCCTTTTGACGGCCCTTTTTCTTCCAGTTTATGCAACAACTCCACACTGGAACGGATTACCGCAATAGGCGTGCGAAGTTCGTGGCTGGCGTGGGAAACAAACTCCCGCTCTCTCACCAGTCCTTCCCGCACATGTTGCAGGCTGGAATGGACAATACCCGCCAGTTCATTAAGCTCCTGATATTTGAATTCCGGCACAGGTTGTTCCAGCGTTTGTTCATTAAGCCCCTGTGCCCATAACCGCAGTCGCTCAACTGGCCTGGATACGCTGCGCAGCAGGATCATCAGCACCCCGGCGAACAACACCAGCACGCCCAGCCCCAGGAGCATGGACCAGCCT
The DNA here is from genome assembly GCF_056160625.1 of Alteromonas sp. ABH4_457. Classification (NCBI taxonomy): domain Bacteria; kingdom Pseudomonadati; phylum Pseudomonadota; class Gammaproteobacteria; order Alteromonadales; family Alteromonadaceae; genus Alteromonas; species Alteromonas sp. ABH4_457. The sequence continues at coordinate 381,390 of NZ_JBSWXN010000002.1, forward strand.
TCATGGGAAATCATGAATTCAGGTTCGTCATCGAGTTTAAGAGAGTCAAACACCTGAGCTACGTACCGGTCGGGATATCTGCCATCACGATCGGCAATTTTTACCACAAATACGGCACTGGACGGCCTGAAGAAGATAAACGATCGCTCAACGGCTTTATGTAAATGAAATGGCCGGAGTTTGTCCGGGTTGAATTTTGATTTCACGCTGTCCGGAAAGTCCTTCCAGTCGGCGACAATGACAAAACTTAAGACTTTTTGAGGCTTGCCCGGCTCAACTTGTGCTTCTCTGGCGGCTGATATCATGGTGCCACGCATGACGCCGTCCATGCCGGCAAAAAAATTCATCATTGCGAGCACACTAAAACCTGAGATGACGACTGTTCCCATTACCAGCAGGGCAATGAGAATATAGCGTCTCAAACTCAGACTGAAGCCACGAACCATACTATTGCGCTCCGGAAACTAATTTGAAACCGACACCGGTGGCAGACTGCACATCCAAACCGCTTTCTTTCCCCAGTGCCTTTCTCAAATGATGAATATGTACTTTCAGGCTATTGGAGTCCGGCCGGTTTTCTCCCCACACGGCCTGGGACAGCATTTCACGGGATACCGGCGCAGGATACGCCCGCACCAGCTGTTCGAGTACGATAAACGCTGTAGGACTCATTTTCACCGGCTCACCTGCCAGCGTGGCCGTTTTTCCGTTCACATCCACACACAGTTCACCACATCTCAGTTGCTTTACCTGCCCGCTTCGTCGTAGCGACAGCGCCTGCAAACGTGCCACCAGCTCGGCCATGGCGAAGGGTTTCACCAGATAATCATCAGCACCTTTAGCAAACCCTGCCAGCTTGTCATCTAACTGATCCCGTGCGGTGAGCATGATAACCGGCGTATCGTCACCCTTTTCACGTAGCCGTTCACACACAGACAGGCCATCCAGTCTCGGCAGATTAATATCCAGGATCACCACGGCATATTCGTTTTCAGCCAGAAAATTCAGCGCCGCCACACCGTTACTGGCATGATCGCAGTCGAAATCTTCCAGTGCCAGATAATCAACAATGTTCCCGGCTAAATCTAAATCGTCTTCAACCAGCAGTAATGTGGTCATCACGGTCTCCGAAACGTTTTTTTAAATGCTCACGGCCACGCACCATCAGGCTTCGCACATCTTCATTAATTAACACCAGTGCAGGAATTAACAACAGGGTGATGACAGTAGCAAACAGAATACCATAGCCCAGCGATGCTGCAGCAGGGATCAGAAACTGTGCCTGTTTCGAGGTTTCCCCGAGAATAGGATACAGCCCGGCAAACGTCGTCACGGATGTCAGTAATACTGCCCGCAGGCGGCTGCTACACGACTCGATAATGGCGTCCTGCACATCGGCACCAAAACGGCGTAACTCGTTATAACGGGAAACCAGCAGCAACGAATCGTTCACCACCACGCCGCTGAGGGCAAGAATACCGTTCAGAGACAACAGACTCATCATCAAACCGTTGCTCCAGTGACCGAGGATAGCGCCTACCACACCAAAGGGGATTGCCATCATAATGATCACCGGCTGAACATAAGATTTAAGCGGAATGGCAAGCAAAGCGTAAATGGCCACCAGTGCCAGGATAAACACCGTTTCCATAGAGCTTTGTGTTTCTTCCTGCTGTTCTGCTTCACCAGCAAAATGCACTGACAAATCCGGATACTGGCGGGTAAGTACCGGCACCAGTTCACTGTTCAGTTTTTCCACCAACTCAGTGGAGGTGATTTCATCACTAACAACGGATGCAGAGACAGTAAGCGCCCGCAAACCATCAATCCGGGTGATTTGCTTCTGCTGGCTGTCAGGGATAATACGGGCAACCACGTCCAGCGGCACCACAGTGCCGTCGTTCAAACGCACTCTGGCGTTCAGGATATCGGCAGGGTTTGCCCGGTCTGCTTCAGGGTAACGTACCCGCACTTTTACTTCGTTTTTATCGCGCAGATAGCGCTGTACAATTTCACCACCAAATGCCCGCAGCAGCTGCTGTGACAAGCTCTTTGTGTCCATGCCCAGTGCGCGGCCCTGCGGCGTCAATTCGAAACGCAACATGGCTTCCCCGGGCGTCAGTGAGCTTTCTACACTGTGCACACCGTCTATATTTGCCAGCGCTTCACGGAACGCAGCTTCTGCTGCTGTCAGCGTGCTGTCACTGATGCTCTTCAGCTCTACCTGGAAGGCGTTTACCATTTCCCGGCGGGACTGAATTTTTAATTGCTTCACCCCTTCAGGTTCACCGGCAAGCTCACGCCATTTCGACGCCAGTTCATCCAGCGAGTAAGGTTGACCCTCTGCCAGTGAAACAATGATGCTGCCACTCTGATCACCGGACGCCGTCACCTGCAAATTGGCGATGCCTGAACCTTCAAGGCCCAGATTGTTCATCAGAAAATCATCCGCTTGATTAAGCGTGTTTTCGAGCCGAGTCAGGTTTTTCTCGTTCTGACCGAAGCTGGCATCACTCTGCAACGTCATTGACGCTTCCACTGTGTCACCGGGCATACTGGGGAAAAAGCCTACCCGCACCACACCGTTCATTGGCATACCAATCACCAGAATAAACAGGGCGACAAACAGCATGACAGCGGCATAGCGATATTGAATGGCTTTGCGCAGTGCCGGCTGATACATCCGTTCGTTGAAGAAACTTAAGCCGCGATCAGCACCCCGCTGCACTTTGCCCCACAGATCAGCAATGCCCTTACGGGGTTTTCTGTGCGTAGGTAAATGGGCCAGGTGAGAAGGTAAAATGAGTTTTGATTCCACCACCGACAGCAGCAGACAGATGGTAACAATCATGCCGAACTGGGAATAAAGCTTACCCAGCCCGCCTTCCACGTTAGACAATGCAAAGAATGTCGCAACAGTCGTCAATACCCCGAATAATGTGGGTACGGCAACCCGCATGGTGCCTTTGATGGTGTTTTGCAGTGTGTCTCCGTATTTTTGCCTGGTGGCGTATACACTTTCCCCCACTACCACGGCGTCGTCCACCACGATACCCAGCGCCATAATAAACCCGAAGGTAGTCATTTCGTTGATGGTCATATCAACGAAGCTGTCAGTCATGAAAAACAGGGTACCAAAGAAGATAAACGGCAGACCGGCGGCCACCCAGAATGCCACGCGAAGATTCAGAAACACTGCCAGCGTGATAAATACAAGCACGATGCCGGACAGCGCATTTTTAGTCAGCAGGGCGAGACGGTCGGTAATCATGGTGCTGCGGTCATACCAGGTTTCCAGCTCTACGCCTTCCGGTAACAGACCCCGCTCATACCACTCTTCTACCACGCTTTTCGCCTGTGCCACCATGTTCACCACATCGCCGTTTTCATCCATCACGATTTGGATCCCATAGCCGTTCACACCATTGTACCGGGCCAGCGTGTAGGTATCATCGGCAAACATATCGGTCACGTCAGCCACATCACCGATTGTCAGGAATGTGCCGCTGTCGTCGGCCAGTAGCGGAATGTTGGCAAAGTCCTCTGCATAATAGGCCTGCTCAGAGGCTTTAAGCCGGATCACCTTCTCTTTGTTCCGCAGGCTGGTTGTGAGGGCGGTAGCCGACTCCTGATTAATGGTATCGGCGATATCAGACATGGTCAGTCCGTATGCCTGTAACTTAGCCTCATCAATTTCGATGGACATCATGGGGTCAATAAAATTAGGCGTACTGACCTCACGAATTTCGTCTTTGGCGAGTAAATCCCGCTCCAGCTGATCGCCCAGTTGTTGCAATGTGTCGTGGTCAGTATCACCGTAGAGCTGCACCCAAATCACGTGATCCTGACGCCGTCCTTTGGAGATCACCGGCTTTTCTGCATCAGACGGAAAATTGAAGATACTGTCTACCTTGGTTTTCACGTCCGTAAGCAACGTATCGAGATCGTAATCACTTTCCTTTTCAATCTGTACGTTACTGCCACTGGCCGTAGACGTAGAGGTAATGCGCTTAATCCCGGGCACACCTTCCAGCGCATTTTCGATGTTAATCGCAATGCCCTCTTCGGCCTGAACCGCGTCACCGCTGTCGTAGGTCATGGAAACATTGATAAAGCGGGGATCCATACTGGGGAAAGCCTCTTTACGGATATCACCCAAAGACGCCAGCCCGACAATGATCATTCCCAGCATTAACAGATTTGCCGCCACCGGGTTGCGGGCAAACCAGCCGATGATACTGCTGTTATTCGCCGCCATTGCCGACCTCCGCTACCGGATTTACTTTCATATTGACCAGGTAACTGTTCAGCGGCCGCACGACCACTTTCGCGGTCTCCATACCGGCAACCGGCGTAATGTAGGCATGACCGTTTTCCATAAACAACACCTGCGGGGTAAATTTATCCAGCGTGTTGCTTTGCGTGACGTACCAGACTTCCTGCTTCTGCGAAATCGCAGAAGACGGAATTTGCCACACATCCTGCCATTCACGGCCGGCAATTTCTGCCACCACATACGTACCAAAATACAGCGGAGATGCCTGAGCAAGCGGGTCGTTGACCACCACGATCGCGCTTCGCTGTCGGGATGTGGTGTCCAAATGCTGCTCTACCCGCTCAACCACACCTTCCCAGCGGGTTAAACCGTCCATGTCGGTCAGTGTGACCGGCCAGGGCGCTTGTTTCAGTGTCGCCGGTGACGGCAGATTGTTCCACTGTGTCGCTGACAGCGGTATGGCGATTTCTGCCACATTCGTGGCATACAATGCAGCAATTTCAGCGCCCGACTGCACAAAGCTGCCGGGCTGAATGCTACGGGTTACCACCACACTGTTAAACGGTGAAGTAATTTGAGTAAAGGCCAGATCACGCTGCGCTTGCGCCAGCGCTTTTTCTGCCTGGGCAACTGTAGCTTCTGCCGCAGCGAGTTGCGGTCCGCGCAGAACCAGAGAAGATGATGGCTCACCTTCCAGTCCGGAGCGTTGCCATTCAGACAGTGCCTGCTGGCCCTGTAAGCGCTCTTCTTCCAGCGCTACTTTTGCGTCTTCCAGCGTAGCCTGTGCTGCCGCTACAGCCTGTTCATAATCGGTATTGTCGATGGTGGCCAGTACATCCCCTTTATTAAACTGTGCGCCGGTTTCAAACCGTTTGCTCAGCGACTGTACCTGTCCGGATACCTGCGCAGATAACGTCAGATTAAAACGGGGGTTTACCTGACCGTAACCTTCTACATTGGCCTTATGAGACTTTGCAGCCACACTGACCACACCCACTTCAGGAATGGTAGTGGTTTGCTGTTGCCCTGCGCCCGGCATCCTGCCTGCCGGTGCAGCCTGTTGTGTCTTCTCGTTACCATTTTCTGTGCCGGCAGTCTCAGGCTTTGCCGCAGTAGCAGAAGACGGCGCGCCAGGCGGTCCCGGTGGTGCACCATTCCCACCAATTAACATAACAGCGAGAATAACCACGCAGACTGCGCCCAGAGTGATGAAAAGGGTTTTACGTTGCTGACTCATGACGATACTCCAAGGCCGAGTGCCAGCCCTAAATCGATACGGTTTGAAAGTTGATTGCGCTGAAGCTGAACCAGTTGTGCTTCCAGAGAATAGGTAGTCTGGGTAACTGACAATAAATCGAGAATATCACTCAGCCCCTGACGATACTGACTGGTGTAGTTGTCCTGACTACGCCGTGAATTGCTGTAAGCCTGACTGATATGCTGTTGCCGGCGCTGATAGCTGTTTTCCAGATCCAGTGTTGCCTGCACTTCCTGTACCGCGGTAAGCAGTGTGTCCTGATAGTTCCACCAGCTGTTCAGTGTATCCAGCTCTGCCAGCGCGATATTTGCCCGCAGCTCACCGCCCTGAAACAGCGGTGCCGTAATACTGTTCAGTAAGCTCCACACGGGGTCTTTGAACAACGACAGCGCGGGTGTTGTACCAGAGTCACTCAGGGCTGCGGTAATATTCAGTGACGGCAGTAATTGCTTGTACGCCACTTTTTCAGAGGATTCGTTAGCTTTAATCTGATAATACGCCGCCATCAGATCAGGACGCCGCGCCAGGTCCTGTTCCGGCAATGCAGTCAGCGGCAATACCACATCAGGGAACGACTCGCTGATGGCAACATCAGCCAGTGACATATCGCTGCGCCCCAGCAAAACCGCCAGCGCACGTTTTGAACTGGCCAGATTATTTTCATATTCAGCAATATTAGCCCGTGACGTTGCACTGCTGGTACGGGCTGTATCTAAATCTGCCAGTGTGCCAAGGCCGGTGCGGTAACGGTTTAAAATGATGCTCTCGCTGTTCTCAAGCGCGGCCAGTTTCTTCTTTTCAATATCCAGAATTTTCTGCTGGCTGATGATATCGAGGTAGCCCTGCATCACACTGGCCGCCAGCGTGGCCCTTGCCGACTGCAACGCCGCCGCATTACTTCGGGTAGTAAAAGCCGCGGCATCCACACTGTCACCGATACGGTTCCAGATATCAATCTCCCAGCTGACATTCACCGAAGCACTGTAGGAGGTGTCAGTATTTTCACTGTTATTACCGGACAAGCTGGCCGATGCCTGTGGCAGGCGGGACGCATTGGCAGATGTCTCCCGTATTTTTGATTGCTTCAGTGTAATGAGTGTTTGCTGCAAACCTGGGTTATGCGCTATCGCTTCATCCACCAGCGCCCGCACGGCTTCTACCGGCAACAACTGGTCAAGACTGGCTGTTCTCATAGCAGAGTCTGACTGAGGCAACCAGGAAACCGTCTTCCCCATTTCCTCAGTCACCCGTTCACTTAATGCATTATCAGTAGTGTCTCCGGTGCTGGCACACCCCGACAGTATTAATGCGATGCTCACTGTGAGCACCGGCAATTTCCTCTTCATTACTACACCCGGTTTACTCGTATGCTGCAACATTACATCAGGCAGGGTTAAGGCCGGGTTAACGCCGGGATTGTGCCGTTTAACATGAGCCATGTCAGAACCGGAGCGGGTGAAATTGCAAGGGGCATAGGATAAACTTGCGCGGTTGTTGAATTAGCAGGTTTTATTCATTGGATACTTTAATCACCCCCCTTTCTGAACTCATTAAAATTGCCGTTGCGCCGGTATTTTTACTTGCCGGTATCGCCGGCTTTCTGAACGTGATGTCTGGCCGTCTGGGTCGTATTTCCGACCGCGTACGGGTAGCTGAACGGAATATCCAAACCTTTGCTGATGCTGAGCGGATCCAGAAAAACAAACGTGAAATTATTATGCTGTGGCGAAGAGTGGGGGTGATTAACTGGGCGATCGGCCTGTGTGTGACAGCAGGTTTGCTGGTGTGCTCGGTGATTGTTACTTTGTTTTCCGGTGAATTATGGCGCATCAATCTCGATACGCTGGTCATCACACTGTTTATTCTGGCAATGGCATCACTGATATCAGCTTTACTGGTATTTCTGGTAGAGGTGCGGCTTGCTACCAAAACCATCGAATACACCCGTAACGTGCACTGAGAGTGCGGGCTGGCTGACAGCATTGCGCTGTCAGCCCTTACTGTTTATGTCCAGGAAACGATGCCGGCCGCATTGAAATACGCAAGATAAGCGGCAACCATCAGCTGCAGCACAATGAATATCAGCACAAAGCCCTTCAGCCAGCGGGATGCATCTGAACGGCTGTAAACTACCGTTTGAATACAGGCCCATATTGTCACTAAAGGCAGAACAACAGAGCTGATGAACAAGACAACCGAAATTAACCCCGGGGCCGCCAGATAAGCAAAGGGATTGCTCATGCCAATGCCCAGCGAAAGCAGAAAAACAAATGCACTGACCGCTGACAGTGACATCCACTTACGGAGTTGTTTTCCGTGTACCGTGGTAATTTTCCCCCTGGCGTTATTTATCAGCCAGACAGGTGTATACAACAAAGCGATAAGTAAGAAGATTAACCAGGCAAATAACACGACTTTATCGGCGACAGCGTTTAAAGCTGAGACTTTCACCAGTACGCGATCACCGTAATGAATAACCTCACCGGCAAGGGGATCCGTGGCCGCTGCCATCACAATCTCACCCTTTTCGTTTTGCCAGCGATTGTCACCGGCGTAGGTTAATTCCCGGTTCCAACCCGGCGGAAACACGCTGGACAGCTTAGCTCCGTCATCCTCCACATCAATCATAACGGGAGCGACCAGACGCTCGATAAAATACTGCTTTTCTATACGGGTATTAATAAACCGGTAGTAGCCGGACTTTTGCTTCCATTCATCCGGTACCGGCTGACTTATCACTGAAGGAGTATCTGTCTGCGAAACCAGGAAGTCACTGATTTTTCTTCCCACCTTATACAGTACACTGGCATCATCGCTATTCTGCAAAATCACAAACCCGTATCCACCCTTTGGAGAATACGCCAGCTCTGATGTCCAGCCGGTTAACGCCCCGTCATGTCCCCGGTAGGCATATCCGCCGTAGTAGCGGGCAAAATTATAGATGCCGTAACCACCATCGAAGTGATACACATTCGTGGTATCACTTACCTCCATGCGGTTAACACTGTCTATGCTGAGCAGTGGCGAACCGCGCCCAGTAAAGAATGCCAGCAACTTAGCCTGATCATTGATACTGGATGAGACGCCGCCTGACGGATACATCAACAAGTGTTGATGAGGCACAACCTGACCACCGCTGACGCCGGATGCAGCATCGCTGTTTTGCTCAGGCTCTGCGTAAAACGTATTTTCAAATCCAAGGGGAATAAAGAGGGTATCGCGGATATAGTCTGTAAAAGGCTGACCGGTTACCTGCTCTATCAGCATAGCGGTGGCCACTGCCGCGGAATTAGAGTACGCATGACGGGTGCCGGGCGCCCAGCGGGATACCCTGCTGTCAGGATTTATCCCGAACGCTTCACTGAGAGGCATGACATCAGCATTGTCATACACGTGTTCCTTCAGCGACAAGTCATCCCAGCCGGTGGTACTTTCAAGTAAATGCTTAACCTTCAGCGGATGAGTCGCTTGCCAGGGGTTTTCAAATTGAAGATCAGGCAAAACGTCCCTGACATTGTCTTCTGGATTGATGCGTTCCTGTTCGATAAGTCGCATAGCAGCGATACCCACGAACATTTTACTGATGGAAGCAATACGGTAAGTTGTGGAAGGCGTTACCGCCTGAGATGAGCCGGGCGCTTTTACCCCGAAGGTATTAATATGGGCGGCCTGGCCGGGTTGAATGACGGCCCATGCCATTGAGGGAATGTGGCTGTCTTCTAAGATTTCTTCAATAGCAGCGTCGAGTTCATCCACAGAGGCCGGCACACTGTCACCGGCAGCACTGAGAGCAGGGAAAAGCATAATAAAAGCGAGCCAGCACATCGCCGGCAGACGGAAAAGACGGGTCATACAAATATCCTTTTGCAAATTGTAATTCTTTTACTGGCCAGTCCCAGACCAAAGACACCGCTATCTTTGCTGCTCAGTGAACAGCATTAATCCATATCGACAATCTGATCCTTGCCTGAATATTTAGCACGGTATAACCGCGCATCAGCTTTCTCTACCAGCTGTTCCAGATTCTGCATCTCTTCCGCACACACGCCTATGCTGCAGGTAAGATTGAGACGATGCTCGGTGAACTCATGCTCGCGGACTTTTGTCAGAAAGATATTCAAGTCGTCCAGCAAAGCAGCGTAATCACGAGTGGAAATTACAGTGAATTCCTCACCACCATAGCGGGCATAGAGATCTTTACCGAAACAATCTCCCATCAGACTGGCAAATTCCTGCAGCAGATGGTCGCCGGTTTTGTGACCGTAAGTATCATTAACCGGTTTGAAGTCATCAACGTCGATCATAGCAACAGTAAGCCCGCCCAGACGCCCTTCATTTTTGAACAGTGCTTCACCCTGTTCAAAGAGGTAGCGCCGGTTGTAAGTTTTTGTCAGTGCATCCAGATTCGCAGAATCACGGATGGTGACCAGCATCTCCTGGGCTTCGAGGTTTTGAAGCACCCGGCAAAAAAACTCTTCGTGATAAAACGGCTTACTCAGGAAGTCATTTGCGCCGCTTTTAATGAACTTGGCAGATAACACACTGTTACCGTTGGCAGATAAACCAATAAACACCAGGTCCTGGAAGTTACGATCCTGACGCACGGCTTTAACCAGTTCAAAGCCGTCCATATTCGGCATCATGTAGTCAGAGATAACCAGCTTGATATCCGGATTTTCAGCCAGTACCTGCAACGCTTCCACTCCGTCAAATGCTGACAACACCTGAAAACGGAATTTACGCAGAAAAGCACACAGGTAAGAGTTGCTGGTAGTGGAATCATCAACCACCAGTACTTTGGTGGTCAGATTTTTACGCAGGCGGTCAATCAGCTTGATAACCTGCATGTAGGAATAACGGGATTCTTTGGTGATGTAGTCCAGTACGCCTTTGTCAATGAGAGAGGAACGTAATGTCTCATCAAAATTACCGGTCAGTACGGCCGTAGGTACGTCATGAGAGAGCATCAGTTCTACGATTTCACCACGCGGAGCGTCGGGCAGGTTCAGGTCGACAATCGCTGCCAGAAATTCTTCGCCGCTGTCCAGCTTTTGCTTTGCTTCAGCATAATCCGAACACAGCACACTGTGAAAGTGGGGGTTATCTTCCACCAGCTTATTTAAAATTTTACGGACTATCTGACTGTCTTCGACAACGAGAATTTTAAACATAACTACAACCTGAACAACTTGTCATACCAGCATAACCAATAAAAAAGAATAATGCGTTAACAAAATACGAAAGTTATACTGATGTATAACCTTCGCAGCCATTAATCTTCCCTGGCTAATGCGTCGAGTACAGCAAACAATACGTTTGCACCCACCCGCGACACTTCCTGATCGTAGATATGTTCTACATTTACGCCTTCCTGCCCGCCGGCAAGATCGCTGATTGCACGAATTATAACCCAATCTACATCATTTATCGTGCAAACCTGACCGACTGCTGCAGATTCCATTTCTGTCACTTCGGCTTTAAATACATCACGTGTCCACTGGCGGTATTCGCGGTTATCCAGAAATACCGAACCGGTCACGCCGTTACCGCCTACCGTTAATTTTGCTTTGCGTTCGCCCAGAATCATCTGGTCCGGTAAGGCCAGCATGGCACTTCTTGCTGCATCCAGCAAACGGGGAGTCGCAGAGAAATAAGCCGTATCCACCGGCTCATCCAGGCCGTCTTTAATGATCAGCACTTCGTCAGGCTGGATGAAATGAAAGTTCTTGTATGCCGGCAGGTGCGGATCCACTTGTCTGCGCTCCGGCTGCTCCTGCAAAAATCTGGCGTAATATTCCGGCAACACGTAATTGCCCGGGTTTTGTTTATCCGGATTGGTGTACACGCTTTCATCATGATAGTACCAGCGCTCAGGCACAATCACATCGCCGGGCTGCCAGTCCGGATTCACCGCGCCGGCAATCCCCATGTACACCACCTGTTTCACAGGAAAATAATCGAAAGCCATCTGCATGGTCAGTGCAGCATTGGCGATACTCATGCCCGTCGCAAATACAAGAATGGGTTCATCATGGTATTTACCTATACGGTAAGTCACACCTTTGTACTTCACGACCTCCGTGATCTGAGCGCCGGGATCAGCCTCGATACGGCCCAGAATCCCCTTCATTTCAGGCCCGTATGCCACCACCACGGCAGTAAAACCTTCCTGTTGAAACTGCTTTGGTCCGAAAGCTTCTGTTGAAAGCGTGTTATCTGCGGGGGCTACTACGGAGGGCGTTGCACAGCCACCCAGCATCAGCAACGAAAATAATGCAAAAACCAGTGAGCGGGCACCGGTGATGGAAGGGGTCATAGATAAAATCCGGATGTGTAAAAAGAATTAAGGATTTTAAGCGGAAATACTGGAGAAACACAATGCGCAGTTACCTCGTCAGTGAGCGATAACTGCGCTGCCATTTAGCAAAAAATAAATGGTTTACAGAGGTAATACTTCCATTACCAGAACGAACATACCACGGCGTTTCTGCGCCGGTGCTTTTGCGTTGTCATCTTCAAACTCAGCTTCCAGCCAGTACATGCCCGGTTCCTCAAAGGTAACTGCAATCTGGCCGTCAGCGTCGGTTGTAAGGTTCATCGCATCGTCAGTATCACGATACTTTTCACCGTCTTTTACAATAGTCACTTTCGTGCCGGTGGCAGCACCGCCATCCATCAGAAAACCAAGGCTGATTTCTTCACCGGTATACAGGTCATTCGGATGCGTTTTACCATCCAGCTCCAGGCCTTTACCTGAAGGTTTGATGGCATCTTCTGAAGGTTCACCCAGAGTAGCAAATACATTAATACGGCGTGATGATTCGACCACTTCCAGACCGTCTGCTTTTTTCGGTACTGCTTTGTTGAATTCTTCCAGCGTGCCGGTTTTACCGCGACCAGGCCACATCTGGCGCTTACCGTCTGCGTCTTTCCAGAATGCCATCAGCGACTGGGATGCTGTTTCAACACGGTACGTGCCTTCTTCCTTCACATTGATGTCGAAAACACTGCGATAGCGCAGTTTCTGTTCGTGCTGCTTCGCCACTTCTTTACCGGAAGGCGAAGTTACCGTAATACCTTCTGTGCCCAGTGCGAAGTGATCAGGGGTAAAAATGCCATTTGCCACTGCAGCATCGAAGCTGATCCACTCGTCATCGCCGGACACAACAGTGGTTGTCGGCTTAATCCATGCACGGTGAGCCAGTGCCGGTGTTGCGATTAAAGACAAAGCAACAACGCCGGTACCGATCAGATGTTTAATTTTCATTTATGGCTCCAAAGTTAATTCAATTTCAGACAGTTCCTGCTCACCTTCTGCAACCTGATGTTGCGATGCAGAAACAGGCAATGTGACAGGCACGCTTAATACTTCGCGGCCACCCAGTTCCCGGGCAGCTTCAACGTACAGGGTGTATTCTCCGGCAGGAATATCATCGAACTGTCCGGACAAGTCGATGGTGTGCTCACCGGGACGACGGGTGGCACCGCTTACTCCGTCCATAGGTAAATCAGCACTGCGGCCACTGCGACGCCACCACAGGCGCAAGTCTTTCAGCCATTTCTCGCCTTTACCGTTTTCCATTTCCACGTCATACCATACGGCAACGTCTTTTACCCGCTTCTGCTTAGCATCAGCCAGCCAGACGGCAACATAAGGTGCATGGTATTCAGCGACAGACAGACGGGGCAAGGTAACCTTTACTTCACTGGCATGAGACACAACAGGAAAAACAGCGAGAGATAAAGACAGAACGGCACCAGCTAACCCACGGCGTTTTGCTGATGACAATTGGCGTACCACGGTACATCCCATTAACAGACACTCCTTAAATGAACAATTTTAATGTCAGCGCACATTCATATTCCCGGTATATTCCGGGTCGGAATCTTCCCCTTTCTCCTGGTAAGCCCGCCGGAACAAGCTGTTTATCCCGTTGTCCTACAAATTGAACGTGATGGAATCGACTCTTTCAGCCCGCACCCTTATTCTGGCTGAGTAAGGATTACCAAGAAATGAGAATTATTTCCATTTAGACTAAACTGACTCGCATGAATTCTCAACTCATTTCTTCTGAGATTTCACAGGAATCATTCGCTATATGAACACCAAGCTTCTCCGTTCGCTGCAAATTTTCGTTGAAGTTGCTAATACCAGCAACATGAGTATCGCAGCCAAAAAACTTCACATGACCGTGTCTGCCATCAGCCAGCAGTTGCGCAAACTGGAACAGGAAATCGGACTCAGTCTGTTTAACCGTAACACCAGACACATCAGCCTGACAGAGGCCGGTCACATTTATTATAAAACCAGCATGGAACTTATCCGTGTGGCAGAAGAGGCTCAGCACCAGATTGAGCAACTTCAGGAAACCCCCTCAGGCCGCTTACGTATTGTCGCGCCGGAAGGGTTCGGTGGTGGTCTGCTGAGTAAACCTTTGCAGGCATTACTGTCTGAATTTCCCAAAATTAAAGTGGCACTGGAATTAACCAGCCAGACTACTGATGTCATTGCCAGCGGTGCAGATCTTGCGATTTCATTGCAGGAAGTAAGCGACGTCAATCTGCACTGCCGTCATCTGGCCACCTGGGATCTGATTGTCTGTGTGGCAGCAAATCATCCGCTGGCAGATCTGGATACCGTTAACAGTACTGATTTAGCACCCCATGCGTATATTTCTCATCCGGGAATGCGGGATTATGTGGAATCACAGGAAGGAAAAGATAAAGCTCTGCCTGATCCGCCCCGCCTGATGGTGGACTCGGTACAAGCTTTAATCCGCCTGACTCTGGATGGCCTCGGTTACGCCGTGCTGCCTGAGCCGGAAGTCAGAGAGTACATTGAAACTGGCAAACTGGTGAACATTCTGCCTGAATGGAAAGCGTCGAAATATGATGTCTACGCGGTTGCACCGAAACATGATGCAACACCAGTAAAAACACTGGCTGCGGTTAAGTGTTTGCAGGAATCTTTTTCACTGATATAGAACGCTTTGTTCTAAATGAAAAAAGGCCGGTTAAACCGGCCTTTTCTCTTTAATTGGCGTAAACTGGGTGAGATACCGCTTTGTTCACTAGTTGTGAAGTTCGTGTGCCCCGTGCCTTATAGCGATATTGCTTACCGGTACGGGTTTCATTTTCAGCCCGGCTTTCGCCTGTTTTAATGGCTTTTCCACGTTTACGTTGAATTTTGATCGTATCAAGACACATAGTTATCACTCCTGACTAACTTAGACATGCCTGAGCTATTCGCCCGCGGTCGTTAAACCGCGCATATTGTATAGCCCGGGATGATAATCCTTACTGCCGGTTTGTCGCTCAGTTTATGCTGACTGGCGCATCCGGAAATTCATACTCACTGTTGATAAGGCACATTTCAGACCAGACTGATTTTTGACACATGCCTAATTCTCCCGAAACGCCCGTATGGTCAAGCTTTGAGCAAAATCATCTGGTATAACATCTTTCCTCAAACTGGATTTTTAACCGCGAATAAAGGATGATAGCGGCACTTTCGAATGTAAAATTGGCATAGCAGTGTGTATGCCTTTACCATTTTTCTATTACCAGGACTTAGGGAACTTCTATGTATAAATTGGTACTTATCCGTCACGGCGAAAGTCAGTGGAATCTGGAAAACCGCTTCACTGGCTGGCACGATGTGGATTTGACTGAAACCGGCGTTGCGCAAGCACAGAACGCGGGTAAACTGATGAAAGATGCAGGCTTTGAGTTTGACATCGCTTATACCTCTGTACTGCTGCGCGCAATCAAAACGCTGAACATCGCGCTGGAAGAAATGGGACAGCATTACCTGCCTGTACAACGCCACTGGCGCCTGAACGAACGTCATTACGGTGGCCTGACAGGTCTGGATAAAGCAGAAACTGCAGCAAAACACGGTGAAGACCAGGTAAAAATCTGGCGTCGCAGCTTCGACGTACCACCTCCGGCAGTTGAAGAAAGCAGCGAACACTTCCCCGGCCATGACCGTCGTTACAGCCACGTTGATCCAAGCATTCTGCCTCGTGCAGAGAGTCTGGCACTGACCATCGACCGCGTACTGCCTTACTGGCACGACGTTATCCGTCCTACCATTCAGGATGGCAAACGCGTTGTTATTGCCGCTCACGGTAACAGCTTACGTGCACTGGTTAAGTATCTGGACGGTATGTCAGAAGAAGAAGTGCTGGAACTGAACATTCCTACCGGTGTACCTCTTGTATATGAACTGGATGCCGATCTGAAACCAATTTCTAAAGAATACCTGGGCGACCCTGAAGCGATTAAAGCGATGATGGATGCCGTTGCCAAACAAGGTAAAGCGAAGTAACTTCATTTCGTATTTATGCCCGCGGCATCCGCCTGCGGGCATCTTCTTATTCAGTCCATGGCTAACGCCCACTCTGCAGTCACCCTGTTCAAAATGAACCATGCCATTCTCAGGCTGATATTTCTCGTAGTGCTTTGTGCATCCATTACCGTAGTTTTTACGCTCTTTCCCTCTTTGTCAGATTTCAACGAACAATGGATAGACACGCATTTCCGCTCTGCCGGAAAGGCACCGGCGCTGTATTTCATTTTTGTCGCCACTTGTCTGCTAACCTGCGCTTTACCCAGACAAGTCGTCGCATTAATGGCGGGTTACGCTTTTGGTGTCGTGGAGGGTGCAGTGTATTCAACGCTGGCTGCAACTATCAGCTGTTCAGTGTGTTTCTTCAGTGCCCGATTTCTGACGCAAAATACCGTAAACAAGCTTTTTGCCGGCAAAGTTAAAAAAGTTAACCGGTTTCTGGCAGAGCAGGTGTTCTTAAAAGCATTCACACTGCGTATTCTGCCACTTGGAAGCAACTACATTATTAACCTTGTTGCCGGAGTCACGTCGGTAAAACCGGCTCCGTTTATTGGCGGATCAGCAGCAGGTTATATTCCTCAAATGGTGCTGTTTGCGTTGATGGGAAACGGTCTGGAGGTACAGTCCGGATGGCAGATCGCCTTCAGTGCTGCCATGCTGGCAGTGTCGATAATTACGGGCTATTACATTTATCGTACTTTCCGGCTTCAGCATGCCACGAAGCGGTAAATTAGTGAAAACTGTCCACCACACTCAGAATTGCCTGCCAGGCAGGTTTTACAGACGGATAGGTACCGTCCTGCCGTAAACCGTTGTGCTGGCGGTTTGTCAGCATGATGACAATCAGGCCATCGTCAGGCCGGAACATCAGTTGAGTACCGGTAAAGCCGGCATGACCAAAGCTTTCCCGTCCCTCCCCGTCTTCGTAACGCCAGAAACCCAGCGCCTGACCAGTATCGTAAGGCGTATTCAGAAACGCTGCCAGCGTCTCAGGCCCGGTTAGCATGGCGTTACCATAACCACCACCGTTGAGCAGCGTCTGGCAATAGATTGCCAGATCCGGCAGAGCAGAAAACAGACCGGCATGACCTGCCACACCTTCCAGTGCATACCAGGCGTTGCCGTCGTTCACCTCGCCGGTTAACGTGTAATCGCGGTAGCTATCAAAATTGCGCTCAAAAGGCGGATTTTCTACTACAGGGTATGGTGTGGATGAACTTACCATGTGTTGCTCGTAGGGATTGCCCTGCGACGTGGCGGCGATATTATCCAGCCAGCTTTCCGGTGGTAAATAGCGGGTTCTGTTCATGCCCAGAGGCCGATGAACGAACGTGTATACGTAGTCGTTAAGCGGCATTTTGCTGATCTGTTCAACGATTTTACCCAGTAACATAAAACCAATATCAGAATATGCCCGTTTTTCAGCAATCCCGTAACGTCGTTCCAGCGACGCCAGCCAGGCGAAGACAGAGTCACGGCTTTGCCTTTTGTGCAGCCAGAGTGGTTGCCACTCCCATAAGCCGCTGCGGTGGGTCAGCAGTTGCTGCACAGTGATACCGGCTTTATCTGTTTGACTGAAGCCGGGCAGCAAGTCGCCCAACGTATCGTCCAGTGACAACCGGTGTTCACTTACCAGATGCATCACTGCTGCTGTGGTGGAGACCACCTTCGTCACGGACGCTAAATCAAAAACCGTGTCTGCCGTGACCTTGCGGGGCGATGCCAGAGAATGCAGACGGCCGGAGTTCATTAACTGATATTGCGCCATACCCTGACCCGCGGAATACAGCACCTTACCCTGTCTGGCGACAAGGAGAGCAACGCCGGGAAACAGGTGTTTATCGGGGTCAGTGCCAATAAATGGCTGCAACGTTTGTTGCAATGCCTTTCTTTGCGCGGCGTTTAATCCTTCTTCCGGACTTGCAAATTCCAGTTCCGGATAGTCTACAGACACCGCTACATCGCCGGTTTTCACTTGTACTGACAGTGCATTTTCACCAGTTTTCACCGCATCTTTACTGGTCAGTATATATTGTTCATTTTCAGCCGGGTCCAATATGCCGTCGAAGACCACCCTGTCATTCACTTCAATGCGCACCTCGCTGACAACAGCCGGCATAATACGCAATCTGGCGTGGTCACCGGGCACTGAAAATACACCGGTAAGAGGTGTTGAGGTTGCTTCAGACTGTAATACCAGTTGCCCCTGCAACTGTGCGGCATGGGCTGACACACTGGTCGCCATGCCGATAACAGCGGCTTTCAGAAACATCCGGAATGGTTTAGTCATGAGCCCCGGGCGCGCTTACCTCGTCGAGAGATACCGGGATCCCGCCCTGCGGCTTTAACATGCCGGTAAGTACTCTTACCAGGCTGTCCATCGTGCCGCCAGTATAGGGCGCGTCAGGTTCATCAGACAGGGCATACACATTGGCGTTATAAGTCGCCAGCACCGCATCGCTGAAGGTATTCAGTTGCATGGCGTCGTAAGGCATCCGCAAATACACCAGGATACTGCGTTTTCCTGTTTCTTTGACTTGTTCGAGTAATGAAGGCAATAAAGCCTGCGCCTCATCAAACCCCATGATCTGCTTTGTATTGACGTCCATGTCTTCCATACCGCCCAGTTCTACCAGACTGGGCGCCGGTGTCATGCTGCCAACCACTACGGTATCTGCCTGCGCCATGGCACTGTCCAGCGAAGGCCTGTTAAGTTGCTGCAAGCTCATGCAGGTAACCTGCTGCTGCGGACGGTACAGTGACATGTGATAAGACACCGCACGGCATACGGTTTCTTCCGGCATAAGAACCAGTACGTTGCCGGTTTCCGGAATGACAAAGTCAGCAGGTTTGCCTTTAACAACCGCGATGGCAGCATCGGCAAGTAACTGGGCACGCCGCTTGTTGTCTGCCAGAGAAGCCGCCAGTTTTTCAGGTGACGGGGTAAAGTGTGCAGCCAGCCTGAAGTCAGCTTTTGTTTTCCGGATCCTTGCGGCAGATTCTGCAATTAACTCTCTGTCGAGCTCACCCTGCAATACCTTTTGTGTAAGGGCATCGAGTAATTCATTGAAGGCGCGTATACCCCTGTCACTGTGGACCGGCAGTGGCATCACGACGATATCCGTACCGGCAGAAAATGAAGCCGCTACCGCATCAGTCTGGTCAAAGAATTTTGCGATGCCGGCCATGTTCATGGCATCAGACACGATGAGCCCTTTAAAACCCAGCTCATCACGCAGGATCCCGGAGAGGATTTTTTTCGACAATGTCGCCGGCTTAATTTGTGGCTGACCGGACTTGTCGTTGAGTTTACTGTCATCTAATTGCGGATACTGAATATGCGCCGTCATTACCATGGCCGGCGACGCCTCACGGATAATCGTTTTAAACGGGTACAAGTCCACCGCATCAATCATTTCGCGGCTGTGATCGACCACCGGCAAAGCCAGATGGCTGTCTGTGTGAGTATCACCATGGCCGGGAAAGTGCTTCAGTGTGGCCAGAATTCCCTGCGACTGCATGGCTTCAACCTGCGCTTCCCCGGCTTGCGCCACCACTTTCGGATCCTGCCCGAAAGAACGCACGTTAATGACAGGATTCGCCAGATTGGCGTTTACATCCACATTGGGAGCGAAGTTGGTATTAATACCTAACAGCTTAAGCTCCTGCGCCATGATTTCAGCGCTTTCACGGGCAAAGCGGGTACCATGTTCTCCGATGGTTGCGCCAATCGCCATATTGCCGGCAAAGTCAGTTGTGAAGACCCGCGGAGTTCTGAATACACGCCCCCCTTCCTGATCAACGGCAATAAACAGCGGCTCTCCGTCACTTTCCCCCGTCGCAGCCTGCTGCAAATCGCTGGTCAACGAGGCAATCTGGCCTGGCCAGGATAAGTTTTCACTGAACAAAATGACGCCGCCCACGCCGGACTCAGCGACGAAGTCTTTTAACTCCTGCGGTAAAACCGTAACCGGCTCGCGGCATTTTTCTTCGTTGCCAGCACAAAAATAGCGGAAGTCAGGCATGAGTTTTTGCGCAATATCGCGCCGTATACTTTGCGTATCAGTGTCAGCAGTCATAGCATTAGCAGGAGTCAGGTTAAGGCAGCTTAAGCATACCGCTATTTGAAAATATCGTCTGCTCAAGTGGCGGATTAGTGGCATAGAATATCTGTACCCCGATAGTCAGTAATCGTAATTCAGGAATTGGCTGAGAGATTTTTTATCTCATGTTACATTTTTGATCAAGAATATTTTATTTTTATATGCTAGGTTTGTCAGGTGCATTTGCCCTGAAACCTGCTTCCGGATAAGCAGTAAGAAACGGTTTCCGGCACCCTGTACCGGCACAAATACCTAACCGGCAAAAGATGATTATGAATAAATTTATTGAACGCCTGTACCATATTGGTAGCAAACCACAGCGAAAAATTCTCGGACTAATGAGCGGTACATCGCTGGACGGCCTGGATATCGCGTTGTGTAACATCACTGGCTCAGGAAAAGAGACTGAAGCCCGTATCGAGCGGTTTATGACTGTCGATTATGACGTCAAATTCCGCCAGGCAATTCAACGTGTATTTGCAAAGCGTGATGTAGACTTGCAGGAAGTCACGTTACTGAATGCGTGGGTTGGCGAATATCATGCGTCTTTAATCAATAAAGCATTGAACCAGTGGCAAGTGGATAAAGAAGAAATCGACTGTATTGCCAGTCACGGTCAGACCATTTATCACTGCCCGCGGGAACAGCACGGTTTGCCTGAATACGGCAACGGCACATTACAAATCGGCGATGGTGACCGGATTGCTACAGGCACCGGCATTATTACACTTTCTGATTTTCGTCAGAAACACATCGCCGCAGGTGGTGAAGGCGCGCCACTGGCGGTTTACGGAGATTTCCTCGTGTTCAGCCACGAACAGGAAAACCGTGTTTTACTGAACATCGGCGGCATCGCCAATTTCACCTGGCTGCCCGCCGGTAATCATCCCGCTGAAGTATTCAGCACCGATATCGGCCCGGGCAATACCATCATTGATGCCTTTGTCTCCCGGCACTATGCACGGCAGCGCTTCGATAAAGACGGTGCCATCGCATTGTCAGGAAACGTGAATGAAAATCTGCTTAATGAATTGCTACGCCATGATTTCTTTTCCTGTCCTGTGCCGAAAACCACCGGACCCGAGGTATTCAACCTGGATTATCTGAATCAGGCACGATTACGCAGTCAAACCCTGTACATTCCTAACGAAGACGTTGTAGCAACACTGACAGCATTTACTGCTAAAGCGATTGCCCACGGCATTATCATGACTGCCACCAGCACATCAGCGATAATGGTGTACGTGAGCGGGGGCGGCGCGCGAAATAAAGCACTCATGGCAGCTATCGCGGATGAACTGCCGGACTTTATCAGTCTTAAAAATTTGTCTGAACTGGGCATAGATGCTGATGCGAAAGAAGCCCTGCTATTTGCCATTCTCGCCAATGAAACGCTGGCCGGCAGCCCTTGCTTTGAAGGCAATCTGTTCGGTATTCCCAATACCAACATGGGGAAAATAAGCCTGCCATAGACGATGTTCAACACGGGTTTACGTCAGCACAGGTTTACGGGTAGCAGTGTGACAGGAAAAAGAGCGTGCCCGGTGAAGGGCACTAAGTATTTGTTATTCCCTTAGCCGATATTCTTTCCGCGCATACGCTGCAACGTACCGTCTTTATCTATGATGTGGTGTTTAAGCGCACCCGCCACATGAAGAATGATGGCTGCGATGAGCAGATAGCCCACTATCTCGTGCACTTCACCTGCCACCTCTGAAAGGCCTTCGTTTCTTGGCAGCACATCCTGAGGATTAACGGGGTCATGGTTAGCGGGAATTAAATCAAACCCGAAAAACGGAACGTTATGCCCGCCCATCGATGACATGATGATGCCGGACACTGGCAGGATAAGCGTACCGGGGATCAGTACCCAGTGAATCACACCGGCCAGCATATGCTCCCACGCTTTATAGTTTCCCGCCGGCACCGGCCAGCCATTTTTCACCCGCCATACGGCACGGGCAAAAGCAAATACCAGAACGACCACACCAAAAGATTTGTGTAACGGATACAGGCTGTAGTCATGATTCTCTGTCATGTAAATACCGACAGCTAATAAAGCGATCATCAATATCGCCACTATCCAGTGAAGAGACACGGTGATTTTACTGAACTGAAATTTCGAATCTGCACTCATGGGCTTTCCCATCCTTATAATTTGGGGTCTGAGTTAAACCGGACCGGGCGGTCAGACACGCTACTAAAGTCTGATATTTAATGCATATTTATACCTATAATAACCACTTTAAAAGCATGGAAATAGATAAATTTCATTTTATTTCAGTTGATTAAGTAAAACTAAACTTTTGACTAACTCACAGAGCTGGCGAATAAAAGTACCATAAATATAAATACTAATAACAATGCGCGAGAAATGAGATGTTAGCTTTTAAGTCTACATACGAAAAAGAAATCGCCGGATTAACACAGGCAATTAACGAATATAAAGCCTTTTCTGACGCAGTAAAACGTCACAATGCCTACGTTATTTTCACGCCGGATGGCAACGTGATTGAATGCAATCAGATTTTTGCGTCTATTTTCGGTTTTCAAAGCGGTGATTTGATTGGCCAGCACCACAGTGCACTGTGTTTTAGTGAGCTAACAAAGAGTACCGCTTATGCAGCGCTATGGCGTGACTTGCGCGACGGCCATGCCCAAACCGGTCAGTTTCACCGTAAACACCGCAGTGGTGAAGGTGTGTGGCTGGAGGCTTCTTATGAACCCATTCTGGATGAAAACGGAAGAGTAACTGCAGTACTAAAAATTTGCTGCGACATCACTGAGCAAAAAGAAACAGCAGAAGCCAACAAAGCGATTTCTGATGCCCTGGACCGTTCAATGGCAGTGATTGAATTTACCCCGGACGGCACAATCCTTAACGCAAACGGGAATTTTCTGGCCACCGTGGGCTACAGCCTGAACCAGATTCAGGGTCAGCATCACCGTATGTTCTGTTACGATGATTTCTACATCGACAATCCTAATTTCTGGGACATTCTCGCAGCAGGCAATTTCCAGTCCGGCCAGTTTAAACGCAAGAATGCAGCAGGCGAAGTGCTGTGGCTGGAAGCGACATACAACCCCATTTACTCTGCTGACGGTAGAGTCTATAAAATCATCAAGTTTGCCTCAGACATCACGCAAAAAGTGATTGAACAAAGTAACATCGCCAGTGCATCGGAACACGCGGTGTCGATTTCAGAAGAAACGTCACAAATTGCATTACGGGGAACAGAATCACTGACCAATTCCGTGGATGTATTTAACGCCACTTTGAAAGAAGTTGATCAGGCAAACGTACTGATTGAGCAACTGACTGCCCAGTCAGCCAACATTGAATCCATCGTTTCTACTATCCGCAGCATTGCTGATCAAACCAACCTGCTGGCGCTGAATGCGGCTATCGAGGCAGCCCGTGCCGGCGATCAGGGTCGTGGCTTTGCCGTGGTAGCAGACGAAGTACGCCAGCTGGCTAAACGTACCAGTGACTCAACGGTAGAGATTGAATCGGTAGTAGGTGAAAACAAAGGTCTGGCACAACAAGCCAGTGAGAAAATGACCGAAGTGAAATCCAAAGTTGACCTGAATGCTGAGCAAATCGGCAGTGTGCAGGCTGTGATGGATGAAATATATCAGGGTGCGGTAAGCGTAACTGAGAACGTTTCCCGTATCATGAACCAGTAAGTCCAACCGACTAGGGGCAAGGACGCCCCGAACTTCGGGACGCCATACCGTATGGTTACGATGAATTATGGTGCCATGTGGATCACAGACCGGATGCTCTTTCCTTCGTGCATCAAATCAAACGCTTCGTTTATTTCTTCCAGTGGCATAGTGTGAGTGATGAAGTCATTAAGAGCGAATTTACCCGCCAGATAATCTTCAACAATACCGGGCAGTTGCGAACGACCTTTCACGCCGCCAAATGCAGTACCACGCCATACACGGCCGGTCACTAACTGGAACGGGCGGGTTGAAATTTCCTGGCCGGCACCGGCTACACCGATGATCACTGATTCACCCCAGCCTTTGTGACAGCATTCCAGTGCAGAACGCATCACATTCACGTTGCCGATACATTCAAAAGAATAATCAACGCCGCCGTCGGTTAGTTCAACAATCACTTCCTGAACCGGCTTGTCATAGTCTTTAGGGTTGATGCAGTCAGTCGCCCCTAATTTCTTAGCCAGTTCAAACTTGGATTCATTCAAGTCGATACCGATAATGCGGCCTGCTCCCGCCATGGTTGCACCGATAATGGCAGATAAGCCAATGCCGCCAAGTCCGAAGATAGCAACGGTGTCACCTTCCTGAACTTTCGCCGTATTGAGTACCGCGCCCATACCTGTGGTCACACCGCAACCCAGCAGGCACACTTCTTCCAGTGGCGCATCAGGATTAACTTTAGCCAGCGAAATTTCAGGCAGAACCGTGTACTCGGAGAACGTGGAGCAACCCATATAATGATAAATTGGCTTACCATTACAACTGAAACGGGTTGTACCGTCAGGCATCAAACCTTTACCCTGAGTTTCACGTACCGCGCTGCATAAATTGGTTTTACCTGATGTACAGAATTTACATTCTCCGCACTCGGCGGTGTAAAGCGGGATAACATGGTCGCCCACTTTCAGAGAGGTTACCCCTTCGCCAACTGACTCAACAATACCACCGCCTTCGTGGCCCATGATGGCAGGAAATACCCCTTCAGGATCCTCACCCGACAGGGTAAACGCGTCGGTGTGACACACGCCTGTGGCAAGAATTTTTACCCGCACTTCACCCGCTTTAGGTGGTGCAACCTGAATTTCTTCAATAGACAGCGGCGCTTTCGCTTCCCACGCTACCGCGGCTTTACAAGTAATTACGTCAGCCATGTTGTTTTATCCTTTATTCGATGTGTGTCGGACTATTCTAAACAGTCGCAGTTATGTAACAATACACGCAATATGAAAATCACTTTTTCATAAATGCAATAATAGAACCATTTACCAGCAGGGCTTTATGAACAGAGACGGTATTGTTGAATTTGTGGCGGTTGTTGAGCAGCGCAGCTTTACGCTGGCAGCGAAAAAACTGCGTATCTCTACCGCAAAAGTAAGCCGCCAGGTCAGCGCACTGGAAACCCGCCTGTCATCAAGGCTGTTAAACCGCACCACCCGTGTAGTGACGCCGACAGAGCTTGGTCAGCAGTTCTATCATCAATGCCGTCACATTCTTGACCAGCTTGATGACGCAGAACGTTTCGTCTCCGAACAACAGCTCACGCCTTCAGGCAAACTCATGCTTACAGCCCCCGTAACTTACGGCGAACGGATCATCGCACCGGTCGTTAATGACTTTCTTACGCTGCATCCCCGCATTGAGGTCAGCCTGAATCTGACAAATCAGGTTGTGGACTTAGTACAGGAAAACTACGATCTGGCTATCCGGCTTGGTCACCTCGAGAGCTCATCGCTGATTGCCCGCCGGTTAGGCTCGCGGACGTTATTCACCTGCGCCTCACCGGAATATTTTGAACAGTATGGCCTGCCTCAGTCGGTGGCCGACCTTGCCAGGCATCAGTGCATTGCCGGCACATCGGCCCACTGGCAATTTAATGTAAATGGCAGAGTCGTCACCTACCGGCTTCCAAACGCACGACTGCGTTGCAACAGTGGCGTGGGGATCCGCGATGCAGCACGCAAGCATCTGGGCATCATTCAACTGCCTGATTATTACGTCGCTGATGATATCGAATCAGGCCGCCTGAAAGTGATACTGCCTGCACAACAAATCGATGATGACGGGATATGGGCGGTATACCCGCAAACCCGTCATGTATCAACCAAAGTCCGGTTATTACTGGACTATCTGGTTGCCCGCCTGAATCCCGGCGCGTAAACCAGTTCGCCACCGGGCCGGCTCTGCCGGTTCACACCTTATGCCGGAATTGCCGGTTCGGTGCTTTCAGGTTCTGGTTCAGGAGGCTGTCCCGTAATGCTGGCAATAAGGTCTGCCGCATTTTTCTGTCGGAATGCACGATACTCTTCCCAGTCAAATGACTTCAGAAACGCCACAGCCGCATCACAGCCATTTACAATCAGCTTTTCTTTGTCTTCCGGCGACATATCAAAGTCGAGCCAGCCAATGTCTGTTGTATCAATTTCCTTCACCACCCGGTTGTAGTCTTCAAAATGCTCATGGCGGTATTCTTTATCAGTGTTGCCTTTGGCAATATCCACCACATTGGAGATAAAGTTCAGCAGTGATGAATTATCGAAACGGTCTACATCAAAGCCCAGCTTGGCACCGAACGTGGGCATCGAAGGAACCTTACTGGGTTTCGCGTGAAATTCGTCAAAGGGAAAATTTGATAACAGGCCGCCGTCGACGAAGGAGACCGACTCGCCATACTTCTGAGGGTCTTTCAGCGTCACTGAAAAATCCCGTTGAAGACGGTCTTTCACATCGCTGTAAGGGGGAATGTTTGTCAGCGTGAAGGGATCAAAAAAGATGGGAATAGACATGCTGGCACGGGCAAAATCTGCAACGGGCGCATCGTTTTCCGGGCGGTAGAATAAGTCGGCGTCTTTAGGAAAGGTCACCTCAACACCGACAGCCATACAACTGGCTTTTACTGCCAGTCCGCCGAACGGGGCCGATTTATCATATGCGAACCGTGGCGGATGGTTCAGGGTAACCGTTGCCGGCAGCATCCATTTTGATACCAGACCGGTGAGATGTGCCGTGCCGAAAGGCTCCAATACTTTACGTTCCATCCAGTCGTAAAAGGTTTGACCGGGGTTTAATCCCCGCTTTGCTTTCAGCCGTTTGTAACCGGAAATTACACCCTTCGTCCAGCGCCAGCCTTTACTGAACATATTACCGCCACCGGGATTCTGCACCACATCCCTGACGGCTTTAGGTCCGTCGACAAAACTGAAAAATGCAACTTCATCCAGCACATCTGCAATCGCCATGGTTTTAGGCTGATCAGGCGTACCGGCTGCACTCAGCCCTATCGCATTGATTGCACCGGCAGACGTGCCGGCTATTTTACGAAAACGGATATTACACTGTTCAAGCACGTAGGTATAACCCACGAGACCAAGCCCGAGCATGCCGCCGCCTTCCATCACAAGGTCGACGAAATAGTACTTTTCACCGTCTTTTTCGAAATATACATCTGACCAGGCTTTGCTTTTCAACTCAGCCGGGATTGAATAGGCCGACAATATGTCCTTCACAGACTTAGCCGGTGTAGTTTGCGCGTTCATTACAGCCTCCCTGTCCATAATTTGTTCAACATGCTAACGCAGGGTAGGATTAATGCAATGGTCATTCTGTACTAAGCCAATACCATTTATGAATAAAACCGTCTCTGAGATTGAATTAAGACACAGAACTCTGCGTTTACCCCACGGTGAAGATGCGCCACTGATTGGCTCAAAGCAGCACTACCGGGAAGAACTGAAAAAATGGCAGAAAAAACTGCTGCATGTTCAGCAGGCCATTTATCACCAGAAAAAACGGGCAATTGTGGTTTTCGAGGGCTGGGATGCATCCGGTAAAGGCGGCGCCATCAGGCGTCTGACCGGCCATCTGGATCCCAGAGGGTTTGCCGTGCACCCCATTGCAGCCCCCACCGCTGAAGAACAGGGAAGGCACTATTTATACCGGTTTCAGGCAAGGTTACCCAAGCCAGGCCGTATCGCCATTTTTGACCGTTCCTGGTATGGCCGCGTACTGGTAGAAAGAGTGGAACAACTGACACCGGATGATGCCTGGCAACGGGCCTACCGGGAAATTAATGAATTTGAACGGATGCTGTCTGATGATGGTGTCCGCATCATTAAGCTGTTTTTACACATCTCACCCGACGAGCAGCTACGCCGGTTCGAAGAGCGGCTGCATAATCCCTACAAACGCTGGAAGCTTACAGAAGAAGATATCCGCAACCGCAGTAAGTGGACTGATTACGCATCAGCCACCGAAGACATGTTTGATGAAACGGATACCCGCCTTGCTCCCTGGCATCTGATACAAGCCGAACACAAATGGTATGCACGGGTGGAAGTTTTAAAGAAGGTTGTTAAGGCTTTGCGAAGAGGCACCGACATCACGCCCCCGCCACCGGATGAGAAGCTCATCCGTCTGGCAGAGCGAAAATTGGGGATAAGTGTGCCGGATACCGACACGCCGGAGCCGCAACTCTCAGATCAGGATAATTAAAACGTCAGCTTGTATTTCTCAAGCTGATAATAGTAAGGAAGCGCTTGCTCACAAACTTCCTGTAGTGCCTCTGAAAGTACCGGTACAGGCTTACGGGTAGTAGATTTAAGTCCGGTACTCGCCCACACCGCATTGTACCAGTGCGCTGCCCAGACGCCGTCAGCTTTGTTGCCACCAGCCGGCCAGCTGAGCATGCCCGCATCGTAAGGTATACCGATGGCTTCACACAGCGCCTGCAGCCCTGTTGCCGGATCGGTCAGCAAATCGTCACTGTCAATCACCACCGGCGGTTCGCCGTTCAGCGTCATCTGGCGGTTAAATAACTCCGCCTGCTGACGGATGCCGATATCATCCAGTACCGGCTTCTCCCGCTTTTCATTGTAACTGGCAATCACCCTTGCCGGATGACGTAGCAGAAACACGTTAATCACATCGTCTGTCCAGGCCAGCGGAAATGCGGGTAACATGTGATGTGACATGTGCTTCTGATAGAAAATATCTTTACCGTCAGGGACCGGACCCAGGCATTGCGCAATAACCTCAGAAGCACGCTGTGGTTGCGATGCCAGTATCGCTTCCTGCATCGGGTGCACTTCCCCGCTTTCCTTCAGATACGCCGCGTAAAAGGGCTCGTCAACTACCGCGCAGTCACTGCGGGCGGCAAACGCATACATCATCGCTGTCGATAAGTTTCTGGGGCCGGACCACATAGCAATTCGCATCAGTGTGACTCCTTAACCAGTTGATAATACGCCTCTCTTATCTGCTGCGTGACCGGTCCCGGGTGCACATCGCCAATTGCTCTGCCATCAATGTGGGATACCGGCGTCTGTGCGCCAAACGTACCGGTAAGAAAGGCCTCGTCAGCACCATAGGTTTCAACCAGCGAGTAATTGCGCTGATGCACCGTCAGGCCAATCCGCTCACACACATCGATCACTTTCTGCCGGGTGATACCGTTCATGCAGTAATCGCCGGTAGAGGTCCAGACCTCGCCTTTTCGTACAATAAAGAAATTACAGGCGTTGGTTGTGTTTACAAACCCGTTTACATCCAGCATCAGCGCTTCATCGGCACCGGCTTTTTCTGCAGCAATACAGGCCAGAATGCAATTGAGCTTGGAATGAGAGTTGAGTTTGGGATCCTGCGTCATGGGCAGGCCACGCATATGCGGCACAGTAGCCAGCTTGATAGGCCGCGCAATGGACGCTTTGGAGTGCTCACAAATGATAACCAGCGTGGGGCCGTGCACAGAAAGCGCCGGATGCTGAAACGGCTTTTTCTTTTTGCCACGGGTAAACATCAGCCTTGCATGTACATCGGTGTGCATATCATTGGCTTTACGGGTGGCTTCCAACGCCTCTGTAACCTGCGCCCTGGTCATGCCTAAATCCATGTCGACCACTTTTGCCGCTTCAAAAAGCCGGTCCATATGCTCATCCAGAAAAGCCCATTTGCCGTCGTATAACCGCAAGCCTTCCCAGATGCCATCACCTAACATAAAGCCACTGTCGTATACCGACACTTTGGCTTCGTCGCGGTGAACAATGTCACCGTTCACATAAATGAGAATATCATCATTACGCGCATCTTCCGCTGCGGTATGGGTAGAGACATCCGCCATACTCATTGATTGTTTTTCCTTTTTTTGTACAGCCAGAAAAACAAAAATACCGGCTGACGACCCGTAAAGTAAAGTCGTACCGCCGGTATTTGCGATGATATTAAGCGATGATTAGTTAAACAGATCTTTCAGCTTGTCTTTGCCTTTCTCCATTAACTTCTCTTTTTCTTCATCGATTTTTTCCTGCACTTTCTCTTTGGCTTTTTCTGCCAGTACTTTTTTCGCTTCGGCTTTTGCCTGCTTGATGGCGTTATCCAGCATCTGGTTTACGATAGCCGCACCGACCTGATCAGCCGGTAAACCGTCAGGCTGACCAATGGCACCGGCACTGAACGTTGGCAGAGTGACTTCATACGCTTTCTTATCAATTTTGAAATCACCGGTTTCCAGGTTTTCAAAATTCAGTTTCAGCTTCGCGTTACTCACCGTTACCGCATCCACAATCAGTTTTGGCGCCGGAGCGGAAGATGGCTCTGCAGGCTGGCTGTCGCCCTGAGGCAGGTTAGCCATCAAATTCTTTTTAATGACCATCAGGTTGCCCTGTCCGGATGCGTCTACTTCGTACAGGATTTCCGGACCGTCTACAGTCACTTCCTGGATGCGGTAAGGCTCTTCGGTAGCCCCGGCGAGATCTAATGTCACACCATCAAGGCTGAATGCATCTTCTTCACTGAATCCGTCAGGATTTTCTACATCAATGTCAGTGATAGTCAGACGCCCGTCACTGAAAGACAAATCCACAGCTGACACGGTAACCGGCGTAGCCAGATATTTTGTGCCCTGTGTTTCAATTTGTTCGCGGATAAAGTCATTGGCCCCACTGGCCAGATAAACCACACCGCCGGCAATCACTACAATAACCAGCAATAAAATAACCAGAACTTTCTTCATTACTTCTCCCTGCATAAATGAGATTAAATACCGCACTGTTCACGGCATTTGCGCGTATTCCCTGTATCAGTGTTTGAACGACTGCTTTACACGGTTTACGGCGTTTAGGTTTTCCATACGACCACTGCCTGTTATTGTGATCACAACACTGCATCAGACAACGTCTTTTTGCAGTCATAAGACTAATTTGAAGAGTAAAGGAAAGCAATGAATAAACTCTCATGGGTGCTGGCATCAGCACCGCTGTTATTTGCTTGCTCCCAGCCGGCAGACAACACCACAACGACAGAATCAAAACCAGCCAGTGCACAACACACTGGACACCAATCCACGATAGCATCAGGTACGGATTATCATTCATTTTCGAACCCTGACGCAGTGCGGGTAACACATTTGGCTCTGGATTTAACCGCAGACTTCGACAACCGTGAGCTTACCGGTTCAGTGACGCTGGATTTCGACCGTATTCAACCGGATGCAGACACGTTAATCGTTGATACCCGCGCGCTGGATATCAAACAGGTAACCGCAAATGGTAAAGCCGTTGAGTTTACACTGGGTGAAGAGGACGAAAATCTGGGTTCTCCCCTGTCGATAGCCTTACCTACATCGGCCAGCGCTGTCACCATCGACTATGTGACTTCACCGGAAGCATCCGGCGTGCAGTGGCTTACTCCGGCACAGACTCAGGGCAAAGAACACCCGTTCCTGTTCACTCAGGCTCAGGCCATTCATGCCCGCAGTTTCATTCCGCTGCAGGATTCACCTCAGGTCAGAGTCACTTACGACGCCCGTATTCATACTCCGGCAGATCTACTGGCAGTCATGAGTGCGTCGAATGACCCTGATACGCCCCGTGACGGCGATTACAGCTTTACCATGCCTCAGCCTGTACCTTCTTACCTGATTGCCCTGGCCATTGGTCATCTTGAGTTCAAGCCTATGGGTGAACGTACCGGCGTGTACGCCGAGCCTGAAATTCTCGATGCAGCCGCCGCCGAGTTTGAAGACACGGAAAGCATGCTGGAGCTGACAGAAAAAACCTACGGCCCCTACAGCTGGGACCGTTATGACCTTCTTATCCTGCCACCCTCCTTTCCTTTTGGTGGTATGGAAAACCCCCGTCTGTCATTCATCACCCCTACGGTTATAGCCGGCGATAAAAGTCTGGTTTCCCTCATTGCCCATGAGCTGGCGCACAGCTGGTCGGGTAATACTGTGACCAACGCCACCTGGCGGGATTTGTGGCTGAATGAGGGTTTTACCACCTATCTGACTTACCGCATTATGGAAATGTTGTACGGTACAGACCGCTTTAACATGGAGGCGGTACTGGGCTATCAGAGCCTTGAAGCAGATATCGCTGCGCTGCCGGCCAATGATGAAATACTTGCCGTAGATTTACGCGGGCGCAATCCTGACGATGTATTTTCAGATATCCCTTACGAAAAAGGTGCGCTGTTTCTCCGTGAACTGGAACAAAAGGTGGGCCGTGAAAACTTCGACGCTTTCCTGATGCAGTATTTCAAGCATTTTGCTTTCCGGAGTATCACCACTGACACCTTCATGGCGTATCTGGAAGACACCCTGCTGAAACAATATCCGGACAAGCTCGACAAGCAACGCATCGAAGAATGGGTGTTTAAGCCGGGCATTCCTGATGGTGCACCTGTACCGGCGTCTGATGCCTTCGATAAGGTGGACAGTCAGCGCACTGCCTGGTTAAATGGCGATAAGCCTGCTGCAGACATCAAAACAGCAAACTGGACAACCCACGAATGGCTGTATTTCCTGAATAATATGCCTTCTTCACTGTCTGCTGCGCAGTTAAAAGATCTGGATTCTGCCTTTGACCTTACCAACAGCCACAATAACGAAATTGCGCACAGCTGGCTGATGATTGCCGTACAGAATGAATACAAGCCGGCCTGGCCCCGTTTGCATGATTACCTGGTTGAAATAGGCCGGAATAAGCTGGTGAAACCGCTCTACCGGGCGCTGTCGCAAACACAGGAAGGGAAAGCGTTTGCGAAAAAGGCATTTGAGGAAGCCAAACCCGGCTATCACCCGCTGACGGTGCATGCGAATGAAGGCTTCGTAGAGGACTGACATCCTTATTTAGCATTAAATAAACGTCATAAGGCCGTATCAGCGAAAGGTGATACGGCTTTTTTTATCACTTTTGTTCTGAAAACGCCGCCCGTCAGCCTTCTTTATAACCAAAGCGAACAAAAACCCTCTCCGATAAAATGTTAAAAACTATAGCCATATGTTTATTTTATGTTAATACTAAGAGTGTACGTTCTTTGACCAGCAGGAGTGTTGACTATGAGCAATCACATATGGGGACTGATTCATCATCCCGATAAAGAATGGCGTTCCATTAATGAAGAACATGAAACGGTTAGCCATTTATATACCCACCATGTACTTTGGTACGCGCTTATCCCCGTGGTTTGTTCCTTCATCGGCACCACACAGTTTGGCTGGACTTTTGGCGGTGAGGAAGTCTTTCAGGTTTCTGTCGCCAGCGGACTGGTGCTGGGCGCCGCATTCTATGCATTGATTTTATTAGCCGTAGCTGCGGTTGGCAGTATTATTCACTGGATGGCAAGACGATTCCCTGAACGCCCGTCACGGGCAGAATGCATCGTATTTGCCGGCTACACAGCAACCCCGTTATTCATGAGCGGCGTGTTTGCTATTTACCCTGTGTTCTGGCTTTGCGTAACAGCAGTGGCAGCGGGCCTGGTGTACACGGCTTATCTGCTTTATGCAGGTACACCAAGCTTCCTGGGTATCAGCCATAAAGAGGGCTTCATCCTTTCCACGTCGACGCTCTGCATGGGTGTGCTGGTGCTGGAAGCATTAATGATAGTGGCCGTTGCTCTGTGGAGCATGGGCTCGGAGCACAGCATTATGTGGTACTTCTTCCACTAGCATTAAGTGCATTATTCATCACGGATTGAACAATAGTTTCATTCCTCTGTTACTGCGGGCCCGGGCCCGCTTTTTTTGTTTCCGGCTCCGGGGGCAGTTTCACCTTTTGCGGCAACTATTTTCTACCCGCCGAACATCTGGTCAGTCAGTGCCAGCGCGGCTTCTACGGTATCATCCATATCGTAGTATCTGTAGTCTGCCAGCCGCCCGCCGAAGAGGTACTTAGCTGCATTTTCAGGCTTTGCCGCCAGCGCTTTGTATTCTGCCAGCATGGCGTTATTTCTGGCATCATTGATGGGGTAGTAAGGTTCGTTATCTTTGCTGAATTCATGTGGGAACTCCCGCGTTATCACGGTTTTTTCCTGTTCACCGAATTCAAAATGCTTATGTTCAATAATGCGTGTCCAGGGCACTTCAGCTTCGGTGTAGTTAATTACCGCGTTACCCTGATAATTCTCGCAGTCCAGTACTTCGGTTTCAAAATGCAGGCTGCGGTATTCCAGCTCCCCTAAGCACTTATCAAAAAATTCATCAATTTTACCGGTGTAGAGCACTTTACCGGCCAGCGCTTCCCAATCCTCACGATTTTCAAAGAAGTTCACACCGGTTCTCACTTCTATGCCTTCGAGCAGCCCGTCAATCAGCGCGTTGTAGCCACCATGAGGGATCCCCTGATAAAGGTCGTCAAAGTAGTTATTGTCGAAAGTAAACCGGAATGGCAAACGTTTAATGATGAAGGACGGGATCTGCGTCGCCGGTCGCCCCCATTGCTTTTCCGTATAGCCTTTAATGAGTGTTTCGTACAAATCTTTGCCACCGAGATATAACGCCTGCTCTTCCAGATTTTGGGGCTCAGTTTGACGGTAAGGGGCACGTTGCTCTTCAATTTTTGCCTTTGCCTCTGCAGGGGTAGTGACTCCCCACAACTGGTAAAAGGTATTCATATTAAATGGCAGGTTATAAAGCTTGTTGCGGTAATTGGCGACAGGAGAATTTACATAGCGGTTGAAGCTGACAAACTGATTCACATAATCCCATACCCGCTGATTACTGGTGTGAAAGATATGTGCGCCGTACTTGTGCACGTTGATGCCTGCCACGTTTTCACAATAAATATTACCGCCTTTGTGATCACGCTTATCAATGATCAGAACGGACTTTCCGGCAAGGCGCGCTTCTCTGGCAAACACGGCACCGAACAGGCCCGCACCGACGATCAGATAATCATATTGTTGTTTTGTCATCAGACAATCCGCTGTTTTGTATATCCGTTAACAGTATATACCCAAAGTTGTTGAAAAGGCTGCGCTATCAGGCAAACAGCCCTTTCATAAAATCATAAAAGGCTTCGGTTTTGCGTGTGGTTAAGCTGTTCTGCGGCTTGAGAAACCATACCGGCGCGTCGTTATCTGCCAGTGCTTCCGGTAATACTTCCACCAGCTGACCGCGGGCTAATTCATCTTTAACCGCAATATAAGATTTTATCCCCAAACCGTGACCGGCCAGCACAGCCTGCGTCATGTTGTCGGAGTTCGACACAGTAAACCGCGCGTTCACATTCAGCGTCCGGCTGTGTTCTCCTTCCTGTATTTTCAACTGGCGCTGCCAGGGAAGTACAACCCAGCGATGCGCCGCCAAATCATCAATACTGCGGGGATGGCCGGACCGGGCCAGATATTCAGGTGCAGCGCACAACAAACGGGAATTATTTGCCAGTTTCCTCGCTAATAAGCCCGAGTCAGCCAGTTTGCCTACCCTGATGGCAACATCCTGCTTATCTTCAACCACATTGACGAACTGGTCGTTGATCAGAAAATCCAGCTTAAGATCCGGATACGCCTGCTCAAATTCCATAAGTTTTGGCATCACAAATTTTGAAAATACCCAGGGCGGCATGGTAACCCGCAGAATGCCACTGACAGACGAGCCCCTCGCACCAATCTGATATTCCGCATCCCGCAATGCTTCCAGAATGTCTCCCACACGTTGGTAAAACACCTCACCTGCCGGCGACAAAGCAAACTTTCTGCTGTCACGAAAGACCAGCACCGTGGACAGTGCCTTTTCAAGTTTACTCAACCGCAGGCTCACCGTGGCAGGTGACACTTGCTGTACAGACGCAGCAGCGTGAATCCCCTTGTTTTCCACAATGGCGATGAAGGTTTCAAGTTCATTCAGGCTATACATACTTTAAATATCTTAAACACAGGTTTCGATTTACAGGGCTTCTTTTAAGAAATTAAAACAATAAAATCGTTATGTACACCACCATCGTAGGAACAACATACATTGAGACATATTCTTTTTATTACCGTCACCTTACTGGTAACGGTTATGAACAATGCGGAGGCTGACACCATGCCATCACAACCCAAAGTGATCATTTTTGACGTTAACGAAACCCTTCTGGATATGGAAGCAATGCGTGAATCAGTAGGCGAAGCCCTCAATGGTCAGCAATCATTGCTTCCCCTGTGGTTCTCAACCATGTTGCACCACTCACTGGTATCAACCGTGTCAGGGGAATATCAGGACTTCGGGAAAATTGGCGTGGCAGCATTAATGATGGTGGCAGAAACCAATGGCATAGACATCACGGAAGAAGAAGCCAAAACAAGCATTGTGACGCCACTGCTCAGTTTGCCACCGCACCCGGACGTAAAATCAGGGCTGAAAGATTTAAAAGCACGGGGCTATAAGATTGTCAGTTTAACCAACTCGTCCAACTACGGTGTGAAAACCCAGTTTGAAAACGCCGGCCTGACAGACTTTTTTGATGCCCGTTACAGCATTGAAGATATTCAGATTTACAAGCCTGATCTCCGCGCCTATGCCTGGGCACTGAAGCAACTGGGTGTTAAACCGGAAGATGCCCTGATGGTAGCGGCTCACGGCTGGGATATTGCCGGAGCAAAAGCTGCAGGTATGCAGGCCGCTTTTGTAACCCGTCCGGGTAAAGCCATGTATCCTCTGGCTCAGGAGCCCGATTATGTGGTTAACGATCTGCGCGAATTAACAGGTATTCTCGACAAGCAGTACGGCCGGTAATCAGAAACAACACGCTTAAAACATCAGGCCCAGGCTCACCACGAACCTTCGGCCTGATTCTCCAATCTTCATCAACGCCGATGGCTCAACCGGCTATACCTCTGCGCCAGTCTCCAAATCCGGTAATTACAAAGAAACCCTGCCAAGCGTGAACTTCACGCTGGATATTACCGATGAGTTATTGTTCCGTGCTGCTGCGTCAGAAACCTTCATCCGCCCTGCACTGACTGACATCGCTTACAAACGTACCGTGAGCTTAAATGAGTTTAAATACCGCGACGGTAACCCGGATCTTAAGCCTACTTATGCCGATCAGTGGGAAGTGGGTCTGGAATTTATCGTTCAGGTGCCTTTCGCCCGTTTCCATGACGTGCTCGACGGATTTGGTGTGAATGCAAAGGATAACTCATTAACAGGCGCTTCTGATTTAGGTATTCCTACGCCGCCGGAAGGGCTGGCTGACGAAACCTATAACGTGACGTTCTACTACGAAGACGACGTATTTGATGCCCGCGTGTCTTACAACTACAAAGACAAGTACGTGGAATATATCGAGCGTGACATGTATCCGGTATACCGCGATGCCTACGGCCAGTACGATGTGTCTTTAGGCTACCGCATCAACGAAACGTTTAAAGTGACACTGGAAGGCATCAACATTACCGACGAAGCCACCAAAGGTTACACCATGGACCCGGCCTTCCCGACCATGTATGAGTTCTCCGGTCGCCGCGTCTCTCTCGGCCTGCGGGGTAACTTCTAAGTTTACTGCGTGTTTCTTCCCTGAAACTGTTAGCCGGGCATTGCCCGGCTTTTTATTCCCGTAAATTCACAGAACGCTACAACCAAACTTCCACTTCAACACCGATGATACGCGGCGCGTCAAGCGGACTGTAAAACAATCCGTCGGTGCCAAAAGCCATATTTTCTATGGCAAGCCCGCTGGCAATTCGCTCGTCTGTCAGATTTTCGCCAAACACTCTGATAGCAGTCTGTCCACCGTCGTACCCTAGCTGTAGTCCCAGCGTCGAGACTGCCCGCTGGACGGCATCGCCTTTTGCCCGCAGCGCGGTCTTCCCGGTAAAGTTAGCTTCAGCTCTGACATAAAAGTTCTCATCCAATTCATACCGGACAGCCACTCCGGCATCATAGTCGGGAACAAACTGAACCGCCAGTCCTGCAGCATTCAGTGACTCACTAATCTGAAGATCGGTGTATTCAGCGTCCACAATTCCGAAGTGGCTATTTATAGAGAGCGAGTCTGCAGGTCGCCAGACCAGTTCTAGTTCAGCGCCTTTGCTTTCTACTGATGCGGCGGAGCCGATATAATCAGAGCTGACAGGGCGACCATTCGCGTCGGTAGCGACCTGAATCTCCTGCCAGTTATCTGATTCTATAAAAAATAGTGCGCCGGAAGAGCGCCACTTTCTGTCTGCGGACATCCACTTGAAACCGACTTCTCTACTGAGCAGCGTTTCACTGTCATAAAACAATATGCTGTCATCTACCACATCGTCCTGTATGGCAGTAAGGTTGAATCCGCCCGGAATATAGCCCTTTGAAACTGACGCATGAAAAGACAGGTTGCGATTAAATTGGTATAAAGCGCTGATGCGTGGCAGCCAGTTTTCAAAGGTGTTCGAAAGGTCCGCATCCTGATAGTAGGTAATGGCTCCAAGACCTAAATCCAGCGCGCCGGCGGTTTGTACCGCAGATCTTTCTGCATGCTCGTAACGCAACCCTGCGCCAAATTTAAGCTTATCAGTTACATACCAGTTCAATGACCCAAAGAGACTTTTGTCTTCACCTTCTTTGTACTGTAGAGGAGCGGCCAGATAGCTATCAAGATCGCCACTCCCCATAAATGTCGACTTGGTGTTTTCTTCGCTTTCCGCATAGTAGGAAACACCAACAATATAATCGAACACGCTATTTTCAGGCGAACTGTAGCGCAGTTCTATGTTTTTGTAGTCTTCACTTTTCTCTTCACGCCCGGACACATACGGCGTGGCAGTAAGATCAAAATCCAGCCCTTTGGAGTCTTCTTCCAGAGTACGATAAGAAGCCGCCAGATCAATAGTGCCAACTTCAGTTTCGTAGGTCACACTCATACCGGCAACAAATTCTTCCGAATTGGTATATTTGGGCGCATCTTCTAACGCCGTCCACTTATCAATCTGGCGCCCGCCGTTCATCGTATCTGCATACAACTGATTGTACAGATTGATATTTAGCGGCACATATTGCTGTACGAACAGACCCGGCGCATCTTCATCAAGCCAATAAGACGTAGCGTTAACGGTAAGTGCGTCTGTTGGCGTCCATTGGAGTTTACCCTGAACGAAGTTCTCCTTAATTTCACCGCTTTCGCCCGTGGACGTTCCCGCATTCTTTACGTAGGCATCCTCCATCGATGTACTGAACGCCAGGGAGCCACTAAGTGAGTTTTGATTCAGTGGTCCGCCGGCGAATCCGGTTCCCACGTAGCCCTGGCCAGAGGCGTAACTTGAAGCCGATACCCGGTAGTTCTGCTCCATGACTTCCGAAGGTGTTTTTGTGGTAACTAAGATGAGACCTGACTCTGAATTTGCACCGTAAAGCGTTCCTTGCGGACCGCGAAGCACCTCGATGGAGTCAACCTGACTAAGTACTGAGTTACTTAGCTCACGAAAAGGAATGCCATCTATGTACACCGCGGCTCTGTTAACAACAAACGGATTGGACTCAACGCCGCGAATCGTTATGTAAATACTGCCAGTCTGCCCGGACTCGTTAAATTGCACGTTGGGAACAAGTTCATCTATCCGGGTAAAATCACGTATTCTCGCTTCATCAATCATTTTTGAATTGATAACCGTTACCGAAACATCGGCTTTTAACAGCTCCGTCCCCCGCTTCGTCCCCTTAACGACAATTTTCTCAATAGCATCTCCGCCATCAGAACCCACCGCGTCTTTATGCTGTTTTTCTATACGTTCAGGTTCATCTTTACTGGCAGATATTGCATACTCGCTGGACATCGCTGCGACAGAAATGAAAGCCAGCCCGAGACCAGAAGATACATATAGCGTTTTTGTTAACCGTCTCTTTTCAAACATACTGAAGATATTCCCTTACTGATTGCAAAGTGACGTAGTTTAAAAACCCGCTGAATGAATACCGCTCCAAAATGTCCCACCACTCCATTTTGGTATTTTTATTATTTTTACCAGGTGAAACAGATGGATAACGGAAACCCTATTGTCGACAGCCTGAAAAGTAGCACTGCACAACCGGCTATAATGAGTCTGGCCTGTGAGAGCGCTGTACTCGTTCGCTCACACTTCCCTGCAACTGCAGGAAAAATGGTTGCGGGAAGACATCTCAAAATCGGGGTTTGCTTGTCTGATGGTGGTATCGTCAAATATGGAAATCGATCGTGGCGTTGGAAGAAAAGGAGTATTTTGATCACTGCTCCTCACGAAAACGGTGAATTCTCATCGCCTGATGTCAATATGCTGGGCATTGCCATTGATACTGAGAAGTTTTGTAATGTTTGCCAGCCCGCAAATAACTGCTACCAATCTACTGTACTTGAAGATGAATTAATCCTTACGGTAGCGCTGGCGATGTGGGAATGTGCTGAGCAGCAAGATCCTTGCACATCATTTTTGCAAGAAGGCATATCCGTTATCTTGCGACGTATTGCAGCCCTCTCTGACAACCTTACACAGCAACAACCGGTATCAAGACTAAGTCGCCGGCAATTGAGCTGTCTGTCTGATTACATTCAAACGCAGATTGAACAGGAAATTAAGACAGACGAACTGGCCGGCCTTTTAGGAATGGGAACCAGGCAATTCTCCCGTGCAATCGAAAGAAGCACCGGCACAACGCCATACAAATATATTCTGCTGAATAAGATGCAGGAAGCCAAAAGGTATCTGCTGCAGGGATATTGTGTGACGCATGTTGCAGGTATGGTTGGTTACAGCAATCCAAGTAAATTTTCTGCGGCATTTACCCGTGTAGTAGGATGCGCACCTTCTCAATGGAAGCAGCGGAATTTGCATGATACGGAGCTATCATCTTAAACCGTGCTTATCAGAGATTTTCCGCCACAAAGAATAAAAAATTCCAAACACATCACGCCACTGTAATAAAAATATCTCACTAACGTCACTCAATCCTGTAACGCTGGTTTGCGCAGTACTCCATCTATTTTTCTCTCAATTCGTTCAAAAGGAATGTATCCATGTTGTGGAAGTTACGCGTCGCGGGCACCCTCGGGCTCCTGCTTACTCTTACCGCTTGTGATGACGATGAAACGGTTGAAATTGAAGTTCCCGTTGAAGTAGAAGTGCCTGTTCCCGTGAACCCTGAGCATAAAATGCTCACAGACCCGTTTTTACAATTACCCACTGCTTCCAGCGTTAATGTAGTGTGGTTCACCAATTTCGAAGGCAGTGAACATGCATTAACCTATGCTGACCAGACCATCACGGATGTTACCACCACGAAGCTGGAACGTATGATGGAAGACTCTGGCTCTGCTATCGACAATCAGACCTTCGAAACAGTGACGTATCGTGACGTTTACCGCCATGAAGCCACTGCGACCGGGCTGACGCAGGGAGAACGGGTAGATTACTCGGTGTCCAGTACTGACGAAGACGGCTTTGCATTTACCAGTGACACCTTTACCCTGGCTCCGGCACCAGTTGCGGGCCAGCCGTTAATGATTCTGCTGACTTCTGATTTGCAGTCGAAAAAGAACGTTGTCGCAAACTATCAGAAGGTAGTGGAAACCGTTGGCACGCCAGACGCAGTATTCTTTGCCGGTGATTTTGTGAATGTACCCGACCGCGCTTCAGAATGGTTCGATCAGGCCAAAGACAATGCGCCTGCATTCTTCCCAGCCCTGCAGGGACACTACCAGCAATACATGCCTGGCTTTCCCTACAATGGCGGTGAAATTCTCCAGCATGCACCGGTGTTCGGTACTATTGGCAACCATGAGGTCATGGGCCGTTATACGCCAGATGAAGAAAGCTACTCTCTGAACGGCGGCTTTGGTGATCCTCAACCGGCATGGTTTGCAGAAGTCGCCTATGAACAGGTTAAAGCCGACGTTAACCCGTCTGACGATGAAACGGTTAAAGCACAGTGGATCGCCGATCACTCTCACAACCAGATGAGCTTTCTGGATATCTTTTCCTTCCCCAATGATGGCCCCCGCGGCGAAGAATACTTCGCGGTATCTTTTGGAGACGTGTTCCTGATTTCTATGAATGTCTCCCGTATCTGGCGTTCGTGGAGTGTTACCCCGAACAACAAAACCAAATTTGTTGAAAACGCAGAAAACTACACCGACCCGACACAGTGGGGATTTGGTGAATTTTTGTTTGAGCGTTTCGATGCTGAGTCAGAGCAATACACCTGGCTGACGGATGTTATGCAGACTGAAGCATTTCAAAATGCTAAGTACAAGGTGGTGATGGCGCACCAGGGCGTTTTCGGACTGGGTGACAACACCGTTCCGGTGCTTGCACAGCCGGTGCTGCAGGTTGTACAGGACAATGGCAGTGGAGGTGAATCTGTCGCTGAATACACCTTCCCTATTGAGCCGGCCACATGGACTGACACCATCGCGCCGTCACTGGAAAGCGCGACGGAAATTCGTTACCAGTATCCGCTTACCGGTGATGTGTGGCTGAACGATATTGAACCCCTGCTCCTTGAAAACGGTGTAGACCTGGTGCACATCGGCCATTCTCATTTGTGGAACCGCGCGCAGGTAGAAGATCTGCACTACCTGGAAAGCTCTAATGTGGGTAACAGCTATGGTGCATATTACGATGATACCACCGGCACTTACACGGCAAACCGGCGTCCGGCTACAGCTGATTTCTGGGAAGATGTTTATTCAGCCAATCCGCGCTGGTCAGAAACAAATTATCCGCCTAACGGTGATCCACAGGGGCGTGTAATGAGCTTCCCTACGCAGTTCAGTCCCATGAGCATGGAAAATGACAGCTATCCGAATTTGCCTTTTGTTGCCAGCAATGTGCTGTCGGTATTCTCTGTCCTTGATACCAGCACGGGCACAGTGAAAAGCTATGTGTTTGACCCTAGTGATTTGGATTCTGAAGTGACATTATTTGATGAGTTCTCGATTGAGTAAGTAAACGCTTACCACTTACGATTCAATCCGGCTACCTTGTATTGCCGGATTTCGCCAGGTGCAAAAAATAAAGTTATCCTTATATTTCCCGCACGCATGCCGTTATAAGCATGAAGCACTTAGCTGGAAAAACCTGGTCTCAGCGGCTTAAAGGCAACGTGCATAGGTATATTTACAGATAACCCTATACGCCGGATTCTGCTCTACCATAAACAAGTAGTATTACGGTGTATTTAAATTATCGACTGAACAGGTAAGAAATCGGGCAGGCCAATGCGTTATCAGGTATCCAGACAATCCGGATTCACGCTTATTGAACTGATCATCGTCATCATTATGCTTGGCGTATTATCGGTCACGGCATTGCCGCGCTTTGTGAACCTGTCATCTGAAGCCAATGCTGCTGTTATTAATACCCTTGCCGGCGCACTGAAATCCACCGCGAACATTGCTCACACTAAAGCCATCATCGCCAAAAGAAATGGCGGATTTAATAATGGTTTTGATTTTGACGGCGTTTATTTTGATAAAGGCTATCCGCTGGCGCTTTCTTTCGGTGACAGTGACGGCATTCCGGAAATCATGGAGCTGATGAGTTTTGGTGCTGATGATTTTACCTGGGCCGATAATTTCAACGGCCAGTCTGCCAGCGGCGATCTCACCCGTGAAATTTACATCACCGTTCGCGGTAAAATTAACCAGGGTGTAGGGCATAACGAAGTGGTTGCCACGGCCTGCTATGTTTCCTACGAAACTTTCGTTAACACTTACCAGCCACCTGAAATTATTGTTGATGTTTCAGGGTGTTAATTAAACAAAGGGCGCCGGGCGCCCCCATTGAATTTATTGAAAGCCGCGTTTAGTTGCGACCTTGACGGCGTGTCCAGCACAATCCTGCCAGCATCATCAGTGCAACCACAAACGTGGACGGCTCTGAAACAGTGGTGGTCACTGCGTCTGCATTCAGCGTGTAACTGAATGAACCAAAGCTGAAACCTTCATTCCCACCTACAGCCAGCGTGTACCAGCCACTTGTAAGTAATCCCGCATCGAGGTCATTAGTCCCTGCCGCAGGTACGAAAGCGTCGGTACCAGTGATATACGTTAAGCTGCTACCCCAGAAATCAGAGAAGTCACCTGCATTGTCAAACAGGAAACCGGGA
This sequence comes from Alteromonas sp. ABH4_457, assembly GCF_056160625.1. Classification (NCBI taxonomy): domain Bacteria; kingdom Pseudomonadati; phylum Pseudomonadota; class Gammaproteobacteria; order Alteromonadales; family Alteromonadaceae; genus Alteromonas; species Alteromonas sp. ABH4_457. Next base: position 425,424 of record NZ_JBSWXN010000002.1, read on the forward strand.
TCTGTCGCCAGTTCGCCGGAATACAGGCTCATGCCCATTGATGTAAGAAGTGTATCCAGTGAGAAGCTCAGTTCAGTGTCAGCAGATAATTCGAACGTGTAAAAATCAATTGCTGAAGTATCACCGTTTAACCAACCGCTTTCGTCACTCAGAGAGCCGCTTGCCGTACCCGGAATGCTCAGGTTCATAATGGCTGCATTCGCCTGAACAGCGAGTAACATTGATGCTAAAAATACCAGTGCTTTCATGTTTATTCCTTAAAGTCTGAAAAGGGGCAGCAATGTGCCCCGTGTTGTTTTATTAAACTTTTATGCTTATTCCGGTTTACAGTGCGCCGTTTTCCCACGGGCCGGTAATCGCGAACGTGACACCCGGAGACTGGATATTCACGAATAACCAGCGGCCATAGAAACATGCACCACACCACTCACGACTGGTAAAGCTGCGGCGGGCAGAACCATCTGTGCTGGTACCCACGCTGTCGGTAAAGTTGGCTGAAACGCCGGGGTAAATGTTGTCAATAACAGCAAGATCACCCTGATCCAGCTCCATGCGGTTTTCACAGAACGTGAAGGTTTCGCCGCTTTGTGTTAAGCCCACCAGACGCTTGGGATCAGAGCCACCGTCTTCACACATCAGGATGCTGCCACGGGGACTGACAGCAATATTGTCAGGACCATCGACTTCTGACGTGCTGGTAGATTCAAAAACAACCGTGAGTTGCTGACGACGGGGGTCGAAACAGAAAATTTGTCCCAGACCGGCTGCGCCACCTGAAGTAGAAACGAAGTAGATTTTACCGTCGTCATACCAGCAACCTTCACCGCGGAGAATGATGGCCGCGTCACTGGCCTGACTGAAACAGGACTCACTGAATGCGTCCGGATCAGGGATTTCCTGCCAGCTTACGTTGTAGGTTGAGCCTTCAACCAGTCCGCCACGCAGATCAACACGTGGTGTGTTATCCAGCACCATTGCGTAAAGCGTACCGCCTGATTTCAGATCACCCCACTGGCCTGCAGGTTCGAATTTATAAAATGCCGAAGTGCCCGTGTCTTCTGTCATGTAGACAAAGCTTGTTGCAGGGTCCACTGCCACAGCTTCGTGGGTAAAGCGACCCATCTCACGGATTGGCTGACCGTCTGATACACCAAAACCTGGAACTTCGAAGATGTAGCCGTGATAAATGCCCTGAGCAACCTGGAAGGTCTCTTCACAGGATAACCACGAACCCCATGGTGTGGAGCCACCAGCACAGTTACGGATTGTGCCGCCAAGGCTGTTGTAGGAAGACAGGAACTTACCATTTACTACATCAAACATCAGGTTGGTAGTACCGCCATATTGCGCCGGATTGTAGATACCACGGCCGCCCACAGGGTCACACTTGTGGCCTTCGCCCTCGCTTAACTCATGGTTACGCACCAGACATACGATATTTTGCTTTGCAGCAACCACTGCCATACCGTCATGGTCGGTTGGTGTCGGGTTACGGTCAGACTGGATCTGACCTGTCCAGCCGTAAGAGGTATATTCAAAGCCATCCGGTAAAGCCAGCAACTCCAGACCTGTTGCTTTACAGGCTTTCATGCTCAGTGGGCCGTAAGAAGAAGAAAATGGCAGAGTCGCAGCCTTGGCAGACAGTGATGCCAGTGCTGTACTGGCAGCAACAACAGAACCGCCTTTTACAAAATCACGACGGTTAACCGTCGCTTCGGACAGAATCATCCCGGTTGTTTCTTTAGACATTTTATTGCACCTGTTCGATTGGTTTTAGAAGTAGGAACCCCGACCTCTGAAAGGGGACAACATCCGGTCTTGCCGGGAACCAATCTACGGAGCAAAAATGACACTCAGACGCCATTTTCTTGACGAGCAGGCTACATGTTCGTGACAGATTTTTTTAATTTATATTTCAGCAGCTTCCTGCGCCGCCTGTGCCCGCCGCTCTGTCATAGCAACAAGGTAAACAGATACTTCATAAAGCAACACGATGGGCGTACCCAGTGCTATCTGGGAAATTAAATCAGGTGGTGTAATAAAAGCAGCGACAAGGAATATCAGCACAATAGCGTGGCGCCGGTAGTGTCTTAGTGTTTCAGCCGTTACCATGCCGGTTTTAGCCAGGATAAGCAGAAATACAGGTAGCTCAAAACTCAGTCCGAATGCCAGAATGAGCTTAATCACCAGCGACAGATATTCACTGACTTTTGCTTCCAGTTCGACTCTGATGGCCTCATTGCCGCCTGCGGTTTCGAAACTCATAAAAAACTGCCATGCCATCGGCATCACTACATAAAACGCAAGCGCAGCGCCGGTAATAAACAAAACCGGGGTCATAATAAACAGCGGCAAAAAACTTTTTCTTTCGTGCTGATACATACCCGGAGCAAGAAAGCGCCAGACCTGGATCAGAATAAGCGGCACCGAGAAAAACAGAGCAGTAAAAAATGCCAGCTTCAGGTAAGTAAAGAATGCCTCCTGCAAGCCGGTATAAATCATTCGCCGTTCACTGCCTTCACCGAATTGCTGAAGCAATGGCTGTTGCAGGAAATGGTATATGTCAGCAGAGAAATAGTAGCCGGCGCCGAACATCACCATAAAAAACGCCAGGCAGTAAAGCAGGCGGGTACGAAGCTCAATAAGGTGAGTAAGTAAAGGCGCAGTGGACTTATTGATCTGTTCGTCATTCATTGCGCTGCTCCTTCGCCTTACGCGCTTCATCAGCCTGCTTGCGCGCCTCGTCAATTTTGTTCCGGCGCTCAGCATGTTGCTCTGCAGACATTGAGCCCGGAGTAAAATCTGCCGGCAGATTTCTTATATCTTCAGGCAAAAACGCTTTCCAGCTTTCGTCACCCGGTTGCGCTTTGCCGTTCACAATATTCACTTCTTTCGTAAGCTGGTTCATGCTGCCCTGCATGCCAGCGTACATGCGCTTCAGCTTTGCGGTAAAGCGTCCGATAATTTGAAACAGCTCAGGTAAATCTTTGGGGCCGATGATAATGAGGGCCAGCACACCCACGAAAAAAAGCTCAGTCCAGCTAAGATCAAGCATGGGGTTGACCGGCTTTCACCGGTTGCTCTGATCCACGTTTGGATTGCGTGGATTCTGACTCTGTCTGACCGGCAGGTGCTGTTACATCCAGCCTTTGTTCTTCCTCCTGCAACCCCTGTTTGAAACTGCGGATACCGGAGGCAATATCGCCCATCAAGGCAGGAATACGGCCACGACCGAACAGTAGTACTACGATGAGCAGTACCAGTAAAATCTGCCAAAGATTCAATCCCATTACCCGTCTCCTTTGTCAGTGTAAAAGTCCATGCTGTCCGGGAACTGTGACTGCCACGTGACGAAATGATGAAGATATGATGAGACCGGATATTTAGCTAATTCAGGACAACTCTTACTGACTAGCTCATATTATTCATTGAATTAATTCACTAAGTAAATTAACTTATTTATCACATTTCCAGTGTTGTGATGAATAAGGATCCTGTCGTTGAAACGGTTTACTTCTGTTGTATCGAAAAGCAGTCTGGCGCTGCTGGTTTTTGCGAGCTCTCATGCACTCAGTAACACACCGCCGCCGGTGGATGAATTTACCGGCAAGCCCAGAGTGTTTGTTTTCACTGATATGGGCAACGAGCCGGACGATCAGATGTCCATGGTGCGCCTGCTGACCTATTCCAATGAACTGGACCTTGAAGGCCTGATTGCAACTACTTCTACCTGGCAGAAAGAAAAGCGGGAAACAGACACCATAGCCGGTATTATTTCCGCTTACGGCGAAGTACGCAGCAACCTGATGAAACATGCTGACGGCTGGCCGGAAGCAGCATATCTGCAAAGTCTGGTGAATGTGGGTCAGCCGGGCTACGGCATGGCCAGTACAGGCAAAGGCCAATCGTCCCCGGGTTCTGAAGCGCTGATAGCCGCCGTCGATAAAAGCGATCCCCGACCGGTTTGGGTAACAGTGTGGGGTGGCGCAAATACGCTGGCGCAGGCACTGATGGATGTGAAGGCAAACCGCTCAGAGGCTGAACTTAAAGCATTTGAGAAGAAGCTTCGCGTGTACTCTATTTCTGATCAGGATGATGCCGGGCCGTGGATCCGCAAGCACTTTCCTGATGTCAGCTATATCGTAAAGCCTTCGTCTCCCGACGGCGGTGAATATGCTTACGCCACCTGGACAGGCATCGCCGGTGATGAATATTATCAAAACGGCAAGGGTGCTGACTTCACCACCGTATCGAATGAGTGGCTGGAAGAAAATATCCGTAAAAAAGGCCCGCTGGGCAAGCATTACCTGAGATATGCATTCATTATGGAAGGTGACACCCCGGCCTTTCTGGGATTAACTGCTAACGGACTGAACAGTTTCCGCAGCCCGTCCTGGGGCGGCTGGGGAGGACGCTATGTTTACCGTCAACCCTACGGAGAAACACATTCAATCTGGACTCAGGGCGGTGACTGGTTCCCCCGTGTCACGTCTGCCGATATGGTTACAGGCAAAGACGGTGAAACTGTAGTCTCGGATCATGCGACCATCTGGCGCTGGCGTGAGCAGTTTCAGCATGATTTTGCAGCCCGCATGGACTGGACTATCAAGCCCTTTGAGGAAGCAAACCACCATCCCATCGTTTCGGTTAACGGAAACACAGGCACAGAGGTGATTTACGCTGATGTTAAACAGGGGGAGACGCTGGTTCTGGACGCTTCTGCCACAGAAGATCCTGACGGAAATAAACTGTCCTGGCACTGGTTCCATTATGAAGAAGCAGGCTACAGCGGCATGCCGGGCACCCCGGCGCTGGCGGCACTTTCACTGAAAAATACCGGCAGCAAAAGCGAAGTTACCGTGACTAAAGCATGCAGAGAGATGTGGCACGATACGCCGGTACCCTGTGATAACGGCGGTGAAGCGCACGTTATTCTCGCAGTAACAGATAACGGCACACCGGCACTGACCAGCTACCGGCGAATCATCATTAAAACCAGAGAATAATAATTCTGCAACGTGGCCGCAGCTAAACTAAAAAGCTGCGGTTGGTCAATTCCAGTAAGCCCCGCGTGGCAACGTCAGTATCCGGCTCGTAAGTAATTGAAAGGCGGGATGCAATGGCCTGGGTACTGCCATGACGCTCAAGCGCTTCTTTGATGGCGGCCCCCAGGTACTCGTGCAGAATGGCCGTTTCACCGTTTAAGTAGATGTGCCGCACATCAAGCATGGCCATTAGCTGCACGGCAATGTGCCCGAGGACATCCCCTGCCTGATTAATGATGGCCAGCATGGCCGGATTGCCTACATTGAGCAGTTCACTGATATGGTGCAGCTTTTCAACTGGCGTTGCGCCTTCCAGCGTAATACCAGCCTGTTCAGCCTGCCCGAAAATCGCGTTGTAGGTGACGTACTGCTCAGCACAACCGCGGGCGCCGCAATAGCACACAGGGCCATGCTTATCGTAAGTCAGATGGCTCACTTCCGGAGCAAGACCATCCGGTCCGGCAATTAGTCTGCCATCAATGCAAATACCGGTACCCAGACCATAACCCAGAAGCAATGCTATATAGCTGTCTTCAAACTGATTAAAGACGTTGAAACAGAATGTCGAGCACCAGGCAATGTTATACAAATGTACAGGCACACCCAGCGCATTTTTTAACATGGATGCCAGCGGCACGTTTTGTTCATCAAGCAATTGCGACTGATAAATAATGCCGGTGTGCTGCGCTATTTTACCCTGAGTAGCAATACATACCGATTTAAGTACATTTACTTCAATATCATGGCCGGCACAAAGTGAACCAACCAGCGCCTGCAGCTTTGCGGAGAATACGGACGGGGAAAACAGGTTTCCTTGTTTGAATGATACCTGCCATGGCTGATTCAAAGAACGGTGCACTTTTCCTGAAACATCTTGCAAGTAAGCACTTACACCTTCGATCGAAACGTACATAGCAGCACTGAAGTAATGTCCCTCATTCAGTGCCAACTCTGTTGCCGGCCTGCCTGCACGATCTGAGGAGTCAGTGTCAGCGCCCGGGTTCTCACGAATAAGACCCTCTTCAGCCAGCATTCTGGTTACTTTAGTCAACGCCGGTTTACCCAAACCGGTAGCCTGCGCCAGCGCTACCCGCGAGTATGGTTGTTGACGAAGTAGTGTGACGACTTTATTTTTTCCGTTCAAAAGCTGATATTTCGATAGTGTCTATAGTTAAAACAAGGCCGTTTTCACAAGCCACGCAACAGGCGAAAAACCTGCGTAGGCCTAGAATACCTTATCCGCCGCTTTTCAAAACCGGAAATTCACATTCAGTTCATCTGATCTACGATGGCGCTGAGCATCTGTGTATGTCTTCCCGATAAGCGGCGTACTATGATTCATATCACACAAACCGGCAGAAACTCTGTTCAACACCGTAAAGGAATTCTATGAAAAAGCGTATATCGGCTTTGCAAATTGGCACTAAACCACAGGGCACTCAGGCGACATTGGAGGCCATCCTCAGTTTTGAAAACGCTATTGAAGAAGCACAAACCGATTTAGTGGTGATGCCCGAGGCTTTGCTGGGTGGCTATCCTAAAGGAGAAATCTTCGGAACCCGTCTTGGCTACCGTTTACCGGAAGGCAGAGAATCCTTTAAGCAGTATTTTGATGAAGCCATCGCCGTCCCGGGACCGGAAACCCGTGAACTGGCAGATTTGGCAGCGCGCCTGAATACGAACCTGGTCATTGGCGTTATCGAAAAGCAGGGTTCGACGCTTTACTGTTCCTCCCTGTATTTCACGCCGGAAGATGGCCTGGCAGCAAAGCACCGCAAACTCATGCCCACCGGCACTGAACGTCTGATTTGGGGACAGGGAGACGGCTCCACCCTGCCCGCCATCAATACCTCAGCCGGGCGGATATCCGGTGCTATCTGCTGGGAAAATCACATGCCCCTGCTTCGTATGGCACTTTATGGCAAAGGTGTCGATATCTGGTGTGCGCCCACCGTGGACGAGCGGGAGATCTGGCAATGTTCCATGCGCCATATCGCTCACGAAGGCAGAATGTTTCTGGTCAGTGCCTGTCAGGTGCAACCGTCTCCGGACGCATTAGGCATCAAGGTAGAAAACTGGGACGCACAACGCCCGTTAATTGCCGGCGGCAGTGTTATTGTCAGCCCCATGGGCGACATTCTTGCAGGGCCACTTAAAAACGAAGAAGGTCTCATCACCGCAGACATTGACCTTGAAGATTTAAAACGCGCCCGCTACGACTTCGACGTAAACGGCCATTACGCCAGACCAGATGTGTTCAGCCTGCAGGTTGATGAATCTGAGAAAAGGTCGGTGGTATACTCTGGGTAAGAAGCACTAATCAGGCAACCAGTTACACGAAAAAGCACCGCAATAATTCTCTATCAGCGGATAAATCAGGATCTGCATCGTGGGGATAAACGCCTATGATGTTTTTTCCGATAGCGTCCCATGCTGTTGCTTTCCTCTGCCCGGAAAATACCGGATGAATGACTAATTCATCATTCTCGCACAAATCCAGACTACCGGGCATGGAGTACTCAAACTCTGCGTTTATATAGCCGATATCATTTCCTGAAGGTTTACTTATAACTCTTCCTATAATTCCGGTCTCTAATAAACATCTCTCAAATCTGTCAGGAGATACTTCGACTTCTCCTTTCATACCCTGCAGAACTGACTTGCCGGTGTTTAGAAACTCCCTGCTGTCATAAAATTTTCGTAAATCCTTATACGTAAAAAGCAGGGGAATATTAGGCAATACCTTTTTCCTTATAGAGGAGGCTTCAGGAAACATTTTACTGTAGGCGACAATAATTTCTTCGGCCATCAGAGCTTCTTTACGTCTTACCGCTCCGAGAACAATCTGTGCATCCAGGTTAGTAATAGATTTATTGTTTCTTATCGACATAGCTAGAATTTCGTTAAATACGTCGACAATTTGTCTTGGCAGAACTTGAAAGTGTCTTAAGAAATAAGCTTTAGTACTTTCTTCAAGACCCCTGCCGTTCTTTATTTTAGTAGGTAAAATTTTGTCGAAAAATTCCAAAGCCCCCTTCCGGGTGTAAATTGGAAACTGTATTAACTCGTCGTATGGACCACCCAGAATTGGCTTCTCGTCTTTCCAAACATGCAAGTGAAGTAAAAAGCGATGCGCAACTAAAGAAAGTAGTTCCCCTACAGTCCAATGTAGTAAATGTAAGCGACCGAAATCTTTGACGGGGTTCTTTGCCAACTCCTTAAACGCGAAGAACTGTTCAGCAGGAATGCAGTATCTAAGCTGCACATTTATCGCGCCTTCATTTATCCTTCCAGCTAAATTTAGAAGACCCTTAATCGCGATTGCCTTAGCAATCTGCAGGTTTGGAGCGTTCTCAATATTAATGTCATCTAAGACATCTTCTTCATTATCAAAGAGAATAATAGCTGTCAGATTATGCTCTCCCAGAGTATTCGAGAGCTTCATTTCTAAATCATCAATTGCCTGTGTTTTATCTTCCAGTAACCATGCTACAGACGACAATTCTGCGTGTTCCGCGCCCAAATTATTCGTTACAAGCTTCGAAAGCTTATTCTTTGCAAAAGAAGTAACAGCAGAAATACCAATGTCTTTAAATTCTTTAACTGGGAGTAGTTGGTAGAAGTCTTTAAGAGTTTTATCGGAAAATAGGGTTTCACCACACTTTAGAATGACGGCGGAGAGAAAGATCCATTGCCAGATATATGATGCTCTTTCAGCTCTTATATCAATGCCGTTATCCAACAGGTTTGATATAATTTGCTGGACTTCGCCAATAGCTTGCCACTGTCTGATAGGTAGAGCTGTCACACCACTTTTAAAAGATAAATTATTCAAATAAGTTGTTTTTCCGGCTCCTTTTCGCCCTACAATGATTGAAGGACGCTCTCCCTTCTGTTCGTAAATAAATCTCGAATGGCCATCAAATAAGTATTGATAAAGCTCTTTATCCTGATTCCCGTGTAGCTCGAGCACCGAACCGCCAATCGGCTTTTCTGACGTAAGAACTTCATCTCTGAGCCTTACTTTTATATTATTTTCAATAGAAGTTGTCGCATATCTGAATCGTTCTTTGTTCATATCAACGTCCTTGTCATAAACAACTGTCATCAAATCAAAATAGATTAAATTTTAGACTACATCCTGTTAATGAAATGATCAAATATCAGCTCTTTGTATATACGTGGAAGGCAATGAAACACAGCTAAAACTAAACTCACGCCGGCAAAGTTCACTAGTATTAGAGGACAGCTAGCTATTTCACTTTGTTTTTCCGTAAAAAAAGCAGGTCTTCAATTCAAGACCTGCTTCCGGATATAAAACTATTTTCTATATTTGTCTAAATTAGAGATTTTTGCATTTTCCTGATCCTCTACTCCACTGTCACCGACTTCGCCAGGTTACGGGGCTGGTCCACGTCGGTGCCTTTGATCAGTGCTACATAGTAAGAAAGCAGCTGCAAAGGCAGGGTGTAGACGATAGGTGCAATGGGGGCTTCGCAGTGCGGAACGTTGATTACCCGCATGGTTTCGTCGCTGGCAAAGTGTGCATCCTTATCAGCGAATACATACATGATGCCGCCGCGCGCACGTACTTCTTCCACGTTGGATTTCAGTTTTTCCAGCAGCTCATTGTTAGGCGCTACCACGATGACAGGCATTTCCTCGTCAATCAGTGCCAGCGGGCCGTGTTTCAGTTCACCTGAGGCGTAGGCTTCGGCGTGAATGTAGGAAATCTCTTTCAGCTTCAACGCGCCTTCCATTGCGATTGGATACTGGTCGCCACGTCCCAGGAATAATGAATGGTTCTTGTCGGCAAACTCTTCCGCTAAATCTTCAATACCTTTGGTGATCGCCAGGGTTTCTTCCAGCTTGGCTGGCAAACTGTGAAGGGCACTTACGATGCTGCCATGATCTTTGCCTGACATGCCGTTGTGCTTACCCAGTGCCAGTGTGAGCATGAGAAAAGCAGTAAGCTGAGTCGTGAAAGCCTTGGTCGAGGCGACGCCAATTTCTGCGCCTGCGCGGGTCATAAAGGCAAGATCGGATTCCCGTACCAGCGATGAGCCGGGTACGTTACAAATGGTCAGGCTGGCCATATAGCCGAGATCTTTAGCCAGACGCAGAGCAGCCAGCGTGTCTGCTGTTTCACCGGACTGGGAAATAGTCACCAGCAGGCTGTTTTCATGTACTACTGATTTGCGATAACGGAATTCAGAAGCGATTTCGATACCACAGGATACATTCGCGTACTGTTCCAGCCAGTAGCGGGCAGTCATACCGGCATGGTAACTGGTACCACAGGCGATGATCTGAACGTGTTTAACCTTTGAGAAAATCTCATCGGCACCGTTGCCGAAAATGTCCGGTAACAGTCCTTTTTCGTCCACCCGCTGTTGCAGCGTGTTACGCACAACCGTTGGCTGCTCATGGATCTCTTTGAGCATGTAATGACGGTAACCCGCTTTATCACCTGCATCGTGTTCGATGTTAGATTCAATGACTTCACGCTCAACCGGAATGCCGTTAACGTCAAAAATGCTAACTTCCCGACGGGTAATTTCAGCGACATCACCTTCCTCAAGGAAGATAAAGCGGCGAGTCACCGGCAGCAGCGCCATCTGGTCTGAGGCAATAAAGTTCTCGCCCAGGCCAAGACCAATCACCAGCGGGCTGCCGGAGCGTGCCACAACTACCCGTGACGGGTCTTCACTGTCCATAATTACCGTACCGTAAGCACCGTGGAACTGCTTCACACTGTTTTGTACTGCTTCAAGCAGGCTCACGCCTTTTTGCATTTCAGCATGTACCGTGTGTGCAATGGTTTCTGTGTCTGTGTCACTGGTGAAGGTATAACCTTGAGCTCTCAGTGATTCACGCAAGGCTTCGTAGTTTTCAATGATGCCGTTGTGTACAACGGAGATACGCTCACCGGAGCAATGGGGGTGCGCGTTACGTTCAGTTACGCCGCCATGGGTTGCCCAGCGGGTATGCGCGATACCGGTAGAACCCAACGCTTCACCGTTCGCCACAGCATCTGCCAGTTCCTGTACCTTACCGGTACGACGGATGCGGGTAAGTTCACCGCCTGATTGTAATAACGCCACACCGGCGGAATCATAACCACGGTACTCAAGGCGCTTTAAGCCTTCCAGTAAGATTTCGACTACATTACGCTCTGCTACAGCGCCGACTATTCCACACATGGTTATTCTCCGTTTGCCGGGGCAATCATTACGGTGACGCCCTGCTGTTCAATTTGTTGTTTAATTGGTTCGCTGATGTGTTCATCAGTTATGAGTACATCAATGTCTTCCCACGCCAGTTCAAGGTTAGGCATGCGGAAGGTAAATTTCTCTGACTCAGCCAGTACCACGACTTTTGCCGCAACACCGGCCATGGCTTTGGAAAGCCCGGTCAGTTCGTTAAACGTGGTACTGCCTCTTTCGACATCCAGCCCGGACGCACCGATGAAGGCCAAATCAAAGCTGTAGGCACTGATCATTTTCTCCGCCATGTTGCCCTGAAACGCCTGCGAGTGTGCATCCCACGTTCCGCCGGTCATGAGTACGGTGGGTTCGTTATCTGCGATCGTTAATGCGTTGGCAGCACGCAAAGAATTGGTCATGACAACCAGCTTTTTGTGGTTAAGAAAAGGCACGACAGAAGCGGTGGTGTTACCGCTGTCGAGGATCACTTTCGCGCCGTCTGTCACGAGCGACGCAGCTTTAAGACCAATGGCTGTTTTCGCTGAAGCCGGTGTGGCTGAGGTTTCGCTGTCAGATCCTTTATCCGCCCCGGAAGACGGAAAAGGCGCAGCACCGCCAAATTCACGCAGCACTCGCTTCCCGCCGGCAAGCACGGCAAGATCTTTACGGATAGTCACCTGTGAGGTATTGAATCTGGTGGCCATCTCATCCACATGGACATGGCCGGCCTGATTCACCCATTCAACGATTTCATCGCGTCGTTGGCGGGTATTTCGCTTTTGCATTTCGAAACTTATAAATTACGACTTGAAACTAATAAAGCAGTTAAGGTTTCGATTTGCAAGATATTTTAGTTATTTCCTTTCATATTTACGTATACAGGCATGACTTTGCCCGTTTCCGCACTTTCGATGGCCAGTTCGATAAGTTTGATCACCGGTATGACCGTCTCCCCGTCTGCGGGCAATGCGGCACCGTTACTGACAGCTTCACCCAGCTGGCGGTAGAAGGTGACATATTCACCGGCGAGTGTAGGAACAATATTCGCTCCCTGCGCCGTAGCCAGTTCACCGAAGGCCTCTTCCGGCTCACGGGCCCATTGCCCGTTATCGAAAGTGAGCCCTTGCTTTAACTGATCTTCCTGAGGATCCAGCCCGAATTTCCGGAAACTTCCTTCCGTACCCTGTAATTCAAAGCGCAAGGTACGGTTGGCCTGAAATGGCGAACTGCCCAGTTGTACTGTCAGATTGTTGTAAAACAGAGTGAGGTCGAAGCTGTCGTCACTTTGTCCACCTTCACGGGCAATCTGAACAACACCGTGGATCTGTTCCGGCACACCGAACAGTTGCAACGCCTGGTCGATAAGATGCGGACCTAAGTCCCAGAAGATGCCTGCACCCGGACCGGCGTTTTCCCGCCAGCGGTCCCGTGGTTGCGGGCGGAACCGGTCAAACCGGGAAACCAGGCGCTTAACGTCGCCCACACTGCCGTCGCTGATCAGTTTTTTCAGCGTAAGAAAGTCACCGTCAAAACGGCGGTTATGAAATACGCAGAGTTTTTTCTGTTTCTGCGCTGCCAGTGCAACCAGTGCTTCTGCCTCATCACCGGATAAGGTAAAGGGCTTTTCCACCAGCACATGGCAGTCGTTCATCAGCGCCTGCCGGCTTTGCACTTCGTGATAGGTATTCGGAGTAGTGATAACAGCCAGGTCAAAGCGCTGATCAGCGAACGCCTTTCCCATTGAGGCATACACCGGTACGCCCGGTAACACGGCAGTGACGTCGTCAGGTCGGGATGACACTACGCCGCTTACGGTAAATTCAGATAACTGATTTAAAAAAGGGAGATGAAATGTAGTGGCGGAAAAACCGAAGCCCACCAGAAGAGTGCGGATCATGAAAAGTCCTGTGAATCTGTCAGTGGAAGCACCTTACCTTAATCAGCCCGAAGCCACAAAGCACAATGCCCGCTGGCGGTAACAGTAAACAGCGTTTCATCGATAAACACCGTAGTTACGTAACAAAAAATGATGACAAGCGTTGAAAAACAAGGCAATAGTAAAAAGCTAATAAATAGAAAAGAACAGGCAGACGGATTGATACCGTCCTGAGGAGAAGTAGATGGCAAGCAGCAGAGAAGTAACCTTGCGTTTTCTGGCAGAACCGGGTGATCAGAATTTTGGCGGAAAAGTACACGGTGGCGCAGTTATGCGCTGGATTGACCTTGCGGCCTACGCCTGCGCGGCAGGCTGGAGTGGAAAATACTGTATTACTGCTTATGTCGGCGGGATCCGGTTTGTAAAACCTATCCTTGTAGGCAGCCTGGTAGAAGTGACAGCGAAGATTATCTATACCGGCACCACGTCAATGCACCTTTCCATTGATGTCAGTGCCAGAGATCCCAAAGAGCAGGATAACGCGAAGACGACACACTGTATTGTGATTATGGTGGCCGTCGATGAAAACGGAAAGCCGGCTCCCGTCCCGGAATGGAAACCGGAAACGGAACGGGATATTTATCTGCGGGATTACGCTATCCGTCTTGCCAAAATGCGTACTGACATTCACGAGGAAATGTCGAATACGTTGGCTACTTTGGAATAAGCTGAACCGCTTTACGGCTGACTGCCGGTGCATGATGCGCCGGCTATTGTTGCACAGACCGGCGGGCAGATTTCCCGGTGAACCGTCGTACGGCGTAAACTATACCGAAAGTTCCCACCACGGACGGTAATACCCAGAACACCACCTGCCATTGAGCCAGCACGTCCAGTAATGCCCGTCCACCAAAAGCCAGGAATGCAGTGTAAATACCGATACCTGAACCCAGCATGTGACTGATATGCTGTTTCATCCAGTCACGGCGCTCAGCCTGGTGGGAAAGGCAATAAAGTACGGTTCTGATCCCGCTGAACCCGCCGATGCAGGCAAAAATTTTAAACAGGATCATATCTGCAACCATACCACTGTAAAACAGCCAGAAACTGGCCAGTGTCAGTGTTACCGGCAGTATTACGTGCCCGTTGGTCAGTAACTTACGTGTCTCTTTACCTGCTTTCAGCACCATTACAGCGTGACGCACGTTAGTCAGTACCAGTAAGCACAAATAAATCAGAAACAACCAGAACCGTCTGACGGCCTCTGTCATCCCTGCTACATCGTCAGTACGGGCAAAGTGACCCGGTTTAAATAGTTGCGGATCAGTAATAACCATTAAGGATGAAATGAATCCTGTGGCGGTAAGAAAGTACAGGAACCATACATAGCCTTTTCCCGCCTGTATGTGCAGGCGGCTTCCTTTTTTACTGACTACAGGTACCCAGAACAATATTAGTGATACGGCACCGGCCGCAATATGGCAAATAATGATTGTCCGGTAGAGTGTTAGCATCAGCTCAGTCATGGTGTTCTCCTTCCCTTTAATGAAGACACAACCATTGTTCCTTCTCTCTGGTTTTGCCGGTAGTGCCGGAAGTCACGTTGTCAAAAGTGACTTCCGGCCTATTGAGCCGGAAGTGGAAAAAGGGAATAGTAATGTAATGAACCGCATATTTTCTTTTTCCACTTTACAGGCTTTCGCACTGGCAACCTGGGCACTGGTAACCTTGCTCAGCCATGTTCATGTGTTCACCGGCGATGCTGCCATTCAGTGGCCGTTGCTCACGCTGCAACTGCTTTTCGGTGCAATCCTTTTCATGGCAACCGTTCCGGATGCAGCTGACGGCCGTCGTTTCGGTTTACTGCTCACTTGCCTGTACCTGCTTTATGTATGTATTTGTCTCGTTTCGCCGTTTGGTTTTTCAGGGATTTATCTGGTGCTGCTGTCTTCCCTGCTGGTATTGATACTCCCGATCAGAACGGCACTGTATCTGTCCCCTTTCATGGCGGTACCGCAGGCACTGAGTCTGACCATCGTGTGGGAACAATCTCAGGGCTGGCTGACCGCTATTCTGTTCTGGTCATTTAATCTGTTTGCCATGCTGATGACGGATTCGAGAAAGCAGGCACTGCGTGCAAAAGAAGAGGCTGAATCACTGAACCGCGAGCTGCAGGCAACTCAATCATTACTGGCCTTGTCGGTGAAGGAAGCAGAGCGTACCCGCATTGCCCGCGACTTACACGATGTGGCCGGGCATCACCTGACGGCACTGGCAATTCATTTACAGGTTGCAGAGCATAAATCTTGCCCTGAACTCAAACCGGTGATTGGTCAGTGCAGAACCATCGCCGCGGAATTATTGAGTGATGTACGCCAGGCGGTTTCAGATATCCGCACAGACACCTTTCTGTCCCTCCATGCAGCTTTATCACTGCTGGCAACCTCTACAGAACGCTACACGGTAACAGTAAACACAGGCCATGCACCGGCGTTACCTGCACCTCTGATTGAACCGGTTTTCAGAATTGCGCAGGAGGCCGTTACCAACAGCCTCAGGCATGGCAGAGCCTCACATATCACGGTGACAGCTGACACCGGAAAACAGGCAGGGCTGGAGCTGACCATATGTGACAATGGTACCGGCAGCAGCGCACCGGTTGCCGGAAACGGGATGAAAGGAATGAAAGAACGGGCAGTCTCTGTCGGCGGAAACATCGCATTTAACAGTTCTGAACACGGCTTCGAGGTAAAACTGTCATTGCCGGGAGATGCAAAATGATTCGTGTCATGCTGGCAGATGATCAGATCCTGGTTCGTCAGGGAATAAACAGTCTTCTTAGCCTTACCGACCACATTAAGGTAATTGCAAACGCCGCCAACGGCGAAGAAGTACTTGAGCTCCTCAACCGGGGGGAAAAGCCGGATGTTATTTTAATGGACATCAGAATGCCAAAAATGGACGGCGTGAGTACCCTGGAAGCAATGGCCGGATTGCCGGACATGCCACCGGTTCTGATGCTGACCACATTCGATGACCATCAAACCGTGATCCGGGCACTGAAAAATGGTGCTAAAGGCTATTTACTGAAAGATGTGTCACTGGATGTACTGGTAGACGCCATTGAACGGCTGGCTGCAGGCGGCAACCTCTTTCAGCCCTCGTTATCTCACACATTACTTACTCAGTTGCAGGCTGGCAAACAGAATTCAGAGCTTTCACAGGATGCCGAACCGTTATCAGACAAAGAAACAGAGGTACTGAGGCTGGTTGCTGCGGGATTGTCTAATCAGGAAATTGCTGAGGTGACATTTAAATCATTGGGCACGGTAAAGAATCAGATGTCGTCCATTTTGTCCAAGCTCAACGTGCCAGACCGTACCCGCGCTGTCCTGAAAGCCCTTGAGCAGGGCTGGATTTAGCCTGCCACAGAATAGGACAGGCTAAAAAGTAAGCACTTACTTTTTGACCGGTCTGGGCCAGTTGGCAATCACACGTTGCTTGCTGCGTGCAATTGCCAGCGCTTTGTCTTCTACGTTTGACGTGATGGTTGAACCGGCACCTACCGTTGCTCCCTCGCCAATCGTAACCGGCGCCACCAGCGCTGAATTAGACCCGATAAAAGCATTTTCACCGATGATCGTTTTAGATTTATTTACCCCGTCGTAGTTACAGGTAATCGTACCTGCACCGATATTCGCACCGGCCCCCACTTCAGCATCGCCAAGGTAAGTCAGGTGATTAGCTTTCGCACCTTCTCCTAACACGGCTTTCTTCATTTCCACAAAGTTACCTACTTTGGCGTTAGCTTTCATCACTGCGCCCGGGCGTAAACGGCCGAAAGGCCCTACAGTACAATGCTCGCCTACTTCCGCTTCTTCAATGATTGAATTGGCTTCAATTACCGCACCGTCAGCTACCGAACAATTCCGTAAAATACAATTCGCACCGATTTTTACGTTGCTGCCAAGCGTTACCTTGCCTTCGAAAATTACGTTAACGTCTACCGCCACATCATTGCCGGTAATCACTTCGCCGCGAATATCGACACGGGCAGGATCCGCCAGCGTCACACCATCCATCATCAGCGCATGTGCCTGACGGGCCTGTAAGGCTCTTTCCAGAGCTGCCAGCTGTACACGGTTATTTACGCCTTCCACTTCTTCAACAGCATCCGGTTGGGCTGACTGAATTAGTTTGCCTTCCGCTGCCGCCATGGCAATAACGTCTGTAAGATAATATTCGCCCTGAGCATTGTTGTTGCTCAGATTACCCAGCCAGCGTTTTAAATCACTGCCAGCCATCATCATCATGCCGGTATTGATTTCTTTAATTTCACGCTGGGCATCAGTGGCATCTTTGTGCTCAACTATCGCAGTGATGTTGTTGTTCTCGCGAACAATACGCCCCATACCAGTAGGATCGTCGAGTTCAACGGTCAGCAAAGCAAGATCGCATTCTGCTTTCACCGCAGCCAGCCGCTCCAGCGTCGCTTTCTGAATTAATGGCGCATCACCTACCAGCACCAGCACATCTTCGTCGTCTTTGATATAAGGCACAGCCTGCTGAACCGCATGTCCTGTGCCCAGTTGTTCTGCCTGCAGGCACCAGTTCAGATTGTTTCCCGTTACCGCTGCCTGAAGCTGATCGCCGCCATGTCCGTAAACCAGATGCACAGCACTGGCATTAAGCGCCTCGACGGTATTGATTATACGCTGAACCATCGGGATCCCACCGACAGGATGGAGGACTTTAGGTAATGAGGACTTCATACGGGTGCCTTTACCGGCGGCGAGGACGACTACAGAAAAAGCCATGGATTATCCTTAAAACAATGCTGCACATAAAAATTGACGCTCTAGTGTAACCACATGCTGGTGACAAGTCAGCGACATCGTCAGTTATTTTCGCAGGGGAAGCGTTATTCTTTAGTATCGGGCAGCTCGGAATCGACGAATCCGGGTAGTAGTTTCATTGGTGAAAAGGTATACTGCGCGCTCATATCTTAGTCATCTATCTATACAGAAACAGGCCAGGGAGAGCAGGTAGTCTGTGAAAACGTTCAGGACACTTCACCGCAGTATTTTACTGTTATTTGCAGTGGTGGTGATAGCCATCGTGACGCTCGTTCACTTCAGTGTAAATAAAATTGTGGCGGAACAAAGCCGTGCGCAACAGCAATCGTTGTCGCCCGCAATTTCTCTTATCGTTAATCAGTTACTTAAACCCCTTCATGTGTCTGAGGCTCTGGGCCATTCACGTGAACTGGTAGAACTGATGGATAAAGATCAGGTGAACGAAGAAGACATTTTCACAGCGCTCTCCCGCCTTGAGGAAGAGTTCGGCCTGTACTTCTTTATCGCCAGCGAAAAAGCCCGCATGCAGTACAACTCAGACGGCTCCACCATTCCTCTGGTGAAAGGTGAAGTAAGCTGGTATTTCAAATACAAAGAACGTCCGGAAGACCGTGTGGCGGATATCGGTAAGTGGGAAGACACCCATTTTTATATCGATATTAAAATTTATAACGAGAAGAAAGAATTTCTCGGCTTCTTCGGTGTAGGGAAAAGCCTGAAGAGCTTCGTCAGCATCTTCGATTCCTACAAACAGCAGTATGGCTACGACTTTCTGTTTGTGGATGAAAAAGGCGATATCATGTTGTCGTCAGATGCCAACCTGATGGCTGAATATTCCGATTTTACCAACCTGAATGAACTGACCTGGTACGCCAGTCTGCCTGTTGATGTAAAAGATCAGCGTGCATTGAATAACCGGCTGGTGACAATCAATCAGCAAGAGTATCTGATTGCAGAGGTAAAACTCAACCAGTTCAACTGGACCGTGTTCCTGCTGAGCCCGCTGAATAAACGCCAGGCGGATATTTCACAAGCGTTTGTCATCAGCGTAGTGACTCTGCTGGTTGTGGTGTTCTCACTGTTTTTGATGATTTATCACCTGCTGTATTATTTCCGCAAAGACATGCAGCCGGATATGGTCATTCGTAACACCCAGCGCCTGCCGGATCGCCAGAAAATGGAGGCGGAGTACCGTACCCTCCTCGACAATCACTCGTCTGTCAGCGTCATTATAGTGGGCGTGGATAACTTCCCGACAATCAACGATACCTACGGCCGTAATACCGGTGATGAGGTGCTGGACAAAGTGTCAGGCCATCTGCTGACCAGTATCCGCACAAAAGATATTCTGGGCCGCTGGAGCAGCGAAGAGTTTATAATACTGCTACCGGAAACCGGTCCCCACGAAGCCATGGATATTGCTGAATCCTTACGTTCGGGCATTGCCAGTATGGACACCAGCGACATGCAACCGCAAATTCAGCTGACCGGTTCATTTGGCGTGTCCTTCTCGGCATCCAGTAAGCCGCTGAACGAATTAACAGCCAACGCAGAAGATGCCTTGTATCAGGCCCGGCGCGACGGCAGTAACCGTGTGTGTAAGCAGTTAATCAGTTAAATAAGAAACGCCCCGTTCAGGGGCGTTCTGCCGCAGTCTGCTTTTTCCCGTTCCGGACCAGCCGTCCTGCCACACCGGTAGTCAACGCAACCCCGAATAGTATAAGCACACCACCTGTCATCGTTTGTAGGGAAAGGGTTTCGTTGAGGAATAATATTCCCCAGATGATGCCGAATAAAGGGACCAGATAGCCGACAGATATGGCTTTGGCCGGACCGGCACTGGCGATGAGATGGAAATACAGCAGGTAAGCGATGCCGGTACCGCCTGCTGCCAGCGCCAGCGCATTCACCCAGGCAATGGCAGATGGCATGGCTTCGGGCAGAGTTGCCAGGGAAAACGGAAGCAGGAAGAGGGATGCCCATATCTGACTGCCGGTGGCAACGACCAGGGGACGCACACCGCTTAACCATTTTTTCATGGCGCAGGCTGCCACACCGTAGCAGGCAGTAGCGGAACAGGCGGCCAGAATTGGCACAATACTTACGTCACCGCTACCGGTTTTATGTGCGCTCAATACCACCACGCCGATAAATCCGGTGAGCAGTCCGGCCAGAGAAGACAGGCGCAATTTATCTCCCAGCCACAGCAGTGCCACCAGAGCACCGAACATAGGCGCAGTGGCATTCAAAATGGCATTGATTCCGGCTTCCAGATACAGGCTGCTATAGTTGAACAGCACGAAGGGTATTGCCGTATTGGTTAAGCCGATAAAAGCAATTTTCCAGCCGTGAGCCCGGATATCCCGCCATCCTCCTGCGGCCAGCAAAAACGGTAACATGATCAGCGTTGCCATTACGGTTCTGACTTCCACCAGCGCAAATACACCGAACTCAGGTGCAGCCACCCGCATAAAGATAAATGAACCACCCCAAATCGCCCCCAGTATTACCAGGGCGAACGTATCTCTGGCTGACATGCGTTACAGCGCTCCTTCTAAAGCTAATAGTTGTTGTTTTCTGTTCAGTCCGCCGGCATAGCCGGTAAGTTTACCGTTAGCACCTATCACACGATGGCAGGGCACAACGATGGCCAGCGGGTTTTTGCCATTGGCCAGTCCCACAGCTCTCACACCTTTGGGATTTCCGATTGCTCTGGCAATATCACCGTAGCTGCAGGTTTTGCCATAGGGAATGTTGAGTAATGCCTGCCAGACTTGTTGCTGAAAAGTGGTACCGGCTGCGGCAAGGGGTAAATCAAAGGTTGTCCGTTTACCGGCAAAGTATTCCTGTAACTGGGCACAAGCCTGCGATGTCAGTGCAGAGGGTGTTTCTGCGATGTCGTCAGACTCTGTGAAGCGGATAGCGGTTATCCCCTTTTCGCAGGCTGTAACCTCTACCACTCCGCAAGGGCTGTTTGTTGTTTCGTTATACATGCGGGTTTCATTATACATCCGGTTTTTCCTGTTTTAGCTGATCGGCCATGTGCCAAAGTTGTAACGTCAGGTAGCTGCACCAGGGCGCTGCTTTTTGCGGTTCGGGATTGAGCTTGTCTGCCACCTTACGGACAATCAGATCACCGCTCAGGTACCGGTCGGGATCACTTACGCCCCGCATCATCAAATAGTCAATGGTCCAGGGACCAATCCCTTTCAATGCCAGTAAAGTACTTTCCTTGTCACCCTGAGCGCCGGTTAAGCGGTCCTCCTGAGCATAAAAGCCGGCCAGGTTTCGCAGCGCCTGCTTTCGGGCACCGGGCATCCGCAAAAAAGCAAGCTCGCTACTGGCTACCGCTTGCGGTAAAGGAAATGCTATGCCTTCTCCGGCAGTCTCTCCAAGCTCGTTCACCAGTAGCGCCACGTTGTTGACTGCCGCTTTAACCGATACCTGCTGCCCTAAAACCGCACGGCAACCTGCTTCGAACTCACTCCACACGCCGGGCAGCCGTAACCCCTGAACAATGTCGCAGGAAGGGATCCCTGCCGCAATCAGTGCCTGATTGATTAAATGCGGGTCGGCATGTAAATCCAGCACCCGGCTGAGGTTATCCAGAACGGCTCTGGCTCCCTGCAGAAAATCAGTGACCAGCGTAACTGCAAAGGCAGAGCGTTGCGGCTGATGCTCTGCCACCACGGTTCCTTTGCCATCAGGGCCGCTGAATACCCGCCGGTAAGTATTATCAGTCACCGATTCTGTACCGCCTATAGCACGGCCGGAAAGAAAATGCTGAACATGCTCCCAGTTGTAAGGCGGACGATAATACAACATAACCTTGATTACCGGCGTGACATCCCGGCCTGACGCTTTGCTTCCCCGTATCTGGCCGGGTGACATAGACCAGGTTTGCTTCATAGCAGCCTGCAAGCGTCTGGCAGAACCAAAACCGGCGGCAGCGGCAACAGACTCCACAGACATATCAGACTGCTGTAACAGCCGTTTAGCGAACAGTAGTTGCTGATATTTCTGCCACTGTGCCGGTGGCATGCCAAGCCGTGAACTGATGAGTTTGCGCAGGTAACGCTCTGAAATACCCAGCCGTTCAGCAATTGTCGTAACCGGTTGCGGGGGAATGGCACTCAACAGGGTTTCTGCACGTTTTACGGTCGTATTCACACCATTCCATGCACCCGATAAAGGCGCACTGTCGGGGCGGCAGCGTAAACAGGGGCGGAATCCGGCGTGCATTGCCTGTGCGGCGTGGTAATAGTAATCCACATTTTCTTCTTTAGGCAGCCGCGCGGGACATACCGGACGGCAGAAAATACCGGTGGATTTCACCGCAACGAAAAACTGGCCGTCAAAGCGGCTGTCCCGTGACAGGCGGGCCTGACGGAAACGTTCAGTATCTTCGGGTTGTATCGGTGTGGCGGTCAAAGCCGGTGCTCCTGCCATTATCTTCAATAGCAGGCAGTGTATAGTATTTTCATCATCCGGGTGCGACGAAACCGGCACTCACTGATAAACGGTGTGGCGCCGGGTTTACAACTCAGCGGTACAGCATCTGACCCCGCATCTTTGCCAGTTCAGCCAGCAGACGGTTTTGCAGGGGGTGAGGGACGCCGGATTTGTCCATGGCGTTAATCAGCAAATCGACGGTGTGATTGAAATGGGTTTCGGTAATGTTCATACCGGCATGAACCTGCTCCATGGTGTCACCGGTGTAACTGCAACCACCGCCGCTGACCATACAAATCTGCTCCTCCAGTTTGGCGCGGAAGCGGTCAATATCACTGCCTTCAAAATAAGGAAGGATAACGGGGTCATACTCAATCTCTGTCACGAAGTTATTTACAATCTCCTCAACTTTCTGTTTTCCGCCAAGCTCTGAATACAGTGTCTGATTGTGACTGGCGCACCCGTTTAAAAGCAGCAGGGTAAAAATACCGGTTAGCAACTTCACCATAACTGGCCTCCGAGAGATAAGTAAATGCCATTCTGATCCGGTGCGCCGGCGATACTGCCAAGTTCTGCCCACGCCAGGGTGACATTGAAAGATTCAGAAGGAATATAGGTAACGAATACGTCCCACCAGTCTTCTTCTCCCAATCCCAGGTTATCTGGTTTCTGCCGGTATTCGGCCCCCACAGCAACATGGCGGTTAAGCAGAACCCCTACCGAACCTTCCATCATCACTTCATAGTCATCATCCGCTGTGTGACCGAAGCCCAGCAACCCCATCTGGTTCGCATTTGTCATTCTGGCGGTGAGATTCCACACCAGGTTATAACCTGCCACTGCGCCAAGGTGCACTTTAGTAGCCGACACATAAAAGTCGGTACCAGTGTTGTCAGCACTGCCGAGGGCGTAGGCAATAGCATCATCCTGCAATTCTTTGAACTGCACACCGGCACTGATTTGCGGTAAATCAGAATACACCACATCACCCCACAGCCTGACTTTTGCGCCGTAGATGTTCTGCGAAATATCTCCGCCGATGGTGGTCAGGTCGAAGGTTTGTCTGGCAACAGATAACTCAGCGCGGTCATACAGTGACACACTGGCGCCGGCAACCTGTAAACGGTAATCGTCCAGATTCACGCGGGTGAGAAAGGCATTGACTGACACTTCGCTGTCGGTGTCGTAGCCGGACAAGGTGGCCCAGGGCACAATACCGCCCCCGCCGCTGCCCTCAACCTGATTCAGACCGGCAGTACCGGTGAGTTTGCCGGAACCGGCCAGCGCCGGCAGTGACACACTCAATAACAAAACACAAACCCGTTGCAGCAATGTCATGTTGTCTCCGTTCGTCGTATACCGTAGTGCGTGGAACCCAGCCATTCGTACATAGCGGGTACAGTCAGTGGCCGGCTGATGAAGTAGCCCTGTGCAATGTCACAGCCACCGTCTTTTAAAATTTGCCATGAGCGTTCATCCTCTACCCCTTCTGCCACCACACAAAGATGAAAAACCGCTGCCAGATTCAGCACGGTACGCACAATTTGCTGATCGCTGTCGTCGCTGGCCAGTTTGAGCACGAAGCTCTTATCAATTTTGATGGTCTGCACCGGTAAGGTTTTTAAATAAGCCAGTGACGAATATCCCGTGCCGAAATCATCAATAGCAAAATGAAAGCCCATGGCTTTAAGTGTATTCAGATTCCTGATTGCCAGCGCCGCATCTTCCACTAAATCACTTTCTGTAATTTCCAGTTCCACATCAGAAGGAGTAAGCCCTTTAGCGGCAATCTTTTCAGCCAGACTCTGCATCAACTCAGGGCGCTGAATATCCTGAGTGGATAAATTAATCGCCACAGAAAAAACATAGCCCTGCTGCCGGAATCCCGCAAGGTCGTCTAAAGTGCGGTCCAGTACCCAGGTGGTCACCTGCTCGATCAGACCAGCCTGTTCGGCAATGCCGATAAATTCATCCGGTGGCACAAATCCCAAACTTGCACTGTTCCAGCGGATGAGTGCTTCCACGCTGCACACCCGGTTAGTTTGTAAGTGGACTTTGGGTTGATAAACCATGGACAGCTCTGCCTGGTCGCCGGTAAGCACTTTTTTCAGTTCGGTGATAATAGTAAGCCGGCGCAGATACTTGGTTTGCATTTCTTCTTTAAATGCAATGAGCCAGTGATCATGTTGCTTGCTTTCATCCGACAGGATATTAATTTTCCTGAAGACTTCTTCGGTGGTATCTCCGTCTGACGGGCAACTTAAATGAGCAAAGAAGACTTTCATGGGGATCACCAGACCGTCGAACTCCACCGGCGCTTCCAGTTGCTGACGAAAGGCATCGATAGCAGTTTCATCCAGCGGCACATCGGGGACAAAGAGAAAATCACCGCCAGCGAGTCTGGCCGCCATGCCGGGCCATGACAGGGTTCTCTGCGCCATGGTTTTTATGCAGAAGTCTCCGGTGGTATAACCATACAAATCGTTGATGGTACGGATCCCCATAATATTGATACCAAGGATTTGCAGTGTCTCGCCTGCATCCAGGCGCAGATTGAGCTTTTCTTCAACAAAATGCCGGTTATAGAGCCCGGACAACATGTCGTGCTGAGCCTGGAACAGAATGTGATCTTCCCGTGAGCGGATACGGGCTTGCATGGTGTTAAATGCACGGGCCAGTTCGCCGATTTCTGACACTCTGTCGTCCGACTTTACCGGCTCCTGATAATGGCCCTCTGCTATCTCATTAACAGCAGTCACCAGATGGTTTACCGGCGTGCTGACCCGCTTGGCTAAAACCATAGAAATAGCCAGCGACAACACAATAATGCCCAGAGCAATCACAATCACCACCGTCTGCAGATCCAGCACACTCAGGTACTGTTCACTGACATCCAGCGCGATGCGAATTTTGACCGGGATATGGTCAATTCCCGGCAATTCCAGTTCTCTGACTTCATACAGGCTTTCATCCTGCGCCATGATCCGGAACCAGTTGATTTCCCGGTCGCTGCGCACAATAAGCCTTGCCGCAAAATCATGGGAAAGGCTGCTGTTCAGCACACGGGCACTGTTGTCACCGGACGTAATGATCACTTCGGCCTGCACCACTTCGCTTAACAGGGCGAGGAAATTGTCGTCCAGTGCAAACGCCGCCCCCAGATATCCGATAACTCTGGGTGCCGCCACCGGCGCTACCACGGCGTGGTACAAGGTGTCATTCATAAACACGTAATCACGGGTTATTTCACCCGGATCTATATTGCGGTACCGTTCGCCAAAGGAGCGGTCACCTGACACCAGAATATCGTCCGGAAAGGAAGTAATCGTTTCATCCTGAAGATTCAGCATCACCAGAAAATCGAAGTCCTGTCTGGCATCCATAGTCTGCAGGGCGCTGTTGATGGTGGGCGGATCGTAACTGGCAAATGCGGCTCTGAATTCATAGGCCGTGGATAACGCTTTGGTTGATGCGTAAAGGGCTTTGGTGCGTTCCTCAACAATGTGCTGCAAAATGTTAGTGTCGATGGCGAGTTCTTTTTCCAGATTCTGCTGAACCAGGTCGTCAGTGGCATTCCAGACAGACAGCAGAATTAACCCTGCGGTCAGCACGGTGCTGCCAAGCAGAATGCGAAACAGGCTGTGCCGCAGAGACAACGATCTCATCATCAGTTTCCGAACTTCTTACTACCGAAAGTGCGTGACTTTTTCACAGGCTCAGCCGGAATGGCAGCTTTAAGCGTCAGGGTAATGCTTTCACTTCCGGCAGACTCATCCAAACTGACCGTTTCCTGCCGGCTTTGCACAATATCCAGTTCCGGGTGCCATAACGTGACGGACTGAACGCCGTCGGGGATCACAACACTGCCATCGTTTCCAGTGATAAATACCCGGGCATTTTCATAAACATAGACGTACCCAATCATCTGGTCATGAATATTGCATCCAAGCGCGACGATACCAGGTTTATCAAACTCCACAGGATCCGCTGACAACCCGCTATACAGCTTAATTTCGAAAGGTTTCGCCTGCGAAAAGCTGTATACATGGTGGCGGATATTGTCGCTGTTTGGAAACGTAACAGACGTACCGGCAGGTACGGCCAGCACGTGAGGCACGAACTGTTTGTCGACCTGATCCATGATCGCTGTCCCGGCTGAAGGAGTGCTGTCAGAAGTCACACTGACTACGGCATTGACCACCGGCTTGCCAGCCGGGTCGACGATGGTCAGGTTTTTCGCCTGCACATCGCAGGTAATCAACGGCAGGTAAGCGGCTAAGGTAAGCGCGAAGGTTTTCAACTGCATAAACACGGCACCGGGCATCAGGGCATGGGTTATCTTTTAAACATAATCCATGGGGTCAAAGCGCGCAAACTGTGGCAGGGTATTTTGTCAAAGTTGATAAAATCTTTGCCCGTAAGCATAATACTGCGCAAATAATAGCGCAGTTTCACGGAACGAAATTGTCATATAAAACGACGGAGTTTTACTTGTCTACAGGCCTGTCAAAATTGGTTATCCGCGCATGCATGGCATTGATGCTGGCGTGCTCATGTGTTGTCGCCGTGGCTGCAAATGAAGCCTGGCTGGACGACTATGCCCGCTATGTGAAGCGGGAAGCCATTAAATACAACGTGCCGGGCTATGCCTTTGTGTATTATCAGCAAGGGGAAACGCCCAAGGTATACGTGTTCGGCCGCACAAAGAAAAACGGTGAGATGATTGACGGCGATACGGTATTCCGGCTCGCATCTGTGTCGAAATCTTTTACCGCCCTGCTCACTGCAAAGCTGGTACAGCAGGGGAAGATGCGCTGGGACATGCCGGTAAGCGAACTGGTACCGGATATTCCGTTCACCGGTCAGGGCATGGATACGCTGCAACTACAGCACATTGTCAGTCAGTCCAGCGGCTTTATGCCCAACGCCTATGATAATTTAATAGAGGCCGACTACTCACTGGAGCGGGTGCTGCAACAGCTTGCCATTCTCGACCCGTTGTGTGCTCCGGGTGCCTGTTATACCTACCAGAACGCCATGTTCGGAGCGATTGCCTATTATCTCGGTATGCAAAATACGTCTTATCACCGTCAGTTGGATGAACAGGTGTTTATTCCCCTCGGAATGAAAACGGCCAGTGCCGGCAAAGCTGCACTCATGGCATCAGAAAGCTGGGCCAGACCGCACATTGCCATTGCCCGCGATAAGTGGCGTGAGGGCATGGTTGAAAGCAATTACTACCGGTTCGCACCGGCAGCAGGTGTTAACGCCAGCATTAAAGACATGACCATCTATCTGCAGGCTATGCTGGGGGAATTCCCCACTGTTGTGCCGCCGGAGCTGATTGAAGAAATAACCACGCCGGTGGTGAAAACCACCCGCGAAGTTTACCGTCGCGGCTGGCGGGAGCATCTTAACAGCGCATGGTACGGAAAAGGCTGGCGAATTTACGACTTTGACGGCAAACGCCTGAACTACCACAGTGGCTGGGTAAAAGGCTACCGCGCTGATGTGGCGTTCTCTCCGGAATACAAAGCCGGCTATGTAATGCTGATGAACGCCGAGTCCAATATGATTAATTCCACCACAGCGGAATTCTGGGACCGGTACTTTGAGCAGGCTGATGAGAAGAGAGCGCTCGCACAGACAGAAGAAACCAAGCCGGCAGCCGGCCAGTAACACTCAGAAAAAAGAAATACGCACAAAAAAGGCAATGTTCACAGGAACATTGCCTTTTCTTTATCTACTTAAAATGCCGCGCTGTTTACGAGCGGGTTTTCATGTAAGTGTAACCACTTAAACAATTTTCGTAGAAGTCAGTCCATTTCACCGCTTCACGGGGGTTTAAGTTGCCGCTTGAAATCTGACGGTCAATCATACGCTTCACATCAGACGCCATAGCGCGGGGGTTGTACTGCATGATTTCCAGTACATCCTGCACCGACGATCCTTTCACCACTTCCTCGATGTAGAAGTCTTGTGGATCATCGTCGTAGCTGAAGATGTGCACTTCGTTCAGACGACCGAACAAATTGTGCATGTCACCCATTACGTCCTGGTACGCACCGGTTAAGAACAGACCAACGTAATAAGGCTCGTCTTTCTTCAGCTTGTGCATAGGCAGAATATCGGTGATTTCACGACCTGCCGTGAACTGGTCAATCTTACCGTCACTGTCACAGGTAATGTCCACCAGCGAACAATTAACCTCCGGCTTCTCGTCCATGCGTGTTACCGGCACGACAGGCAACAGCTGATCGATCGCCCATGTATCCGCCGCTGACTGAAATACCGAGAAGTTAGCCAGATACTGGGAAGACAAGCTGTAATCCAGACCCTGAATTTCCTCCGGTACGTACTCCGCATTAGAATAGTGAGCTTTCAGACGGGTCATAATGCGCCAGTACAGGGTTTCAATTTTACCCAGTTCGTCCAGAGTCAGTACGCGCAGTTTAAACGCATCCATTGCCTGCTCTTTCCACTGGGAAGCATCGTTGAAGACTTCCTGCATGTTCTTTTGTTCATCGAAGGTTTCTGACAGCTCGCGGATATTGCTGACAAATACATGCTCACCTTCTACCGGAGTCACATCCACTTCTGCCATATCCGAGCGGATTTCACCCACGATTTCAGTAATTACGCAGCTGTGATGTGCGGTAATCGCCCGGCCACTTTCGCTCACCAGATTCGGATGCGGCACGCCTTCCAGGTCGCACACTTCCTTCATGCCGTAAACAACATCTGCAACGTATTCCTGCATGTTGTAGTTACGGGATGATTCATTGGTTGAGGCACTGCCGTCGTAGTCGATACCTAAGCCACCACCCACATCAACATAATCCAGCGGGAATCCTAACTTGTGCAGTTCAGCATAAATCCGTGCGCCTTCGGTCATGGCTTCTTTTACAGAACGGATGTCTGTTAACTGGCTGCCGATATGGAAATGCAGCAACTTGAAGCAATCCTCCATACCTTCATCCCGCAGGAAACGGGCTGCTTTTAAGATTTCAGCGATGGTCAGGCCGAATTTGGCTCTTTCACCACCGGAGCTTTCCCACTTGCCCCGGCCTTTGACGGTCATTTTTGAGCGCATACCGATTATCGGGTCGATATTCAGCTCTTTGGCCGTTTTAACCAGCAAAGTGAGCTCTGAATACTTTTCAATCACCACAACAACGCGGCGACCCAGCTTGCGGCCAAGCAGTGCAAGCTTCATGAACTCTTCGTCTTTATAGCCGTTCAGTACGGTCAGTGAATCTTCGTTAGTATTCAGTGCCAGTACGGTGATCAACTCAGCTTTAGAGCCGGCTTCAAGGCCATAGTTGAACGGTTCGCCGGCATCAACGATTTCTTCTACCACTTCACGCATCTGGTTTACTTTTACCGGATAAACGCCCTGGTATTCACCGTTATATTCCGCCTCGGCAATGGTATTGCGGAAGATAGTGTTTAAATTCGCAACCTGCGAACGCAGCACATCGTGGAATCGCACAACCACAGGAAACTGCACGCCTTCTTCACGGATTTCGTCAATTACCGCTTTAAAATCAATTCGAATACTGGGATCAGAGGGGACAGGAGTAACATGCACGTTACCGTTGTCACCAATGGTAAAGTAACCGCCGCCCCAACGTGAGACGCCGTACAATTTTTCCGCTTCTTCGATGCTCCACTCAGCCAATTGTTTTCACCTTAAAAAATCAAACGCCCTGTCTCAGATACTGGACAAGGCGAGTTGTGGATTATTCGTCATATTTTGGAGCGCCATTATAATCGTCTTGCAAGTCAGTGCTATGAAAATCGTCATAATTTTATGTCACAAAAAACGAATATCTATTCACTGGCATTATGAGGCAAAGCACACTGGCTGCAGACCAAAAAACAAACTGCCGGTCTCTCACCATACCGACATTTCTCTGAAGCGCAAATGTTAAGAAAAATCGCTTTCCCGTTCTCATCCGTAAGCTATTGTTATAGAAAAGGCTCAGCGTAAGCCTGTCAGACATAACAAGAGGAAAGTAGCATGAGTGCCCCTGCAGTTAATCCGCAACGCCCCGCCATTTTAACCATTGATCAGGGCACCACATCCACCCGCACAATCGTGTTTGACGGGCAATTTTCACCGGTCTTCACGGCGCAGGAAGAATACCCTCAACATTATCCGAAACCGGGCTGGGTCGAGCACAATCCGGAAGATATCTGGCAAACCACGCTGAGTACTGTGAAAGAAGCACTGACGTTCAGTGACAAGGAAGGCTATCACGTTGCCGGTATTGGCCTGGTGAATCAGCGGGAAACCACCGTGGTATGGGACAGACAAACCGGAGAAGCGATATATTCGGCCATTGTATGGCAGGACCGGCGCACAGCATCCCAATGCAATAAAATGAAAGACAAAGAAGAATGGCTGCATCAGCGCACGGGCCTTCGCTGTGACCCTTATTTTTCTGCCACCAAAATCCGCTGGGTTCTGGATAACGTGGAGGGTGCACAGCAAAAAGCAGATAAGGGCGAACTGGCTTTTGGCACCATAGACAGCTTCCTTATCTGGCGTTTAACCGGCGGAAAACACCACCTTACCGATACTACCAACGCCAGTCGCACAAACCTTTTTAATATCAATACTCTGACCTGGGATAACGAATTACTGGATTTATTCGGTGTGCCCGCTTCTATGCTTCCCGAAGTAAAAGATTGCGCCGGTGATTTTGGCTGTCTTGATGAAAGCATGTTCGGCTGTGCAGTGCCGGTTTATGGCGTGGCGGGCGATCAGCAGGCTGCGCTGATTGGTCAGGGTTGTTTTCAGGCCGGTGAAGCAAAAACAACCTTCGGCACCGGATGTTTCGCGCTGGTGAATTCAGGCGATTCACCGGTATTTTCTGGCCAGAATTTACTGACTACCGTAGCCTACACCATTAACGGTAAAGCCTGTTATGCCATGGAAGGGTCAATCTTTGTGGCTGGCGCGGCGGTGCAATGGCTTCGGGACAGTCTCTGTATTCTTGAGCATGCGGCAGACTCAGAAGCACTGGCCAGTCAGGTAGAAGATGACCATCAGGTTGTTGTGGTACCGGCGTTTACCGGCCTGGGCGCACCTTACTGGGAGCCGATGGCGCGGGGCGCGATTTACGGTTTAACCCGTGGTTCCACCGATGCCCATATTGTTCGCGCTACGCTGGAATCCGTGGCTTACCAGACACAGGATCTGGTTGACGCGATACACAGTGACGGCATATGCACGACGGCAATAAACGTGGATGGTGGCATGGTACAAAACAGCTGGTTCTGTCAGTTTCTTGCCGACACGCTGGACATTCCGGTGAACCGGCCTGAAATCATGGAGACCACTGCGCTGGGTGCCGCATTTCTGGCCGCCCTGCAAGCCGGGTGGCAATCAGATTTACATGCATTTGCAGGTATGAACCCCTGCGATTCTGCATTTACGCCTGCGGCGGACAATGCCTTGAGAGTAAAACGTAAAGCCCGCTGGCAGGCAGCGGTGAAAGCCACGCTGATGATGGCAGAAGCAGAGAGTGTGCTATCGGAATAAATAAACATTTGTCTATACCATTGCTCCGTTAGCCTGTTCCTGCTTGTACAAAACAGGGGATTTGCGTAGTGTTCATCTCCTCTTATAAAGACAATATTTCCGGGAATCATGTTAAAACAGCTTTTTTTCGGCAGTGCACTTCTCACTGCCACCGGCGCTTTTGCCGCCACACCGGTTTCACCTGTGGGTGAAGCGGTGAATCTGAATAAATATCGTGAAGATGTAAAAATTCTGGCCAGCGATGCCTTTGAAGGCCGCGCACCGCTTTCTGCCGGTGAGCAAAAAACCATCGACTATCTGGTCACACAGTTTAAGAATATCGGGCTGGCTCCGGCATTCGGCGACAGTTATATTCAGAAGGTTCCGCTGGCGAAAATCAGTGCTGACCAGGATATGACACTGACCATCGGCGATCAGTCTTTCGAAAACGGGGCTGAATTTGTGGCCCGTACCGAGCGCATATCTGCTGATATCACGCTGAATGACGACGTTGTGTTTGTGGGATACGGTATTAACGCGCCGGAATACCACTGGAATGACTACGCGGACGTTGATGTAAAAGGCAAAACCGTTATCGTGCTGGTTAATGACCCCGGTTTCGCCTCACAACGCAAAGACTTCTTTAACGGTAATGCCATGACCTACTATGGCCGCTGGACATACAAGTACGAAGAGGCTGCCCGCCAGGGTGCTGAAGCCGTATTTATAGTGCATGAAACCATGCCGGCGGGTTATGGCTGGGGAGTTGTGCAGGCTGGCGGCACCACCACCAAATACTCGTTAATTGATGACAACAATAACCAGTCAAAAGTGGGTGTGATGGGCTGGATGCATCTGCGTGCTGCGGAAAAAGTATTTGAAGCAGCGGGACTTAACTACCGGGAAATGAAAGCAAAAGCTTCAGCACCGGGTTTCAAAGCCGTAGATTTAAATGCTAAAGCCACGCTCAAACTGCACAGCACATTCGAAATGGCGGAGTCGCAGAATGTTGCCGGTATCCTGCCCGGACACACTACACCGGATGAGTGGGTTGCTCTGCACGCACACTGGGATGGTTTAGGAAAAGGCACTGAAAATGGCAAGGAAGTGATCTTAAACGGTGCCGTAGACAATGCTTCAGGTGTTGCCGGTGTATTGAGCCTGGCCCGCGTAATGAAAGGAATGAGCGAGAAACGTCCTAATGCCAGAACCATGATGTTCGGCGCGTTTACTGCCGAAGAAACCGGCCTGATTGGGGCTGAGCACTTTTCACTGAATCCGCCGGTGCCTGCTGAAAATATTGTGGCCTTTCTGAACATTGACGGCATGAACGTGAATAAAGCCACCGACTATATTCTTCAGTACGGCGAAGGGTTGTCTGAACTGGAAGATTATGTGGCGAAAGTAGCCAAATCGCAGGGCCGTTTCGTGAAACCGGATCCCCGTCCGCAAAATGGTTTGTTCTTCCGTTCAGATCACTTTGCCGCGGCAAAACAGGGCATTCCGTCTTACCTGTTTATGAGTCTGGGAGACACTGATCCGTCGTTTATTGCACAGCGCTATCACAAAGCAGCCGACGATTACCTGCCGGAATGGGATTTAGGTGGCGTAGAGCAGGATTTGGATTTGATTGGTCAAATCATGGCGCAACTGGCGAATAACGGCGACTGGCCGGAATGGACCGGTGAGTCCGACTTTAAAGCAGCACGGGAAGCGTCTAAAAAATAACCTGGCCTTATCACAGGCGCTTACGGTGATACCCTGAGCGCCTGTCTATCTTCCCTAATCCACGCTTAACTACCTCCTGCCGGTA
Organism: Alteromonas sp. ABH4_457; assembly: GCF_056160625.1. Taxonomy (NCBI): domain Bacteria; kingdom Pseudomonadati; phylum Pseudomonadota; class Gammaproteobacteria; order Alteromonadales; family Alteromonadaceae; genus Alteromonas; species Alteromonas sp. ABH4_457. The sequence goes on from NZ_JBSWXN010000002.1 coordinate 459,201, forward strand.
ATCTTTGCCGGATAACGCCTTCACTAAAGATCTTTCGCCGCCAAAAGTTCGCACTCTCCACACTTCACATTAGCCGTTTGATTTACATATATTTTTGATCGTATCAGCAAGCTTTTATCTGGTACGTTTTGTACGAAAAAGCTGGCCTTAGTGCAAAGAAACGCAAAGATACGTAAAAGCACTAGACTAAAGGCGAATAATAATATTTCGCATTTAGATAATCACTTTGGTAGACTCCGTCCCGATTTTTATATTACGGATTATTTATTTACCGCCAATCGGGATATGACTCAATGAAACCTGGAACTGTGAAAACACGTTACACCCTGCTCGCCTCTGCCATCATTGCCTCTTTTTTTCATACAGCTTCTTTTGCACAGGATGAAGCGCCGGCTACACCGGACGGCAGCGATATCGAACACATTGTTATTTCAGCGACCGGCTTCGAACAAAAACTGACAGAAGCACCGGCCAGTATTTCAGTTATTTCTCAGGAAGACTTACAGTCCCGTCAGTTCATTACACTGCTGGATGCCGTACAATTTCAGGAAGGTATCGACATCGGTACGACCCGCGACAAAACTGGCCAGGGCACAGTCAGTATGCGTGGTCTTACCGGCGAATATACGCTGCTGCTTATTGACGGCGTTCGTATGAACAACCACGGTGACATCTACCCGAATAACTTTGGCGGTAACGCGTTCGGTCACGTACCACCAATGGAAGCAATTGAGCGGATTGAAGTGATCCGTGGTCCGGCTTCTACTCTTTACGGTGCCGATGCACTGGGCGGCGTAATCAACGTCATCACCAAAAAGCGCTCTGAAGACTGGACCGGCTCTATCAACTTTGGTCGCAGCATTCAGACTGACGATCAGTTCGGTGACGACATCACCACTGACTTTTTTGCACAAGGCCCGCTAATCAAAGATTTGCTGACACTGGGTGTACGGGGCAGCATGTACGAGCGTCAGGCATCCAACCCTGAATTTGCACCTGATGTGGACCCTAACGGCGATATCCATATTCGTGAACTGGGCTTCGGCAGCGGCGGTAAAACCGTAGACAGCGACAGCAAACAGTTTGGTTTTACACTTTTCTTCACACCGTTTGAAAACCAGAGCTTCAAGTTTGATTACGACAACTCGAATCAAACCTACGACAACACCCCGACTTACAACATCGATACCGGTGAAATTTCTTATCCTCTGGGTACCAAAGATAACATCGAGTCTATCTGGGCAGACCGCCGTGGTGTGGTTAATCCCCGCGCCGGTTACGCTGCGGATCAGGAGTTCAACCGTGAGTGGTGGTCGGTGACTCACCAGGGCCAGTTTGACGGCTTCTCATCAATGGTGGCCTTGTCTCACGTAGACACGACAAACGATGGCCGTACGTTACCGTTGAGCGTAGCAGAACGTTTATTACTGCAGGAAATGTATGACGGTACAGGTGCTTACGAAGGCATGACGGAAGAAGAGCGTAAAGCTCTGGCAGAAGACACTTTCCTGCCGCGTCCGGAGCGTCCGCTGGAAAGCAGCCAGTATACGCTTGATGTGCGCGTCGATATTCCTGTGACAGATGTTATGGGCGACCACAATATCGTGCTTGGCGGTCAGGTAATCGACGGGGAACTGCTGGACGGCGTATTCGGCCTGGAAGACAGCAATGCCGGTGGTGTTCAGGAACAAAAGATGTGGTCGTTGTTTGCAGAAGACAACTGGAGCCCGAATGACTATCTGACACTGACGGCCGGTGCCCGTTATGACGAGCATGACGTCTTTGGCAGTCAGGTTTCTCCGCGTATTTATGCGGTTTACACCTTCAATGATAACTGGACCGTTAAAGGTGGTGTGAGCACCGGTTATAAAACGCCGAACACCACAGATCTTTACGACGGTATCACCGGTTTCGGTGGCCAGGGTACCTCACCGTTCGCAGGTAACCCTGACTTACAACCTGAAACCAGTGTAAACAGTGAAATTGCTGTTTACTGGAACAGCGATGCAGGCCATAACTTCAACCTGACTTACTTCAATACACAGTTTGAAGACAAAATTGCCAGCGGTGATACGGTTTACAGCTGTGAAGTCACCGGCGGCGTGCGCCCTTGTGTTAACTTAGGTGATTACGACCAGCTGGGTTATCAGACTTACAGCCAGAAAATCAACATTGATAAAGTTGATTTGCAAGGTATTGAAATGGCCGGCCGCGTACAGATCAGCCCGGAGTGGTTCGTTACCGCTAACTACACCTGGACTGACAGCGAACAGAAAAGTGGTCCTGAAGCCGGTCAGCCACTGACCAACACTGCAGAGCACATGGCGAACATTACCGTAAACTGGGATATGACCGAAGACTTCAGTGTTTATCTGCAGTCGCAAATCCGTTCAGACCGCTACCGTGGCTGGGACAGCACACTGGATAAGCCGCTGTACTACAAAAACTATCAGCTGATGACGCTGGGTGCCCGTTACCGTATTACTGAATACGTGTCGGTTAATGCCCGTATCAACAACCTGCTGGACGAAGATTTCACGTCTTACACCACTGAATACAACGATTTGAATGGTGACGGCAGTTACGAGTATCTCACAGGTCGTGGTGTGGTAAGTGAAGTCGTATTCCTCGACGACTACAACATCAAAGACCGCGCCCGTAACCTGTGGGTAGGCGTTAACGTGAAGTTCTGATGTAAAACATCACTAACGTAAAACAACATGGCCGGTATCCTTCGATACCGGCTATTCTTTTTTAAACGGCTTCTAAACCGCGCAGCGTAAATTCATCTGCCGGCACCCGGACCTTCTCAGGCACCACAGCATCTTCAAGGCGGTAACCGGCCGCGCATATGACACAGGCATTCAGTCCGCGCTCAGTGAGCCCCAGTGCCTTGTTAATTCCGGCAGGACTAAATCCTGTCATCGGGCATGTGTCCACACCACGAAGCGCTCCTTCAGCAATCAGCGAACCCAGTGCGATGAAAGCTTGCTGCTGTGCTACCTGTACCTTTTGCTCAGGTGTCTGACCCGCATAATAAGACTTAATATAATCGGCGTAGCCCGCCTGACTACCTGCTACCGCGCTGGTCTGAGAATAAATGCGGTCAAAGTATGCATCCACCGTTTTGTCAGTAATCTCAGTTTCGTTGGCAAAAATAAACAAATGAGAACAGCTTGGCAGCTGAGTCTGACCAAAGGTGTGCGCCGCCAGTGCATTCAGCGTGTCTCTGTCGTCAATCACGATAAGACGGTAAGGTTGCAGGCCAAAAGCAGACACCGACAGACGGGCCGCTTCAGTCATACCGTTGATGTCTTCATCACTGACTTTTTGTGACGAGAATTGTTTTAACGAAAAGCGTTGGGAAAGTGCAGGAATTAAGCTCACAGGTGTGTCTCCGTAAAGTAGATGATGGGGCTACTTTAACCGGTTAGCGACAAGATGAAATTAACATTAGTTAAAAACACAGAAATTTGTTCTGAATGGCTGCCGTGTTTATTTCGTTACACTTAACACCGGTTAATTTCATCATCTGAACGATACCTTAGAGTACCGCTTACTCTCTTTAAACAGGTACTTCACAATGTTCGATGTCTATCTTTCACAACTCAGTTTAACCCCGCCGGAAACGCCGGATGTTGATTTCCTCAATAAACTGGTTGAACGTCACGTCGCCACTTATTCGTTTAACAATACTGGTGTGTTGCTCCGCGAGACTTTGTCACTGGAGCTCAGCGCCATTCTCCACAAACTGGTGACACGTAAAGCCGGCGGCTTCTGCTTTGAGCACAATAAACTGGTTATGCATTGTCTGGATTCGCTCGGTTACGACACCCGGCTGGTGATGGGACGCGTCTTCAATAATCATGTCCGCGATGTACCCCGTACTCACCGGGTAACACTGGTAACCCTCGACGGTGAAGACTATCTGATTGACTGCGGATTCGGAGCGTCCGTTCCTCAGGCGCCACTTAAATTGAGTGAACAGGGTATTCAGCAGGCCGGAAACAGGCAATACACTATTAAACCACTCCCCAACGGAGAATACGACGTGGTGTTGATTAAAGAAGGCTGCCCCTTCGTGCTCTACCGTATTGACTTCGCCGTCTATTCGGAAGCGGATTGCACCGCTGGCCACTTATATTCCATCGCCCATCCGCAGGCTGTTTTTGTCAATAATTTAGTGGTCAGTATCAACAAACCTGATCAAACTCATGCGCTGATTAATCATACCCTCACCAGCACATATCAGGGGCGACAAGAAGAAACCCGGGTGACATCAGCAGAGCAACTCACCCACATGCTGCAGCGTGTTTTCATACTGCCGGTGGATACCGCAATATGCCACTTTTTGTTTGAGCGCTATGTGCAACCGCATTTACATCAGGACGGGCAACCCGCTGCACCGGAGCAATCCTGATGAAGTCTCCGTTGCTTCCGGCTATTCTCTGGTCGTGGTTGATGGCATCCTCTTTTGTTGTCTCTGCACAGGTGACCGCTTATGCCTCACCACTACCGGTGACATTTCTGCGGTTTCTGCTGGCCTTACTCATAATGACCCCGTTTTATATTGCCGGTCGCAGAAGTCATCCCGCCCCGTTAATTTCGTCAATGAAAGCGGGTGCGCAACTAGCCCTGGTCAGCGGGAGTCTGACCGGATTCTTTGTTTGCCTGTTTACCGCTTTGAAGACCACAACATCCTTGAACACATCGGTGATGTACACCTTCGTTCCGTTTCTCGGCGCACTTACCGGACTCTTTTTTTCCATCCGTACCACCTCCCGTCAGTGGTTCGGCTACCTTTGCGGCGCAGCCGGCGCTATTATCGTATTGCTGTCTACACGCAACGGCGGACTGGTATGGCATTCAGGGGATATGATTTATCTGGCAGGATGTATTCTGCTCGCAATACATGTTGTCTCTGTACAGCGTTGGTTTGGTCAGTACACCGCATTTGGCGGCGCATACCGTATCATGTTCGCCGGCACCTTATGGTTGTTACCCTTCACACTGCTTGCCGGAGGCTTGTCTCAGGTGCAATGGCAAGCCGTCACCTTCTGGCAGATGATTAGTTACCTTACTATCGCTACCACGCTCTTAACGTTTGTACTGCAACAGCGTATTGTGGCGCAGGGCGGTGCGCGGTGTCTGCTCGGGATCAGTTATACCATTCCGGTCTGGGTGGCCTGCTATGAAAATATCAACGCACCGGCAGCGTTATTTTTATCACCGGGATTTGTTGCTGGCAGTAGCCTGGTTGTCATTGCGTTAGTGCTGATCGACAACGGTTTTAATCATAAGGGAGCCGTAAATGGACAAAGCATGCCTGAAAAAACAGCTTGAGGATTTCTTTGGACGTTATCAGTCCGGCATAGACTGGTCGGGCTTAAACTTAACGCCGGAAGTACATGTACTTCCCAAAGGTGAAACCTTATTCAGACAAGGTGACTGTTCAACCAGAGTTTATTTTCTTAACACCGGCCTGGTGCGTTATTACAGTGTGTCAGAGGAGGGAAAGGAGTATACCCAGACGCTGGCTAAAGCTCCCAGAATCGTTGGTTCGACCCGCGCAATGACAATGGGTTTACCGGCTCAATTTTCCATAGAAGCACTGCAGGACTCTGTGGCCATTTCGTTTCACTGGCCATCTTTCTTTGAAAGTATGAAGAATAACCTGGCGTTTATGCAGGCTTATGCGCTGTTCCTTACCGATATTTTTATCAGTAAGGAAGAAAAAGAAAGCATGATGGTGAAGCACTCAGCAACACACCGCTACGTGACTTTTTGCAGCGATTTTCCCGAGCTGAACACCGTACTCACCAAACAACAAATTGCGTCTTATCTGGGAATAACGGCGGTAGCATTAAGCCGCATCCGCGCCAGATTGAATGACAGTGAATCCCCTGAGAAAACCTTCTGACAACGGTGAAGTTGCCACCTGCTGCCCTTCGCCGTTACGCTCTCTTTGAACTCTCTCCGGACAACGGGAGAAGATTACACCGTCTTCATGGCGGCGATGAAATCTGCAAGGCGCGCCACTGCGCTCAGCGACTCTTCAGGATCGATATTGGCTGCCGGATTACCAAAGTCGTGATCACCACCCGCCTGCACCAGTAAGCCGTCGCGCCGCGGATAAACAGATACATGCTTATTGAAATACTGAATGCCGTACTTCACTTCCGGCTGCGGGATCAGCTTACAGGTTTGTCCCCGGACCGGCGTGATACTGTCATCACCCAACAGGGCCCTGGCACCGAAACCTGTGCAATTTACCAGCGTATTCTCATCGAAGTTGGCAAAGTCAGACGGGCTGGTCAGTTCCCGCGTCACAATTTCACCCCCATTTTGAATAAACTCGCCCATCAGTACCCGTGAATACTCGCTGATATTAAACATCAGTAACGGGTAACGGCGTACGTAAGGTACCGGGAACGGATTCATATGCGCCGGGATATCCCATGAGCGGGGCGTAATATCACCAATGAGATCCCGTTCAAAAGTCGGATACGCAGGCTCACCTTTCGCCTCGTAGTGCCCCGTTTCTGAAAATGGCGTATCTGATGCACGGAATATAGTCGTCCATTCCACCGGCGTACCTGTGAGCCCTAATAAGGTCTGGTACCGGCGAAAGGAAATTCTTGCCATCATTTCCCATTTTTGTGCAAACGAATCCGAATGAGCTAAATCAACAATGCGGGAGTCCGGCGACCAGATCCCCGTTGCAAATGACGAGCGCACATAAGGGGGACGCTCTTTAGCGTAGATTTTAACCTTGTAGCCCGCACGCTGACATTGGATCGCGGTGGTTAAGCCAATCGCACCACAGCCGATAACCGCAATTTCTTTGTTCATTGCCTCAGCGACCAGGGATTCCGCCAGTACAGCAGTCCCCCAGGACAGTGACCAGCCACTGCCGCCGTGCCCGTAGTTATGAACAATGGACTTTGCACCCGCCTTTTCAAGTTCAATTCTCGGTCCCTGAGCGCGGAATGGCCGGGTGCACACATTCATAGTGATAATGCGGTCAGGACGAGCTTCAATGCGCTTAAGTGGTGGCATTTGTACCGGTAAGCCGGTGTGTAATTTACCTGATGAAGATTGGGAGGACGAAACACATGCGCCAAGCGCAACACTTGATGCTAAACCCGCAGATCCCTGTAGAAAACGTCTTCTTTGCATAGCTGCTCCAAATTAACGTGTCCCGGGGATAGATTGATAATGAATTGAAATATATCTGAATTTCAGAGCATGCTGTTCTTTGCCAGCTTAAATGCCAGCATATCTCTTTGATTAAATAACATGCAATACTTTTGCCCTGAATGTCCGGTAAATGACGATAATCAGAGCATTAAACCGCGTCTCCACCAGACGCAATGACTGCGAACCTTAAGCTTATTGCCGGCAGTGGAAATCAAAACCGGTAACCGTTCAATACGATTTCCCGCGAAAATACACGCTCAATCAAGGCCTTCTGTTTGTCCGTATATACCTCCCGGTAATCCGGTTTGCTCTGCCGGACTATCCTGCCGGCGTTAGTAATCACGCCCCTTCTGAAAGGCACACCCAGAGCGGCAAACAGATCCGCCAGTTCATCTTCCAGGTTTTCATAATGCAACACCCTGTCGACCAGCACATTCCCGGAACGGTCACAATAGCTGGGGTAGTTAAAACAGTATTCTGCCCGTGACAAGTAATCTTCAAAGTCGCCCGGCGGATTCCGGTAATGCCTGCAGGTATTGTAGTGCGATACCGTTTTCTCCCAGGGGTTTCTGTCTACACAGAACGTCGTGTATTCCCGCCAGATTTCCGGATTAACCCTGGCTTTAATCTCCGCTGCCGTAGAGTGATTCCGGAAAGGACGCTTCCCAAGCCAGTCCAGCACAGCCTGCACTTTACCGGCGTACCCGGCAGCACCCAGCTCAGACCGGATATCCCAGCGACGTTTATAATTACGCGGCCGGTGGCCCGGTTCAGGCGGGAAAACCGGCGTAAACACATCACGGCAATCACACAAAGAGGATAAATAAGTTTCAATACTTCTCCCCGCCGTCTTACGGGTTTTGATAAAGATAAAGCGGTACTTGTGAGAAATAATCATCTCGCCCCCTGCCAGTTCTGAACAATGTCACGGTGTTATTTCATTGACCGCTATTCAGCGCAGGAATCTCAGGACTTACGCGTTTCTTACAATATTCACGGGAAGTTGATGAGGAGAAGTGAGCCGGGGATGGGTTTACAGCGTGTTTGGTGGCTGCAAGACGAAAGTGTGCGCCGACAGCGGTTAGGTCTCTTCCGTTTCCAAACCGTCTGCCGGAGGGACGCGGCTGCCGAGCTCCCATGGATAAGTTTAAAGCGTGTTTGTTAACAACCTAAACGCGCAGGGCGAAGGGCTGCTTTCATTCGGAACCGTCTGCCGCAGGGATGCGGCAGCCGAGCCCACATGGATGTGTTTACGGCGTGTTCCGAAGGAAAGCAGCCCTTCGCACGAAAGCGTTTAGTCGTCGCCGAATTCGCGGATGATGGTGTTGATGGTGTCTTTGGCGTCACCCAGTACCATTCTTGTGTTGTCTTTGAAGAACAGCGGGTTGTCGACGCCGGCAAAGCCAGCGTTGGCTGAACGTTTCAGTACAAACACAGTTTTTGCGCGATAAGCTTCGATTACCGGCATGCCGTAAATCGGGCTGCCTTTCATCTCTTTCGCAGCAGGGTTTACTACGTCATTAGCACCAATAACAATCGCGACGTCGTAGTTTTCCATACGCGGATTCACATCATCCATTTCATACAGCTGATCGTAAGGCACATCCGCTTCTGCCAGCAGTACGTTCATGTGACCAGGCATCCGGCCCGCCACAGGGTGAATAGCGTATTCCACCGTACAGCCGTTTTCTTCCAGCAAGGTTTGCAGTTCACGTACCGCGTGTTGCGCCTGAGCAACCGCCATACCATAACCCGGAATCACCAGCACAGCCTGAGCCGCTTCTAATACATAGAATGCATCCTGCGCCGCCATGATTTTCACTTCGCCTTCGATTTTCTCTGCCGCTTCCACAGGCTTAGAGAAGCCTGACAGCAGTACATTCATTAGCGAGCGGTTCATCGCCTTACACATGATGTTAGTGAGGATCAGACCCGATGCACCAACCAGCAGACCGGTAACAATCAGAATCGTGTTGCCCACGGCCAGACCAGCCGCAGATGCTGCCACACCCGAGTAGCTGTTTAACAATGCAATCACCACCGGCATGTCGGCACCACCAATTGAAATGGTCGCCAGTACACCAAAGCTTAGCGCCAGTGCGATAGTCACGTACAACCACATCAGATTTGTCGGATCGGTAACGAACAAATAACCTACCACCACAAAGCCAATCAGATGAGCAATACTGAGTTCACGCAAACCGGTGAAAATAACCGCTTTGGCGCCCATACGGCCAGACAGCTTGCCCCAGGCAATCACCGAGCCGGAGAACGTAACACCACCGATCAGAATCGTGAGGATCACCGTAATCAGCACAAAGTGCGTGGCCCCCATGAAGCCAAACGTGGCCAGCTGGCTGATGGTCGCCCAGCCCAGCAACAGCGATGCCAGACCACCGAAGCCGTTAAATAACGACACCATTTCCGGCATTTGCGTCATTTCTACCGACTTTGCTTTCCAGGCACCATAAGCGCCGCCAATCACAAAGCCCAGTAATATCCAGTGGTACGAAATGATTTGGTGATCAAGCAGTGTCACCACCACCGCCACCAGCATACCCACCGCAGACACCAGGTTACCTTTTCTGGCAGTAGAAGGATGACTCAGTAATTTAAGTCCGGTAATAAACAGTCCGGCAGCCAGTACGTAAGCCAGATTGATAATCAATGCTACAGATTCCATCTTCCTGACCCCTTACTTCTTGTCTTTCTTTTTAAACATGCCAAGCATGCGGTCGGTTACCAGGTAACCCCCCACCACGTTAATGCTTGCCAGTGCCACCGCAGCGGTACCCAGCACAGTGGTAAGCACGTCGTTATCTGCACCGGAAGCCACCAGCGCGCCAACCAGGGTAATACCTGAAATTGCGTTAGAGCCCGACATCAGCGGCGTATGCAACGTAGCCGGTACTTTACGGATAAGCTCGAAGCCTAAAAATGCCGCCAGCAGCACAATAAAAATCAAATAGATATTTTCCATGATCAGGCCCCCTGATAAGCGTTTTTAAGCATGTCGTTGGTGATTTGCCCGTCGTGGGTGATCACGCAGCCTGCCAGGATCTCATCCTCAAGATTAAGGTTGAATTGCTTCGATTCATCATCAAAAAATTCATCCAGCAGGTTGTACACATTGTTGGCATACATGTCGGTGGCATCTTTCGCCACAGCCTGACTCCAGTTGCCGGTACCAATAACAGTGACACCGTTCACGGTCACCACTTTACCGGCTTCAGAGCCTTCCACGTTGCCACCGGATGTGGCAGCCATATCGACAACCACGCTACCCGGACGCATCAGCGCAAGGGTATCTTTGCTGATCAACTGCGGCGGACGGCGTCCGAACAACTGCGCTGTGGTAATCACAATGTCAGAATCAGCAATGGCATCGCGCTGGGCATCCTGCTGCTTCTGCTTTTGTTCTTCAGTGAGCTCTTTGGCATAGCCGTCTTTCGTCTGGCCGGTTTCACCCAAATCAATTTTCAGGAACTTACCGCCCAGCGACTCAACCTGCTCGGCTACCACCGGGCGCGTATCGTATGCCAGTACGTTGGCACCTAAGCGCTTTGCAGTTGCAATGGCCTGCAGACCGGCAACGCCGGCACCGATAATGTAAACTTTCGCCGGCTTGATGGTGCCCGAAGGCGTCATCATCATTGGCAGAATGCCCGGCAGATGCGTAGCAGCCTGCATCACCATGACATAGCCAGCCAGACTCGCCTGCGAACTCAGCGCATCCATTTTCTGGGCGCGGGAAGAACGCGGGATCATTTCTACCGACAAAGTGGTCAGTTTTTTCGCCGCCAGTGATTCCACTAGTTCCTGCTGGAAAAAGGGGTCAATGTGTCCAATCACCAGGGCAGACGGTTTCAGTCGGGCGTATACCGCTTCGACAGGACGATTCACGCACAATAACGCATCCGTTTCCTCAAGCGCAGCGCCGGCATCTTCAACCACCATAGCACCAGCTTCAGTAAACTCTGTGTCCGCATAACCTGACAGAACACCAGCGCCCTGTTGCATGACCACGGTCATACCTCGCTTCACCATTCGCTTCACACTGGATGGCGAAACCGCACATCGCTTCTCTGTGTAACCTTGTTGTTCGAGTCCTTCATTTAATATCAGTACTTTCAATGTGTTCTCCTCAGGCACGGGATACTGAGACTCATGATCCGAACACATGCGTGCTCGCATTGTTAATTTATAATTTTTATTGTTAACCAAATCTAATATCTATTGCCACCGGTGGCAATATGCACATTTATATCAAAAAGGAATATACAAGGGGTCAGTTAGCGCTGAATGTTTAGCCAAACTTCCCTGTATATTTAGAAATTTTAAACACACTATCGAATGAAAAATTTGAGCTTAAAGAACGGAAAATTATTAAATACAATAAGTTATGCTATATAAAAATTTGACTATATCTAAGTCTATGATGTGAACAGACTATTTATGATCCTGCCAATAAGTGAAATGATTGACGAGATAATGCTCATTCACAGAATCAATAAAAGCATTCAATTGTGGAACTTTTAAACAGGGAAAATGACACGAAACAGATCAGAGGAGAATAAAAAACAACCAACTGTCAAACAAAATGCACACCTGTGGTTCAGCATTTTGCTCATGAATGGTGCGTCTGCAATTATTATGTGATAGCGACTGAGGGAATGGATAGTCTTCCGGTTCGGGAAGACCTTGAATTGAAATCAGCTGCGGTACAAGGTTTTGATCAGGTGATACCCGAACTTTGTTTTTACCGGTCCGTGCACTTTAAGCACTTCTTTTTTAAACACTACGTCATCAAATTGTTTCACCATCTGTCCGCGGCGAAATTCACCCAAATCTCCGCCCCGCTTTCCCGACGGACACGTTGAGTGTTTCTTTGCCAGTGTGGCGAAATCTTTGCCTTTCTTCAGTTGTTCAAGAATGGAAAGGGCTTCTTTTTCGGTCTTAACCAGAATATGAAGAGCAGATGCGGTAGCCATAACAGATGTTCTTATAAAAAGTGATGCAGAGAATTATAACGAAAGCGGGGCGAAAAAGGCATTTCTGCACACAATGCCCTATCATCATATTTTGTTATAGAATTACAGAAAGACGATGGTGATGACGGCACGAGTGGACGTTACGGGGTGGGAGAAGAAAAAATATGTCTGAATTGTTGGTCAGGCGGGTCGTTGCAATACTATTAATGCTCATATCACATTCCGCTGCTGCTGAGTCCTTTTCTGTGGGCATTGTTCCGCAGCACTCGCCGAAAAAGCTCGCTGAGGCGTGGCAACCTTTGCTCAGCTATATCGGATCTGAGACCGGACACACTTTTCACTTTGAAACCGCGAAAGATATTCCGACATTTGAAAAAGCACTGTCAGAAGGCAAATACGACATTGCTTACATGAACCCTTATCACTTTGTCGTTTTTCAGAAAAACCCCGGTTACCGCGCGCTGGTCCGCCAGAAAGATCAAACCATTCAGGGCATCATCGTTGTGCCGCGTGACAGTCCTTTTACACAATTGTCTGATCTTAATGGCACCAAAATCGCCTTTCCGGCCCCTGCCGCTTTTGCCGCCAGTATTATTCCCCGTGCGACCATGCAAAAAGAAGGTATCAACTTTACACCCGTTTATGTGCATTCCCATGATTCCGTCTATCTGAATGTAAAGAGGGGATTCTTTAAGGCCGGAGGCGGGATTTTCCGGTCTCTGCAAGCCACAGACGGCGACGTTAAAGAGAACCTGAAAGTGCTCTGGTCAAGCCCGGCCTATACGCCACATGCCATAGCGACGCATCCCCGGCTGTCAGAGGAAGTTCGCGGACAACTACTGAATGTTCTCACAACCATGACGCCAGGCGGAAAAGGCAATGACGCATTAAACAGTCTCAAAATGAAAGGATTCTCGGAAGCATTTTCTGCAGACTGGGATGACGTCCGGGCGCTGAACATAGACTTACTGCAGCAAGAGAACCCGTAGTTCCTATGCGAATATCATTAAAATTAAAAACAATACTGGGTGTGGCCTTAATAGAGGCAACATTGCTCGCACTGTTGCTGACGACAACCTTTAACCTGCTGACCAACCTGGTTAACGATGCGGTGGTAAAGCGCGCGAGTACAACGGCTAACCTGTTTTATTCAACAACTAAAAACGCATTTTTGTCATTCGATCTGGCCGGCATTGAGGCTGATGTCAACGAACTGCTTACTGATTCCGACATTCATTACGTCAAAATAGCTGATACCTCCGGCAGAGTCTTCGCATCAGGTGGCAACGAACAATCACTGAACGCAGACTTTCAGGCCGATACGTCTGTCAGCCTGGCCAGTGACGGGATTTACGATATCCGCCGCCCGATCATGGTTGATGATACCTTGTACGGTTATATTGATCTTGGAATCGATATTGCGGCGGTGAAAGCGTCGCTGAGCGACATTCAGCAGTGGGCTTATACCATCGCAGTCATTGAAATGGTTCTTGTTGCGCTGTTTTCCTATTTTCTCGGAAGTTATCTGACTAAGCAGATCAACATTCTTCAACAGGGTGCCCGCAGACTCATTCAGGCTTCAAAAGAAAACAAATATGAAGATATTAAAGTAAATGTGCGTACCAACGATGAGCTCGAAGAATTGGCAACAGTATTCAATCATTTAATCTCGCATCTTGAAGAAGAGCACATCCGCAGAGCCGAAGCGGAAAATGCTATACATAACCTGAATCAGTCTCTGGAATACAGAGTCCGCGAACGCACCAATGAATTAAACAGAAAAAATGAAGAGCTGTCACAGTCAAACAAATCGCTGAAAGAAACCCAGCAGCAGTTACTTCAGGCAGAAAAGATGTCGTCAGTGGGTCAGCTTGCTGCCGGTGTAGCTCACGAAATCAATAATCCTGTGGGATTTGTCAGCAGTAATCTCGACACGCTGAAAGAGTATTTAGCCAGTTTTGAAATACTCTACAGAGATCTGATGGAAGTCACACAAGCACCTGCCAATGAAGTTGCACTGGAAAAGTTAGCTGCATTGAAGAATTCTCAGGCTTACCAGTCACTGGATTTCATAAGCAATGACGTTTCCCATCTCATCAAAGAATCTGAACACGGTTTACAGAGAGTGGAAGAAATTGTCAGCAGCCTTAAACAATTTTCCAGAATCGACACGGATCAGAAGCAACTTTTTGATTTGAATAACTGTGTGAAAACCACATTAGCGCTGGTGAACAATAAGCTCAAATATGCCTGCGATGTAGACATTAATTACGACCAATTGCCCCGCGTTATGATGAACGTTGGCAAAATTTCTCAGGTTATTACCAACCTGCTGATTAACGCCGCGCAGGCAATTGAAGAAACCGGGCGGCGAGGTAAGCTGGAAGTGCGCACCAGAGCAAACAGCAACGGCACCGTAGAACTTATCGTCCGTGACAATGGCTGCGGGATTTCAGACGAAAACTTGCAGAAGATATTCAATCCTTTCTTCACCACCAAAGACGAAGATACGGGTACTGGCCTGGGCCTTTCCATTTCGTATGAAATTGCGAGAGAGCACGAAGGAATGCTCAGCGTTGAAAGCGAGCTCTATACCGGTACTGAATTTACGCTGACCTTACCTGTTTACGGCGCAGCATAAAGCAGGAGCGCTCCGGCAGGGTTCACGGAATAACCGTGGCAACTTCCTCACAGCCGGGATGATCTGAACTCAGGTGAAAACAGGTATCTGAATTCACCTGAACGCCCTCATCAATCAGTGGATCAAGTACATCCCTGCTGACGTACCAAGCATAACTTCTAAATCGCCGGATTCAGAGCGTCGGGCACGCAGCGCACCTTTGCCTGCTCTGCCGTTCAATTTCGGACCGGACCAGACAATATTGCCATTAGTTGCGATGCTGCGCAGAACAGAATGAGAGCTGTACCAACTGCTGTCATCGCCGGTTACCACCAGAATGTTAGACGGGGTAACAGGGTCCACAATCATACCGGTGATCTCAAACGGGAAGTTGTATTCCCCCACCAGTTCCACACCACTGTCTGAAAATGCCAGCATGTTCATTTCCTCGTCGTTACCACCGGAACAAACAAACTGACGGCTGTTTTCACCGCCGGTAAACAGTACCTGCGGACATTCAATGTCATACGAGCTGCCGGTGATAAATGCATTACTTCCCAGCGTCAGCAACTGTACCTGTTGGTAACCGCTGGTCACGACCAGATTCAGTACATCATCAATAAATACCGCATCAAAATCACTGACTCCCTGAGGGCTGGTATACGATGCCACCAGCAGCTGATTCTGAATGTCAACAACCTTAATCGCCGACCCGTCCTGATAGACCGCATCCTCATAGCCGTCGCCGTTGACGTCTATGGCCATTATCTTGCCGATAGTGCTGTCGTAGTCACCGTCAATGGAATACTGAACTGACATATCGCTTAACTGCACCGCACCGAATGCGCCGTCATACAGGGAAGTCAGAGGCAGGAAAATATCCCCCGCGCCATCGTTATTGAAATCAGTTGTCACCGCCTGAGTACTGTGGTCCCAGTTAGTAGACAGCTCTTCACCCACAGTTATGGTGCCATCGCCGGTGAGCGTAACGATAACGGAGCCGTCATAACCGCTTTCAGTACTGGGCACAAAGAACACGGCGCGCTCATCACCGGAAGTGATTTCAGACCAGCCCGCAGCATAGAAATGGTCAAGCTGAACACCGGTGGTATTTTCTTTTACCGTTGCGCCACCGGCAGTGTAGTCCGCAGTGATCAGGCGGTCTGCACCGGAACTACTGGTGCCCGAACCCCATAAGATTTCCGCACTGCCGTCGTTGTCGATATCACCCATGGTAAGCGATGAGGAACCATGGTCCTGCAGCCCGACTTGCCATACAGTATCCAGCTGATTACTGCCGTTAAGAGTGTACGCAGTTACATTGCCCCACTGACAATCACTCACCACGATCTCATCTGTCGCATCATCGTAGAGATTGTATGCATGCATATCGCAGGTATCGTCAAGCGACAATGACGCCAGCTGAGATTTATCAACAGCGGAATACACGTAAAGCGCATCCCAGGCACCGGCACCAATGATCTCATCGATACCATTCCCGTTGAGGTCGCCAACTGTAACAAATGAACTACCAAATCCGGAGCCGAAAAACCATTCATTCGCACCAGTGGTCAGGTCGTACACCAGACCGGTGTTCATAATCAGCTCTACATTACTGTCGGCATCCACGTTACCGGCAGCGATTGTCTGGAAGCTGTTAGTGCTGAAGCTGAGTGTTGTAACCAACTCACTTCCCAACTCACTCACAAAAATGGTTGTTTCACTGGCGTCGTAATCCGCATTCTTAACAGAATAAATCAGTTCATTCACACCGTCGTTGTCGGTATCAGCCAGTAACGCTTCACTGAAATAATCGTCGGTTTCCAGTAAAACCCGTGCATCTTTGGTTAAATCATCAATCAGCCAGAAGGTTTTTTCAGTGATAACTAAAATTTCAGGTGTACCGTCCTGGTCCATATCTGCGGGCAATACCTGCTGAATATTCTGTTCATCAGACAGCGCGTAGGGATATGCCCATTTCTGTTGATATTTACCATCAACCAGCGTCAGTAAAAATACCCGTGAGCCATTGTCTGTTCCCAACAATTCATTGCTACCGTCGCCATCAAAATCGGCCACCCACTGGGAATTATTCCGGTGAGGCACTTCTACGCCGGAACGGAACAACGGCTGCGCTTCATCAGCGTTCACCGTCACATCAAAGTATTCCTCAATGGTGTCATTCGGGTTCTGACTGTTGCTCACACCGAAGGAATACACCATCTGACTGAAAAGCTGATTGTCCGGTACAACCCAGGTCACAGTACCATCCGAAGCTAACGTTGCTCCCTCCGGTGCGCTCGCCAGTGCCGCCAGGTTTTCATTACCAGGTACATCTGCATCGGTCAGTGATAATGAGAAAGTAATGGTATCGCCAGCACGGATGTTTTCCGGCACATTACTAACCGTAACAACCGCAGGAGTATCTTCCACATAGATGCTGATGGGATAGGATTCCACCGTGTTGATTGAGTCAGACACCACCATGGACACTTCAAGCCACTGATCAACCGTCACTGAGTATGCGGGCAGGGTGTTACCGTGAACGCCTTCAAGCAACCTGCCGTTCAGATACCAGTTGTAACTGACCGTCAGATCTTCATCCGGGGTATCGAGGTCATAATAGTTACCGGGCAGCACAACAATTTCCTGTGCCACAGACAGCCCTTCAGAATTTTGCAGATAAGGCGACTCTACATAGGGTGTTAAAGAGATTTCAGTGAGATTATATAAATCAGTATCACTTACCGGTGTTGTAACGAAGCCGTATACACTTTCAAAGTACTTACCGGCATCCGCCTCGCCGTCATTATCGAGATCCTGCGTGTACATCACCATACCCTGCAAGAACTTCAGCTGTGCTTCACCGTCGTTGAACACAACGGTACTGCCGTAAAAGTACGGCATATCCAGCTCGTCAGTATCCAGCGACACATCTACATAACCTTCAGACCCCACACTGACACGGCCTTCAATCCTGAGTTCTGGCGACTCCCAGTCATCTTTGGTGGTCATGCTGGCATCAATCAGATAGCTTTCATCGCCAACCGTAGCACTCACGTATTGCTCACTGACCGACGTCGTCACACCGGTTTGCATTGAAAATGAATCACTGAAGGTGATCAGGCCTGACATAGACACCGGGACGTCGTCTTCCCAGTTAAGATTGGAGAAATACAGGGTGTATTCCATTTTGCTGTCGGTGACGACATCAATAGAAACCGCCGCCACTCCGGACAACGCAAAGCTGTTGTAGTAAGACTGACAGTCACTGAAATCCATGGACAACTTACCGGTACCGTTATCATCAAACTTACCGGTATATTTCACAGTGCCGCTTTCATCACACTGAAGAGTACTGTTAATTGAACCGTCACTGCTGAGTTCATTTTCAATATCATGTTCACCGATATCGGGCACGGTGAGAATATTGTCGTCAAACAATACACTGTACACATGCTGAGCCAGGGCAATATCTATTTCTGCCTTGGCGGACTCACCACTATAACGGGTATCAGCCTGCGTTTTTGCAGCTGTGGTTAACTGTGATTTGGAATGAGATTGTGCGTCAGAAATGATCTGTACAGGGGTTTTTGAAGGCGTTTGTGTGCCACCGCCGGAAGTACTGTCAGAGCCACCGCCGCCTCCGCATGCAGACACAGCCAGCGCCAACGCAGAAAGAGAAAAGACACGTACAACGTTATTCATGTTTTCATCCTTGAACTTTAGATACTACAACTACAAAGTTCGGCTAATTTAGCGTCTTTTATTTGGACGGTCGAGAAAAATGTAAAGGATGTGTCAAGACTTAATCTTTCGACTAATAAGCCGCTATCTCTCGCTAAGTAGCTCGTATTTCTCTATAAATGTTGCTAATCCAATGCTGGGACCTGCCAATGAACTTGGCGCCATGCATTCTGCTCAGCGAGGCCAGCGATATGCCTATCACCATTTACTACAATCGGCGTATGCGCAAATTCAAGTAGCGATCTGTCGTTAATAGAATCGCTGTAGGCATAAGTCAGCGACGAGCCCGTCAGGCCATGTTGAGAGAGCCATTTTTGTAAGCATGTGAGTTTACCCGCTCTGTAACTAAGCGGTTCAATCAACATACTTTGAATTTGTTGGTGTTGAATGTGTACGTTTAAACCGATGACATGTTCTATGCCAAGCATTGCAGCAATGGGGTGAACAATAAGTGAAGGACTTGCAGAAATAAGTAAAACCGTATCCCCCGCCTTCCGGTGATGTGAAACCCGCGCGACGCCTTCAGGAAAGAGTCGCTGTCGAATGGAGGTTTCAGCAAATTCTATGGCGAGGTCATTAATGTCTGACACCAACATCCCTTTGATGGGCATTACCCAATGACGCATGTATTCATGCATGTCCATGCGACCTGAGTCGTAGTTTTTCATAATTGCAGCGCAACTTAATTCGGCTTCAACTGCTCCAGGAAATGTCTTTTCCCGCAAAAATATCAACCATTCCTGCGCACAATCAGCGTCGATGAGCGTGCCATCTAAATCAAATACGACTATTTCAGACTGGGGCATATTGGATCCGAACTATCAGGCGGGAAGCCGTCCCGCCATTTGTATATAACTAGTTTTATTGCCACCTAAAAATACAGTGACATCGTACCGCCCGTTGCTATCAACCGGCACAGTCACTTTCATGTCCCGGGGAAGCGACTGGGCTGACGGTTGAGTATGATTCAGCGTTAATGTCATACCGTCAACCTTCGCTGTAACTGCACAATCTTCAGCCGTCACATCAAATACGAGTTGACTAAATAGCGCCCAATGCTGCTTCTTCATCTTAATTCTACGATGAAAGCCTTCTGGTCCCATTACCTGAACATCAATACGTTCATCCGATGCCGCTATGGTGTCAGTAAACTGCTGATGCTGATCAATGGTATACCGCTTGGGCACGGCATCTAGGTTGTAGCGATCGTAAAGATGAAAAACAATCGCTTTGCTTCCCTCATTCATAAAAGTTAGGCGGAGATTACTGTCCTGCTCACCGAGTGATACTGCAGGCCGGTACTGATTAGGCCGCTGTGGACGGAAGCCTTTTTCTTGTACTGGTATTGTAAATTCTTTCGGCATGATGGGCACCGTACGCTCGGGAAGTGCGGCAGCCAAGCGGGCTTCGCTTCTGGGATCTGGCATTGTCGGAAGTGTCGATTTATTGGGCGTTTCAAAATCGAAAGCACTGGTGAAATCACCGCAAACTGCTCGTCGCCACGTCGAAATATTTGGTTCTCTAACACCAAATCGTTGTTCAAGAAAACGAATGACAGAAGTGTGATCCATGACCTCAGAACATACAAAGCCACCCCGACTCCAGGGCGATATAACATATGCAGGTACACGAGGGCCTAATCCGTATGGGTTACCCATTAAATCCTCACGCTCAAGATCTTTGTCAGCTTGAGAAAAGTGCAAATGGTACTCACCTTCAGTGGAAACCTGAGAATGGCCGGCATAAGTACCATCGCGCTCTTTTGAAGGGGGTGCCGGCGGAGGCATATGATCGAAAAAACCATCGTTTTCATCAAACATGATAAATAACGCAGTTTTTGCCCAGACCTCTGGGTTTGCGGTTAATGCATCCAACACATCTGCAATATAGGCAGCGCCCTGCGCCGGACTTGACGGACCCGGATGCTCAGACCCTTGTGCTGTAGCGATAATATACGAGACCTCAGGCAAACTATCGTTAGAGGCATCTTTGCGTAGTTGGTCCAACGCTCTTGTGGTGAGTGCGCGCTGTGCTAGCGCCGGTTCACTGTCGTCAGCGCCCGAATATGAGGCCTGAAACGCGTGAAATCCTACCAACGGATTATCAGTAAAGTTATCCGCCATGTCTTGATAAATGGTCCAGCTAATACCAGTTTCTTGCAGTCGTTCGACGTAAGTTGTCCAGGTATAGGCTTCTGGATACCCACCATTTTCGGGCAAATTATCGTGGGAATTACCAATAGCGGGCCCACCCTGATCACCATCACCATTGTTCGTTCCCGACCACAGAAATAGCCGGTTTGTGTTAGTACCCGTCTGCGATGAACAGTGGTACGCATCACATAATGTGAATGCCTCAGCCAGCGCAAATTGAAACGGCATGTCGTCGCGCTCATAATAGCCCATAGCATGTAAGTACTTGGCATCGGGCCAATGACTCATGCGCCCATGGTCCCAGGCATCTTGTGCATCAGGCCAGGAGTGCGGCGTACCTTGTACCCGCATGTGAGCAAAATGCTGGCGGGTATTTAGAGGAAAAGGTGTAACCCATTCAGGCCCTTCTTTTGTTGTGTTCCGTTGTAGAAAAACATTCCTGTTCTGCTGTTTTTCCCAGTTTTTGGCTGGGGCAGGATACGGATCAGAAAAACCTCGAACACCAGATAATGTGCCAAAGTAATGATCGAATGACCGGTTTTCCTGCATCAGTATGACAACGTGCTCTACGTCCATAATGGTACCGGTTTTTACCTTGGCAGGAATAGACAACGCCCGTGCGATTGATGGAAAAGCAGCGAACAAGCTGGTGGCGCCAGCGGCGGCAATAAACTGACGGCGAGTAAAGTCGGCCATGAAATTACCTTGATAATTAGTGAAGAAATATGCCCCCGCGGGGTAAACAGGGGCATAGTGGTCATGCTTTATGACAGCATTGATGCTAAAAATTAGAAGTCTGCACCAACTGTCAAGGACACTGTGCGCGGAGATCCAGGATAAACGCTGTTCGTGCCTACGCCTATGATGTACTCGCGATCGAGTAAGTTATTAACGTTCAAGCGAACATGCACTTCTTTAAGTTGTGGCGTTACATTCACAAAATCTGCGCCAATGTATGCATCTACAACATCGTAAGCTGGCGCGGACGCACTATTTTCAAAATTAATAAACCGGTCACCGATATGCCTTAATGACAAACCCGAACTCATCGCATCGCCCATATAATCAAGTGCTAACGAGTAGAAGGTTTCAGGGCCACCGTACACCTGATTGCCCGCCACAATGCCCGAGTCAGCATCCAGACCTGCATCCCCTGTCCCCAGGTATTCGGAATCGTCATACGTGTAAGATCCAGACAACCGCAGTGCTCCGGTTAGCTGATAAGAAGCCAATAGTTCCATACCTCTGCTTTTCTGACCACCTGCATTTATGTACGAGCCATCCACTTCTTCCTTGTAGTCTATGCCATCAAGCACACTGGTATCCAGTTGTACGATGCGGTTATCAAACTTGATGTCGTATAAGGTCACAGCAGCATTAAAGTCGCGGTTGTTATAGCGAAAACCCACTTCAATATTGTCGGAGGTTTCAGGGTCGATAGTCCCCAATTCATTGTTCGATAATCCCGAGTCAATGATCCCCGGCGTGATTGATTTGTAGTTTTCTGAGTAACCGGCAAAAACTTCCAGACCATCAAGGGGCGTAGTGTATGTCGCGCCAACGTACAGCAGAGGGTCTGACGTGTTATCCAAATTCGCGGTGCGATCATCGTTGTAGAAATGGTCGACTTGAGTATCAACCTGATATTGCTTCACACCGACACTGGCAGCCAAAGGCCCGACTTCCAGGTTTTCCTGAATGTAATACATGAGCTCTTTGGTGTTAGATTCTGTTTTGTATTGCACCCAGTAAGGAGTCTGACTAAATTCAACACTGGTTTCAGGATTATTAATAAGGTGCCATTGTCGTGTAACGTCGGCATCGTAATATTCATACCAAATACCCGCACGCACGGTATGCGCCACCGAACCCGTTACGAAATCGTAAGATATATCCCCATTTAAACCGAAGCGACGGTTACTATAGTTTGAAGTACGATACGAACTCACCGGCTCTACATTGCCTTCATAACAGTTGGGATCTTGTGCTGCACTTAATCCATAACGTCCTTCACAACTATCAATCAAAGTGCCTGGTGTAGTGGTACCAGCATTGACATAATAGATATCATCGCCTTCGTAATCACCGTAAATGGTATTTCCTGATAATTCGGCGTCTAATGTACCATCGCCATCCACATCAGTGACGTAAGGCGGGATCCAATCACCACGACCATCCATGCGATGGAAATAAGCAGATGTAGTAAAAGCGAAATCGCCAAAGTCTTTGTCTAACTTCAGGCTGTAAAATTTATTTTCTCGTAGTGCTCGCCAGCCATTTCTGTTGTTTTCATCTAGTCCAGGAATGCCCGTCCAGTTAGCATGAAGTGCATCATGACGCGGGTTTTCATAGTAATCTTCCAGCGATACATACTCATATTCGTTTTCGTTAGAGTCGTTAAAAGTGGCAAAGGCAGTAAGGTTATAGCCGTTGATATCGCTAATAAGCTTTCCTGTTAAATAATCTTTTTCAGTAACCGCTTCATTGTCCCACACATCTTTGTTTTCTGCAGATGAACCACTGATAAAGAAATAGGTATTCTCAAACACCTCTCCTGAATCGTAACGGAAGCGATATTTGCGCGCATCCTGATCCCCGGCCATGTAGTAAACACTAACATTTTCATCCATTAGTGGATCAGTTGTGATGAAGTTTAGCGTACCGCCTAGCGCCTCATTTGAGCGCGAACTGATATCAGCAGTTCCCTGACTTACCTCAACGGTTTCTAAATCGAATACGTCGATGAATTTATTCGCTTTGCTACCACCACCGTAGCCGGAGCCGCCATTTGGTAAACCATCTAAAGTGGTACCAATTTGTCCATTGCTGGTATTAAAGCCACGCATGCGAATGTTGGTCATCCAGTCAGATGACCCAAATGTGTCCGCTTCCTGAACGATCACGCCCGGTAACTCCTGCACAACAGTATTCACTGAAGCGTTGGCTGGACGGCGGGAAATCATGTCCATCGAGACGGTATTAGATGCAAAGGTTTGCTTCTGACCAATGACAACGATCTCTTCGGTTTGCTGTTTTTCTTTTTCTGGTGCTTCTTCTGCAAGTACTGAAGGACCTGCCATTGCGAGCATTAATGGTGAAAGGGCAAAGCAGTTAAGCTTTTTCATTTCGTTTCCTTGTGTGTGGTTTTATGTGAAAAGCGAACGTCGGGCAAGACAAGCCCGATAGGTCGATGAGGCTGAGAGTAAGGAAATAATGTGACAATTTGTGTGAATTGATGTGACATTTTGTGGATTAATGTGGTTTTCACTTGAGTACGTCAAGGAAGTGCATATACTTATCTTCGATAAAAACTCGAGACAACACCATGACAGACCGGCAAACAGCAATTCTAGAATTAGTAGAACTTCACCGTTCTCTTACCGTTACTGCGCTATCACGTCAGTTTGATGTATCAGAAGAAACCATTCGCCGCGACATACGCCAATTAGAATCGGCTGGCAGGGTTGAGAAAATTCATGGCGGAGTAAGATTACCTGCGTCTCAGTTGGAACCGCCCTATTACCAACGTGTAAATCGCAATGCCGAGAGTAAAAAGCGAATTGGCGAGAGGGCGGCAATGTGCATCACTGACGGAATGACAATATTTATAGACAGCGGCACCACCAGCTTTTGGCTGGCAAAATCACTCGCAAAACAAAAGAACCTCACTGTTATTACCAATTCTTTAGAAGTCGCTGGAGAAATTGCCGGTAAGCCCGACTTCAACCTGGTAATTATTGGCGGTGTGGTGAATATGGATTATCGAGCCGCATTTGGTATCGATGCAATTTGTCAGGCTCAACGCCACTTTCCAGACATTCTTTTTTTATCAACGGGCGGAGTGAGTGCAGAAGGTGGATGGCTGGACTTCAGTACGGAAGAAGCTGAATTTAAGCGTGCCTTACTCACGCTTGCCAGAAAAAAGATCGTACTGACAGATTCCTCAAAGTTTGACGCTGCGGGCACCGTTCAATTTGCGCAGCTTGAACAAGTCGACACGCTCATTTGTGAACAACAGCCATCAAACATATTAATTAAAGCACTAGCGTCTTCACAAGTAGAGGTAATTTGCACAGGATAATTACTGGCTCAATAAATTGTTCACACTTTACCGTTACCCTGTCGTCAGAAATGTAAGAAGGGGTCGCTTTTTATGTGTGAGCGCATTTTTCCTCGTTGGAAAAAGGAACAGATCGTCTTTATTTTAAGTACTGCTGTTGCCGCCTTCAGTACCTATTTTTGTATGTATGCCTTTCGTAAACCCTTTACGGTGGCGAATTACGCACAAGCAGAAGAATTATTCGGTCTAGACTTTAAAAGCGTGCTTATTATTGCTCAGGTGGTGGGGTATGCAGTATCAAAATTTATTGGTATTCGCGTTATTGCAGAAATGAGCACAGCCCACCGGGGCAAAGCTATTCTCTTGCTAGTCATGGCATCGCAAGTCGCGCTCATTACATTCGCCCTTCTCCCGGATGACGTTAAATGGGTGGCGCTGTTCTTCAACGGACTACCACTAGGAATGATTTGGGGACTCGTTTTTAGTTACCTGGAAGGTCGACGCACCACAGAGATCCTTGCGGCCATTTTATCGGTAAGCTTCATCGTGTCGACGGGAGTAGTTAAATCGGCTGGACTGTTTATTATGCTCCACCTTGGCGTAAACGAATACTGGATGCCCGCAGCAACCGGTCTGTTATTTACTGTGCCACTTTTTTTGTCCGTTCGATGGCTGGCCAGCACCCCAGCGCCGTCAATACGAGATATTGGTGAACGACGCAAACGCCAGCCCATGTCCCACCATGATCGCTTAACATTAATCAGTTACTACTTCACCGGCCTTGCCTGCTTAACTCTGGCCTACATGTTACTTTCTGCTATTCGCGACTTCAGTGACAATTTTGCCACTGAGTTATGGCAAGAATTGGGATACGGAGATGCACCGGGCATATTCGCAGTTTCCTCAATCTACGCCTCTTTGGTTGTGCTTATACTCCTTGGTTGTGTAATGTGGATAAACAATCACTTTCGAGCGTTAATGGTGAACCACATCATGGTTGTTGCAGGCTTTGTTGGCATGGGGGTCAGTTCGTTGCTTTTCCAGCAAGGTATACTTTCAGGGCTTAGCTGGATGATAAGCCTGACCGTCAGTATTTATTTGGCCTATGTGCCTTTCAACTGCATTGTTTTTGAGCGACTGGTTTGTTTGGTCAATGTGAGAGCCAATGCTGGATTCCTCATTTACATTGCCGATGCAGCAGGCTATGCAGGAGGCGTGGCGATATTACTATTTAAAAGTGGGTTCGAAGGCGATGTGAGCTGGGTACATTTTCTAATAGACAGCGCCTATTTTGTATCAATTATCGGCATGGTGCTGATGCTATCGGCTGCGACCTTTTTCAGGCGAAGGCTTGCGGGAGGAACGCACAACACGTTAAAAGACGCACCTGGGCGCGCCTTTTAACGGTTGAGACAACCTATTGACTTACAGCGACGGACGATATCGCAACGATACCCCAATGGAACGACCCACCACATCATAACCGCTGACAGTATTGAAGCGGGTTGCGCCTGCAGACGGAACTGGTGGCTCTTTGTCGAACAGGT
The DNA here is from genome assembly GCF_056160625.1 of Alteromonas sp. ABH4_457. Classification (NCBI taxonomy): domain Bacteria; kingdom Pseudomonadati; phylum Pseudomonadota; class Gammaproteobacteria; order Alteromonadales; family Alteromonadaceae; genus Alteromonas; species Alteromonas sp. ABH4_457. Next base: position 485,519 of record NZ_JBSWXN010000002.1, read on the forward strand.
TGTCCACACCGGCGCTCAGCTCCAGTTCACCGGTTGCCTGCCAGGAGGCCGCCACATCGATGTAATTCTGTGCGGAAATCCCGATACTGCGGTCGCTGGCATAGTCCACATCACCAATCCGGCGCCAGCTGACCTGCACGTTCCAGGCATCCAGCCCCCAGCCGAGTGACAGACGATGCTTATAGTCCGCCTGCAGTGAGCTGGCGTAGTCACCGGTACAGGCCGTACCGTAGGTGCCTTTACAGTCTTCAAATGGCAGGGTCGGATCAAGCTTTTTCTTAGCTTCAGTAACCAGGTTAGCTGAGTAGTTTAGGGTAAAATCACCACCCATCGCTTCCGGCGCTGCAAACTGATACTGAGCAGAGATATCCAGACCTTCCTGAATAAAGGTACTGACGTTGAAGTCATTGACCAGAGCCGTAGTGATAAAACCAGTTTCCTCATCACGCAGCACTGCGCCACACAACGGGTTGCCCGCAACAGGGTTATCGATATAACAGTTCTGCAGCGCCGCTGCTGGCTGAATAACCCAGATAGCATCATTAATCTCAATGCTGTACCAGTCAATGGTCACGTCCAGGCCGTCAACGTATTCCGGTGTATAAACCACACCGATGGTAGTGGAATCCGCTTTCTCCGGTTTGATATCCGGGTTACCACCGTAGGTATACAGCGCGGTAGAGGAATCCCACTCAGTGCCCACTGCCGGTGCGCCGTAGCGGGCACACTGGTCGGCATCGCCGGTACCTAACAAGCAGGGGTCACCCTCAAAACGCCCCGCTAAACGGCTGATAAACTGGTCGCTATACGGGTCAAACAATGCCAGAGACAATCCGGAAACCGGCCCTGCGAATTCGCCAAGGTTAGGCGCACGGAAGGCGGACTGACGAGTCCAGCGCAGACGCCAGTCATCATTCACCGTCCAGTTCAGACCCAGCTTGTGAGTGTTGTCAGCATCGGTGTTGGAATAGCTGGAGATGCGGTATGCGCCTTCAAAATCAAGCTGCTGTACGAAGGGCATGTCGGCAAGCAGGGGTACCAGCACCTCAGCAAAGGTTTCTCTGCTGTAGAAGCTGGCGTCTATTTCTGCTGAACTGCTGGATGAAAAAGTGGTGCCTAGGCGGAACGCGTCGCCCGGCATCTGCACGCCGGCTTCGCGGCGATATTCATAGCCGATAGCGTAGCTTACCGGCCCTGCCGGCAATTCAAACAGCGGCGTTGATTCACCGGAGAAGGTGATAGCAGCAACGTTCTGCGTGCGCTCGCGATCATGGTAGATCAAAGTGGTCTCTAGACTGCTGAGCGCTACTGACGGATCGAATAAATCTACAGTGTTGGCGATGGCGGCAAAAGTACTGCTGCCCGAGGCACTGGTGTCATAACCGCTACCGTAAACCTTATCGGTTTCTTCAGTTTTGCCATGCTGGGCATAAACGTCGTAACGCAGATAATCGGTGATATCACCCTTAAAGCCCGCCTGGAACTGCACCGTGTCACGCATAGTCCGGGTGCGCTGAAGGCCAAGACCCAAATTACGGTTCACCGTCACCTGAGCCTCACCATTGTCATCAAAGGTCAGGCGGCTGGCGATATCGTCAGTAATGTAAGGGTTGTCCGTGGTCAGGGTAACCGTCTCATTCACGGAAACCGGCGTCTGACCTACACTGCCTGCCGACATTACCTCAACCCGGGAGTACATAGCGCGGCCGTAGAAAGTCACATTGTCATGCAGATCAACGTCCCAGAATAAGCCGGTTGATTTACGGGTCATGGGCGATACCAGGTACGACGCTGCGGTCACATCGTTGGTGTTCATCTCACCGGTGATGCTGCCGTCATCGGCAATGCCGAAACTGTTGCCGCTGGCCACATCGGTGTAATAACCGCCGGTGTTAACCACACTGGTGCTGTTGAGCATGGCAAAATCACGCTCGCCGGCCAGCAGGGCATCCCGGTCGGAGTAGCTGACAAAGCCAGTCAGGTGACCTTTACCATCGAGTATATCGCCACCAAATACCGCTTCAGCATTGAACTGCTCCGCGCCGCCATCGGGAAATTCGTAGCTGGTAGAGAACTCCATCCCGGAGAAGTTATCATCGAGAATAAAGTTAACCACACCAGACACGGCATCTGCGCCGTATACGGCTGCCGCGCCGCCGGTCAGCACGTCTACCCGCTTAATAAGTCCGGCCGGAATAGCATTCACGTCTACAGCATTACGGAAGCCGAAAGGCACTGCCCGGGTACCATCCAGCAGAACAAGCGTCCGGTTCTGGCCCAATGCACGTAAGTCGATGGTGGTGGCTGAACTGCCACTGGCACCGTCACCCGGCGCCTGGGGCAGTTTGAAAATAATGTCTTCAACGTTTACTGCACGGTCGAGCTGAAGCTGGAATTCATCAATGGAAGTCACAGGGCTCGTAGCCACTACCTCTGCTCTGGGGATTCGCGTACCTGTGACGCTGACCACTTCAACATCTGCTGCATCATCACTGGCAGCTTCCTGCGCATATACACCAGCAGAGCCCAGACTCGCGAATAACGAAAGATTGATTGTGAGCGCCAGCTTAGTCAAGCGGCGATTCGGCCTTACATCCGTGTTCATAGTCATAAAAACTCCGGGTTGTGTGTTCGAAAATCAGTTTGGCCCGTCGACGCTACAGCCGGGTATCAGCGCAGAGAGCAGAAAGTTGAGATGCGGAAGTTTGTTCTGAGGCATTACCACCACATAACAATTTTTTATCTCATATGAATTACAAATTCAAGAATATTTTATTATTAAGTCCAATTTCTCAGCTTTCCAACGTTTGATAAAACATCGAATCAAACAGGTAGCAATTTTCTATAAAAGTGTCCGGTTTACGGCTCTGTAAACTCATTTAGTGCGGGATGAAAAGGTGCTCCAGCAATGATGTGAAAAATGAATTTGTGATAAAGCAGTAACCTGCGATTAAGTTCCGCAATCTCAAAGAGCAACACAGGGCTTAATTTTTAGGGTAGAGGAAATAAAAGACAGCTATTGGGAAGCTGATGGAATATCGTGGGAAAAGATTAAGGGAAAAGTGTGAAACTAACCGTGATACAAATCGTACCACAGTTAGTTTCAATAGGCTTCTAACTCATTGAATTACAACGAGTGGCTGAAGCGGAGAATGATTACATCATTCCACCCATGCCGCCCATTCCGCCCATGCCACCCATATCAGGTGCACCAGCAGCTTCTTCTTTAGGCAGCTCAGCTACCATCGCTTCTGTGGTGATCATCAGAGAGGCGATAGAAGAGGCGAATTGCAGCGCAGAACGGGTCACTTTAGTCGGGTCAAGGATACCCATTTCCAGCATATCGCCGTAAGTGTCGTTACCTGCGTTGTAGCCGTAGTTACCTTCGCCGTTCTTGATTTCGTTAACAACAACCGATGCTTCTGCACCAGAGTTGATAGAGATCTGACGCAGAGGCGCTTCCATCGCGCGCAGAGCCAGCTTGATACCGTGAGTCTGGTCTTCGTTTTCGCCAGTCAGGTCTACCAGTTTAGCGGCTGCACGAACCAGAGCAACACCACCACCAGGGACTACGCCTTCCTGAACCGCAGCGCGGGTAGCGTGCAGTGCATCTTCAACGCGGTCTTTCTTCTCTTTCATTTCAACTTCAGTAGCAGCACCTACTTTGATCACCGCAACACCGCCAGACAGTTTAGCCAGACGTTCCTGCAGCTTCTCTTTGTCGTAGTCAGAAGTAGAATCTTCGATTTGACCACGGATTTGAGCGCAACGACCTTCGATAGCGGCTTCGTCACCTGCACCGTCAACAACCGTAGTGTTGTCTTTATTTATAACTACACGCTTCGCAGTACCTAAGTCTTCCAGCTGAACTTTTTCAAGCTCCAGACCAATCTCTTCAGAGATAACAGTACCGCCAGTCAGGATTGCGATGTCCTGCAGCATAGCTTTACGACGGTCACCGAAACCAGGTGCTTTAACAGCAGCGACTTTCACGATACCGCGCATGTTGTTAACAACCAGAGTTGCCAGCGCTTCGCCTTCCAGATCTTCAGCGATGATCAGCAGAGGCTTACCGGCTTTAGCAACGCCTTCCAGTGTAGGCAACAGTTCGCGAATGTTTGATACTTTCTTGTCAACCAGCAGGATGAACGGGTTGTCTAATTCAACAGTGCCGTTTTCCTGGTTGTTGATGAAGTAAGGAGACAGGTAACCACGGTCAAACTGCATACCTTCTACTACGTCCAGCTCGTTTTGCAGAGCCTGACCTTCTTCAACAGTGATAACGCCTTCTTTGCCTACTTTTTCCATTGCTTCAGCAATGATTTGACCCACTTCTGAGTCAGAGTTAGCAGAGATAGTACCTACCTGAGCGATAGACTTGCTGTCCGCACAATCAGTAGACAGTGCTTTTAATTCTTCAACAGCTGCAGCAACGGCTTTATCGATACCGCGCTTCAGATCCATCGGGTTCATGCCCGCAGCAACAGATTTCAGACCTTCAGTTACGATAGCCTGTGCCAGAACAGTTGCAGTAGTAGTACCGTCACCGGCTTCGTCGTTTGCTTTAGACGCTACTTCTTTAACCATCTGCGCGCCCATGTTCTCGAACTTGTCTTCCAGCTCGATTTCTTTGGCTACAGATACACCATCTTTAGTGATGGTAGGGGCACCGAATGACTTATCCAGTACTACGTTACGGCCTTTAGGACCCAATGTTACTTTTACTGCGTTTGCAAGGATGTTAACGCCTTTCAGCATCTTCGTGCGGGCGTCATCACCAAAACGTACTTCTTTAGCTGCCATGTTTAAATTCCTCTAAATACGGTTAAAACGTTAAACGTCTATTACTCAACGATTGCCAGAATGTCGCTTTCGCTAACGATAAGCACTTCTTCACCTTCCAGCTTCTCGGTTTTTACACCGTAACCGTCGTTGAAAATAACGGTGTCGCCAACTTTTACGTCAAGAGCTTTAACTTCACCGTTCTCAAGGATACGGCCGTTACCCACAGCGATAACTTTCGCACGGGTAGATTTTTCTGCAGCAGAACCGGTAAGCACGATGCCGCCGGCAGATTTGGTTTCTTGCTCAGCGCGCTTAAGGATTACGCGGTCGTGTAAAGGACGAATTGCCATTTTCAAGTCTCCTGAAAATTCCAACTATCTAAATGTTAGTTAACAAGGACGTACGGTCTTGTGTACGCCATTTACTGTATAAAGAAAGCAGTCTCCTGCCTTCAAATCGTGTTCTGCGTGGATAGATGGGGGAGTCACCCTACAACTTCAAGGGGATTTGGTGAAAAAAATGCAAATTTTTTTACTTTTCTCAGGGGAGCGGGATAAATAATTAAAGAATAAAGTAATCAGGCCACACGACGGAGCGTGCGGCCGCAGAAGCTTATTTAAGGCGGGGCTTATCTTCACCGGCTGATTTGTCGGTGTACTGACCTTCAAATACATCGCCGTCAGCATTGTACTGGCCACCCTGAGGATGCTGACCGAATGGATCGGCGCCACCGGCAAAAGGCCCCTGTTGCTGAAACGAACCGGCCGTGACCACACGCATCTTCATATGCTTGCTGACAAATCCGGCGATAAGGTGACGGGTACCGGGCAACACCAGCAAAATACCGAAAATATCCGTGATAAAGCCCGGCGTTACCATTAACACACCGGCCACGGCCAGCATCAGGCCCTCCACCATTTCTTTGCCCGGCATTTCACCGCGCTGCATTTTTTCCTGCGCTATCTGTAAGGTGTGAATGCCTTCCCGCTTCACAAAGTAAGCGCCGATGAAGGCGGTTAATAACACAATTCCAATGGTGTTCCATCCGCCGATGATGCCGCCAACTTTTACCAGTAAGGCAATTTCGATGATGGGCATAATGGCGAACAGCAAAAATAAAAGTCGCAAAACTAAACCTCGTTGCTTAAGTTTAATGCCGGCTGCAGCACAAATTTACGTAGACTGTTACCAGCAAACTGAAAGAGTAAAGTGGGGTTGCTCACTTTAAACACAAGTTATTTGTTATGAGTACGACAGTTTTCACGGTAAGGGATTCGTTCTGAACAGAAAAATCTGAAAGAATACCGCTACTGCCACGGTCAGTTATGGGAAATGTCCGTTGCACCCTGATAATGCAGTATCCGGATCGGGACGGCTGAGCCACCATCCGCGATATTGCGCTTTTTCTGAAGGATAAGCTTGTTATGAAGTATTTTTCGTCCCTGCTGTTTATTTGCCTGTGTTTATTGCTGCCCGCACAGACCTCAGCACAAATTCCGGATTTCAATCAGGGAGACGCCTTCCCGCAACAGGAAGAGCCTGATTTTCTGCCTGTTGATGACGCTTTCGTGTTTGATTTTCAGCAAAACGACGATGAACTCACCCTTAACTTTACTATTGCAGATGATTACTACCTTTATAAGCACCAGTTCAAACTGGTGGGGAAAGACGTCGAATTAGGTGAGCCGGTATTTCCTGAGGGCAAAGAAAAAGAAGATGAGTTTTTTGGTCTCACCGAAGTGTACTACCACAATGTTTCCTTTACCGTACCGGTAAACCAGGCCAAAGAGGATGGCGTGGTGAAGGTCCGTTTCCAGGGGTGTGCTGACGCCGGCCTGTGTTATCCCCCGACCGTAAAAGTGATTTATCTGTCTGCTGTGGGTAATGCAGAACCCGCTGAGCAGGACAGCTCGTCTTCAGAAGCCAGCGGCGAAGCGGTAAAATCTGAGCAGTTCGGGCTGGCTGAAAGGCTGGCTGACAAAGACAATCTGCCTGTGACTCTATTACTGTTTCTGGCACTGGGCATTGGCCTTGCCTTCACTCCATGCGTATTCCCCATGTACCCCATTTTATCCGGCATCGTGCTGGGTCAGGGTAAAGGCATGAGCTTAAGCCGCGCCTTCACCTTAAGCTTTGTGTACGTGCAGGGCATGGCGATCACCTACTCCATTTTAGGTCTTGTGGTTGCTTCGGCGGGCGTACAGTTCCAGGCAGCCCTTCAGCACCCGGCCATTCTGGGCGTGTTTATTGTGCTGTTTATTGCGCTGGCTATGGCCATGTTCGGCGTGTATGAAATTCAGTTGCCGTCGTCCTGGCAGAGTAAACTTAACGATGTAAGCAATAATCAGAAACGCGGCAATTTTGCCGGCGTGTTTGTGATGGGTGTGCTGTCCGGTCTGGTGGCTTCTCCCTGCACCACCGCACCGCTTACCGGTATTTTATTGTTTATCGCACAAACCGGCGACATGACATTGGGCTTCATTTCACTGTACGTACTTAGCCTGGGAATGGGTATTCCTCTTATTCTGTTTGGTATGACTGGCGGAAAACTGCTTCCGAAGGCCGGTAACTGGATGAACGTGGTGAAGGTGAGCTTCGGCTTTATGATGCTGGCCGTAGCGATTCTGTTTATCGAGCGCCTGTGGTCTTCGTCCTGGACTAATCTGCTATGGGCATTAACGGGTCTTGCTACCTTCTCTTACTATAGCGTAGTCAATCAGCCCACACAGCCGTCTTTCATGAAGGGTGTACGCACCTTGCTTGTTTCACTGGGCTTATTCGCCAGCGCCATGACCGGTTATGTCACGCTGTTTGGCGGCACGTCATCGCCGGTTGCGCAACAAAGTGGTCAGCACGGGAATGATGCGGGTCATCCGGAATTTATGGTCGTTAAAAACCTGGATGACTTTGAGCAGAAGCTGGCTGCTGCAAATGCCGAAGGCAAAACGGTGATGGTCGACCTGTACGCCGACTGGTGTGTGGCCTGTAAAGAATTTGAGAAGTACACCTTTCCCGATGAGGCGGTCATCTCTGCGCTTTCAAACACGGTATGGATGCAAATCGATCTCACAGAGAACACGCCGGTGAACCTGGCTTTCCAGGACGAGTTTGATGTACTGGGATTACCTACTATTTTGTTTTTCAATACTGCCGGTGAAGAAATCAATCAGTCCAGGGTAACGGGGTTTATGAGAGCAGACGCATTTGCTGACCACGTGAACCGGGCACTGGGCAATCAATAGCGGACCGGCCCGCTAAACCGCAGGCATAAAAAAAGCCCCTTGGGAGAAGGGGCTTCTGGTCCGGGTGAGACGTTATTTTAGTAACGCGCCTCGAACGTTAATCTTACTGAGCGCGGAGCCTGCCAGCTGTAAGCTGCGCCATACCACTGGTTAACTGTACCTTCACTACTCTCGTAATGCTCATTCAGTGCCAGCGCTTCCTGTGTATTTAACACATTGAAGATGTTAATGAACGTACGCATATCGACACCCTCGTAAGAGAATGCGTAAGCTGCTGACAAGTCAACCTTGAAGGTCCACGGTGTACGACCTGCACTGCCACGTGGTGCATAGCGGTACAGCTTGTCTTCCTGTGCACAGGTATCACCCTCTACAGCACAGCCCTGATAGATGTAGAACGTATCGCCGTAGCTGCCGTATACATTCGGATCTGTATCCGGGTAGCCCTGACCAAACGCAGACAGCGGACGACCGCTTGAAAGCGTAGAGTTAAAGCCCACAGTGAAGTCTTCAGTGACGTCATATGAACCATACATCTTGAACACGTGACGACGGCTTTGATCTACTATGCAGATATGATCTAACATCGGGGACTTAATCGCATCTTCCCTAACAAAATTAACCGTACCGGCAAGATGCGCAGAAACAAATAACCAGGTAGGTACACGTGGCTGCCGGGAATAAAGTGCCGGTGACCACATTAGTTGCAAATATGCGAGCGTGGAAGATGGGAGAGTGGAAAGGCTATTAGTTAGTATGAAAGAGCAAAACAACCATAGATTATCATCTAATCTTGCGTCCATTTCCCCTGATTAGACCAGTATTTTGCTGCGAAAACTATCTCATCCTCTATAATCTGCCGTTAACCTGGTGGAAATCCACAATTCGTGGTTCAAAATTCGTGCAAGCAGAGTTATTTTCTGTTGAAATGCGTTGTAAGCAATCATTTTAAGAAAGATAGCAGCAAGTTTATGGAAATTTTGTTACTTAATGGCCCCAACCTAAATATGTTGGGTAAGCGTGAACCGGAAACCTACGGTTACCAGACGCTTCAGGACATTGTCGATAATCTGGTAGAAAAAGCCAGCGCGGCAGGTGCATCGCTGAGCCATTTCCAGTCTAACGCAGAACACGAATTGATCAACCGCATTCATGATGCCATGGGAAAGGTCGATGCTATCATCATCAATCCTGCGGCATTTACACATACCAGTGTCGCCCTTCGTGATGCACTGTTAAGTGTAAACATCCCTTTCATTGAAGTGCATTTGTCTAATGTGCATGCAAGGGAACCTTTCCGCCATCATTCATATCTATCTGACGTTGCTGCAGGTGTCATCCTTGGCTTAGGTGCCATTGGTTATGAACTCGCATTGACGGCAGCCCTGAACCTGAAAAACTGAATTAAAAACGAGAAATGACAATGGATATCAGAAAAATTAAAAAACTCATCGAACTGGTTGAAGAATCCGGTATTGCCGAACTGGAAATCACTGAAGGTGAGGAATCTGTACGCATCCACCGTGGTCCTACTGGTGCTGCTGCACCAATGGCTTACAACTATGCTGCACCAGCGTCTGCTCCTGTAGCAGCACCTGTTGCAGCACCTGTTGCTGCCGCTGCGCCTGTTGCTGAAGCACCGGCTGCCGAGCAAGGGCCTACTGGCCATCAGGTTAAATCTCCGATGGTTGGTACGTTCTACCGCGCTTCTTCTCCTACTGCCAAGTCATTCGTTGAAGTCGGTCAGTCTGTAAACGTTGGCGATACCCTTTGTATCATCGAAGCAATGAAGATGATGAACCAGATTGAAGCTGACAAAGCGGGTGTTGTTAAAGCTATTCTGGTTGAAAACCAGGAACCGGTAGAGTTCGATCAGCCTCTGTTCATCATCGAATAATCAGGCGGCCGATATGTTAGATAAAGTACTCATAGCTAACCGCGGAGAAATCGCGTTACGTATTTTGCGTGCCTGTAAAGAACTGGGCATCAAAACCGTAGCCGTGCACTCTACCGCGGACAGAAACTTAAAACACGTACTGCTGGCAGATGAATCCATCTGTATCGGTGGTGCTTCTGCAACTGAAAGTTACCTGAACATTCCGCGCATTATTGCTGCGGCGGAGGTAACCAATTCAATTGCCATTCACCCCGGCTACGGCTTCCTGGCGGAAAACGCAGCGTTTGCTGAAGCGGTCGAGAAAAGCGGTTTTATCTTCGTTGGTCCGAAAGCGGACACCATTAACCTGATGGGCGACAAAGTGTCAGCGATTAACGCCATGAAAAAAGCCGGTGTACCTTGTGTACCGGGTTCCGATGGCCCGCTGACCGACGATGAAGAACGCAACAAAGCCATTGCTAAACGCATTGGTTACCCAATCATCGTTAAAGCTGCCGGTGGTGGTGGTGGTCGTGGTATGCGTGTTGTACGCAGCGAAAGCGAACTGATCCAATCTATCGCAACCACACAGGCAGAAGCCGGTGCCGCGTTCGGTAACCCGGTTGTGTACATGGAAAAGTTCCTTGAGAATCCCCGTCACGTTGAGATTCAGGTACTGTCAGACGGTCAGGGCAATGCGATTCACTTAGGTGAACGTGACTGTTCAATGCAACGTCGTCACCAGAAAGTTGTGGAAGAAGCGCCGGCGCCTGGTATCTCAGAGCAAATGCGCAACAAAATTGGCGAGCGCTGCTGTAAAGCTTGTGTAGAAATTGGTTACCGCGGTGCAGGTACTTTCGAATTCCTGTACGAAAACGGCGAATTCTATTTCATCGAAATGAACACCCGTATTCAGGTAGAACACCCTGTTTCTGAAATGATCACCGGCGTTGATCTGATTAAAGAACAGCTTCGCATTGCTGGCGGTCAGCCACTGTCTGTTGACCAGTCACAGGTACAAATTCGTGGTCACGCCATTGAATGCCGTATCAATGCGGAAGACCCGGACACGTTCATTCCAAGCCCTGGCACAATCAACACTTTCCACTCACCGGGTGGTCTGGGTGTACGCTGGGAATCGCATATTTACAGCGGCTACAGCGTACCGCCGTATTATGATTCCATGATTGGTAAACTCATCACTTACGGTGAAAGCCGTGATGAAGCCATTGCCCGTATGCGCCACGCGCTGGACGAACTGGTAGTAGACGGCATTAAAACCAACATCCCGTTACAGCGCCGTATCATGGCCGATGAAAACTTCTTTGCCGGTGGTACTAACATCCACTATCTCGAGAAGAAACTCGGTATGGCGTAACAGCCAGTTTAAAGGCAGGTAATCTGTAATAAATGGCGGCACTGCAAAGTGACCGCCATTTTTATTTCTATAAATCTATCTTGAGAATAGAGGTATTTACATCTGCATGACCAAGAAACAATATGTCATCCTTGTAGGAAACGACCCGCTTATATAAAACCCGCTCTTCCGTACTTGCTACTGTCTCTCCGGTCTCAATATTCACAAAATGAGTTTGTTCGTGAACATGATGCCATTGCAGTAATTCACCCTGGTGCTCAAATATCAGCTTGTTTAACCTTGGCTTTACCCGCTTTTCTCTATCTTCATCGACAATGAAGTTAGTTAAATTATCGACAAAAAAGCAACTACTTTTGCCGGGGAAAACTCTTTCTCCCTGCGATGCGAGCTTAGAAAACTCGCCTTTTAAATTATCAAACCGGTAAATACCTTCTGTAGCTTCAGCCAACATACAATCATCGTTAGAAGCCAGCTCTTTTACCCCAAACTTCTGCAGTAAAACGGGGACATTATTTATAATTTTAAATATGCCGGATCCACCAGCGAGATAGATTTCGCCCTGATGAAATGCAATATGTCTAAAATTCAAATCTGAATTAATATAAATTGAGTTAAAAATGACCTCATCTTTCAATTGCTCGATAACATAACCATTGTTTGTAAGAGCCAAAATTGACAGCACATTTCCTGTATAGACAAAATCTCTTATGCCATTTTCGAGGCTATAGTTAAATTTTCCTGACAAACTTTTAATCACTTCACGGGAAGTATTGCCGAGAGAAAAATAAAGATCGCCGTTTAATATTAACGGATCGTCTATCTTGTTTGCCTGAGGTGGCAGAACTACTGAAGAAGAAACCTCACCGTCTAAAATTTCGCCTTTCAGATCTAATTTCAATAGTGAATTATCATTACTCATCAGATATAGAGCATCATCTGCCAAACCGAAAGAATAGGGCTTCGCTCTGTAATCGTAGATTTTCTGCTGTTGGTCACCTTCAAGATAAACTAACGACATTTGATCCAGATGATTTTCCCGAAGAGTGAAAATTCCATCATTTTTTGCCTTAATGAATACGTCTATAAAAAATGAGTCTCTGTCAGAAGATGCATCTGAGAACGCGGTTTTCTCTAATGTTTCGGATTTCAAATCATAGATATATGGGCTGATAGCCGAGTCACGACTCAGGTTAAACGTGACTAAAAAACGGTCATTATCCAGCCAGTCGAATGAGGGGGACGCATTTTGACGGTTACAAGGTAACTCAGATATCAAACCAGATACTGGTTTTTCATAAATCTTGATTTTACATTCTGCATTTTCAATAACATGTAAAACGGTTCTGCCAGTCTCATTTATTTCAATCCCACGGAAGGCACCTGGGAAATCCGCTTCCGCGAGCTTGACTTTATTTCTATTCTTTACCCGGTAAAGTGAAGAGTCACTTGTTCCTCTCGTTGTTACGTAGAGGTTCGTATCATAAATATCGTAGTCCAGAATATATTCATCAGACTCGAAAACTTTATGGGGTGAAACTGTAGGCTGAGGTGGGGAACTTTCGTAGAAAAGTGAAGCAGATACCCCTGCGAAAACAAGGACCAGCATTGAAAGCAGAAAAGTTGCTATACGTAAGGGACTGAATTTTTTCAGAGGTTTAACCGGAAAAGGTTTTAAGTTCTGAAATTCCAGTTTATACCCTTTACCTCTGACATTTCTGAAAGCATCTTTGTCTTGAAACTTAATGCGCAAACCACTGATGAGTTTACGCAGTGAGTTATGAGTGACAATCCGGTCTCCCCAAACAGCTGCTTCTAAAATACCTGATTCAGCAAAGCCATCCGGAGATTCGACAAAAATCCTTATAGTATCCATTTCCTGAGTAGTCAGTTTAATAAACTCACTACCTTTTCTTGCGGATGAATAATCATCAGCAAGAATAAATCCATTAATTACAATTCGCACAATAATCCTTTTGCGTAGCCAGAAAGCTAAATGCCACAAAAAACGCGAGATTAATTGGCGAAAAGGATCAAATCAAGCACTTTAAGACTTAAGTTATAACTCATTGTTAATTAATAAAATTCACACTAATTCACAATCAGTCACACCGTTTCACTATCGTTAATAACACCTTTTAAAAGATATTTATAGTGCTGTAATAAAAGGCGACGTTTAAATTTTGTCCAGCCTGAAAAAATAAGAGCAGCTGTGAAAGATATTTTTTGATTACATAACGGAATTACACACAATGAGAAAAGTTGGATTAATTACAGCCGCTATCGCACTTTCAACATTAAGCGGATGTGCATCAGTTAATAATGCTGCAGTCGAAAAAAAGAAAAGTGTCGAGCTTTACCGCGTTTTTGATATTAAAACGAACGCAGATCGCTACGTTGTTTCAGAGTCTGCCAGTGACGGTCTTGGCGCAAACGTATCTTCAGCTGACGAGCACAGCCCAATCGTTATGGGTGAAACACCCGAAAAGCCGGGACGATTCAAGCCAGCCAACCCTGTTCAGGATATGGGAGGAGTAGGTGGTGGAATGATGTCATTTGCTATGAAAATGAATCCTGCTCTTGGCAACCAACTGAAAACTGCATCATGTGAAGGCGCTGTTTGGACAGCTACTGCACAGAAAAATGTGAGCAATGCTTTTGATATGTCCTTCAACCTTTGCCTTTGGCATTATCAGGGCGGCTATGCTCTGGACGTTTACGCCAATTACACCAAGAAAGAAGGTGGTGGCTTTTTAGGCGTGGATGGACTAGCCAGAAAAGCAGCCTACGCGATTTCAGGTTCACCGGAAGAGTGGGCTGAGAAGACAGTGTTGGATGTCGTAAGGAAAATAAAAGAAAACACTGGCAGTGAAGTGAAATTTGTAGAAGGTTACCCCCGTCTGAACTCCACTCCATGGCAGGATTCTGGTGAAGTATTCAATGAAGCCGGTTATCTTGCCCCGGTTACCGCTGCACCTAATTAATCTGAATACCAAATCGTATTTAAACATTAAAAACCAGTCAGCTTGCTGACTGGTTTTGTTTTTCACAATGCAAGCAACCATTTCTTTGCACCCACAGCCTGCTGACATTTGTTTATGGAGAAGTACCTATGTCGTCAACTTTAAAATTTATCCCTTTCCTACTTGCACCTCTTTCAACCGCGATTGCAGCTCAAGATATTGAAACCAGTGACCCTGCCGGATTTTTTATCGGTGGTGGTCTGTTTGCAGCATCAAACTCTGATTGCAACTCATGCGATTATACCGGGTCCTACGCCGAGATTGGATACGACTTTAACCAGGTCGTAGGGATTGAAGCAAAGCTTGCCAAAGGTGACGGCGACAATGACTTTGAGCTTTCTATTGGCTATATCGGTCTCAATATCGGCCACGATTTTAATACTGACTGGTTCCGTCTGTATGGGAAAGTCGGATACGCCAATATTGAGGAAACGGTTTCAGTGGAAGATTACTGGTGCTCCTACTATGGCTGTTATGATTCCAGCTACTCTTATGAATTTACTTCTAAAGGCATTACAGCCGGTATCGGCGCCCGGTTCACCTTTTCAGGAAGAGCTTCCGGACTTTATGCCAAAGTAGAATCCGTCGCGATTTCGTTCAGCGATGACAGTGTATCAGCAGCACTCATTGCGGGCCTTGGTTACCGTTTTTAATATCTGCCAGCCGTACTGATTATAATCTGATTTATTTTATGCCCGGCTTTTGCCGGGTTTTATTTATGATGTGAGCTCCGTGTTTCCGGTGACGTAATTTTGTTTTGCAACCATTCGCCATGTGTCTCAGTATGAAACTAAGAAAAGGAGAAAACTGTGCGAAAATTTCTGTTACTCACGCTCATCATGATCACCGGTGGATGTTCAAGTCAGGACTGGCGCAGTGCGTCCAGAGAGCCTGCGGGCATTGCTTATGCGCCGGATAACTTTTCAGACGCGGTTATCGAAGTCTATGCGGCAGATGCATACAGCTGGCGTGGCTGGTTTGCCGTGCATACCTGGATTGCGGTAAAGCCGCAGGATGCACCGGAGTACACAGTGTATGAAGTCACTGGCTGGCGGGTAAAAAGTGGCCTGCCTGCGCTGAGGGAGTACACTACGCCGACGCCGGATCGCTACTGGTATGGAGCAAGGCCGGAGAAAGTCCTTTCGGTTACCGGTGAAAAAGCCAGAGCTTTGCTACCTAAGGTGCAGGAAGCCGTTGCCCGCTATCCCTGGGCAAATGAATATACCCTTTTTCCGGGACCGAACAGCAATACCTTTCCGGCCTGGGTAGGCCTTCAGGTTCCTGAGCTGGAACTGGATATGCCTTTTACCGCAATTGGTTCAGGTTACGCCAGGTAATGTTTGGTTACACTTCGCGGGTGGCTTAACAGCGCGTCAGCATCTACCTTATGAGTGCACCGGACGGACTGGTGCATCAGATTCCTGCTCTTTACAGGTGTGTCTGACGATTCATTAAGGAGTTGTTTTATGTCGTCTTTTTTCAAAGCTGCCCCGCTGTTAGCTTCTGCAGTTGCCGCCGGTTTGTTTGCTCCCTCTGCTTTAGCTTATGAAGACAGTGGTCTTTACGCCGGAGCCGGTTTTTTCACAACTACGTCTGAAGATTGCAGTAGTTGCGGCTACTCCGGTCAATATGTGGAAGCCGGATACGATTTCAACGAAATTACCTCTGTAGAATTCAAATATGGCCGTGAAAAAGGGATGATTACCATTGCTTACGCCGGTTTAAATTTGGGTCACGATTTCAATACAGACTGGTTTCGTTTCTATGGGAAGCTGGGAGTATCGCGGATAGATGAAGACAACGCAGTGATAGACTCCGTTATCTGTAATGAATTTGAATGCATTCCCGGCTCCTACTCTAGTACCTATCGCAGAAATGAGTTTACTGCCGGAATAGGCGCGAGATTCACCTTTTCAGGTAAAGCACAGGGCTTTTATGCCAAGCTCGAATCAACAGCAGTTTCAGACTCTGGCGATGACGTTTCTGCGGCATTGATGGCAGGTGTTGGTTACCGCTTCTGATTTTGCGTGCTGGGAGGCGGTGCTTCCGCCTCTCTCATATTCCTCGTAAAATCATTCGCAAGATCATTCGTAAAATACGATTTCACTCATCGCTTTTTCCCGATATCCGGACCAGCTGGTCAGCGCTATTATAATCTCAACTTCAAACGGGAAGACCTCTTCCTGAACATCTCTCCCGATGTGTTTGAGTTCCCAATCTCATTGCGTTCCACTTCTATGCCAGCCCCGTGCTGGCTTTTTTTTGCCCGAACATTTGTCGCCTGAGCTAATGTAATAAATTCATCGTATTGTGTTTGGTTTATTTGTGTCCGGTATATGGAAAGCAGTGTTATGTGGCGGTATTTTTCAGGTTTGTGTGTTGCTCTTTTTATCAGCACCAGTGCTTCGGGTCAGAGTGAATGGTCTTTTAACGACAAGCTGGATTTACAGGTTCGTTCAGATGCCCGCTCAGACAGAGATCACCGCACGCAATACCGGATCCGCTATTATCCTCAACTCGCTATGGGGGAAAGCTGGAGCCTGAACAGTTTTATTGTCACCGGTAATGACTTCTCTTCAAGCCACAACACCTTGTTTGACGGTAGCAGCCAGCAGCTTCATGTCCGTCGTTTATATGTCAGACATACGTCATCTGCAGGCAAGACGGAGATTGGTATTATTCCCACCTACAAAGGGCGGGTATCTTCCACCGGCTTGTCGAAGGACGGCTGGATTGAAGGTATTCGCCATGTGGTTAATCTGAACAGTCATCACGCCGTAGAACTGGTTGCCGGGCAACTGGATAATCAGGATCCCTCAGATGCTCTGCAACTACCGGCGAAACTGGATTATGCAGAGCTGGAATATTCGGGCCGTTTTTCAGATAAAGCCGGCTTTGAGATCAGTCTGGAGCGCATGACAGGCGGTAATTTTGTCCGCAGTGAATACCGCTATGCCTGGCACCCGCAGCACGAAGTATTTATTGAGTGGATCCAGCGTCTTGACCAGTCACGCAATAAAGCCATAATTGGCGTTGCCGGGGAAGGTGCCATTAAAAACTATCCGCTGTCCTACTTTGTCTACGCTTCCCGGGTTGATGAAGGGCTGGGTTCCCGTGCGGAACTCACCGAGGACTTTCTCGGATACGGTCATGGCTTTTCCGGCGAAATAGGCGGCAGTGCGCTGTTCGCAGAAGATGCAGAATGGTTTATCCGGCTGGACGTGGTGGACAACGTTGAGCGTATTCTCACCGGTTTAAAAATGAAGTTATAAAAAAAGGCCTTCCCGGAGAGAAGGCCAAACAGCAAGAACGCGTACACACTTCAACAGTGCATAATAAAATACGCAGGAGAAAACCCGCGGGTTCAGCAACGATGCATTAAGCATTTTTAATCCTGTTGCTGCGTCATCACCAGCAGTTCGCCTGACGCCCTTGCATCAGATAATGCCCGGTGATGCTGTTCCATATCAATGCCGAAGTGTTTTGTCAGCGCCGCCAGTGAATATGAGGCAAGTCCGGGAAAGGCTTTTCTGGACTCTCTGACAGTACACAACTTGGGCCGCCGGAAAGGCTGCTCAAGACGGGCAAATTCCTGCTTGATAAATCCATAGTCGAAATTAACGTTATGGGCGACAAACACACAGTCGCGGGTAAACGCTTCGATGGATTCAGCTACGTCGGCAAACACCGGTGCACCGGCGACCATGTCATTACTGATCCCGGTCAGCCGGGTAATAGACGAAGGAATGTGTCGCTGCGGATTGATTAGAGACTGCCACTCATCCACCACTACCCCGTTGATAATTTTCACAATGCCGACTTCGGTGATCCGGTGATACTGGCTGTTGCCGCCCGTGGTTTCGATATCAACGACAGCATAGGGCTGCTCCGGGTCACGGTACCAGCTTACCTGCGTTATTTGCACATCAAATCCGGCCTGCTGCAGCTTCTGAATACTGACAAGCTGGTTGCGGCGAAGCTGATCGCCGGGCGCCTTAATTTCTTCAAACCGCAGCGCCCCGTTTTCCACCACCATAATATCGGGAAAACCGTCACGCAGACTGGCAAAGTCCTGCGCCATCATTTTCAGCATGGCTGTCACCTGTGTAACCGGCGCATGCTTCAGCAACCCTTTGACCGGGTCCAGCAATTTTGTTCCCCACAGGAACAGGCTGTTCGATTCACCATAATGGGCAGCGGCCATGGCCGTTACGTGCTTCATCAGTGCGTCTGCAGTAGTAAAACTTGCCAGCAGTTCATCAATTTTTACCGCAAATGACTCGTAGAAAGCATTATTCTTCAGGCTTTGGGGACGCCGGTCGAAGGCAGTTACCGGCGCATCCTCTTCAAACAATAATGTCCAGAACGTGAGGGCAAACAGACTCCGCCACAAGCGATTCTCGGTTCGCCAGGCTTCAGCGCCGTGACGCTGATACCAGGCAATGACGCCCCGTTCAACAGACTGATTCTGACTCTCGTCAAGTTGCAGTGTACGGGATGCGTTGCGCAACATATCCGTCACTATACTGGTGCGCTTCTTATGATATTTACGCTGATAAAAATCTTCTGCGAAAGCCAGCAATGTATCAGAGGGCGGGGAGTCGATAATGCTTTCCAGGCTTTGCTTCACCTCGTCTTTCGACCCTTCTTTGTAAGCTTCCCGAATCCATTTTTCTTTTGCTGTGTCGCCGGGAGACTGCTCAAGAAAAGTCAGTGCAGCCTGCCGGTCGACAGAAAGCAGCTTTGACCCCAGTTTTGCGTGGTATTTTTCCGCCAGCACTGCTGAAATGGTGGAGAAGGTTTCCGGCACGGGGGCTTTTGCTGCTGCCAGACAGGCCTCATCATCAAGAAAATCCAGTTCGCCGGTGCGTGAAGCATAGTAAAAAGCAGCGCCGGCATCCTCCGGCAATTCGAAGCGTGCCTGATCAGACACAGCCTGGCCCCGCGTACGCATAATACCGAGATCACGCATGGAAAACTGATTCAGCCGCCCTTTGATGTTGCCGAAGAACAGAAACAGCAAATAACGCATAGTGGCATCGAAGCGGCAAAACAGTAAATGCTCCACCGACAATGACGCCGGCCAGCCATGACGTTTTATGCCATCGAATAAGCCTGCCATCAGTACACTTTTTTTAGCTGAAGCAGGCTGACCGCTGATCCCGAGATCATGCAGATATTGAAGAATATCAGCCTTGGTCAGCATACCGGCCAGTTCCTGCAGCGGCGCTTCTGTTACACACCCGAACCAGCCGGAGGCGGAAAGCGCATCTATTTGCTGCTGCGGATGCGGTATTTCTTCGTAGTAGAAATGCTCACGGTTGATGATGGCGTATTTGCGGTTTGCTGCACGGGCGATGATGCATTGCTGCGGTTCCGGCAGTGCATTGAAATCCTCAATAAAACGCCGCGCACTGTCGTCCAGCAATGCGCCACTGGCACCGTCGAAAAAGGACAAAAACTCTCGGAAGTGATCAAGATAATATTTTTCAGGCAACGTTTTACGCATCATCTGCACCGGATACTGTACACCTGACCAAGTGTATATTTATACAGCCACTTTAATCAACCCGCCGGATGCAGTTTCCTTACAATCCGGTTATCTGTTTTCTTCGTATATCAAAGGTTAGCAACATCATTTTAATCAGTTATCCGGAGTGGTTATGAGTCTGACGACCCCTAAGTTATTTCACTGCCCCTATTGCATGGAGCCGAATGAAGTAGAAATTGATGAGCAGAACGATATCAATGTTATGCAGGTACTGGATTGCCAGGTCTGCTGTCAGCCTATTGAAATGACAGTGTACAGTGACGGCGACAACTTAACTGTGCAGGTTGAGCAGGAGAATGCCTGATATGACTGACCCGTCCATGCGGCATTTTTCCTCTGCTGCTATTAATGAGCTGGAAAAACAGACCCGAACGAACCTGATCAACTGCTTGTCAGGCTACAAAGGGGCCAACCTTGTAGGCACCACTGACGGTAAACGGGATAACCTGGCCATTATCAGCTCTGTATTTCACGTGGGGGCGCATCCTCCTCTTCAGGGCATGTTGTTACGTCCGCACACTGTGCCACGGCAAACGCTGGAAAATATTCGTGAAACCGGTGTGTACACCATTAATGCAGTCAGCGCCGGCTGGACAGATAAAGCTCACCAGACTTCTGCCCGCTATGATGAACACACCAGTGAGTTTGATGCCACGGGCTTAACACCGCTGAAAGAAGACGGATTCGCCGCGCCTTTCGTCGCTCAAAGTCCTTTGCGTATGGCCATGGCGGCAGAAGAAATAACCACGCTGCAATGTAATAAGACAGTACTGGTCATTGGCAGGGTGCTTGATATTTACGTGATGGAGGGGGCCACCGGTGAGGACGGACAACTGGATTTGGAGAAAATGAATCTTGCCTGTATCAGCGGGCTGGATACTTACCACCGTGCGGAACCCATCGCCCGTTATGCCTATGCGAAACCGGACAAACCCGTCACGCTGGCAGGTAAAAACGCGTAAATGCACAGGTCCTGCGGTGAAGAAAAGTTAATCTACATCAAATATGTGACGGAACGATTTGGCAGTCCCGTAAATGTGTCGTATAACTATTGTCATGGTAAACCTGTCATCGCGGCAGGTTTTTTACGTTATAAGACCAAATAAAAACAAATCATTCTCGTTTAAGCTTTATGGGAGCAAATTATGAGTAATGTGAACCGTCGTGATTTCCTAAAACTGTCAGGCACCACACTGATCGGTTTGACGTTAGGTGGCACTGCACTTCGCGCACAGGCACAGGAGCAACTGCAGACCGACGACCCCACAGCACAGGCATTGAAATATACCCCGAAATCAACGGTGGAAGGGTCTCAGTGCGGTAATTGCATGTACATTCAGGGTGAGGACGGACAAGCTCACCGTCCCTGCGCCATTTTCCCGGGTAAACTGGTTAACACCAACGGCTGGTGCAGTGCCTGGGTAAAACGTCCGGGCTAAGTTTGAACCCGGACAGTTGGATCAGCGGGGTAATACCCGCTGAAGCCAGCCTCCCGGCACACACCAGCGCCATACAAATGCCAGCGCATCCTGCTGATAAGTAAACAGCAAAGACACCAGTACCGCTGCCACATGCAGCAATCCGCACCACACAACCAGTCCGATTTCAGTTTGCCAGCCGGCTATCGCCGGAAACGTCGCTACAGTCAGAAAACACACTGCCAGCGTCTGAAATATCAGCCTGCCCCAGGGCACATTTTCAATCTCATCACCGGTGACCGCACGGAAATGTTTCGGATTAGCCATAGAAAAGTGCAGGAAACCGGCAATGCACAGCAGTAAACACAGAAATGTCATCATGCTGTCTGCTCCCCGGTGCTGCCCGCTTCCGGTGCAGGCCGTCTCCGGCGGGCAGGGCTGTCTTTGCGGCCTGACGGCGCGCGTTTAGATTTAGGTTCAGCTTTGAGTTTACTCACCGCATACCAGGCCAGCGCGGCCAGGATAAGACAGGCTGCATCGAATATGATCCTTAACGTATCAGGCACCAGAACAGGTGATGTAGCGACATCCAGCAACGGAATGAAAGTAAATAGTACTGCAGCTGCCAGCGTTTGCCAGAGCCAGCCTTTACGGTCGCGTCTGAACAATCCGGCTACCACACAAAGCCCCCACACAATGAAAAAGCTGCGTATTTCCCAGTCACTGCGTGTCGCCAATTCTGCAGGCAACAGGCGGTTCGCCCAGAAATAAGCACCGGTAGCCACCATCAGCCCGGCAATAGCACCAATGTTCGTGCCTCTCACCAGTTCGAAGCCTCTGCGTCCCATTTGTTTTTTGGCGCGCTTCTCTACCCAAAGGATAGAACCGGTCCCCACCATTAACGTGCCCAGAATACCGGCAAAAAAGAGCAGCCAGCGGGTAACACTGTCGGCAAAACGGGCCTGATGCAGCATGTCCATATAGTTATAAATTGCCTGGCTGGTATTCGGTGCAGAAGACGCCTCTTCTACTTTCAGAATTTCACCTTCAGAGTTAAAAACCAGCCCGCTGTTCCCGCCACGACCGGCGGATAACTCAACACGGTTGGGACCGGATACAGAAAGTGTCGCTTTATCTGTGCCCGGATTTTTAATGGTGATGCGGTCAGCAGGTACGCCCCATTCAGCAGAAGCACTGGCCATAACCTGTGCCAGCAGGGCGCTATTGTCCACAACTGGCGCTGCAGGCTTATGTTGTACTGCCCGCGCTTGCGGTGCGCCCCGTTGCGGCCCGCCCTGTCCCTGCGGACCTCCGCCACCGGGAGGACCACCATGTCCGCCACCACTGCCGTTCCACGGAAGCAAAGTGCCTCCTAACAGTAACAAGCCGGAGAATGTGATCATCAGATGAAATGGCAGCGCCAGCACGGATGCCAGAACGTGCCCGTCTATCCAGGAAAGCAGCTTCTTCTTTGGCCTGAACATGAAAAAATCTGCAAAGATTTTACGGTGCATGATCACGCCGCTGACAATACCAATGAGCATCATCATGCTGACAATGCCGACGAAGGTCTCACCTGCAGCACGCGGTACGCCGTATAGTTCAAAGTGGAAGCGGTACAGAAAATTGCCACCGGCGGTTTCTCTCGGTGTCAGCTCCTCACCGGTAGACGCATCCAGGACGGCACGTTGCGAACGCATTTGCTGGCGATTTTCCCCGCCATTACGCCAGCTTGCACTGACTGTTTCTTCTCTGGGTCCCGGTAAAGAAATTTGCCATTCCTGAGCCCCCGTGGCCTTGCCCTGCAAATAGCGGTAAGCCACTTCAGCGCTGTTCTCAGCCGGCACAGACACATGTAATTCAGGCTGCATCCAGTGAGTAATTTCACTTCTGAAAAATGCCAGCGTACCGGTAAAAAATATCGCGAACAGGATCCAGCCCGCGGTGATGCTGCTCCATGTATGCAGCCAGGTCATCGACTGTCTGAGTGAACCTTTCATTGCCGTCTTCCCTTCATGACGCTACACCGGACCACACCAGCCCCCACGCCATGACGTTAATTGCCAGCGCGGTGATGAAGGCTTTTACATGGTTATTGATGGCGAATATCCAGATGATATAAACCGTCCATGCAAGGAAAAACACCATACGGATAAAGGCAATTTCCTGGCGGCCGGACACCTCTGACCCGGCCGCCAGCAACAAACTGATTGCGGTAGCCGCCGCATAACCACCCGCCACCGCCAGAATGACTCTGACAGTTACCGTAAAGGCAGGTGCTGAATAGAAAGGGAGATGTTGTGTTGTCATTATGATGCGTTCTTCACAATATTTTCCAGAGACTGAATATTGCTCAGCAAATCACTGCGTCCCGGATTCGATTTGTACACCTGACGAAGCAACGTCAGTGCATCAGCGTAAGCGTTCTGATTAATGGCGACCTGTGCCCGTCCCAGCATGGCCCGTTCTTTATATTCGGGGAGTGCTTCGGCACGCAGGTAATACATTTTTGCACGTTCGTCTTTCTTCTCTTTACGCAGAAGTGCTGCCAGCGTCATCAGCGCATCACCGTTCGCCGGCGCGGCTTTAATAGCAGTCAGCAGGTAGTCCTGCGCTTTACTGTTCTGATCCTTCGCAATGGCGAGGTTCGCCTTCATAACGTTCAGCATTGCTGTGTTACTGCTATCAAGGCGTTTAGCGTTTTTATCCAATGTACTGACCAGAGCACCCAGGTTTTGCCAGTCCTGACTGGCCGCCAGCCAGTTGGCAATACTTAACATGGTCTCTGCGCCATCACTGTTGCCGGCCAGCAAAGTACTGACGTTATCGTTAAGCAGCGCAACCGCACGATGCGGACTGCCGGACTTCACATGAAGTTTTGCCAGAGTCGTGAGATTTTCCGCACGCTTTTCCCCCAGAGACAGCGCCGTTTCCAGGCTGCTGATAGCAGTGAGATCATCCTGACTTTTCATCGCAATCTGACTGCGTTGCAGCCATAACCTTGCGCTGTCTGGCTTTTCACTGAGCATTTCTCCCACCAGTGAAGACGCCTGGGGAAGTGCGTCACTGGCAATCAGCGCAAACAGCAGCCCCTGCGCCCACTGGGCATTACCGGGTTCCAGCATCATGGCATTCTGGTAGGCTGCGGTAGCACTGCGGGGTTTTTCCAGTTGCAGGTTAAGGTATCCGAGCTGGCCATACACCTGACTGTCAGACACCCCGAGTGCCAGCGAAGCCACCACATGTTCACGGGCCTTTTCGTAAGACTCATCAAGCATATAAATCATGCTCAGGCCACGGTGTGAAGTTGACGATGAAGGATCTTCCTTTAACGCCAGTTCGAAGTGTTTTTTCGCTTCACTGTTTTTCTTTAAGCTTAAAAACACCTGGCCCATCATTTCATGCAGCATGGCACTGACTTTTTCGTGTTCCTGACGGTAGGTGTTCCAGGCTTGCTCTACGCCTTTGAAATCCTGCTTTTGCAGCAACGGCTGTACGTTGTGAAAGAACTCACCTTCGTCACGGTTTACTCTGTTCCTGTGGGCATCGCTTTTACCGGCGCGGTAACTGAATTCCCAGACCGGTTCGTCCAGCGATACTTTAACCTCTGCCTGCGCGCCTGCTGTGAAAGCAAGTAGTAACGCACAACATCCTAATCGTTTAAACGTGAATTTTTTCATTATGCTTCAATCTCCACAGGCCAGATAAATCTTGCTCTGACAGCGTGATCGGCTTTGTGCGGAGCAGTGAATTTACTGCCTTTCACAAAGCGCTGAATTTCCTTATTAAGTTCATGATGCGGGTTGTCGACGATATCAATCAGGGTGACGTCACCCTTCTCATCAATCATTACATCCAGCTTCACCACAACCCGTTCAATACCGCGATGTTTCAGTTTTTTCGGGAACCGGATTTTTACCGGAGTCAGCAAGGTAGGCTTGCCGTCCAGTTCACTGAGAGCGTAAGCCTCCCAGTCTATTTCCGGTACAGCCCAGTCAGGTTGCGCCATTGCCACGTCCGGCCGCTCCGGTTTATCAATTTCAATTTCCGGATCCACCTGAATATCCGCCATCGATACAGGCGCACCAGCACCTTCCACCTGCATATTCACATCTGCCTGCTCAGTCACCTGCTGACTTTGCGGGGGCGGCGGCGGGGGCGGCTGTGCAATGGCGATATCAAGCTGTCTGACTTCAAGCTCAGGGCCGTCTTCACTGTTGAGGTAATAACCCAGAGTCAGTATTCCCAGCGACACCACCATGACACCGCCGCTGAGTAAAAATGCTGAAAGTTGCTTTTTCATTCTGCATCCTCACAATTTTGCTGTGGCAATGTTGACGTCAACAGCACCGGCCATTTTGGCGGCATCAATCACTTCCACCAGCAGATCTGTCGACACGGTTTTATCTACCTGCAGTACCACCGGACGCACTTCCTGCACCATCAGTTGCTCTACCGTTCCCCGTACCCCGGCAACACCGATGTTGGTGCTGTCGTACATCACCTCACCATTAGCAGTGATGGCAATAAGAATGGACATCTGGTCAAGCTTTTGTGCCGAGATGGCCTGGGGCTTATCTACTTCGACCCCGGTTTCTTTAACGAACACCGTGGAAACGATGAAGAAAATCAACAGGATAAACACCACATCCAGCAGTGGTGACATATCAATAGACTGAATGGGTTGTGCTTCCAGCCGGCGTTGTAATCGACTAGCCATGTTTCACCTCACCTTCCTGCGTATCGTGCAGATGTCCTTTCACATATGACAAACATAACCAGCCCGGGATAGCCATCACCAGCCCCAGCTGAGTTGTAAATAACGCATCGGCAATACCTGCAGACACGATTTGACTGTCAGCCCCGTCGGTCATCATGCCGGTAAAGCTGCCCTGTAATCCCATGATGGTGCCAAGCAGCCCCATCAGCGGCAACGCCCCTACCAGCACGGACGGCGTCATTAACGGGTCGCTGTCTTTATTGCGAACGTCCTTGTCGAACCGGTTCAGGTACAGCATCCAGATTTGCTGAAAGGCAAACCAGCCGGTCAGTACCATGACCCAGCACAAGGGGTTGCCGGTGAATAATTCAATCATCAGCCTGCTCCGGATGGATGTCCGGCCCCTGACAATTCAGTGTCAGTATCCCGCGCCTGCGCATCAAGCTCTTCCTGATGACTGTTGCCCTCGTCGCCACTTAAAATAAGTGCAAAGTTCTCCAGTTCTGTGTAGTACTGGCGCGCTTTGCGGCTAAGGAGAGCATTCAGGATCAGTGCAGGAATAGCGACGATCAAACCCAGCTCCGTTGTCACCAGTGCTTTGGCGATACCGCCGGAAATCACTTCAGGGTCGCTTGAGCCGAATGATGTCATCATGCGGAAGGTTTCGATCATTCCGCTTACCGTTCCCAGTAGTCCCAGCAGCGGAGCCACAGCGGCAGTAACAGCCACAGCATTGATCCACTTATCCAGGGTCTGACGGTCTTGTTGCAGTTGTACGAACAGCTGATCGTCACGGTCACGGAACGTTACCGCCTGCTCAGCAATTTTAAGTAAATCTTCCTGCATGCCTTTAAATTGGGCACGCGCCGCGCCACCTGACTGCAGAATCTTATCCAGCATCGCCTGGGACCGCACCGGAATCACTTTAGGCAGACGGAGCAGTTGCACCACTTTAAGCAGACCAATAACAGTGGCAATCAACGCGAACAGTAAAATAGGGACTACCCAGATACCGCCTTTCACCACATGTTCAATCACACCTTCGTTTGCAGACTCACGGGTAAGTGCACGGCCAAGGGTCGGGTCCAGGACAACGGTGCCCGCCTGCTCCTGCATGGTTGCCGCCAGTCCTGAAGGCAACATCCCTTTGGTTTGCAGTCTGCCGGATACGGTTTCAGCCAGTCCTACCGCATCATTGTGTTTAAACCAGGTAACCGGTCCTACCGAGAGGGACGGTACACTGGCCAGTTCACCGTTTTCCAGCACCAGCGTACGGGGCTGCCAGCCGGGAAGAGAGGCGGTTTTCACTGCAGCGTCAGACACAGCCGCCATTTTCGCGGCGGTATCCATGGCGTTGACTTCATTAAACGGTAAGCCCTGCTGTTGCAGGAAACGGTTGAGCAGGTTCTGTTGGTAGGTTTGCTGCTCTTTCCATTCAGATAAGCGTTCTTCCAGCTTGCTCAGACTCAGTGTTTTTTCATCTGCGAGACGGCGGGCGACCGCAGTCTTGTCCCGTAAAGACATCACGTCTTTTTCTAACTGACTGAGGGTGGAGGACAACGAAACCCGCTCTTTTACGATGCGTGATTCCGCGCTGTTCAGACTGCGCTTCGCGCTTTCAATTTTGTTCAGCATGTCCTGCTGCTGTGCACCGGCACCAGCAGAGGCCCACGCCAGCATAATAAGTAGTAAAGTTCTTTTCATCTTAACGACCTCCGCCACTTACCGGATTTTGCGCAGTAAAAGGCAAAGGCAGTGCAATAAATTCAGGTTGCTGACGTCGCTCGAAAACCGCCAGTGCGCGGCTGATGGCTTCACCATCAACACTGTCATCGAAGTGCCATGTCCATTGTCCGTTCTCCGGGTAGCCGGAACCGGCCACACTACCGTCGTTGTTTGCAAACCAGGCCAGCTGTGACCCCAGATATAACTGTTTCACCACCACTTCTTTACCGTCAGGCGCCGTGAGCACGTCTTCGTTTACTGTGAGCTTGCTGTCGAATTGTTCCAGCCGGGATAATTTAGCCAGTGCGACCTGCAAAATTTGCGAAGGGTTGTCGCCACCGTCACCGGCCAGCGCAGCATCTTCCTTGTCCCAGTTGAACTTCAGGGGAGGTGGCAGACTTTCATATAAACTATTGATGCGGGTAACCAGAGAAGATAATGCACCTGTTACATCAGCCTGCTGACTTTCAAGGGTGTTTTGTTCGGCCAGCAGAGCATTCCGGCGGGCATCCACGTCATCCTGTGAATCATTACTTGTCGCAAGAATCTTCTGCAACTGCGATTTTTCAGCTTTCAGCAGGTCGATCCGCTGACGGACCACCGGTTCCTGTTCCTGCCAGTCCATGACCAGCTTGCGCTCCTGCGCCTCAATGTGCAGCCACTGGCGGGTCAGTCCGTCCATATCATCTGTCACGGCAGCCATGGCGTTACCGGTCAATAGTGATGCAGTAAGCAAAATACCGGCACTGCATGTAGCCGGTATTCTCAGATGCCCCATTTGCATTGTCTTCATTCCCGTTCCCTTCATTACTAAAAACCGGTAACACAAACACTGTGTTACCGGCTGGTATCATCAAAAGTGGTAAGTTGCCGACAGCAGCCAGTTACGGCCCGGCTCGTTATAGGTATTCGCCCCTGCGTTAGTTTGCGTACCTTCACGTAAAATCGTTTTATCAAACAGGTTCTTCACTGAGATGGTAAAATCGATGTTTTTGTAGGTATACACACTGTTCAGGTTAACGATGGTGTAAGGGTCACGCGGTTCAGGATTTTCAATATCTGCACCACTGGTCGTGCTGGTTGTCGGGCTTTCTGTTTCGCCGTAATGCTGGGCGCTGGCAACCAGTTCCCAGTTTTCTGTGACAGTCCATGCTACCTGCGTATTAATCGTGTAATCAGGCACGATAGACAGCGGCTGACCGGTTTCTTTGTCTTCCGATTCAATCATCACTGTGGCATTCACAGACCATTCGATGTCGTCAGTAAACGGCACAAGCAGGTTACCTTCCAGACCTTCAATAACGGCTTCCGGCGTGTTGTACCACTGGAAAACCTGAACAGTACCGCCACGGCTACCTTCCAGCACATAAATCGGTGCGGTATTTCCGGTCACGATTTTGTTTTTATAATCGTTGTGGAAATACGTTAACCCGGCATTGATGCCATCATCATTACCAGCGTAGTTAATACCGATTTCTTTGTTTACCGACGTTTCATGTTCCAGATCCGGGTTACCCAGAATTGAACAGCCGCTTCCCTGGCTGGGGTAATCCACCGGACAACCGTTACCCCGGGTGGTATAAACATAATTCGGGTTAGTCTGATACAGGTTTGGTGCTTTGAACGCACGGCTGATACCAGCCTGGAAAGAAATTTCAGACGTTGACTGCCAGCTCATGTTCAGGCTGGGAGACGCGTTGTTGCCCGCTACGCTGTGGTGATCTAAACGTACGCCCGGCGTCAGCATAATGTCATCGGTCAGAACGATGTTGTCCTCGACGTACAGGCCGAACAATTCTGAGCTCATGTGAGGGTCGCGGTCGGCTGCGTCAATGTCAGTACCATCAATAACAACGCCGTCAGCTACATTAATACCGGCCTGATTAGACGACGCATCATCCTGACGTTCACCACGGAATTCGGCACCCACTGTCATAGTCTGGGCTTTTCCGAACAGATCCAGCGGAATGTTCCACTCAGATTTTGCAGTCAGATTGCGCAGCATGATTGTCACGGTTTCACCGGTCTCGGTGTTGAAGCGACCTTCCGTACCACCGGCCAGCCCCTCGCTCAAACGGGTGTTATCTGTTTCTTCAAACTGGATGTAAGAGAAAGAGTCGCCAAAATCGAACGTTCCACGATGGGTACCGGAAAGTGTTTTACGTCTTACAACGTTGGTTTCCTGGCCAATGTATAACTGACTTTGCGCGTTATCTACGCCCTGGAATGCGTTGTCGCCGGCGTATTCATTACCCTGACGGCTGTAAGCCGCTTCTACTTCCCAGGTACTGGTTTCGTCCTGGTCAAAGCGAACCAGCGTACGGAAGTCAATATTCTCAACACCTTCAGAGCCGGCAGCAACGTTACTGTCTTCAACGGTGGCATCGCGGTTGATGTCAGGAGAATCACCTTCCTGTTTGTTGTAGTTCAGCACGGTACGGTGAGAGAAGCGCTCAGATAACGGGCCGCTGACCACAACATCTGCGCGTTTATTGCCACCTTCCAGCGAATTTTCAGGAATTTCGGTTTGTACTGTAATGCTGCCTGCTGCTACATCCGGTTTTTTAGTAATGATGTTAATGACACCACCGGAAGCACCTGAGCCGTAACGGGCCGCCGCAGGAC
This sequence comes from Alteromonas sp. ABH4_457, assembly GCF_056160625.1. Lineage (NCBI taxonomy): Bacteria > Pseudomonadati > Pseudomonadota > Gammaproteobacteria > Alteromonadales > Alteromonadaceae > Alteromonas > Alteromonas sp. ABH4_457. Next base: position 515,859 of record NZ_JBSWXN010000002.1, read on the forward strand.
CACGGATAACTTCGATGCTTTCAATGGCTTCAGGTGGTACCCAGTTACTGTCACCACGGGTATTACGTTCGCCCGAGCGACCCATTTTGACAGCGTTGCGGGAAAGCACAGGCTTACCGTCGATAAGAATCAGGGTATTTTCCGGGCCCATGCCGCGGATATCAATTTGACGGTTATTACCATACTGTCCGGTGCTGGAGTTACCGGTCAGGTTGATACCCGGCATAGTTTTAACCAGCTCGGAGATGTCATTGGTAACCGGACGACGTTTGAAATCTTCTGCTGTAATAACCGACACACCCTGGGCTTGTTTAAGCTCTTCTGAAGCGGCTTGAACAACAGTGGTGTCGAGGGTTTCTAATTCTTCATTTTCTTGCGCGAAAACAGCGGCTGATAAGCCGGGAAATAATGACGTGAGCAGTACTATCTTACCTAATTTAGGCATTACTTTTTCCTTGAAACTCAGAGTGTTTTTATGTGGATGAAAAATAACTTACGAGAACACGGGAATACCGGCGGGTGAAAACGCTCTTCTAATCTTTTAACTATACTTCCGTTCAAAGCGTATTAAAACATATATACCAATGAGAATCATTATCATTGGTCATTAAAATAAGTAAAGATAATTTTTAAACAATTTTAATAGTCGGAGGGGTGTTCGAGATGTGTCAGGAAGGGGTATTGGACATAGCTGTCGAGCAAATTGATCAGCGAGAACTCGTTGGCGAGGGCCTGGTAGTCACCGCTTTCACGGAATTTCGTTAACTCAAGATTGAATTTGTCCCGGAGCTGTTTATTCGGAATGACGGCATGATAAGGGCTGACGTCAAAGAGTTCGTGCACGGTCACTTCCACATCCTGCCCTTTAGGATGTTTACTGCGTATTGCTTCAAAAATATTCCGGTCCAGTACAATAGCATCCACACTACCAAGCAGCAGCATGCTGACCTGACGGTGCTGATCAGCCATTTCAAGATAGCCCTTGTGCTTTGCTACTGCTTGTGAAAATTGGGGACCGAGAGCTTCTGACGCAGTCTGAAATGCCACAACGGTGTGGTTTTTCAGATCTTCCACCCGCTCGATAGACAAATTACGGTTCTTCAGTGTCACCACAACATTCTGGTATACAACATACACGTCACTGAACCAGGCTTCGGGAATGTCGTTTCGACGGCTCACTGAAAGGGCCACATCCACATCACGCTCTCTGACAAGTCTGACTGAGCGGCCCATAGGTACATACATCATGTTAGGTTCGTAACCGGCATTTTGAAGGACAGATTTAACCAGCTCGATCTCAAATCCAGTATCACCCTGAGCGATCACATAGGGTGGCTTGTCCCAGCCGGAAACCACATCCACACTGCGCACCACGGCGCCGTATGCCGGAGCAGCCAGAAAAGCTATCATTACCAGTTTGGCCAGCAGTCTCATTGGTTTTCCTGTCTCAATACCTCTTATAAAAGTAGCACCTGCCAGTGAGAAACGAAATCAGACATAAGGATACTTCTTCCGGGGGGATTCAAAATTCGGGTTAAATGGCGCTGTGGGGTGCGTTTTGCAGGCAGTAGCTGATAAAATATCTGCTGATTAACGTTTTCCCTTGAAAGAGTACCCATGTCCTGGATCCAGTTACGAATCGATTCTGACTCTGAACACGCAGAGCAAATTGGCAATATGTTAAGTGCCAATGGCGCGCAAGCTGTTACATTTGTTGATGCCAAAGACACGCCTATGTACGAACCCAAGCCCGGTGAGACCATGCTGTGGCCGGATACGCAGGTAGTCGGGTTATTCAGTGCAGCCGACGACATGAAAGCGGTGATTCAAAGACTTGAACAATCGAAGGTGCTGGGAAAAGGCTTTAAACATAAACTTGATCAGTTAGAAGATAAAGACTGGGAACGGGAGTGGATGGATAACTTTCATCCCATGCAGTTCGGTAAGCGTTTGTGGATTTGTCCCAGCTGGCGTGATGTGCCGGACCCTGATGCGGTAAACGTTATGCTCGATCCGGGTCTGGCTTTCGGTACCGGTACGCACCCTACCACAGCACTCTGTCTGCGCTGGCTCGACAGCCTGGACCTGGAAGGCAAAACCGTGGTCGATTTCGGTTGCGGTTCAGGTATTCTCGCGCTGGCGGCACTGAAACTGGGAGCAAAAGAAGTGATCGGTATTGATATCGACCCTCAGGCCCTGCAGGCATCCATGGAAAATGCCCGCCGCAACGGTGTGGAAGACCGCTTAAGTGTGTATCTGCCTGAAGATCAGCCCGAACTGGAAGCCGATGTGGTCATGGCCAATATTCTCAGCGGGCCACTCATAGAACTGCAATCCGTTATCACTGCCTACTGCAAAACCAGTGGAAAGCTCGTTTTATCAGGCATTCTGGAAGAGCAGGTGGAAAAAATTGAAGCAGCTTACCAGACCAGTTTTTCCCTGGAACCCAGTGCTGTAGAAGGCGATTGGGCAAGAGTCAGCGGCATAAGAACCCACTGAATCTATTCATAAAACTGTCAGAAATCTGTCAAATACAGGGGCTGTGGCCTTTTTCGGCGAAAGGCTGACGGGTTATTTCACACGCAAAACTCGCCAGCACTGTCAATAGCCCGGCTTGAAATTTTGTGTGATTTTTAGCCTTTTCAAGGCTTGCGAAAACACGTAAACTTAGCGCCCCGTTTTGGCCTGGTGTATAAATTCTGCGCAACAGTTGGCTGTAAAGTATGCGAATCGGACCTCACACACTCCAGAACAATTTGATGCTCGCGCCTATGGCTGGCGTGACAGACAGGCCCTTCCGGCAGATGTGCAGGAGAATGGGGGCAGGGTTAGTTGTATCTGAAATGTTGTCCAGCAACCCCAAGGTCTGGAAAACCGCAAAATCCATGCATCGTATGGATCATACCGGTGAAGACGGGATCCGCTCGGTACAGATTGCCGGCGCAGATCCTGACCTGATGGCGCAGGCGGCACAATTTAACGTTGAGAACGGTGCGCAAATCATCGATATCAACATGGGTTGTCCGGCCAAAAAGGTGAATAAGAAATTAGCTGGTTCAGCGCTCTTGCAGTACCCGGAGCTTGTAGAAAGCATTGTCCGGGCAGTGGTAGACGCTGTTGACGTACCAGTCACTCTGAAAATCCGTACAGGGTGGGACACAGATAACCGCAACGGGGCAGACATTGCCCGGATTGCGGAGCAGAACGGCATACAATCGCTGGCAGTTCACGGCAGAACGCGGGCTTGTATGTACCGGGGAAATGCAGAATACGACACCATTCGTGCCATTAAACAGGCGGTGTCTATTCCTGTAATCGCAAATGGCGATATTACTTCTCCGGAAAAAGCACGTTTCGTACTTGAGTATACCGGTGCTGACGGCGTAATGATTGGGCGCGGTGCGCAAGGTAATCCGTGGATTTTTAAACAAATCCAACATTACCTGCATACAGGTGAAAACTTGCCGCCTCCTTCGTTGTCAGAACAGCAAGCGGTATTGCATGAGCACGTTGTAAATGTACACGACTTCTACGGCGGCATTATGGGTGTGAGAATAGCCCGGAAGCACGTAGGGTGGTATCTCGCGGAGCACGACACGGAAAATCAGTTTCGCCGGACATTCAATGGTCTTGAGGAAGCTTACGCTCAACTCAACGCCCTTGATGCGTATTTTCAATCGCTGCAAACGAGAGATAAGCGACAGATCTCTCCTGCGGCATAGTAATGACTAACTAATAGAGCAAGAAAGTATTATGTTCGATCAAAATGTGACTTCACCTTTTACTACAACAGTAACGACTCCTTCACAAACTCAGGCACAGAAGCCTTTGCGTGACTCAGTAAAGCAAGCGGTAAACAAATACCTGAAGCAACTGGACAACGCTAACATCGATAATCTGTACGAACTTGTTCTGGCTGAAGTTGAAGCGCCGTTACTGGAAGAAGTAATGACTTACACCCGCGGCAACCAGACACGCGCCGCCATCATGATGGGCATCAACCGTGGCACACTGCGCAAAAAGCTGAAGCAGTACGGCATGAACTAAGATTAAAGGGCTTAGCCCGACTTTAAGAGCACCAAACGGTGCTCTTTTTTGTTCCACTCGTTAACTTACGCAAAGAGCTCAACACCACTATGCAAACACCTAAACCTATCAAGCGCGCCCTGTTAAGTGTTTCTGACAAAACCGGCATCGTTGAATTTGCCACGTCATTACACAACAAAGGCGTTGAACTGCTATCTACCGGCGGTACGGCAAAATTACTGGCGGAAGCCGGTTTGCCGGTTAAAGAGGTTTCAGAACACACTGGTCACCCTGAAATCATGGACGGTCGTGTGAAAACTCTGCACCCGAAAATCCACGGCGGCATTCTGGGTCGTCGCGGTCAGGACGAAGGTGTAATGGCTGAGAACAATATCGCGCCAATCGATCTGGTTGTAGTGAACCTTTACCCGTTCGCTGCCACTGTCGCAAAAGACGATTGCACGCTGGAAGACGCGATTGAGAACATCGATATCGGTGGCCCTACGATGGTTCGCGCTGCAGCGAAAAACCACAAAGATGTGACGATTGTGGTTAAAGCAGCGGATTACAGCCACGTGCTTGCTGAAATGGAAGAAAATGCAGGTTCACTGATGTACCAGACACGTTTCGACCTGGCCATCAAAGCCTTCGAACATACCGCAGAATATGACGGCATGATTGCCAACTATTTCGGTACGCGCATTGATACTGTTGCGTGTGAAACAGGTTGCTGTGAAGCTGAAGAATTCCCCCGTACGTTCAACGTACAGATGAGCAAAAAGCAGGATCTGCGTTACGGCGAGAACAGCCACCAGTCTGCGGCTTTCTATGTTGAGAACAACATTCAGGAAGCGTCTGTCGCTACTGCTGAGCAACTTCAGGGTAAAGAACTGTCTTTCAATAACATTGCAGATACCGACGCAGCGCTGGAATGCGTGAAAGAATTCGACGTACCGGCTTGTGTCATTGTTAAGCACGCAAACCCTTGTGGTGTGGCGCTGGGTGACAACATCCTTGAAGCCTATGACCGCGCTTTCAAAACTGACCCGACGTCTGCTTTCGGCGGTATCATCGCGTTTAACCGTGAACTGGATGCCGACACAGCGAAAGCCATTGTTGACCGTCAATTCGTTGAAGTCATCATTGCCCCTACTGTCAGCGAAGAAGCGAAAGCCATCGTTGCTGAAAAGAAAAACGTACGTCTGCTGGCGTGTGGTGACTGGCAGGGTCAGCTTACCGACGGTTTCGACTTCAAACGTGTTAACGGCGGCCTGTTAATTCAGGAACGTGATTTTGGCATGGTGGATATGGAAGATCTGAAAGTCGTATCTAAAGTACAACCTTCAGAAGAGCAATTACGCGACCTGATGTTCTGCTGGAAAGTAGCAAAATACGTGAAATCTAACGCTATCGTTTATGCTAAAGACAGCATGACCATCGGTGTGGGTGCAGGCCAGATGAGCCGTGTGTATTCTGCGAAAATCGCCGGTATTAAAGCGGCCGATGAGAACCTGGAGGTAGCGGGTTCAGTAATGGCATCTGATGCGTTCTTCCCCTTCCGCGACGGTATTGATGCAGCCGCGGCTGCCGGTATCAAAGCGGTAATCCAGCCGGGCGGTTCAATGCGTGACGATGAAGTTATCGCAGCAGCTGATGAACATGGCATTGCTATGGTATTCACCGGCATGCGTCACTTCCGCCATTAATTGAAAAAGTTGTTTACGGTAAAGGTTGTGGCTTTCGCCACAACCCTTTTGCGTTTTTACTGTCCTGCGTTAACCTAGCTGCTGCAGTACAAGGTATTACTTTAAAAATGCTATGCACCGTTAAAACAATTAAGGATCAATTATGAAGACCACGATGCGTGTAATTGCCGCTTCTTTGCTTGCTGTATCTGCTTCACTCACATCAACACTGGCCAGCGCAGACGCTATTACCGATGCGGTAAAAAACGATAACCGCTCAGCGGATGCCAAAGCCCGTGACGAGTACCGTCATCCTCAACAAACTCTGCGCTTTTTCGGTATTGAACCGGACATGACCGTTGTTGAGATCTGGCCCGGCGGTGGCTGGTATGCCGATATTCTCGCACCTTTATTAAAAGACGACGGCAACTATATTGCAGCGCACTTCTTTATGTTCGACGGTGCACCGGGTTATTACGCCGGTTCACTCAACGGCTTCAAAGAAAAAGCCAAAGCGGGCGGCCCTTATGAGGGTGCCACGATTACGGCTTTCCATCCTTCAAAGAGCCCTGACATTGCCCCTGACGGCAGTGCAGACGCAGTGCTGACCTTCCGTAATGTCCATAACTGGTACATGGGCGGCGATAAAGAAGGCGTGACCAGCTCGTTTAAGTCGTTCTACAAAGCCCTGAAGCCCGGCGGCATCCTGGGCGTAGTTGATCATGAATTACCGGAATCCGCTGCTGACGAAGCAATGAAAAGCAGCGGTTATATGAAAAAGTCTTTTGTCATCGATGCTGCTGAAGCTGCCGGTTTCAAACTGGTTGCAGAAAGTGACGTAAATGCTAACCCTGCAGACAATGCCGATCACGCTAAAGGCGTGTGGACCTTGCCACCTTCACTGCGCTTAGGCAAAGAAGATCAGGCAAAGTATCTGTCTATTGGTGAAAGCAACCGGATGACACTTAAATTTATTAAACCTGAATAAGAGATAACGGAACGCTTTGATGAACGTACTAGTTATTGGCAGCGGTGGCCGTGAACACGCATTAGCGTGGAAAGCCGCACAATCTGACTCTGTCTCCACTGTTTATGTTGCGCCGGGTAATGCAGGCACAGCCACTGAACCTAAGCTGAAAAACGTGAACATTGGTGTAACAGACATCGAAGGTTTGCTGGCGTTTGCCAAAGACACCGCGATTGACTTAACCATTGTCGGCCCTGAAGCGCCGCTGGTTGAAGGTGTTGTTGACGCGTTTCAGGCTGCCGGTCAGATGATTTTCGGACCGACACAAGCTGCGGCCCAACTGGAAGGTTCCAAAGCGTTTACTAAAGATTTCTTAGCCCGCCATGCCATTCCTACAGCGGAATACCAGAACTTCACTGAAATCGACCCCGCTATCGCCTATGTGCGTGAAAAAGGTGCACCGATTGTCGTGAAGGCTGACGGTCTGGCCGCCGGTAAAGGTGTTATCGTTGCGATGACGTTACAGGAAGCTGAAGATGCCATCCGTGACATGCTTGCAGGTAACGCATTTGGTGACGCCGGCAGCCGCGTGGTAATCGAAGAGTTTCTTGATGGTGAAGAAGCCTCTTTCATCGTGATGGTAGACGGTAAAAATGTTGTGCCTTTCGCCACCAGCCAGGATCACAAGCGCGCAGGTAACGGTGACTCTGGTCTGAACACCGGCGGTATGGGTGCATACTCACCGGCTCCGGTTGTGACGCAGGAAATCCATGACCGCGTAATGAAGGAAGTCATCATGCCTACCGTTGAAGGTATGGCAAGTGAAGGGAATCCTTATACAGGCTTCCTGTATGCAGGCCTGATGATCATGGCAGACGGTACGCCAAAGGTTATCGAATACAACTGCCGTTTCGGGGATCCTGAAACCCAGCCTATCATGATGCGTTTGCAGTCTGATTTAGTGGCAATGTGCCAACTGGCCTGTAAAGGTGAACTGGCCGGCAAAACCATTGATTTTGATGAGCGCGCTGCGGTTGGTGTTGTACTGGCTGCAGGGGGTTACCCGGGCAGTTACGACAAAGGTGATGTCATTGAAGGGCTGGATAAAGCTGCTGCTCACGAAGGCAAAGTTTTCCATGCCGGCACTGCCATGAAAGACGGTAAGGTAGTGACTGCAGGCGGTCGTGTACTATGCGCTACTGCATTGGGCAACAATGTTACCGAAGCTCAGCAGAAAGCCTATGAATTACTGAATACCATCAGCTGGAAAGATGTGTATTTCAGAACAGATATCGCATACCGCGCTATCGCCCGCGAAGCAAGCGGTCAGGCATAATCCGGTAAGGGCGCTGCGGCGCCCTTTCTTTTTGCCTTTTCTTCCCGTTCCCCCAAAGAAAGACCTTATTCTCTGGTCGTAACCCGACAGTCCCGGAAAATTCCCCGCTATATACGACCAAAGCACGGTGTGCCCGCCGGCACTTTCCAATTAGTCTTACAGGTCTGTACAAAAATGCTTCAAGATAGTCAGATATGGCAAAATTTATCGAGCAAATTGAAAAACTGTTGCTAATCCTCATTATGCTGGCGACGCTGGTTGCTGTGGGCGATGAAATCATGCATATGTTTCATCAGCGTAAGGTTGAACTTTCAGATCTGCTGCTATTGTTCATTTACGCCGAAGTCATCGGCATGCTGGCCGCGTACTATAACAGCAGCCGGATTCCGGTTACGTTGCCGCTGATCATCGCCATGACGGCGCTCAGCCGCATGATTATTTTGCAAAGCAAAGAGCTGGATAAAATTGTGCTTCTTTATGAGTCCAGCAGTATCTTGTTGCTCAGTATTGCCGCAGTGATCATGAGTCTGAAAGATAAAATCAGTTTGGAGAAACTGAAAAACCGGCATCTGAATCCTCCCGGTTAACGGCGTACAAAGCACGCCCGGCAATGGCCGGGCACTATTAATCAGGTGAATTTCGAACCCGTTGCGGACTTATTCTGCAACATAGTTCCCCTTGATTCTTCCGTGCTGCCAGCTTATAACAGAAGTCCGGTATTCCTATTCTGTGATTATGTCAGCCAAACATCCGATTATTGCCATCACCGGTTCTTCCGGCGCAGGCACCACAACAACGACAAATGCGATCACGCACATCTTCCGTAACCTGAATGTCAATGCGGCAGTGGTTGGCGGTGACAGCTTCCACCGTTTTACCCGTCCGGAAATGGAGGTGGAAATCCGCAAAGCGCAGGAACAGGGCCGCCATATCAGTTACTTCGGCCCCCGCGCCAACGATTTTGAATTACTCGAAACCCTGTTTAAAGAATACGGACAAACCGGCACCGGACAATTCCGGCAGTATCTGCATACCTTTGATGAAGCCGTCCCGTTTAACCAGATGCCGGGCACATTCACGCCCTGGCAGGCGCTGCCGGAAAACACTGACTTACTGTTCTATGAAGGTCTGCACGGTGGCGTTGCCACAGAAGAAAATGACGTGGCGAGCCATGTAGATTTGCTGGTAGGCATGGTACCGATTGTAAACCTGGAGTGGATCCAGAAAATTGTCCGCGATACCACTGACCGGGGACACTCCCGTGAAGCGGTGATGAGCAGTATCGTGCGCGGACTGGACGATTATTTTCAGTACATCACACCGCAGTTTTCCCGCACTCACGTTAATTTCCAGCGTGTTCCCACTGTCGATACATCTAACCCGTTCAGTGCCCGGGAGATCCCTACCCAGGACGAAAGTTTTGTCGTCGTGCGATTCCGCCGTGAAATGAAAAATGTTGATTATCCGTACCTGCTGCAAATGATCGACGGCGCCTTTATGTCCCGCATTAACACCCTGGTGGTACCGGGTGGAAAAATGGGTCTGGCGATGGAATTAATCCTCACACCGCTGATTGAAGATATTCTTGATCAGAAGCGCCGGGCAGGCAGTCAGATGGACTGGGTGAGCGAGCAGTAAGCAAATCGTACATAGCCGTTAACAGCCCGTTTTCATTGTGTTTTCATCATTCAAATGCATAACGGATATAACTGATTTTCCGCGGTTTACAACGCACCGGGCGTTCAGCCGCGGGCCCTGAAAACGTATAATTTACCCCTTACAATTTGGGGGTAAAAACCATGCTGGATTATGTACTCGTCGGCATAGCTGTACTGGCGTTACTTGGCGTCGTTTTCGAAGAAGTCATTCACGTAAACAAAGCCAAAACGACGCTTTTTCTCGGAACACTTGCCTGGATCCTTCTCTTTATAAACGCTAACCGCGGGCCCGGTTTAGAAGAGCTCAACGAACACCTTACTGAAAACATCAGCGAAATTTCCACCCTGTGGCTGTTCCTCGTCGCCGCCATGACATTTGTTGCTTACCTTAACCGTAAAGGCATGATTGAGAATATGCTCAATATCATCATGCCGGCCAAAATTACGCTGCGAAAGCTTATCTTCTTCACCGCCATCTTCAGTTTCTGTTTCTCTTCTCTGGCAGACAACATCACCGCCACTCTGGTGTCCATAGCCATGGTACTGTCACTGGGATTACCGTTTAACCAGACCATGCGGTTTGCGGTACTGGTGGTATTTGCGGTGAACTCCGGCGGCGTGTCACTCATCACCGGCGATGTAACCACTCTGATGATTTTCCTCGACGGCAAGGTTACTATCACGCAGTTGCTGCTGCTCATCATTCCGTCCCTTTCCGCCGTACTATTCCTGGCAATGATGCTGAGTATAGGTATGAACGGCACCGTGAAGATAAAGAAAACCCGTCATGATATGCGTACCGTTGACTATGTCATTGCCGGTATATTCTTATCCACCATCATACTGACTCTGGTTGCCAACGTTCTGTTTGCCATCCCACCGATGCTGTGTTTCCTGGCTGGTATGGCTGTCATGTTCCTGGTCGCGACCTTCATGGGCGAAGAGAAGTATCAAGACCCGATCCTGGACTACATCCGCCTCATTGAGTTCGACACCCTGCTGTTTTTCCTCGGTGTACTGTTGCTGGTTGGTATGCTGGACCATATTCACGCACTGGGTGCATTGCTTGAGGTGTACAACATCTTCCCGTCAACCGGCGCAAACTTCATCATGGGCGTGCTGTCTTCAATGATTGATAACGTGCCACTGACAGCCGCACTGCTGAAAGCTGATATATCCATGTCTACCGCGGAGTGGATGGCGTTTACCTATGCCGTTGGCGTAGGGGGTTCACTGCTAATCATCGGCTCTTCGGCGGGGATTGTTACCATGAGTAAAGTGAAAGGGCTGACCTTCGCTAAGTACGGCAAATTCGCCTTGCTGCTACTGGTGGCTTACTCTTTCGGTTTTGCCATGGTTCTGCTGATGGCGGACCTGGTACTCGGCTGACGGCAGACCTGATGCCCGGCTGACATCATTTGTAACATTCCACGGACATTCGCAACATCTCTGTGCTTTTGTCCGTGACCTGAAGTGGTTATAGTTAAGGTAACTTAAGACAGTACCCGCCGTTTTGCGCGGCGTACTGCTTTTTATTACTGGTTACACAGCCACTGTTCAGGAATAACAACCATGGGTCAGGAAACGTCCAAAATACTTGTTGTCGATGATGATATGCGCCTTCGCAGCCTGCTGGAGCGTTATCTTGTTGAACAGGGCTTTCAGGTGCGCAGCGCAGCCAATGCAGAGCAAATGGACCGCCTGCTTGAGCGTGAGAACTTCCATCTGATGGTTCTGGACCTGATGCTGCCGGGAGAAGATGGTTTATCTATCTGCCGGCGCATGCGACAGGCAGAAAACGACATGCCCATCATCATGCTCACAGCTAAGGGTGACGAAGTCGACCGCATTATCGGCCTGGAAATGGGTGCCGATGATTACCTGCCCAAGCCGTTTAATCCCCGCGAACTGCTGGCCCGTGCCAAAGCCGTATTACGACGCAAAACCACAGAAGCGCCCGGCGCACCGTCCAGAGACGAGCAAATTGTTGAGTTCGGTGATTACAGCCTGAACCTCGCTACCCGCGAAATGACAGCCGCAGGTAAGCCGCTGTCGTTAACCAGCGGCGAATTTGCTGTGCTTAAATCACTGGTCACCCACCCCAGAGAACCGCTTTCAAGGGACAAACTGATGAATCTGGCCCGTGGCCGTGATTACAGCGCGCTGGAACGGAGTATCGACGTGCAGGTTTCCCGTCTGCGCCGCATGCTGGAGAAAGACCCGGCAAGCCCGCGCTATATTCAGACGGTATGGGGCCTTGGCTACGTATTTGTCCCGGACGGTGGCGCAGCATAAGATGTTGTTTCTTGCGTGAGGCTGCTTCCTAAAAGTGCATTCGGACAAACTGTACTGCTGATCGGTGTACTGCTGCTCATCAATCAGGTGGTGTCTTATTTGTCAGTCACTTACTATTTTGTGCGTCCTACTACCCAGCAGATCAGCAGTTTGCTGGCAACGCAGGTACAGAGTGTGCAATCGCAGGGGTTGATGGGCGCGCCTCTTGAGCAACGGCTGGCCTACGCAAAACAAACCAAAGTCGAAATCATGACTACGGAGCAGGCGCTGCAGCAGGGTCTGCGTGATGCCACACACTATAATTTCATGTCTTCGCAGGTATCTTCCCAAATTGGTGTCAAAGCAGATGTGCGGATCAGTACGGCTGAAACCGCAGTTGGCAGCGAGCCTTACCGGGTGTGGATATCTCTCAGCACGCGACCGAATATCTGGGTCAGTATTCCGCTGATAGGCGGCAACGACGCCCATATTTCACCGCCCCCCACCATGTATCTGATGGTAATCGGTATTTTGAGTGTGACCGGCGGCTGGTGGTTTGTACGCCATCTTAACCGGCCGCTGCAGGCGCTGCAGCAGGCCGCATTGCAGGTTGGCAGAGGACAGTTTCCGCCCCCGCTGAAAGAACAGGGCAGCAGCGAAATGCGGGAAGTGACCCGCGCATTCAACCGGATGAATCAGGGTATAAAGCAACTGGAGGATGAGCGGACATTAATGACCGCCGGTATCTCTCATGATTTACGTACCCCGCTTACCCGAATCAGGCTGGCTTCGGAAATGCTGCCGGAAGAAAGTGAGTGGGTGCGTGACGGCATCAATGAAGACATCGAAGATATGAATGCAATCATCGATCAGTTTATTGAATACGCCCGCTTTGACCGTACCGGCGAATGGGAAAATGCCAATCTGAATACGCTTATCGGTGATATGGTAAGGGTGCATGAGCGTTACGAAAGCCATCATATCACCCTGAAACTGACTTCTTTGCCGGATACGCCGGTACGCACGGTAGCCATCAAGCGGGTACTGGATAACCTGATTGAAAATGCCTTCCGCTACGGCGGTGACAAAATTTCGATAAGTACCTTCTTTGACCGCGCGAAACAACGGGTTTATTGCCGCATCCGCGACTTCGGCCCCGGCATCCCTGACAACGAGCTGGATAACGCTTTTATGCCGTTCAAACAGGGAGATAAAGCAAGGGGCAGTCTGGGCTCAGGGCTGGGTCTGGCTATCACCCGTAAAATTATCAATATGCACTTCGGCAACATCACACTCAGGAATCACCCCGAAGGTGGCCTGGTCGCGGAATTCTGGCTACCCGGCGCTCACTAGCCGCCATTCAGTCATTACTGCTATACCTGCTGCTTAATCTGGCGACTGTAATACCAGGTGGTGCTCCACAGCCATATGCTGGCAAGCGGGATGATCCAGAAGGCGATATGAAGCCCCTGAAAACTGGCCCAGAATCCGGTAGCAAAAGAGGCTACCTGCACCCCGATAGCATTCCCAATCAACGAAATCCCGGACAAAACCGGACCTTTTGACGGATCCACATTCATTGCCGCCGAAAGTACCAGAGGAAAGAGACCCCCTAATCCCAACCCGAGCAGGAAATTGAAGCTGCCAATAGCCACACTGCCTGCGGCAAGCTTAATACCGAAAGCACCGGCAAGGGTCATGGTGGCCAGAATTATCATTAACCGGTAAACACTGTAATAGCGCAGGAACCAGGAAAAAATCAGCCGGCTTAATGTCATTCCGGCGGTGAAACACGCCAGCAGATTGCGGGCCTGTTCACCATCGTAACCATCGTTTTTTGCGTAACTGACAAACCAGTTCGCATTACCGAACTCCACCGCCCCGTAGCCGAAACTCACCAGACACAGCAGCAGAAACACAGGCTGCCTGAGCATATCCATGTATTTGAGTGATGATTTCTTTTCTGCCGGTTTACCTTTGCTCAGTTTTCTGTGCTGTCCGGCAATCAAAAATGTGTAGGCAGACACGCAAAGCAGAAGGAAAGTCAGAAATTGCAGCGGCTTCTGCCACTCGTGAGAAAAGGTGTAGATCAGGGTCACGTAGAAAGACGCAGCGAAAGTACCGAGGCTGAACATAAAGTCCATCACCCCCATCATGGCAAACCGCTTCTCTGCGTACAATTGGGCTATGAGTGTATGTCCGATGGTGATCACCGCAGAGCTCACCACACCGGTGAGAAACACCATCAGCAGCATCCCCTGCCAGGCGGTCATCAGGGAGACCCCGAACACCAGCACCGCATCCACAGCACACAACCAGGCCAGCAGATAAAGAAAGTCGAATTTACTGACGTATTTGCCGCCAAACAGAGCCCCCAGCATCATGCCCAGCGAGAACAGCAGGAACAATGCTCCGCTGACGGTTTCACTCATTTCAAGATCGGCAGCAATCTCCGGCAGCAAAACACCCCAGAGAATAAAAAGCATCCCGAACAGAAAAAATCCGCCAAATATGATCGCGGTAACCGGCCGGCGGCTCACAAGCACGCCTTACTGTCAGACGTCAGGACTACCGTTTTCTGTAACGAACTTAGGAATATTAAACGCAATGGCCAGTACACCAAACACAAACAATAACATGGGGTACCAACAATACATGGAAACGGACAGCGGAGATAGCCCGCCCACAGCGGCGATTGTGAGGATTTGCGCACCGTAAGGCACCAGCCCCTGAAAACTGCACGAGAACACGTCCAGAATGCTGGCTGTACGACGGGGGTCAACGCCATATTGTTTATTCAGATCGCTGGCTATCGGACCGGCTGCCACGATAGAAATCGTGTTATTCGCCGTGGATAAATCCAGCAAACTGACCAGAGCCGCAATACTGTACTCTGCACCCTGGCGACTTTGCACACGCCGGGTTAGCACCTGAATCAGCCAGGTAATACCGCCGTAAGCATGCATCAGACTGACAATACCACCGATTGTCAGAGCGATAACCGACAGATTCTGCATCCATCCCAGGCCGGTTTGTATACTTTGCCACATCCCCATAGGTGCGAAACTACCGGTGATAAGGCCGATACCCCCTGCGGACCCGATACCGATAGCGAGCACCAGTACCACATTCAAACCTGCCAGTGCACAGGCAATAATAAGCATGTAGGGCAGAATGCGGATGAGTTCGTAATCACCCTGCTGTAACGAACTGGTATCCGCCACGCTGACAAATGCCAGAATGATAATGGTGATCACAGATGCCGGCAGGGTGATAAGCAGGTTAGCCTTAAATTTGTCAGTCAGCCTGACGCCCTGACTGCGGGTCGCCGCGATGGTGGTGTCTGACACAAAGGATAAGTTGTCACCAAACATGGCTCCGCCAACGACCACACCGGCCAGCAATGCCGGTGACACACCCAGCCCATCAGCCAGTCCAAGCCCGATAGGAGCCAGCGCCGTGATAGTGCCGGTAGAAGTCCCCATGGAAAAAGAAATAAAACAACAGATGATAAACAGACCCGGCAATATCATGGGCGTTGGTATTACGCTTAACGCCAGGTTGACGGTGGCATCCCGCGCGCCGATATCGATGGTCAGCGAATAGAATGCGCCGGCGAGTAGAAATATCAGCACCAGCAGAATAATGTTCTTGTTACCCGCTCCCTCGCAGAATTGCGCAATCTTCTCATTCAGAGTGAGCTTCTGATCCTTCGGGTTCAGCAGCAGGGCATATCCGGCGGCCAGGAAAAGGGCTACCAGAACTGGCATAGCGGTAATGTTGTCGCTGATAATGCCGGCAATCAGCATAGTGACAACAAAAAACAATATAGGCGTTAGCCCCAGAAATTGGGCAGGTGCTGACTTTTGCACGGGACCTCGTTGATTGTGCAGATGAATCCGGTAAGGATTTTATCGTAAACACGCTGTCCGGGTGAACGTAAAACAGCGGTAAAACAGATACTTTAGCCTATATTATTTCACGCTATCTTATGTAATCCTTCTGCATGACGATTTTCATCCGTCATACAGGCGAGCGGTAACCGGCATGGAGATACCCGGCTGGCACTGCACACAAGGAACAGAAGAAAGGTGTAATATGAAGAAGTTAATCGGTGCTTTAATTATCAGCGCGTCGGCCCTGAGTGCCGCACCCGCGATGTCGAACGAATTAGGCAGTTGTCTGATCGATTCCTTAAACGGCAAAGAAAGAAAATCGCTGGCAAAATGGATTTTCTTTTCCATGGCCGCTCATCCTGAAATAAAAAACTATGCCGAAGTATCGGAAAAAGACCGCCTTGAGTCTGATAAGGACATCGGCGACCTGGTTACCCGCCTGCTCGCAAGCGACTGCCCGGCGCAGTTTAAAGTTGCCTCTGAATCTGATCCCATGGCACTCCAGCGTGCCTTCGAACTGGTTGGTCAGGTCGCAATGGGCGAGTTAATGCAGGATCCGGTGGTTACTGACGCTATCGGTAATTATTCCCACTTCATGGATCCGCAAGCCATTCAAAGCGCACTGGCCGGCGGGCAGTAACCGCCAGCCAGCAACTACATTGCAAAAAAAGCCCGCAGACACACTGCGGGCAATAAGTCGACTAACGTCGGATAGAAAGCTGTCAGAAGCCGGGGCCGGCTTTCACGATGGCATCACTGACATCGTATTTTTCGAAATTGGCTTTGAATTCCTGCACCAGATTTTCAACATAGGTTTGATAAGCCTGCTGGTCGGCCCAGGTTTCTGCCGGCACCAGCAATTTACTGTCGACACCCGGTACCGCTACCGGCACGTCCAGATTCAGACCATCAATATGCCGGGTTTCCACATTGGCAAGTTCTCCGGAAACGATGGCGTCGATGACTGCTCGGGTAACAGGTATATCGAAGCGCTTGCCGGTGCCGTAGGGACCACCTGTCCAGCCGGTATTCACCAGGAACACTTTAGCGCCGAAACTCTTTACCCGCTTAATCAGTAGTTCCGCATACACGCCGGCAGGACGTGGGAAAAACGGTGCGCCAAAGCAGGTTGAAAAAGTCGATTCAATATCAGCAGTGGACCCTATTTCTGTCGAGCCGACTTTTGCTGTGTAACCACTTAAGAAGTGATAGGCCGCGGCTTCTTCACTGAGCACAGAAACCGGCGGCAATACGCCACTCACATCACAGGTGAGGAACACAACGGAGCGGGGCTCACCGCCCTTATTCTCAGCCACACGCTTTTCAATATGATCCAGCGGATAGGCGGCACGGGAGTTCTGTGTCAGGCTGACGTCGGCATAATCCGGGGTGCGTTTTTCATCCAGTACCACATTTTCCAAAATCGTACCGAAACGGATGGCATCCCAGATGACAGGTTCATTTTTCTGCGATAAATCGATGCACTTTGCATAACAACCACCTTCCAGGTTGAACACGCTTCCGGGCGCCCAGCCATGCTCATCATCACCAATCAGAAAGCGCTTGGGATCGGCAGACAGCGTGGTTTTGCCGGTGCCGGACAATCCGAAGAATAAGGTGACATCACCTTGCTCTCCCACGTTGGCTGAGCAGTGCATAGGTAACACTTCTTCTGCCGGTAACAGGAAATTCTGTACGCTGAACATGGCTTTTTTCATTTCACCGGCATAACGCATACCGGCGATAAGCACCTTTTTCTCAGCAAAATTCAGAATAACCACACCGTCACTGTTGGTGCCGTCACGCTCAGGATCACAGGTAAAACCGGGCACATTGAGGATCTGCCATGCCTCTTTGTTATCCGGATTCCACGTTGCGGGCTGAATAAACAGGTTGCGGGCAAAGATATGCTGCCATGCCGTTTGTGTTCGTACTTTTATTGGCAAAGCATGTGTAGGGTCAGAGCCAACCTGTAAATGAGAAAGGAAATGTTCCTGTGTATTTAAAAAAGCGTCTACGCGGTCCCACAATGCATCAAATTTATCTGCATCAAAGGGCTTGTTCACCTTACCCCAGTCAATGTCTGATTCCGTAGAGGGCTCTTTGACAATAAAGCGATCCGCAGGAGAACGACCTGTCCGGTGTCCGGTTTCTACTACCAGCGCACCATTGTCTGCAAGGCAGCCTTCGCCACGTTTAAGTGCAATTTCTATTAACTCAGCTGACGTGAGATCAGTGAGCACGTTTACTGCTGTATCTGAATTTAAAAGTGGTGCCGCGGTCATTTTGGTAAGCCCTTTGGTAAGTTTACATTTTAACTTTCAAAAATCCTTTTCAATTCGATTGTATATAAAACAAGGGCAGAGACAACATCATAAATACAAATAGCGATTATTTTTTGATCTGAATGACTATTTAAAGAAATAAACTTTCAGAATGAGTAAATCATGGAAAGTTGGAATGAAAAAATAATAATTAATTTTCAATAAATTATGAATAAACGAGAGGATTGTAACTTGATTGTAAAATTAAAATACAGGGAACAGAATTTGGTTTACACACAATTAAACGTTGGTCGCCCTTTCCGGAAGCAGGGCTTTGCAGCTGCAGCATGAAAGCAGGACCTGCCGGGGCTTAACCGGCAGGCGCTGTTGTATTTCCGCTTTTTGCGAAGCGCTTACGGAGGCACTTCGCAGGGCTTTTACTGATCTTTACGGGTTTCCACAAACTGGCCGTTGTGAATGGCTTCCACATCGACGCTGTCGAACAGATATTCAGAATGACAATACTGGCAGTGCATTTTAATGGCACCATCCTCTTCAATGATCTGCAGCAATTCTTGTTTGTCCACGTTTCTCAGTGCGTCAGCACTGCGCTGTTTGGAGCAGGAACATGAGAATGAAACCGGGTGAGCCGGATACACTTCAACTTCTTCCTGGTGGTAAAGACGATACAGAATATCATTCACCGGCAGACCAAACATTTCATCTTCTTTCAGGGTTTCTGTCAGCTTGCAAACATGCTCAAAGTCAGTATCCTGCGCCACATTTGTTGCGGCAGCCTGACTGGGCAGAACCTGCAATAGCATACCCGCAGCACGGGCGCGGGTAGGTTCCTGCAAATCAGTCATCAGAATAATTTTCGTCGCCAGTTGTTCAGACTGCGTGAAATAGGCTTCCAGACATTCAGCAAGTGTAGGCTTGTCCAGCCCTACAACTCCCTGATACCGTTCACCTTCTTCCGGCGTGATGGTAATCACCAGTACAGCATCTTTTACCAGTTCACCAAAGCTCTCAGGCAAAACCGTCAGCGTTTCATCCCAGCGGGCTACGCCACGAAGTTTGTATTCGTGGGTGGCGTTGATTACCGCGTAGCTCACCGGCCCTTTACTCTGAATTTGCAAACCGATTTCGCCTTTGAATTTTAAAATTGCCGTCAGCAAACAGGTTGCCGCTGCCATTTCACTCAACAGGTGCTGGATTTGCACCGGGTATTCCGTGCTGTGCACAATGGATTGCAGACTTTCTTCCAGCCTGACCAGCTCGCCGCGTACGTTTGCTGCATTCAACAAATAGCGATGTAATTCATCATAGTTGCTCATGAAATTTATCCTGTCTTAGCAGCTTACTGCTGCTTAAATTTAATAATCTGTCTGCGTTGTTTTTTGTCCGGTCTGTTGTCAGGACGCGGACTGTGAAACGCACTTAATTTACGGGCCTGCTGATTGGATTCCCGCTGGGCAATACTTTCCGGTGTTTCCTCATAAAGCGCTTCAGCGAGCGGTGCGCTCAGGCGTTTATCACTCAGTCCCAGCACTTTTATTTCTTTAATGTCCCATCCGGCCGGAACTTTTATCATGGCACCGGGCTCTACGTTTCTGCCCGGCTTCGCACGCTGGCCGTTGTAATGCACTTTACCGGCCTGCACCATCTCCCGCGCCAGACCGCGGGTTTTGAACAGACGAACAGCCCAGAGCCACTTGTCCAGGCGGACATTTACGTCAGTATCGCTTTGATTACGATTGCTCATGTAATATTTTTGTCACTCTTTCGTTTTACTGTTGTGACCCCCGCCTCGACCGGGCTATGATGGGTCGGCTAGCTCTAAATCTATTATTAAAAAAGCAGTACCTTCGACAACGCATGACACTCGACAAATTGAATTCTCAGTCACTGGCACTTTTCTTCAGCCGGCATCAGAAACAAGTGCATCTCGCAATTGTTGTTTTGCTGAGCCTGTACCTGTTAGCGTTTGCTGCAAAACTCATCTGGCGAATTATACCCGAACCAGCCGGGCCTGCCACACCAGCCGGACTCACTTCACAGCCTGAACGCATTACATCTGCGCAAGGTGGGGTCGATGTTGCCGGATTACAACAGTTGAACCTGTTCGGAACCGTCAACCGGTCTGAACAGGCCGCAGACGAACAGCCGGTGACAGACGCGCCGGAAACAAAACTAAATTTAACGCTGACAGGCGTGGTAGTCAGTTCGCTTAAAGAAGAAGCCACGGCGATCATTGAAAACCGGGGTACCCAAAACGTATACGGTCTGGGCGAAAAAATAGAAGGAACTAACGCGACACTCGATCAGGTCATGAACGACCGCGTTATTATTAAAAACGGTATTCGCCGTGAAACTCTGATGCTTGACGGTGTGGATTACGACGAAGCAAACCGCCAGCGCACAGCGCGCGCTGATGACAACCCCCGTGCCGCAGCCCCCGCGCCTAAACGCCGCATTCCGCCTCCTCCGCAAAATCAGGTGGAGCTGGATGAAGACGTCGCCTCATCATTACGGGAAAGCCCGGCAGATTTCATGGATTTCATCGCTATTACGCCCAAAATCGGTGATGGCCAGTTGGTCGGCTACGAAATCAAACCGGGTAAAAAACCAGATCTGTTTCAATCAGCCGGCCTGCAGGCGGGCGATGTTGTCATCCAAATCAACGGATTGGATTTGACCGATACCCAGCAATCAAAGGAAGCCATGAGTGAACTTCGTCAGGCCGATACCATAGAGCTGACGCTGACACGTGATGGTGAGTACATTACCTTGTACCTGGAAATCCCGGAGGCGGGTAATGACTAATAAAAACAGGAAGACAGACTCATGAGGCAAGAGAGCCGGACTTTATTCTCCCGGATTACTGCAGCTATCTGTGCTGCCGCGCTGTGCGTCTCTGCCACAGCCGCAGAGTACATGCCGAATTTCAAAGATACCGACATCAATGAATTCATTTCCATTGTTGGTAAAAACCTCAAGAAAACCATTATTGTCGAGCCCAATGTCAGGGGCAAAATCAGTGTGCGTTCATACGACATGCTCACTGAAGAACAATACTACCAGTTCTTTTTAAACGTACTGCAAGTCTACGATTTCGCTGTGGTAGAAATGCCCAGCGGTGTGCTGAAAGTCGTGCGCTCAAAGGAGGCGAAGACCTCCAATATTCCGGTTGTTGAAGGTTCGGCAGTGGACGGTGACGAAATGATCACCCGCGTTGTACCCGTTTACAACGTCCCTGTGCGTGAATTAGCCCCAATCCTTCGCCAACTTAATGATCAGGCCGGTGGCGGCAACGTGGTTGCTCACGATCCGTCCAACGTAATGATGCTCACAGGCCGTGCGGCTGTGGTAAACCGCCTGGTGGAAATTATCGAACGCGTTGACCGTGCCGGTGATGAAGAAGTGGAAATTGTTAAGCTGCGTTACGCATCGGCATCAGAAATGGTGCGTATTGTCGACAGCATCAATAAGTCTCAGGGCAAAGCCGCTAACACCGGCAAGTCAGAGCCCCGCGCTGTGGCAGATGACCGTACAAACTCAGTGATTGTCAGCGGTGATGCTAAAGCCCGTGCCCGCATTGTTAACCTGATCCAGCGTATGGACCAGGAGCTGGAATCTAGCGGCAATACCCGCGTTGTCTTCCTGAACTATGCCAAAGCAGAAGATCTGGTAAAAGTACTGCAGGGTGTATCTGCCAGCATTCAGGCTGAAGCACAGGGCGGCAACACACAAAGCCGTGGCAGTGCCAAACGCGATATCAGCATTGATGCCCATGAAGACTCCAATGCCGTGGTTATCACAGCTGAGCCGGACATGATGCGTTCTTTAGAAGAAGTTATCCGCCAGTTAGATGTTCGCCGTGCGCAGGTACAGGTTGAAGCCATCATTGTTGAAGTATTTGAAGGCGACGGCGCAACCCTGGGTGTGCAATGGGTCACTGAAGAAGGTGGTGGCACCCAGTTTAACAATGGTGTTGTACCGGTTGGTTCACTGGCTGTGGCGCTGAAACAGGCAGAAGACACCACCACCACAGAAGCCTACATCACCGATGAAGGCAACGTGGTACAAATCGATTCCACCGAAGAGGGTGATTACACCGCCCTCGCAAGCCTGCTGAGCGGCGCTAATGGCCTGCTTGCCGGTATCATTAAAGACGGCTGGGGAGCCGTCGTTCAGGCAGTCAGTAACGATACCAACTCAAACGTACTGGCAACGCCTCACCTGACTACCATGGATAACGAAGAAGCCTTCTTTATCGTGGGCCAGGAAGTACCTATCATTACCGGCACCACCACCGGCGATAATAATTCAAACCCTTTCCAGACCGTTGATCGTCAGGAAGTGGGTATCAAGCTGAAAGTCACCCCGCAAATTAACGAAGGTGATGCCGTTCAGCTGACCATCGAGCAGGAAGTATCCAGCGTAAGTGGCGCGACATCTGTAGACATTTCTATCAACAAACGCCAAATCAAAACCACGGTTATTGTTGATGACGGCGGCACCATTGTACTGGGCGGCCTGATTGATGAAGATGTTCAGGAAAGTGTGTCTAAAGTACCGCTGCTGGGTGATATCCCTATTTTAGGTCACCTGTTTAAGTCTACCTCTACCAGCAAGCGTAAACGTAATCTGATGGTGTTCTTAAAGCCTACCATCGTGCGCGACGGTGTGCGTATGAATGAAATCAGTCACCGTAAGTACAACTATATCCGTGCCCAGCAACTTAAGCGCCACTCTGAAGGTGTGTCGCTGATGCCATCACAGGAACAGCCTTCCATGCCGGAATGGGATGATGCGCTGGCGCTGCCTCCCTCTTTTGAAGATTACATTCTGGAAAAAGAGAAGAACAAGGATAACGATTGATCATGGCTGCGAATGAAGACCCGCTAGAGCAGGCTATCGCAGCACAGGAAGAAGCTATGGATAGCCTGCCGGATGATGAACTGGCAGAAGCAGCAGGCCCGCGCCAGCTGAGTTTCAGCTTTGCCAAACGGCATCATGTGTTGCTGGAAACGAATACGGATCCGGCCACCCTGTATTTCACCGAAGCCACGCCATTTGCGGTATTTGCTGAAGTGCGCCGCTTTTTCGGTGAGCCGTTTACCTTAACGGAAATTCAGCAGGATAAATTCGAAGGCTTGCTGACACAGGCATTCCAGCGTGACTCTTCGGCTGCCAAACAATTGATGGAAGATTTAGGTAATGAGAGCGATTTGTTCTCATTAGCCGAAGAATTACCGGATACCGAAGATCTTCTCGACAGTGAAGACGATGCGCCAATCATTAAACTGATCAACGCTATGCTCGGTGAAGCCATTAAAGAAGGCGCCTCAGATATTCACATCGAAACCTTCGAGAACCAGCTCATAGTGCGTTTTCGCGTTGACGGGGTATTGCGGGAAATTTTACGCCCTAACCGCAAGCTGTCTTCCATGCTGGTTTCCCGTATTAAAGTTATGGCCAAACTGGATATCGCCGAAAAGCGCGTCCCTCAGGATGGCCGTATTACCCTGCGTATAGCCGGCCGTGCGGTTGACGTGCGTGTATCGACCATGCCATCCAATCACGGTGAACGGGTCGTACTGCGTTTATTAGATAAGAACAATGCCCGTCTGAATCTTGAAGATTTGGGCATGACCAAACGCAACCGGGATATCTTTTCATCGTTAATCCGTAAGCCTCACGGCATTATCCTGGTTACCGGTCCAACCGGTTCCGGTAAAAGTACCACCTTGTATGCGGGCTTAACGGAAATTAACTCGAAAGACCGCAATATCCTCACCGTTGAAGATCCTATCGAATTTGATTTACCCGGCATCGGCCAGACCCAGGTAAATCCCCGTGTAGATATGACTTTCGCCCGCGGTCTGCGTGCGATTCTTCGTCAGGATCCGGACGTGGTAATGGTTGGTGAAATCCGTGATATTGAAACCGCGCAAATTGCGGTTCAGGCCAGTTTAACCGGTCACTTAGTGCTTTCAACACTGCACACCAATACCGCTGCCGGTGCCATTACCCGTCTTGAAGACATGGGCATCGAACCATTTCTGATGTCTTCCAGTTTGCTTGCCGTGCTTTCCCAGCGCCTGGTCAGAACATTGTGTCCTGAATGCCGTATTCCGGTGAAACCAAACGAACAGCAGGCGGAATTACTGAATCTGCCCGCCGGTGAGCCACTGCCGACCATTTATCAGCCCAAAGGCTGTGCCGCCTGTAATCAAACTGGTTATCGCGGCCGGACAGGTATTCACGAACTGCTGCTGGTTGATGAACCTATCCGCGGCATGATGCACGATGGTAAAGGTGAGCAGGCTATCGAAAAATACATTCGCCAGACCACCCCCAGTATTCGCGAAGACGGCTGCCATAAAGTGCTGGCCGGTAAAACGTCGCTGGAAGAAGTGTTGCGCGTGACCCGCGAGGATTAATCCATGGCAGCGTTTTCATACAAAGCGGTAAACGCCAGTGGTCGCAATAAACAGGGCGTACTTGAAGGCGATAATGCCAGACAGGTACGTCAGCAATTGCGTGAAAAAGGGCTTATCCCCTTAGAAGTTGAACTGGTAGCGGAAAAATCCGGCGGTAAATCACAGGGCTTTTCTCTGTTCCGCCCGCGTATTTCAGCCGCAGACCTGTCTCTGATCACCCGTCAGCTCTCTACCCTCATTGAATCTGCCCTGCCTATCGAAGAAGCGTTACTGGCGGTGGCGGAACAAAGTGAAAAACCCCGTCATAAAAATATGATGATGGCAGTTCGTAGTAAAGTTGTGGAAGGTCACGGCCTTGCGGATGCCATGAACCAGTTCCCCGGGGTATTCGACGAACTCTACCGCGCTATGGTGGCAGCCGGTGAAAAATCCGGTCACCTTGACGTAGTATTAAACCGTCTTGCCGATTACACGGAACGAAGACAGCAAACCCGCAGTCAGATAACCCAGGCGCTGGTGTACCCGTCCATTATGCTGGTGTTTGCCATTGGTGTTATTTCACTGCTGCTGACCATAGTCGTGCCTAAAATCGTGGGTAATTTTACCAACATGGGGCAGGAGCTGCCGGCCATCACTCAGTTTCTTATCGATTTGAGTGAATGGATGCAGAGTTACGGTCTGGTTGTTTTACTGCTGATTTTCATTCTGGTTGCTGTGGGTAACCGGCTTGTGCAACAGCCTGCCATGAAGTTGAAATATCATCAGTTAATATTACGCTTACCCGTGGTCGGAAAAGTCAGTAAAAGCCTGAATACCGCGAGGTTTGCCCGCACATTGAGTATTTTGACATCCAGTGCGGTTCCGCTGCTTGAAGCCATGCGCATTTCAGCGGATGTGCTGCAAAATCAGCATATCAAGAATCAAATAAACGAAGCGGCGGTCAATGTAAAAGAAGGCAGCAGCTTACGGGCAGCGCTGGATAACACCAGGATGTTTCCTCCGATGATGATGCACATGATTGCATCCGGCGAGAAATCCGGTGAATTACAACAAATGCTGGGCCGCGCTGCGGATAACCAGGAACGGGAGTTTGAGACACAGGTCAGTATTTCCCTGAAAATTTTTGAACCTATGTTGATTGTGGTGATGGCCCTTGTGGTGCTGTTCATTGTAATGGCCATCCTGCAACCGATTTTAGCTATGAACAAAATGGTGAATATCTAATGAGAAAAATGAGAAGACATGCCGGTTTTACCCTGATTGAAGTCATGATCGTACTGGTGATCATCGGCATCATCGCTTCAATGGTATTACCCAACGTTATCGGCAACCAGGAAATCGCTCAGAAGAAAAAAGCAGCGGTAGACATTCAGCAGCTTGAAGGTGCTATTGCCATGTATAAAATGCAGGCAAACCGGTTCCCGACCACGGAACAGGGCCTTGAAGCACTGGTTCAGGCTCCGACTATCGAACCCATTCCGAAAAACTATCCCAAAGGCGGCATCATTCAGCGCCTGCCGGAAGATCCGTGGGGCAATCCTTACCAGTTCATGAGCCCGGGCGAAATGGGCGACTACGACATTTACTCTAACGGTCCTGACGGCGAACCGGGTACAGATGATGACATCGGTACATGGAACGTAAACGAATACCTGTAACGACTACGTGCATGAAACAGCCCCGGCATACATTACAGCGGCATTTGCAGTGCGGGTTTACGTTACTCGAACTGATGCTGGTAATGGCATTAATGGGGCTCGCTGCCACTTATGTGGTATTCAATGTTTTTACTGTCAGTCAGTCTGATCAATTAAAAAAAGAAGCTCAGCGCCTGCAAGTGCTGGTTGATATGGCCAGCGACTATGCCGTACTGAACCAGCGCCAGTTGGGATTACGCATCGAGCAGGCTGATCATGAATACTATTTTGTGTTTCTGAACGACGAAGACGAATGGCAAAAAATCGATGATGAGAAGCTGTATGCGCCTCATACCCTCGCGGAACCTTTCACCTTTGCACTGAACCTGGACGATCTTCCCTGGGATACAGAAGATCAGTTATTCGACCGTGAAGTATTCGATGAAAATTTCTCGCTGGATGACGCCGGTGTGGAAATCGGAAATGAGGAAGATAAAAAGTTGCCGCCTCCGCAGGTTCTCATTATGTCCAGTGGTGAAATCACGCCGTTTACCCTTGTATTCAGCTATGAACCCTCCTTCAGCACCGACGCACCGGCGTATTTTCAGTTATTAAATCAGGATGTGCCGCCGCTTACGCTTAATGGTCCGCTGGAGCAGCCACCAGAATGATCACACCGGTAAAACAACGGGGCATGACCCTGCTGGAAGTTATGGCGGCGCTGGTGATTTTTGCACTGGCCGGTACTGCGGTAATGAAATCTGCAGCGGAACATCTGAGCAGCGTGAGCAGAGTGGAAGAAACCACCTTTGCTACCTGGGTGGCCAATAACCGCTTAAATGAGATGAAACTCACCGGCAAGTGGCCGCCTGCGAATAACGCTAAAGGCACCATGGATATGGCGGATCGTACCTGGTACTGGCAGCAGAAAGTTACCAAAACCACTGATAACGATTTACGTGCCGTTGAAGTCAGTGTCGGGCTGGACGATCAATACGAATTTTTTGAAACCTCGGTGACCACCTTTGTGGCAAAACCTGCTGAAATTGCAGCAACAGCCGGATCATCAAACTCCCGCGCCAACGGAACCAGCGGAACCAGCAGCGCCTCAGACGATGATGACGGGACACCATGATGCAACGGGGATTCACGCTGGTTGAAATACTCATTGCCATCGCTATTTTTGCCTTTATCGGCGTGGCGTCTACGGCAGTGCTGACTACGGTTATCGACAGCGATGAACTGTCTTCTGCCCGGTTCGAAAAGTTTCAGCGCCTGCAACGGGCTGTCACCACCATCGAGCGGGATATGCAGCAGGCTGTGCCACGGGCAGTTCGCACCGACGGTCAGACAAACACCATTGTTATGCGTGGCGGTGAGTCAGATGAAAGCGATAATGACGGCCTCGCTTTTGTGCGCAGCGGCTGGCAAAACCCGCAAATGATGTTGCCGCGAAGTACTCTGCAGGCCGTGGCCTACCGTGTAAGAGACGGCAAACTGGAACGGCTGTACACCAATTACGTGGATAATGTAGTGGGCACAGAGCCGAAAGTGCGCGTGCTGCTGGAAGATATCAGCGATTTTAAAATTGAATTTATTGCCGATATTGATGAAGAAGAAAACTCCCTGTCAGACAACGACGAACTGAACTGGCGTGAGAGTTTTGTCGGAGCCACCCTGCCCAAAGCCATCGCGTTTGAATTTGTCAGCGATGATTTTGGCCGCATCCGCCGTGAATTTACCCTCAGCGGAGCCAGCTTATGAAGGGGCTTCAAAAGCAGCGTGGCGTAGCACTTATCATCGTATTTATGATTGTGGCTATTGTCGTGGTTATAGCTACAGACATGGGCTCCCGCCTGCAAATACAAATTCAGCGGGCTGCTAACTTAAAAGATAATAATCAGGCTTACTGGTATGCCATGGGAGCAGAAGCCTTCGCCCGCAAGTCGATTAAAACCATTTTTGATGAAACCGGCGATAAAATTGTAATTACCCAGCCCTGGTCGCAAAAATTTGCTTATCCGCTGGATAACGGCGGTATTGAGGCGCAGCTGGAAGACGCCCAAAGCTGCTTCAACCTGAATGCGCTGGGTGAAAGTGACGATAACAACAATCAGAGCAGTGCGACACAAACAACTGAAGCCATGGAAGCTTTCGGCCGTATGCTCGAGGCCACCGGCGATAACATCGACAATTACACCGCAGAAACTGTCCGCGACAGTCTGGCTGACTGGCTCGACAGCGATACGCGCATGCGTACCTACGGTGCTGAAGACAGTGAATATGAAAGTCGTGAGCATCCTTATCTGGCTGCCAACAGCTTAATGACCAATCAATCGGAGCTGAGGCTTATAAACGGTGTCAGCCCTGTGTGGTTAAATGCTATTCTGCCTCTTGTGTGCGTGCTGCCGGAAGATACCGCTCTGGCTATCAATGTGAATACGCTCACAGAAGAGCGGGCGGCCATTCTGGCGGGACTAACCGGACTGGATATGTCTCAGGCCACCAGCCTTATCAGCAGCCGGCCACAGGATGGCTGGGCAGACGTTGACAGTTTTCTGGGTGAGCCCGTGCTGGCGGCACTGGATTTAAGTGATGAACAGCGAAGCTGGTTCACCGTGACCACCGGATATTTTATTTTGCATACGAAGACCAGCTACAATAAAGCCACTTTTTCGCTCAGTACGCTGTTTAAAGCTCAGGGTGGAGAGAACGTAAGCGTTATCCGACGTGAATTTGGAGGAGTAAAGTAATGGAACAATTACTGGTCAGGCTGGGCTCCCGGCATGAAGATCCGGTGCAGTGGCTGGTATGGTCGGGCGGTGAACAGGAGATCATTGCGTCCGGCGAATTACCTGATGCCTCGCAACTTACCACCCTGAAGGAACGCGCAGGCCAACGTGCCGTTATTGCTCTGGCACCTGCCAGTGACGTGTTATTGCGTTGGGTGACACTTCCTCCCCGCGCCAGCCGTAAAGTACTCACTGCAATCCCTTTCATGCTGGAAGATGAGCTGGCACAGGATATCCACAAACAGTTTTTTGCCATGGGTCCGAAAAAAGGTGACCAGCAGGCAGTTGCTGTTGTCAGCCGTGAGAAAATGGATGAATGGCAACAATGGCTGAGTGACGCAGGGTTATTTTGCGACAAACTCATTCCTGATGTTCTGGCTGTACCCCATACGCCGGGTGCCTGGAGCGTACTGACTATCGGTGATGCTTTACTTGTCCGGGAAGACGAATGGCAGGGGATGCAGGGGGAACTGAGCTGGTTGCTTCCGGCGTTCGCAAGCCAGTTACGTCGTTCTGATACCCTGGTGCCGGTGAAAAACTATTCCGACATCGATTTAGTCTCAGTACCAAATGCAGATATCCAGCAAACAGAGCTGGAATTGCCCATGCACATACTGGCAACGGAAGCCGTTAAGACAGACTTTAATCTGTTTCAGGGCGATTACCGCATTAAACGTAAAAAGGCCGGTCAGTGGCATCAGTGGCGGGTCGCCGCAGTACTGGCGGTTGTCGCTCTGACCACCAGCCTCATTGACAAAGGCGTGAGTATTTATCAGCTTAAGCAGGAAAATGCCCGCCTGAGTGCACAAATCGATCAGGTTGTTAAGGCCGGATTTCCCGGGCTGGGTCCTTACCGGGATCTCAGGCTGAAGATCCGCAGTGAGATGGCATCAATGGAACAGGGAGGCGGTGGCGCTTCCATGCTGGTGATGATGGATCAGCTCACTAATGCGTTCTCCTCATCACAAATCAAACCGCAAACGTTGCGTTTCGATGCCTCAAGAACGGAAATCCGTATGCAGGCACAGGGCAGAAATTTTGAGTCGCTGGAGCAGTTCCGCAGGCAGGCTGAGACCGCCGGATTCGAAATAGAGCAGGGTGCAATTAATAACCGCGATGACATGGTCATCGGCACAGTCGCGATACGGGGTTAATCATGAAGTTAATGGATAAATACCGTGCATTGAGTGAGCGTGAGCAGCGCCTGGTGATCATTACCGGTGTAGTCATGATTATCGCAATGTTCTACTGGCTGATCTGGCACCCCTTATCTGACGGATTAGCGCAGGAGAAAGCCCGTCTTGATAACCAGCAGGAGTTGCTGCTGTGGGTGCAGGAAAATGCAAACCGCGCACAACAACTTCGTCGCAGCGGCGGGATTAAAACCTTTAATGGCTCACTGCCACAGGCGGTCAATACTACCTCGGCCCGTTTTAAAATCGCCATAGCCCGTATGCAGCCCCAGGACGAACAGATTCAGGTGACGGTGGATGAAGCGCCGTTCAATGATGTGCTGGCATGGCTGCAAACCATGGAAGAAATGGGGATCCTCATTCTTCAGGCCGACCTTACCGAAGGGAACGCCCCCGGCATGATCCGCATCCGTCGACTGCAATTGGGTAAATAATGAAATCGAAAATACTCTGGACCCTCGCTGCTGTTTTTGTGTTTCTTTTCTTTGTGGTGGCTTACATGCCCGCCGTTCACCTTATACAGAGTCAGACACTCCCGAAAGGCGTAAAAATTTATGGTGTCAGCGGTACTGTCTGGCACGGTAAAGCGCAGGCGGTAGTTGTAGAAGGCATTCCGGTAACCAACGTGGAATGGGATATTGCGGGCTTACCCATGCTGATTGGCAGCGTGCACGCCGACATTAAAGGCGGCAATTTACGTGATTCCGACGAAGTGTCGTTTAAAGGCGAACTGCGCACCAGCCTGCTGAATCCTGAAACCGTGGAGTCGGACGACTTTTTGCTGTTTCTGCCGGTAGACCGTGTGTTAGCGGAAGTGCAACTGCCACTGCCGGTTAACGCCGGCGGCCGGTTCAGAGCCAGAGTCGAAGCATTATCTTTCGGTCCCGACTGTAACGAACTCACAGGCTTCGGCGACTGGCTGAATGCCACCGTAGCCGGCACCCGTGGCCCCATCGACTTTGGTAACTATTCAGCACAGCTACGCTGCGAAGGGAAAGGTATCGGTATTACCGTTAAAGAGCCCAACATGCTGGGTCTCTCACTGGATGCGATCCTGGAACAGGGTTTCTCAAACTTCTCAATTAAAGGCAAATTTAAGCCCGACCCGTCATTACCTGAAGAAGTGCATCAGGCCGCTGCCATTTTCGGCGCTCCCGGTCCAGACGGGTATACTGAAATTCAGCTTTAAGCTGTTTAAAAAGCAAAGCCCCGGACGTCACCTGACTCCGGGGCTAATTCTTATTCAGGCCATATTTTTGGCCGTCAGACTGGCCTACTCAGCGATAAAAATCGTTTTCTCATTCACGAATTCACGCATACCGAAACCGCCGTGTTCACGGCCATAACCGCTGTCTTTCACACCGCCAAATGGCAGGTTAGGCTGTGCAAGTGAATAACCATTAATATTCACCATACCGGTATCGAACTCTTCACGGGCCAAACGGATAGCTTTCTCTTTATCCGTGGTGAAGATACCGCCGCCCAGACCGTAACGGGAGTCATTGGCAATGCGCATGGCATCCGCATCGTTTTTTGCACGGATAAATGATGCCACAGGGCCAAACAGTTCATCATCATACGCTGGCATGCCCGGTTTAATGTTTTCCAGGATCGTGACCGGATAGAACCAACCTGTGGTGTCAGGGATCTCGCCGCCTAATGTGACTGTGGCACCGTTTTTCACTGACTCCTCAACCTGCTCGTGCAACTTGTCACGCAAATCTTCACGGGCCATAGGGCCAAGATCGGTTTCAGGATCGGTGGGGTCGCCCACTTTCAACGCTTTAAATGCAGCGACGAATTTCTCACGGAAGGCATCATAAACACTGTCAACAATGATAAAACGCTTAGCCGCTACACACGTCTCGCCGTTATTGACGATTCGCCCCTGAACACAGGCTTCCACCGCGGTATCGATATCAGCATCAGATAACACCACAAAGGCATCGTTACTACCCAGTTCCAGCACGGTTTTCTTAGACAGACCGGCTGCGGTTTCGGCCACCGTTTTACCAACGTTATCACTGCCTGTGAAAGTCACGCCGCGCACCTTATCGTGCTCAATGAGCTTGCTGGCAGTTTTGCCGTCAATCAGTAACGACTGATACACGTTTTTCGGGAAACCGGCGTCCAGATACAGTTTTTCAATAAACTCTGCCATACCAAACACATTGGCGGCATGCTTCATCACCGTTGTATTACCCGCCATGACATTGGCTGCGCTGTAACGGATGACCTGATAAAGCGGGAAGTTCCAGGGCTGGATACCCAGAATAACGCCAATCGGCTGGAAAGTAATAATGGCGCTGCCACCGTCATATACCCGGTTTTCATCTTCCAGCACTTTTTCGCCGTTTTCAGCGGTGTAGCGACAAATAGAAGCACAGAGCGCAATTTCCTGCTTACCGTGTTCAGTCACCTTACCCATTTCTTTGGTCATCAAATCAAGAATGGTGTCCGCGTTATTCTCAATCTGATCAGCGAGGTTATTCATCAATTTAGCCCGCTCGTCGAAACTGGTCTTCTTCCATGACAGAAAGGCTTCATGGGCATTATCAACGGCTTGATTCGCGTCCGCTTCGGACATCAGCGTATATTCGGCAACGGTTTCTTCTGTTGCAGGATTAATCGTTTGTACTTTATCAGACATGCTCTGTCTCCTGTTTTCAACATGGACAGAAGGCGCTGCAAAGGTGAGGCCAACATAGAAAACACTGGAATAACAGTACGTTGAGGAAATATCGAATAAAAAGACTCAAACAACAGTAGTGACATCTACAGGGTACCCTGTTGAATTTGCAAAATCTTATGCAACGAATTGATGTCATCAGGTTCATCTGTCATAAAAATTTAGCCAATCCATTGGGCTGTTTGACGTAGACTACTGTCTTTTCCGCAGTGATAGTATTACGTTGTGTTTCTCTGGTGTGTGACCTTAATTACTCTGGCATTGTTTATCTGCCCACAGTCTGTTGCATCCAACCTCTCTCAACCATCAGAACCGCCAACGCTATTCAAGACGCTCAACACCATAGCGCAGCAGCGCAATGTCAATGTGCTTTATGAATCAAGTGCCATCACCCCGTTCATTCATGGCCCTGTGGACAATACACTGCCGGTACCTGAACTGATTGCATCATTACTCGCTGACACACCGTTTACTGCACATCAGGTAGATGAACGCACCTTTATTATCCGGCGCAGGGCCACAGAAAAAAAAGAAGCAATAACAGAAAAATCCTACATGGATGAAGTGATTGTTACCGGCACGCGACTGCCCGACAGAACGATTCACACGGCACTCTCGCCAGTGGACGTTGTTAACGAGCCGGTAGATGTTAACTCTGTTGATTTAGCGGATAGTCTCGCTATACAGCTTCCGGGCTACACAGCTTTCAGATTGCCTCTCAGTGACGGGCAAATTTTTAACCGGCGGTCCGGATTGAGAGGACTTAATTCAGACCATGTGTTGATACTGGTTAACGGTAAACGGCGTCATCACTCAGCCTTTATCGAAACCGCCGATGGGCAGCCAACGGACTTATCTCACATCCCACTGTATGCAATCAAACGTATTGAAGTACTGCGTGATGGTGCTTCTGTTATGTATGGTTCTGACGCTATTGCCGGTGTGATTAATGTCATTCTGGATGATTCTCCGGAAACATCCTTGTCTGTGCAGTCGGGACAATATTTCGAAGGTGACGGACTTTCAAAACTGGTTCAGTTTAAAAGCGGGTACAGGACTACGGAGAGCCGGGCAACGCTGACACTGGCCGCGCTCTCGGATGACCCGACTTCAAGATCTGTACAACCCGCTGATGCGGTGGCATTTCGACGCGAACATCCTGATATTGCTTTACCTGACCCGGTACAACGATGGGGTCAGCCTGAGCGCGAAGGTATTCAGGCGGTAATCAACGCCGGGGGCACATTAAGCCCTCATTATGAATGGTTCAGCTTTGTCACACTGTCACAAACAGAAGGGACATCTGACTTCAACTGGCGAAACCCTGATACCAATGCCATTTATACACCAACGGCTGCGTTTAGCGATTTCGATTTGCGTACTGTTTACCCTGCCGGCTTTACACCTCACTTCGGGCAACATGAAACAGATATTGCAGCGACGCTTGGCACAACGGTGTCGCTTGAAGCCGGCGCTGAACTTGAAGCAAGTCTGACGGCGGGACAGAACACGATCGATTATTTCATCAGAAACACAATTAATGCGTCATTGGGCCCGTTAAGCCCCACAGACTTCAAACCCGGCGCACTGACACAGCGGGAATGGGTGCTGGATATCGATTACCAGCATCCTTTAAGTGAAAACAGCCTCTGGCAATCAGCGTCTTTAGCTACAGGGCTGGTTCTGAAAGGCGAGCAATACCGCATTCAGGCCGGCGACCCGGCATCATGGGAAGCAGGGCCTGCCACCATTTACGGTTTGCCCGCAGGCTCAAGCGGATTCCCGGGATATTCGCCGGAGCAGGCCGGAACATTTCACCAGCAAGGCTTTGCAGCCTATTCAGATCTCAATGTATCGCTGGCTCAGGATTTTGATGTCGATCTCGCCCTTCGCTATGAGGATACCGCTAACTATGCGGGAATCATTCGCGGCAAAGTGTCAGCACGGTACGCATGGAAAAATGGCTGGATGGCCAGAACAACACTGACTAACGGCTTTCGGACACCAAGCGCCGGACAGCTTTTTAGCGAGCGTACGTCACAAGGCTTAAATACCGAATATAACAGCGTTAACACCAGCGGGCGCTTTTCCCCGCTTAGTCCTGTAGCTGCAATTTTATCTCTTCGCAGCGACGTGACAATTGCGCCGCTGCGTCCCGAGCGCTCTGAAACGATAAGCGCCGGAATAGGCTACCGTACCTCAGACAACTTCGGGTTGAACGTTGATTTTTATCGTATTGAGTTAACCGACAGGTTCGGCACAACCCCTGCTTTTGAATTAACGGTACGGGAGCAAAGCGCCGTAGCAGCCATACACTCCGGCCTTAACTATCCCATCGATACCGCAACGTTTTTTCAAAACCTGTTTGATACAACCACTACAGGTTTTGACATCGTACTGACCAGACAAACCATACTGGCTGACGGACAACTTAATATCACCGCGGCAGCCAATTACAACAAAACAGACGTCACCCGACTGGGCGATGCAACAAACATTGCACAAAAGATACTGCAGGAAAAAGGCACGCCGGAATGGCAAGGCAGGGTGTCATTTAACTGGCAAAAAGGAGACTGGCAACACCAGTTCACCCTGCGGTATACCGGCAGCTGGACAGATCAACGGGAAACCGGAGAAG
The DNA here is from genome assembly GCF_056160625.1 of Alteromonas sp. ABH4_457. Taxonomy (NCBI): domain Bacteria; kingdom Pseudomonadati; phylum Pseudomonadota; class Gammaproteobacteria; order Alteromonadales; family Alteromonadaceae; genus Alteromonas; species Alteromonas sp. ABH4_457. The sequence goes on from NZ_JBSWXN010000002.1 coordinate 551,363, forward strand.
AAGTGTTTCAACGCTTTTCACCTATGACAATGTTTGATGTTTCCTCCACGTGGTTCATATCGTCAGCCTGGTCATTAAGGTTGTCCATAGAAAATCTCTTCAATACCTACCCCGACCGCGCGGCACTTCAGGCAAACCGCGGATTAATGTATTCAAGAAATGCCCCTTACGATACTGACGGCGGTTCATACTACCTCCGGACTGAATACCACTTTTAATGTTTCGTAGCGCCGGAGATCCGGCGTGTTTTATGAAGCTTTCGTGAATTAAGCAACGAAACGCGCAGATCTTCAATTCAGGTTCGTCTTGTTAATTAGTCCCGACCGGATCCGGAAAAATGCATGCACGGTTTGGGAGTAATTTTAAGGACAACTCAACCTGGAAACCAAATGAACGCTAAATTTACTCTCTCAGCCTGTGCCATTGCACTCGCTACCGTTATGCAGCCACACGCTATGGCACAAACTCAAGACGCCTCAGCGGAAAAGGACGTTGAAAACGTCATTGTCACCGGCACACGCCAATCCAACCGTACCGTGTTTGATTCAATGGCCCCCATCGACCTTATTTCCGGCGACGCCATTAACAGCACAACATCGGAAGATCTGTCAGACAGCGTGGCGCAACTTGTGCCGTCTTTTAAAGTACAGCGTTTGCCCATGGCCGACGGCCAGGTATTTGTTCGCCCGGCGAGCTTACGGGGCCTCTCTTCAGACCACACGCTGGTTCTGGTAAATGGCAAACGGTTACACCGCTCTGCGTTGCTCGGTTCCAATGGCGCTCAGTCTGCAGATCTTGCCACCATCCCGACTTATGCAATTAAGCGTATTGAAGTCCTGCGCGATGGTGCATCTGCACAATACGGTTCAGATGCCATTGCCGGGGTGATCAATATCATTCTGGACGACAAAGAAGGCTATAAAGCTTACAGCCAGTTCTCTCAGTACTATGAAGGCGACGGTGCCGCATGGCGTGCAGGCGGCAAGGCAGGCTGGTCGCTTAATGACAAAGGCTACCTGTCTTTCACTGCTGAATATTACGATTCCGACAGAACCAGCCGCTCACGCCAGCGCGCAGATGCCATTGCCTACCAGGAAGCAAACCCTGAAGTTACATTGAGAAATCCGGTACAGGATTGGGGACAGCCAGACAGAGAAGCAATGCGCTTTGCGTTTAACAGCCAGTACGATATTTCAGAGAACGCTGCTGTGTATCTGTTCGGCACATACAATGAAGGCGAAGGGCTATCTGACTTTAACTGGCGAAACCCGACTTCCGCGGTATATAACCAAAGCACTGTTTATCCTGACTTTGATCTGAACGATATTTATCCCGGAGGCTTTGCCCCGCACTTTGGTCAGGAAGACTCAGATTACGCTGTGTATGGTGGTCTAAAAGGTGACCATGGCAACCTGAGCTGGGATGTATCTGCCAGCGTGGGCGGCAATGCTATCGATTACTTTATGTCGAACACCATCAACGCGTCTCTGGGCTCAGACAGCCCTACTGACTTTTACGCGGGTTCGTTAGAACAGGATGAAGTCACAATCAATGCCGACGGTGTTTACATTATCGAATCAGACAGTGTTTATGGCGATATCAACGTAGCATTTGGCACCGAATACAGGGAAGAAACCTATACTGTATCTCCCGGTGACGAAGCATCGTATGCAGTGGGTCCGGCTGCCAGTGAAGGTCTGGCATCCGGTTCAAACGGGTTCTTCGGATTCAGTCCTTCTCAGTCCGGTGAATTCAGCCAGGACAGTTACGCTGTATATCTGGATGTTGAAAGCGAGATCACTGACGCACTCACGTTAGGTGTGGCTGGCCGTTACGAAGACTATTCAGTATTTGGTGACAGCACCAACGGTAAAATATCTGCACGTTATGCTTTGTCAGAAAATCTGGCGCTGCGTTCCACATATTCAACCGGCTTTCGTGCCCCTACACCCGGTCAGCTGTTCAGTGAGCGCGTGTCCCAGGGCTTAGATACGAACACGCTGGAAGTGTTTACCCGCGGCCGCTACAGCCCTGAAGGTGCCATCGCGGATATTATCAATTTACGTGATGATGTAGATATTGCTTCTCTTGAGCCTGAAAAATCCGACAACATCAGCCTTGGTATTACCTATCAGGGTAATAACGGTCTGTCTGCGTCACTGGATTTTTATCGCGTGGAAATTGAAGACCGCTTCGGTACGTCATCCACCTTTACGCTGACAGATGAAGAGCGTCAGTCTCTGATTGATTTAGATGTCACCGGCGCAGAAAGTATTACCGGCGTGAACTTCTACCAGAATGATTTTGATACCCGCACCACGGGTCTGGACGCGATTGTCAGTCAGTTGTGGAAACTGGATAGCGGCTCACTGAATGTTGTGCTTGCCTATAACTACAACAAAACAGAAGTAGTGGGTGGAAATGTTGCGCAAAACGAAACCCTGCGCACACTCTTTGAAGATCGTCTTCCCACCAACAGTGCCAATATCAGCGCAACTTACAGCACCGACGACTGGAGCTACAATGGCCGTGTCCGTTACTACGGCACCTGGACAGACAGTTCCGGCAACAGCGATGGTGACATTTTTCAGGAGTTCGGTGCTGAGGCGTTTGTTGATGTCGGCGTTACATGGCAGGTATCCGACACAATTAAGCTGAGCGCCAATATAGAAAACCTGTTCGACGCTTATCCTGATGAAGCCACTTATCAGGCAAGCCGGGGCCTGATTTACTCCAGAAACGCCCCTTATGACACTGACGGGGGGAGCTACTCGCTGCGCATTGACGCAAGCTTCTAACAGCGGCTCGTCATTATTTTGAGACATTGTGCATGTAGTTTGGTTTTCACATGCCAATGTCTTTCTCTCTTTTTGTTTTTCGCAGGTATGCTATGCCACATATAACAAGACGCCATTTTGTGACCGGCGCGCTGGCTTCCACCGCCATGATATCCGCCTCAGAGGCTTTCGCTGACGACAAGGGCCTTCCTTTCCCGGAGCACTTTACAAGACAACCCGGCCACAGCGATATCGCTTCAGATGAAGCGTTCTGGAGTCAGGTTGCCAGCTACTACGATGTTAAGCCGGGTATCATCAATGTGGAGAACGGTAACTGGGGAATCATGTCCCGCCCCGTGATGCAGGCTTACTTTGCGCACACACAACGGGTTAACCGTGACAACTCCTACTTCTCACGCAAAGAATACTGGCCGGTGATGAAACCCGTCTGGCACGATGTTGCGAAACGGCTGAACGTTCTGCCGGAAGAAGTTTGTCTGACAAGAGGCGCAACCGAAGCACTGCAGAATCTGATTGGCAACTATCAGCTTTTAAAAGCCGGTGACGGCGTAATGTTCGCTGATCTCGATTATGATGCCATGCAGGCTGCGATGCGGCATAAAGCCGGCACAACAGGCGCTGACATTGTTGAATTATCGATCCCGGAACCTGCTGATAAAGCATCGCTGATTCAGTTTTACCGGACTGCACTGGAAAAGCATCCGCACTGCAAGTTATTACTGCTGACCCATATCAGTCACCGTACCGGGCTGGTTATTCCGGTTGCAGAAATCACAGATATCGCAAAATCCAGAGGCGTCGATGTCATTGTTGATGCGGCCCACTCCTGGGGACAACTCAACTTTACTGCTGATGAGCTGAAAGCAGATTTCATTGGCTTCAATATGCATAAATGGATGGGTGCGCCTATCGGCGCCGGTGCCATGTTTATTCGTCATGCCCGCCTGCAGGATATTGGCTTAAACATGTCATCAGAGCCTGAACAACAAGATTCAATCTGGGGACGTGTGCACAGTGGCACCAGCAATTTTGCAGCGTTTTTAACCCTGCCTGATGCTTTTCGTTTCCACGATCTCATTGGCGCGGACGCAAAGACTGCAAGGCTCAAATATTTACGCAAGATCTGGGTTGATGCCGTATCAGATATAGAAGAAATCAATGTCCTCACGCCCAATGAAGATGAAAGTCATGCGGGGATAACGTCCTTTCGCCTGGCAGGCAAAGTAAGCACGCAGGAAAACAAAGCCATAGCAGACTATTTATTCAAAAAGCATGGCATTTTTACTGTTCACAGAGAAGGGATCGCCGCAGGCAGTTGCGTACGCATTACACCCGGTTATTACAACAGCTTGCAGGACATGCAAACCGTGTCTGCTGCGCTAAAGGATACCGTCGTTGCTTTCCGTGGTTAACATTAAGCCAGAGCAAGGCACACAGAGCGTTGGGCCGTGCCTTGCTTCATGGTATCGAAAATATGCCGTTACGCTCAGGCGGGTTGCCATTTTAAAGGGCGCAAACATTGATGATGCAGAAGAAATCGTGCAGGAGCTTTTTATTAAATTGCAGCGCTATGATTACTTGTCGGCGTTAGAAAACGAAGAAGCCTTTCTGCGCACCATGCTATCTAATTTAATTACCGATCGTTTCAGAAAAGCACAGCGAACGCCGCAACTTGTTGATATCGAAAGCATTGAGCCGGTACAAACTTCAGAGGCCCACGAACCGGAGTCGAAATATCAGGAAGACAATGAAGTAAAATTGCTTATGCAAGATCTTCAATCCCTGACTTCCGTTGCCCGCAACGTGTTTCTTTCACACAGAATTGACCACCTTTCCTACGATCTAATTGCTAAAAACAACAACATCACCGTGGCAGCGGTACGAAAACATTTACGCGATGCCCTGATAATTTTAACAACAAAGCGAGTTGAGCGTGACAGCGAAGCATAACCCACCAATATCTGAAGAGCACATTGCGCAAGCTACCGATTGGGTACTCATTATGTCTGAGAACCCTGATATCGCACAGAACGCAGAATTTGCCCGCTGGTTGAGCCGGCACGAGAGCAATCTTACTGCATTTAATGAGGTCGCTGTCATATACGGCCTTGCCGCTAAACTACCTGAAACGATCCGGAACAAGCGCGGGCGCGCTGTCTCCGGTTCTTTATCCGCAGTTTATTTTGCGCTGGCGGCATCTATCGCACTGTGTTGCGTATTGTTGTTCACTCAGTCCCCTCCAGACAAGCAACCTGAACGACATGAGTTTGCTACCGTGACAGGTGAAATATCTCCGTTTACACTGCCGGACGACTCGACACTGGTGCTTGATACCAATTCGCGGGTTGATACGGTGATAACCGCGAAAACACGCGATGTGCATCTTAAAAAGGGCCGTATATTTGTCGATGTTGCTCACGATAAGACAAGACAGTTCTCTGTAGCCATTGATGACACCTTTGCCTTTACGGCACTCGGCACCGCCTATTCAGTTGAAAAAGAAGGAAGGGACTGGACGCTGGAAGTTTATGAAGGCACCGTTGGTATCGCCAGTACTTTAATTACCCATGCGCCGGTAAAAGCAGGCTGGGGACTGCGTTACGAAGAACGCCGCATTCACCGCTATCAGCTTCCTGAACCACTGGTTGAAGCAAAACCGGACTGGCAGCAACACCGGATCGTCTTCAACGACACATCACTACGGAACGCCATCGCCGAATTCAACCGCTACCTGACCAGACCAATAACCATTAACGATCCAGAACTGGCTTCGCTATCGCTGTCCGGCACGTTCGATTTAAGTGATAGTAAGGCATTTTTAGCCAGCGTTGCTCAATTAACCGGCGCAAATATCCGTGATAGTGATGAAGGCTTTGAGATTGGTGAAGTCAGTAAAAATCCGGATAATTAAACTTCGCCATGGCCAGTGTGATGGCGAGTTCGTAAACACTCTGGCGTGTGGCGAGGTGGTTGGTCAGCAGGCCGATTGCCCCGCCTTTCTGTTTAATGTTGTCCGTATCGAACAGCTTATCCATCAACGGGCCCAATTCTTCACCGGCCTCTAGTGCGGTGAAGACTGATGGAGGCAAAGGCAGGTTTGCACTGCGTCCCACAGACCAGATGCCCTGATGATAAATGGCAACAAACGCAAACGTGGCCGGACCGTCATCAAACATATCGACACCGCCTTCAATGGCGATGAACCAGTCCTGTGATTTAGAGCGCTCGTCCGCTTCAGCAAGACAGGCTTTGACCCTGTTTACAGCTCCGTCGCGGGTTTGCGCGGTATTCATGGGCTGGTCCGGCACACCACTTGGCACATTCACGCCAATGGCTTCAAGGGCAGGCAATTGCAGGGATAAACTTAACGCATTACGGGCTGCATTCAGCTTTACCGGATTTTTCGAACCCACAATGCAAACCGTCATGTTATTTCTCCACCGGAAACTGGCGAATTTCGTCCAGCAAGGTGCGGTAATCGGTTACGGAAGGGAATGCATCAATGTCCCGGATTGGTTGCTGACTGTCCGGGTTACTTACGGCCAGAAGGTGGCCGATCCCGAACTTTTTCGCCGCCTGTAAAATAGTGATGCTGTCATCGACAAATAATGTGCGGGCGGGATCAAATTGCAGTTTCGCCTGAAGCTGCTTCCATAAGTTCTGAGACTCTTTCGTCACACCAAACTCATGGGTACTGATCAACGTATCAATGTGAGCATCCAGCCGCGTATGTTCCACCTTTAGTGAAAGGCTGTCCGGATGAGCATTGGTTACCAGCACCACATTCCGGCCGGTTTCATGAAGAGCATCAAGGAAAGGCAGCGTATCATCGCGCATGGAAATTAAGTGCTCAACTTCCCGCTTAGCCGCCATAATGTCCATATTTAACTGCTCAGCCCAGTAATCCAGACAATACCATTGGATCTGCCCCATCACCCGCTGGTAATGCGCCATCATTGTGGCTTTGCACTCTTCAACGGGCTTTCCGCTCCGTTCAGCGATTTTCTTTGGTAAATGTTCGATCCAAAAGTGATTATCGAAGTGTAAATCCAGTAAGGTTCCGTCCATGTCGAGCAGAACTGTGTCGATTTCACTCCAGGGTAGAAATGGCAAGCGATTTTCCTTCAAATACATTAAGCTTAAGCATTGGTTGTCATCATAACGAAAGTTGTAACGGATAAACATGAGTAAAATCGATCCCGCCAAAACATTGCCGCAAATCAAACACCGGGAAATTGTTGCCCGCAGTCGTTTATTTAAAGTCGAAAGGCTGGATCTTACTTTCTCAAACGGTGCCGAACGTCAGTTCGAGCGCATGGCTGGTAGCGGCCGTGGCGCTGTAATGATTGTGCCGATGTTAGATGACAATACTATGGTGCTTATCCGCGAATATGCGGCGGGCACGCATACCTACGAGCTTGGTTTTCCGAAGGGTTTGATTGATCCGGGTGAAACGCCCGTTGAGGCAGCAAACCGTGAGCTCCAGGAAGAAGCAGGTTACGCCGCCCGCGACCTGAACGTAATTCATACCGTCAGCATGGCCCCCACATTTTTCAATGCAGAAATGACCATTGTTCTCGCCAGGGATTTATATCCGCAAACACTTGAAGGTGATGAACCGGAGCCGCTGGAGGTGGTCAACTGGCCTCTCAGCCAGGCAGATGAACTTCTCGGCCGGGAAGATTTCAAAGAAGCCCGCTGCGTCGCCGCCTTGTTCTTGGCTCAGAAGTGGTTAAAGGAGCAATAACATTATGCCAGACGACACCCGCGCCTCCTTACTGGAGATAGCCAAACGTATTGCTGTTGAAGCCGGCGAAGCGGTACTTAAAGTTTACGACAAAGGCGATTTCGACGCCTACACCAAAGATGATGAGTCACCGGTAACCAGTGCCGACTACCTCGCCAACGACATCATCAACAAGCGCCTGATTGAAGCTACCCCTGACATTCCGATCCTGTCTGAAGAAAACAAACACGCCAGCCTCGCTGAGCGCGAAACATGGGAGCGTTATTGGCTTATCGATCCCATTGACGGCACGCAGGAGTTTATCGCCCGAAGCGGTGACTTCGCCGTGAATATTGCCCTTATCGAGAACAATGAACCTACTATAGGTGTCATATTCTGGCCTCCCGGACAGTCGCTTTATTACGCCAGTAAAGATGCCGGCGCATTCAAGGAAAGTCCGGATGAGCACAAACAGATCCACGTCAGGAAGCTGGATGATCCCCATGAGAGTGTGGTGATGATTGCCATCAGCCGCCGTCAGTCACGGGACAAAGTATTTTCCCGCATGTGTGCAAAACGGGTTTATCAAACGTTACCTCTGGGTAGCTGCTCGTTGAAATCATGCTTTATTGCCGAAGGTAAAGCTGATGTATTCATGCGTATAGGCATTACCGGCGAATGGGATACAGGTGCATCGCAATGCATCGTGTCGGAAGCCGGTGGTAGCATCCTGGCAGCGAATTTTGAGCCACTGACTTATAACCAGCGTCATACGCTGGAAAACCCGGACTTTGTGGTGCTTGGTGATCAACGGGTCCCCTGGCAGGACATTGTCCAATATGAAAAAGGAGCGAAGGAATGATGAAACGAACGTTACTGGCATTATCGGCGTGTATTGCTATACCGGCCTCAGCGGCATGGACTTTAGACAGCGATACGTCCAGCCTGCATTTTTTGTCTACCAAGAATGCCCAGATAACGGAAGTTCACAGCTTCGATGAATTATCCGGCACGCTCAGCGATGGTGGTAAGTTATCTGTTACCGTTCCGCTAACCAGTGTGAACACCAGCATTGAATTGCGTGATACCCGCATGCAGGAAATGCTGTTTGATACCCCGAACTTTGCTAATGCCACCTTCACTGCAGATGTTCCTGCTGAACTGATGAAGCTGAAAAAAGGTAGCAGCAAGACTGGCTCTGTAACCGGTGAACTGGATTTACACGGCGTAAAAGCGCCCGCTACCTTTCAGGTGATTGTCAGCAAGCTGGCGAATGACAAGTTAACGGTATCCACAACAGCCCCGACTGTGATTAACGCTTCTTCTTTTAAACTGGAAGGCGGCATTCAGGCACTTCAGGATGTCGCCAAGTTAAGCAGCATCACACTGGCTGTCCCGGTGACATTCTCGGTCACGTTTGAAGAGTAACATTCTCTTTTTGCCATTTATAACGGACAAAGCCGGCAACACGCTTTGTCCGTTACCATTATTTACGCATCCGGCTTACTGAGCCCTGTCAGAACGAACTTCTGAACCCGCTGTCCGGTAGACACTTCAGACGTGTACAGATTGCCGTCCTTATCCGTCTCAATGCTGTGTAACCAGGTAAACTCACCGGCATAACGACCGTTTCTGCCAATACTTCCCAATACCTCGTAAGTGTCGTGCCAGAGGATCCAGATACGCCCGTTCATCATATCTGCCACGTAGAGATACTTATTGTCGGGAGAGAAAGCGACATCTGTGGCGGTGCCCAGACCGCCCGTTTCAGCGGCAATTTCCAGATTTTTTTCGAACAGAACCTGTCCTTCTTCATTTTTTCTGAAGATCTGAAGGCGGTTGTTTCGCCGGTCGCACACATAAATTCTGCCATCCTGAGATTTATCAACACAGTGGACAATATCACCAAAATGCTTAGCCCCCGTGGACAAATCTCCGTTTCCGGATGCTGCCTGAGAAGTATCAAAACTTCCTTCACGGGTACCGCCGCCGGGCGCGTTACCCCATGCCCCCCAGGCCTGTACAAAGTCCAGATCCTGTTTACCTAGCCTGACTACACGCTTGTTAATATAACCATCAGCAATCATCACATCCGTGTCATCAACCACAATGTCTGCCGGGTTGCCAAGATAGTGTTCAGACGTATTACCATCCGTTTTTCCTGCTTCCCCGAACGCCTTTACAAATTCACCGTCGCGGGTATAGCTGAAAATTTGATGATCGCTTTTCCCATTGCCGCCTATCCACACTTTGCCCTCAGCATCGACATATAAACCATGCACATTCTCAGGCCATGGACGGTCGCCTTCCGGCCCTCCCCATGAATTAAGTAACTTACCTTCAACAGAAAACTGCATGACGAAAGGTGCCGGCTCACAACAACTGGCAGAACCATTTGTCAGACCCAGTGACAGATTTGGAATAGATGCCGGGCGGTGCAATACCCAAACGGTATTATCATGTTTATCCACAGCCAGCCCCGGCACCTGGCCCGTTAACCAGGTTTCCGGTAATGCAGGCCATGCGGGATCCACTGCAAATTGAGGAATGGCATAACCGGGAGAAACATTATTTGAGTGACTGACAACGGGAATTGTCGTCGTACTTTCGCTTTGTAACGGCTGAGCCTGAACACTCAGCCACGCGCCACTGATGGCCCATAGCATAGCTGCAGGACGCAGCTTTGCAGGTGATGAAATTGAAACAGCTCTCATAAGCACACTCCCCCGAGGTTGACGAATTTTTAGCCTAAGGGTTCAGTCTGCTATTGTGTACAAGAATTCGACGAGTAGCCGGTTTCTTCTGCTATTTTATGAGTTTACTGTATTTGATGACGGAAGGGTTACCAGGCAGTAACCCCCGTCAGAAAGGATATCAGGCTGCGTGTTTCGCCTTCGGCCGGCTTTGAGCAAATTCCGCAATCTGGCCGTCTGTTAAGCGTTTTGGTAAAGGAGGGGCTTTGAGATCCTGCACGAACATGGTCTGATGGGTTTCGTCGGGTAAAACCGGTTGCAATGCAGGAAAACCTGCAATTTCTTCTGCTGAAATAGTCGCCATGTGCTCACGCACTTCCACCAGTACCGGAGCTTCGTTTATCTCTTCCTGAATCACAAAGATCCCCAACCTCCGGCAGGTTTTGCCAAACGACAAGCTGCTGGTTAAACGGATAATGGGCGCTGCGAACACCATACCGGTTAATACCGGCAGCAACCACAGGAACAGCGAAGGCGTGAAGTAGAAAGTCACACCGGCCCAGATTAACCCCAAAGTGGTCATTGTTGCGGCTTTAGAAATAGCGACTTTCCATGGCACCATACGTCCTTCACGGGTTTGCGCTTCCCACTTTACCTGGTGACCAATGAATACACTGATCACGAAGTAACTGTGGAAGAACATCATCATAGGTGCGATAAGTACGGCCATAAACAGCTCGATAAGCGCACCGGACATGAGCCTGAAAGCACCACCAAAATCTTTTCTGCGCTGTATAAGCGCCAGAATAACGCCCAGCATTTTCGGCATGAACAGCAAGGCAATGGTGCCGTAAAGCGTGGCTATCATTAACCCCTCGTGGACAATTTGCCATTCGGGGAATAACTGGTGGGCAGATGTAAAATAAACCGGGTCGATAAGCGCTTTAACCAGCGCATCGGCAGTCCCCGCCATGAGCATCATAAACAACAGCAGCGACGACATGTAAGCAAAGGCACCGAAAGCAAAGTGCAACCGGTTTGTAGCTTTAAGCCCCTTTGTGCTTAACAATCCTAAGTGCTGAATATTCCCCTGCACCCAGCGACGGTCGCGGATAGCGTAATCTACCATGTTACCCGGAACTTCTTCGTATGAGCCGTCAGTGTCGGTGATGAGATAACACTCCCAGCCGGCCCGGCGCAATAGTGCCGCTTCCACAAAATCGTGACTCAGTACATCGCCGCCAAACGGTGCCCGGCCTTTTAGGGTGGGTAAGCCACAGTGCTGCATAAAAGGTTGCACACGGATGATGGCATTATGACCCCAATAATTTGCGCTGTCTGTCTGCCAGAACGACAAGCCGGTGGCCAGCATCGGGCTGTAAAGGTGCGCCGCAAACTGCACAAAACGCCCGAAAAAAGTGTCCTGACGGACAGGCATGGGAATAGTCTGAATCATTGCCGCTTCAGGATTAGCTTCAATGCGGCGGGTCATATCCAGCACGCGATGTGCAGACATGACACTGTCCGCATCCAGCACCAACATTGATTCGTACTGATTGCCCCAGCGCTCGCAAAAATCGGTGATGTTACCTACCTTGCGGCCCCAGTTATCCTCGCGGCGTCGATAAAAAATCTGCTGGCTTTGTTCGCCAAGACGGGAAATAAGACGCTGCCAGGCTTTAAGCTCTGCTTCGGCTTTCGCCTTATCCTGGGTATCGCTCAACATATAAAAATCGTATTTGTCAGCGTACGGGGTATCAAGAATGGCTTTAACGCAGGCTTCGAACCCGACGATAATGCGGTCAGTATCCTCGTTGTACACCGGCATGACGATAGCGTGGCGTTGGGTGACGGGCGCCTGCTCATCAGAGGCCTTCAATTCCCGGCGAAGTGATAACGGGTCGATATGAAAAAGCTTCAGCAGAAAGCCGATAACAGAGGTCCAGAATGACCAGGTCAGCCAGATGAACAGCACCATGCTCAGTGCCAGCTGTATCATTTCCAGCGGCGTAAACCGGTTGGGCCTGAAAATTTCAAACAGGCTGTAACCGGCAAGGGCCGTAGACACTATGGTCAACAGCCCCATCAGCACCAGCCGCCACCGGCGGCCGTTTACTTTTAAAATTTTATCTTTCGTGGCTATGTTGTCCGGTGCCACGGTGCTTTCCCCGGGATCATTGTGGCTCATACACATAGCTCCAAATTTCGCTCATTTGCGTTTCGTTCTGATTTAAAAACATGCGCATATCGACAACCGCTTCGCCGTCAGGAATGACCAGAAATGTCACGCGAACGCTTTTATCACCATCTACCTTATACACTCTGGCCTGCTCGACCTTGCCGTTAGTGGCGTCTAAAATCAGATCTACCTCATCAGGATTCAGCTTCATGCCTTCCGGTAAAGTGAAATCAACAACAAACCGGCGCACATTTCGCTCTTCCGTTGTTTCAAAGCCGGGCAGTTGACTGATCCCCTGACGGGTTCTTTCCACTGTCGCCAGACCATAAGGCATAGGCTGCTTTTCAACAGTCTTCAATTCATATTCAAAGTAGCGGTTTTCACCGGCATTGAACGGCTTCTCAGGCACCCAGTAAGCCACGATATTGTCGTTCACTTCTGAGTCAGTAGGAATTTCCACGATTTCCAGCTTACCTTTGCCGAACCCTTTTTTCGGGGTTACCCACAAGCTCGGGCGCAGATGATAGTTCGCCTCGGCATCGAGATAATTAGCAAAGTCTGTATCCCGCTGCAGCACACCAAAGCCTTTGGGAGCCACATCGCTTAGCGAAGTGATTTGTAATTTGGTCGGGTTAGTCAGAGGACGCCAGATAATTTCCCCGCTATTGTTGAGCATCATCACCCCGTCACTGTCATGCACTTCAGGGCGATAGTCATCGCGGCGGATTTGCGAGTTTTCGCCGTAAAGGAACATGCTGGTGAATGGTGCGACGCCAAGCTTACCCACATTCTCCCGGGCAAATATCCAGCTTTTTACCTGCATGGTGGTATCTTTACCCGGCATGATTTCAAAACTGTAAGCACCCGCAACAGACGGGCTTTCTAAACGGGCATAAATTTTAATGGGCTGGCCTTCACGGGGCTCAACCACCCAGAACTTGGTAAAGTGGGGAAATTCCTCACCATCCGGCATCGCCGTATCGATGGCAAGGCCGCGGGCTGAAATGCCATAAACCTGATTTTTGCCTACTAAACGAAAATACGAAGCGCCGAGAAAAACGGCGAATTCGTCTTTGTATTCTTTGTTTTTAATAGGGTAATGCAAACGAAATCCGGCATAGCCGGATTTTGCATCGGTCAGACCGGCCAGCGGCTCTGCATTCTTTTCATAGATGAAATTATTGCTGTCAAAGGGTACGGTATGTTCACTGTTGTCCGGAGCAATGGTGACCACTGTGACAGGTTGCTGATAGAGAAAGCCCGGGTGAAAAAATTGCATTTCATAATCATGCTCACCGTGCCACAAGGATTTCTCAGGGTTAAAGCGAATTTGACGATAGGTTTCGTAACCGATGTTTTTCAATTCGTCTGCCAGATTGTGATCATTAACCACATAATCACGTGTAGCATTTTTTTGCGCCGATTCAATAACGCGATTCAAGATAGGTTTGCCTTCCGGCAGGTTTCCGGTAGCCGTTTCATCCGCCAGACTCAATGTGCTGAAGCCCACGCAAATGCAATATACAAAGGCGCGCATTACCGCCGGGCTGATTGAGAAAAAAGCGCAAAAGGATGCGACGAATGAAGTAAAAGATGGTGTCGTAATTTCCGTGTTATTCGCTAACTGTAATTGCGGCAGCATGGTTGACTGACTCCGGTTCAAATTTTCCTAACGGGAATATTCCGTTTCTTATTGACCGGATGAGTGCAAAAGGTGATCCAAGTCGTTTGGATCACATATTTACGATATTTTTCATGACCTTACCGAATCCGTCCGTAAAAGTATGTAGAGAGTGCACAGCAAGTATTACAGACCACCGGGTAAAACAGGGGAATCTGTCTGCTCAGACAGACACTAAGGTAGTATGAACATTGAACACCATGCTTCAGACTTAGACGATCCCTCCTAACCTCACGTTAAAACACCAGCCTCCCGGCAATTAATATTGACATATAAAACATAGCCTTACGGAATTATACAAGTAGAAAATAGCGCCAACAATGACCGGATTGGCAAAAAGATTGCTGAACAAGCCACTGACAGTGGATTTTCTTTTTGCATATTTAAGGAGTTTTCTATGCGCTTCACTAAAACTTTTACTGCTTTTGTTGCTGCAACCACACTATCTTCTGCGGCAATGGCTGCATCACCGAACTGGCGCTTCGCTGAGGGCGGGTATACAAATGCCGAAATTGGCCGGGCAGATTTTGACGGACTTGACCTGGGTGCCACATATTTACTGGAAAACAATATTTATGTTACCGGCGATTACAGCATGCTGGATGAAAGTGGTACCGATCTGGACTTACTGACATTGGGTGCTGGTTACCGGCTGCCTCTGAACAGTTTCACCGATGCCTATTTCGGTCTGAACTATGAACGTGCAGAGGTGGAAAACAACGAAGACAGCGGTTATTCCCTGAATGCCGGCGTGAGATCCTTGGTAACTGAACAGGTAGAGCTGCAGGGTGAACTGGGTTACTACGATATCGATGACGGTGATGTCACGGTAAAAGTCGGTGCCAATTACTACTTCTCACCCCGCTGGGCTGTGGGTGCAAGCTATGAAAAAATTGATGATTTGGACATTACGCAACTGAACGCCCGTTATACGTTCTGAGTATGAACGCAGTTTGACCGGAAGGACGTGTATTCACGTCCTTTTTTATTATGTGCTGTAGGAAATGTCCAGATCGTTCAGGTACGCGAATGACTGGATTTGGCAGCATCAGCGCAACTCACCGGCGAGATTTACAACCCTGTTTGCGAGTCTGAAAGATGCGTGAGGACGGACAGCTTCAGGCGTCTTCTTCACTTTCCCGGTAATCACCTTTTTCGCGGATATTTACCGAGTCGTGGAGCTCTGAATAAACCAGCACAACGTCACCCTGCTTCAGTGCTGCCAGTACCTGTTCCACTTTGTCTTCAAAGCTCGCTTCAACTTCGCCGTAATCAGTACCTTCACGAAGTACAAAGGATTCGACAATGTTACGCAGCGTGTCTTTCTCTAATGCGTCAATGGGGATAATCATGCTTGCCTCACTTTGCTGGCCGGACTGGCAGAAACTCAGAAAAATAGTCTACGGCACGCTGCTGCAGCCAGACCACCGGTCGCAGAAAGCCGCCTTGCATAAAGCCTACATGACCACCAAACTCACTGAGTTCAAGGGTAACATTGCGGGACAGTGCAGTTGCATCCGGCACAATCGACGGACTCATAAAAGGATCGTCCAGACTGTGGACAATTAACGTGGGACAATGAATGGCACTCAGGAAAGGATACGCACTGCATTTCTCGTAGTAATCCTGCGCATCCTTAAAGCCGTGTAAGGGTGCCGTCACTTTTTCATCGAACTCCCGGAACGACGACAGCTTGCCTGCCTGCTCAACCGTCAGCGATAACAAATCTTTGTAGTCCAGCTTACGCATTTTACTTGTCAGCGTGGCCTTCATACTCTTTAACAGGTAGTTCTGATAAACCTTCGAAAAACCCTCGCCAATGCTGTCACTGCACGCATCCAGCTTTACCGGCGCCGACACAGCCATGGCGGCCTGCAGCCATTTCTGACCGGGGTTTTCACCCAGCAATTTAAGTAACATGTTGCCGCCCAGCGAAAAGCCGATGGCGACTTTCGGCACGTCCGGGAAACGTTTGTCCAGCCAGTCTAAAAAGAACGCCGGGTCTTCTGTTTCGCCGGAGTGATAAGCGCGGGGCTGGCGGTTAATTTCACCACTACAACTTCTGAAGTGCATCATAACCACCTGCCAGCCCTGCTCGCTGAGCGCGGCCATCATGTCGTTGGCATAGTGAGAACGGATACTGCCTTCAAGTCCATGAAACATCACAACCATGCCCTGCATATCTTGTGGTTCTGGTCCCCAGGCGAGATCAAGAAAGTCGTCGTCGGGCGTGTTTATACGCTGCCAGGTGTAAGAAACCGGTCTGCGTTTCTGAAAAAATCGCGGCCAGATAGTTTGAATATGACGGTTACGGGCCCACCATGACGGTTCGAAATGACTGCGGCGAACAACGCCATGACCATGTTCAGGTGTATGCATGAATTACTTCGCGGTGCTGTGCAGAGACTGAATCACTGACGTAAGGTATTTAACCGCCTGAGGTTGCTGGCGCAACTTAAATAAATTCACGAAACTGGCAATGCTGCCGTTCACTCCCTGAACCGGCACATATTCTATAGACAGCCGGTTGTACATGGTAGTAAGTGCTTCCTGCTGCTGCATTTCAAGATCCAGTTCTTCCCGCTTCAGGGCGTCATAGGCTTTTTCATTAAACGGACTGGTCTGCCTTGCTGCACGGCGTTTTTCACGGTGAGCCACAAGTAAACTCTCAGTTTCAGCAATAGCCGCATGCAGCACCTGCCACTGGTTTAATGTAACAATACCGCCGTTATCCATACACCAGCATAACAGCAGCAACATATTCACGTTTATGCCGAAGTCATCCTGCAACGCAATCGCTGTGGCAGCGACATTATCACGTCCGTAAACATCTAAACTGTATTGCCAGAAGGTGTCAGTATTCAGATTCATAAGTAGCTTTTGCCGCCTCCATTGCTTCCTGGGCGTCGAGCCATGCCATTTCATGCTCTTCCATCGCCTGTTTCAACGTTGTCTGTTCATCAAGCAGTGCCATCAGCCTGGCCTTGTTTTGCTCTTCGTATAACGTGGTATCGCTTAACGACGTTTCCACTTCAGAGAGTTTGGCTGACGTGGCTTCCATGGCTTTTTCATGCTTTTCAATCGCCTTTTTCAGCGGTGCGACTGACTGACGAAACTCAGCTTCACGACGTTTTTCCGCTTTGCGATCTACCTTCGGTTTATCGGTTTGCTGCTTCGCCGCTTTCTCTTCATTTTGTTGGGATAAAATCCAACTGCGGTAATCTTCCAAATCACCGTTAAAAGGCTCAACCTGACCGCTGTCGACCAGATAAAAGTCTTCACAAACAGAGGTCAGCAGGAAGCGGTCGTGTGATACCAGTACCATCGCGCCTTCGAACCCCTGCAAGGCCATGTTCAGTGCATGACGCATTTCCAGATCGAGGTGGTTGGTCGGCTCATCGAGTAACAATAAATTGGGCTTCTGATAAACGATCAACGCCAGTACCAGACGTGCTTTCTCGCCGCCGGACATAGGTGCAACAGGTTCCAGGGCCTGATCACCATGAAAACCGAAGCCTCCCAGATAATCCCGTAACTGTTGTTCGGTAGCCTGCTTATCTAACCGCTGAAGATGCAAAATGGCAGAAGCTTTGGGATCCAGGGTTTCCAACTGATGCTGGGCAAAGTAGCCCACGTTAAGCCCTTTGGCAGTAGTAAACGTGCCCTGCATAGGATCGTGCACACAAGCGAGCAGTTTGATCAGTGTCGACTTACCCTGACCATTGCGTCCCAGTAACCCGATGCGGCTGCCCGGCACCAGGTTAAGTTTAACGTTATTAAGAATAACCTTGTCACCATAGCCCAGTTGAATATCCCGCATCTGAATAAGCGGGTTAGGCAGACCGGTTGGCTCAGCGAATTCGAAATTAAAGGCACTGGCAGCATGGGCCGGCAAAATCTGCTCCATCCGCTCGAGTTGCTTAATCCGGCTTTGCGCCTGTTTAGCTTTACTGGCTTTGGCTTTGAAGCGTGTAATGAAAGACTCAAGATGAGCGATTTTATCCTGCTGTTTCTGAAATTCGATATTCTGTAAGCGGAGTCGTTCTGCACGCTGCTTTTCGTAGGAAGAGTAATTGCCTGTGTAGGCAATAAGTTGTTGCTGTTCAACACTGACGATTTGCGCCACAGTGTTATCAATAAATGCCTTATCGTGAGAGATAAGAATCAGCGTTCCTGAATAGCGTTGCAGCCATTTTTCCAACCAGATGACTGCATCTAAATCGAGGTGGTTGGTCGGTTCGTCCAGCAACAGCAGATCAGAAGGACAAAGCAGTGCCTGCGCCAGGTTGAGCCGCATGCGCCACCCACCTGAAAAATCAGTCACCGGTGCTGACAGCTGAGCGGTTGAGAAGCCCAGACCAGCCAGAATGGTAGCCGCCCGCGCCTCTACGTCGTAAGCGCCTGCATGTTCCAGCTGACCATGCAGCTGTCCCATAGCTTCGCCATCCTGCTTCGCTTCGGCTTCAGCCAGTTTAGCCTGTAATCCGCGCAGTAATTTGTCACCGTCAATCACGTAATCAATCGCACAGCGATCGGTGGCCGGTGTTTCCTGTGCCACGCTGACGATACGCCAGTGTGCAGGTACCTGACAATCGCCGGCATCAACCTGTAATTCTCCGCGAAGTAAAGCGAACAAACTCGACTTACCACAGCCATTGCTGCCGATCAGAGCGGTTTTGTGTCCGGGGAATATTTGTGTACTGGCGTTTTCAAGTAGCACTTTGCTACCACGCATCAATGTAACGTCAGATAAGGTGATCATGCCTGCACAGTTGTCCTGTTATTTAAGCTGCGTATGATAGCAAACTCACCCGGCAATGGCTTGTATTTCACTCATTAGTCGCCATAATCCAGCATGAAGAAATTGTTGTAATCTGCGGAGTAATCATGGCTGAACGCAAAAGAAAACGTTTTATCGCCGGCGCAACCTGTCCCAAGTGTCAGGCATTAGATTCCATCATGTTGTTTTTTGAGAACAATGTGGAAAAACTGGAATGCGTTAAGTGCGGATATTCGCAATCGCAAACCGACGACAAAGTAGAAGCAAAAACCCGATCGGATGAAAATGTGATTGGTGTATTTAAGCCACACTGATTTGTTAAAGTTACCCGCCGGAGCAGGAAAAGGGTGTGCGTTTATGCCGCACGGACCTGCCCGGGTGCCTGCCTCACATTAGTTTTTCCTGCTAAAACAAACCGTTAACCCTATAGCCCTGCAGCATTTTCCTCTTTACATTCACTGGCACGCCACTTGAATTGTTAATAAATACCTCCGGATTATTTATTTTTCATTTAAGCGCGGACTGACCATGGCCAGACATAAAACCAGAACCACATTAAAAGCACTCGCGATCCTCGCCGGGCTGCTGATAATTGTCCGCATCAGTTTGCCTTTTGCAGCTCAGTGGTACATCAACGACGTACTGGATGAAGGGGAAGAATTTACCGGTAGTGTTGGCGATGTGGACATTATGCTGTGGCGCGGCGCCTACAGTCTGGATGATGTGGTTATTCTGAAACGGACCGGTGAGGTAGAACAACCGTTCTTTGAAGCAAAGCAGGTAGAGTTCAGCCTGTTGTGGAATGCCCTGCTGGATAAAGCCCTGGTAGCGCAGGTCGACCTTACCGCACCGGAGCTAAACTTCGTAGACGGTAAAAGTGATGCTGAAAGTCAGTCAGGTGAAAATGAGAACTGGCTTTATCTGGCGGACCAGCTAGTGCCACTTAAGGTTGACCGCTTTGAAATCCGCCGGGGTATTGTCCGGTTCATCAACCCGGATTCAGAGCCCGCCGTTAACATTGAACTGCACGATATTCATGCCGTAGCAAGAAATTTGGTTAACAGCCGCTCTTTGTCAAAAGATCTCATTGCCACCATTGAAGCCAGCGGAAATACAGAGCAACAAGGGACCATTGCGCTGTCGGGCTCACTGAATCCGGCTACTAAGAATCCGACCTTCGATGTCAATCTGCAGGCCAATGATGTGGCGCTGGTGAATTTTAAAAACTTCCTCGATACCTACGCACCCTTCGATTTAGAAGCCGGTACATTAGAACTGGCGCTGGAACTGGCCAGCGACGACGGAGAAATTTCAGGCTACGCCAAGCCTATTCTGCATCAGGTTGAGGTTTTTTCATGGAAAGGAGACATCGAAGAGGATGATGATGGCTTCTTTCGCGGACTTGCCGAAGCACTGTCAGCTTTTATTGCGGAATTGTTCGAAAACCAGAGTGAAGATCAGATAGCCACACGCATTCCCATTTCCGGCTCACTGAATAATGTAGACACACCGGTTCTCGCGACCATAGGTGGCATTCTAAAAAATGCATTTATTCAGGCTATCAACGGTAATCTTGAAGATAGTGTGCAATGGAGCGACGCCGAAGAGGCAAAAGAAGAGAAAGAACAGGAAGCCGCCGGTGAAGAAAACCCGCGCCCTGATCCACAGTAACCGGCAGGGGTGAATCAGTTTACCATCACCCGCTCAGCTGCTCAGGACGTCACAGCCTTCTTGCGCGGACGACCGCGCTTACCTTCCGTCAAACGACGACCGGTAACCTGTTCAATGCGCTTGATGAAACCGGGATCTCCCATAGCCAGTCCCATTTTCAGTGACTTGGCAATATCTGCATCCAGATCGTTATTCTGGTGCTGCAAGTGCTGCAAATGCAGTGCTCTTCGTTGTTCCGGTTGTTTTGCTGTCCGTTCGTAGGCACTGTGAGGCGTCACCATGGTGTTGGGTAACCCCAGTGCATTGGCACTGACACTTGACCAGGCGTATTGTTCAGGCGTACTGCACAACGCTTCATTTACCGGCTTCTGCTCTATGAAGCGGTACACTTCCAAAAGCAGCTCATCATCTAAAACCAGTGCTGATTTATAACGATCACGCCAGATTGCTCCGCTGGTGCCATACCGCTGGTGAAAGTACTGCGCATAAAGTCGTCCGGTTGCCTGCAACATTAACGAGATACCGTCACCGGCCGCGGGAGTGCACAGAAAAAGAATGCTGTCTTTACCTGCCGACCAGGCATGCATTGCCACATTATAACGCTGTGCATAACGGCCGAGATAATCGAGATAGGTCAGCCTGTCAGTGTCATCCCGAAACGGGGACACACCTTTTCGTCCTGTTCGCTGGACGAGTTGCGGAATACCTGCCGGAGACGTTCTTAACTTTCTGGCCATGAAAAGTGCTTCGTTATGTCATTTAACGGGTCGTTTTCTTAGCTTAGACAAGATTCATGCAATTATCTAAAACAATCAACAGATTATTTCACTGCCTGCACTGACAGGTGTTGCAGACAGATTAATAGTGAGGAGGCGGAGTTTCGTCTGACAGCTTAGCAATATTAGACGGTTCAAAGCCTTTGACTTTCTCCATCATAAAACGCAACTGTACCTGCATTTTTTCGATTTGATATTGTTGAGACGTCAGTGCTTCATTCAACGTATCAATTGTGTGTTCCTGGAACGCTACCTTGGTCTGCAGTTCTTCAATTTCCTGCATGGCGTGTTCCAGCGTAAGTGTGTCGCTCATTCTTCAATTGCCCATAATTCAGCTAAACCACTGCTGCTTTCAGAGAGCAGTGTGTTGTTACCCATAAACCCGACGGCATACACCACGGCAGTTGCCGGCCTCGTGCCTTCTTTCGCCGCCACTTTCCATTCGCCGGTCTGCTCACCGGTTTTAACATCCCACATGTAGATACTGCGTGAGGGTGAACCGGTAAGTAAATGCTTACCATCTTCAGAGAAGACGGCATCAGTAAATATTTTCTGGCGCGCAATATACTTCAGGTTGCTGATCTGCGCACCTGTTTGTGCATCCCACACCTTAGAGCCCTGTTTACTGTCTGCAGTAAATACGTAGCGTCCGGCATCATCCAGCGCCACTTTAGAAATACGGCTGCTGTGAGTAAAGGTATGGATAATTTGTCCTGTCTGCGTACTCCATAGATACGCCACATAGTCGTTACCACCGGTAAGGGCATATTCACCGTTGGGTGAAATATCCACAGAGTTGATGCGTTCCTGGTGACCCAGAAACTCAAGTCGCCGTCCGGTTTCCGGCTCAAAGTACATG
This sequence comes from Alteromonas sp. ABH4_457, assembly GCF_056160625.1. Classification (NCBI taxonomy): domain Bacteria; kingdom Pseudomonadati; phylum Pseudomonadota; class Gammaproteobacteria; order Alteromonadales; family Alteromonadaceae; genus Alteromonas; species Alteromonas sp. ABH4_457. The sequence continues at coordinate 573,526 of NZ_JBSWXN010000002.1, forward strand.
ACTTTACCGCTGGAGCGGCCAACGAGGATCCCTTTTCCATTATTGGTTACCGCCACATCGCGGATTGTCGATTCATCAATGCGCCAGAACCCTACCGGCTCACCACTTTCAATGCTCCATAACGCAAAAGCTTCGCGGTCTGATGTCACCACAAATTTATTGTCAGCGGAAATATGAATAGCCAGGACCAGATTGTTGCCCTCGCTCTGGTGCTGCCAGTGAAACAGCACATTGTCATCTAAATTGTGCCAAACGTTGATACCGTTATCGACACCGGATACCACGCTGTACTCACCGTTCGGCGATATGTCAGCGGCGTAGGCGCCGTCTTCTGCATGCCACCACTGGTTAACCGGGGTGGTATCAGGCACAGTACATCCGGTTACTGAAAAAAGTAAAAACGCCAGTAATGGCATTGTTTGGAACAATCGTCGATGAATCATGTCTTACAGGTTTCGCTTTATATGCAGCCGTGTTTACCATAGCATGGAACAGTTAGGGTCGGATGACCTTAATATCAATTTAGCAAAATGATTTTACTTTGATCGGTTTGCTAAATTGATTAGTTTATACCTTATAACACAAGCCAGTCGTCCCCGTGCGGTGCGACGAACATAATATTAGAATGGAGAAGTTTATGCGTAAGTCGCTTGTCGCCTTATCAACCGTTGCTGCTTTAGGTCTTTTTGCCTGTCAGCCAAATACAAATGAGCAGTCTAAAGAAGCTGCGGCAAAAGAAGCACCTGCACAAGGTACAGCCGCTGCGGACATGACAGACGAACAGAAGCACGCCTACGCAATGGGTGCAAGCATGGGCGTATTCATCACGACCCGCGCAAAGCAGCAGGAACAGGTTGGTTTACCGCTGGATATTGAAACGCTGAAACAGGGTTTCACTGACGCTCTGGGCGAAAACATGAAGTTCAGCCGTGCTGAAATTCAGCAATTTGCTCAGGCCGGTGAAGAAGCCATGCGTGCAAAGCAGCAGGAAATGGCAGCAAAAGCAGCGGAAGAGAATATTCAGCTGGGCGCTGATTACCTGGCAGAAAACGCTAAGAAAGAAGGCGTGACTGTGACTGATTCAGGTCTTCAGTACGAAGTGATTGAAGAAGGCACCGGTAAGAGCCCTGAAGCCACTGACACAGTTAAAGTTCACTACCACGGTACGTTGATTGACGGTACTGTGTTCGATTCTTCATACGAGCGTAATGAGCCGGTTACTTTCCCGCTTAACCGCGTTATCCCCGGCTGGACCGAAGGTGTTCAGTTAATGAAAGAAGGTTCAAAATTCCGTTTCGTTATTCCAGCGGAGCTGGCTTACGGCGAACGTTCTACCGGTCTGATCACACCTAACTCAACGCTTATCTTCGATGTTGAGTTGATTGAAGTAGTGGACACTGAAGAAGGCGAAACAGAGTAATTTGTTTCTCTCTCCGGCCGCGCCGGAAACAGAATTGAAAACGGCCCTTAACGGGCCGTTTTGTTATTCACTGTAAAACGGGTAATCGATATATCCCTTCTCTTCACCTGCGTAGAATGTATCCGGATCCGGCTCGTTCAACGCAACGCCTTTTTCAAGACGCAATGCCAAATCGGGGTTAGCAATGTAAGGCCGGCCAAAAGCGACGGCATCAGCGTAACCAGATTCCACAGCCTGTTTGGCTGACAGGTAATCATAGTCCCCGTTAGCGATATAAAATCCCTGCCAGTGTTCCCGCAATGTGACAAGCGTCGCAAGATCTTCGTTACTGGCGGGCATACCCGGGAAGCGCTCAACCATATGCAGGTAAGCCAGATTCAACGGATTTAAGAAGTTTATCACCTCTCTGAACGTCGCCAGCGGATCGCTGTCAGCGATATCATTCTGATTACCAACCGGCGACAGCCGGATACCCACCTGCGACGCATCCCAGACTTTGAGTACCGCACGGGTGACTTCTTTTAGAAAGCGCAGTCTGTTTTCGATACTGCCACCATATTCGTCGTCCCGCAAATTCGTTTTATCACGGATGAACTGGTCAATCAGATAGCCGTTGGCAGCATGTATTTCCACACCGTCGAAACCGGCCTCACGGGCATTCTCAGCAGCTTTCTGATAATCAGCAATGGTTAACTGAATGTCGCTGACAGTCATCGCCTCCGGTTCAGACGCCGGACGCTTTTCGCCATCAAAAAACACATCAACATCTGGTTTCACCGCTGACGGAGCCAGCGGCTTCTGATTATCAGGCTGAAAGTGGCTGTGACTGATACGGCCTACATGCCACAGCTGAAGAAACACTTTTCCTCCCTCAGCATGCACAGCTTCTGTGATTTCCCGCCATTTCGATACCTGGTCAGCGCTGTAAATGCCGGGAGTCCGGATATATCCCTTACCCTGCGGATTGATTTGGGTGGCTTCGCAAATGATGAGTCCTGCCGTTGCACGCTGCTGATAATAAGTCAGGGCCATGTCTGCAGGCACATCGGTGGTATCGTCAGCGCGACTACGGGTGAGCGGCGCCATAAAGATGCGGTTATTCACATCCACATTGCCCATACGGGCAGATTCAAATAGTGATTTCATATTAGCTTCCCTGAAATTAACTGTGATGGATAGCAGGTAATTTCCCTACGCACCTGATCATCGGGAAGTTTAGTTACAAACATTAAATCTGCCGGTGGCCAGAACGAAACAACCCCCTCACGAAGGAGGGGGTTGTTGTATCAAAAGTTATATCTGTCAGCCCTGTATCAGCTGTTACCTGACAATAAGTGTCTGCGACGCTCCGGTCTCTTCCTTAACGTAGCGCAGTGGCGGATCATCATATGACCAACTTTATAAGCGGCGATACCACCCACCAGCAACGCTGCGGTTTTCACACTGTTAATGTGAACTAAAATATCTATCATCCCGATGGAGAACAGAATAACGCCGGTGAGAAACAGCAGAAAGCCGGCAATAGTAATACCGTTTGACGTGAAGGACTGACCACCACGTTTTACTTCTGTCTGAGTTTGCTCATGCTGCATAATGTTATTCACTCGATTTATTCCATGTTAATAATGGATATTACTACGACATTTTATTTACAAATTTGTTCAATATTCATGCAAACAATCTGCATAAGCTTGTAAAAGTTATGCACAATTACCACATTGCAAACTAGTTATCGACGTAATTTTAGTTTTGATTAGCTGAAAAAACAAAAACATAGCGAAAAAGGCAAATGCGAACACCGCTTATTTCCCGAAATGGGTACCGAAAATTACAGGCAGAGCTGGATCATCTCTGGCGTGAAGAAAGACCGGAGACAACACGCAAAGTCACCTGGGCAGCGAGTCTCGGGGATCGTAGTGAGAATGCTGACTATCAGTACAATAAAAAACGTCTGCGGGAAATCGACCGCAGGGTCCGCTACTTGCGTAAGTGTCTGGAAAATCTGAAAGTTGTGGATTACTCGCCGCAACAGGAAGGCAAAGTGTTTTTTGGTGCCTGGGTCGAAATTGAAAATGAAGACGGCAAAACCATGACCCTCCGCATTGTCGGCTATGATGAAATTTTCGGCCGCAAGGACTATATCTCGGTGGATGCGCCGATGGCCCGCGCACTCATCGGAAAAACCACTGAAGATGAAATTTTTGTCAAAACCGAAGCAGGCAACTTTGAGTGGTGGATAAATAAAATTTGGTACGACACGACGGATAAGATATAGCAAACCCGCTAAAAGAGGCATGAAATGAAGTTCGCTGAGACAAAAGCCCTTCTGACATAAGCCATCGGTGATATACTTACGCCTCTTTTTTGCACCCTATTTAGGTAACAGCTGGCAGCGACTCGGGGCAGAGTGCTCATCTCCCTTTTTTAATCCAGCAGGACACAAATTAAAACGCCACAGAGCTTATTTATGATTATCAACAAAATTGCCGAAGAACTTGCCGTTAATGCCAATCAGGTGCAGGCGGCTGTTTCATTACTCGATGAGGGTGCTACGGTTCCTTTTATCGCCCGTTACCGGAAAGAGGCAACGCAAGGACTGGACGATACTCAGCTTCGTAACCTCGAACAGCGACTGACATACCTGCGTGAATTAGAAGATCGCCGCAGCGTGATTTTAAAGTCCATTGAAGAACAGGGTAAGCTTACCGATGCGCTGAGAAAGGACATCACCACTGCGGACAGCAAAACGACGCTAGAAGATTTATACCTGCCCTACAAGCCACGTCGCCGCACTAAAGGTCAGATCGCTATTGAAGCCGGGCTTGAGCCTTTAGCTGATAAACTGTTTAACGACCCGTCGCTGACACCGGAAGCCGAAGCAGAAGCATTTGTTTCTGCTGAAAAAGGCGTAGCCGATACCAAAGCCGCACTGGAAGGTGCCCGCTTTATCCTGATGGAACGGTTTGCCGAAGACGCTTCTCTGCTGGCGAAAGTACGCCGCTATCTGAATGACAATGCCTTCGTAACCAGTACAGTGGCTCCCGGTAAAGAGCAGGAAGCCATTAAGTACAAAGATTATTTCGACCATCAGGAAAAACTGAAAAGCGTGCCGTCTCACCGTGCTCTTGCCATGTTCCGTGGCCGCAATGAGGGCATGCTGCATATTCAGTTGAACGCAGACCCGCAAAATGAAGATGCCACGGCACCGTCACACTGCGAATTCATCATTGCCGATCATTACAATATCAGTGACAAAGGCCGTGCTGCTGATGCGTTTTTAAAGCAGGTTGTACAGTGGACCTGGAAAATCAAAATTGCTCTGCACATGGAAACCGAACTGTTTTCGGGCTTACGTGAGCAGGCTGAAGAAGAAGCCATCAGCGTATTCGCTAAAAACCTTAATGATCTGCTGATGGCGGCGCCGGCCGGCGCGAAAACCACCATGGGTCTGGATCCGGGCTTGCGTACCGGGGTCAAAGTCGCGGTGGTAGATAGAACCGGTAAGGTGGTAGCCACAAATACGATTTTCCCACACGCGCCGCAAAACGCCTGGGATAAGTCTATGCGCACACTGATTAATGTGTGCAAACAGCATAAAGTAGAGCTCATCAGTATCGGTAACGGTACCGGCTCCCGCGAAACGGATAAACTGGTTGCTGAAATGCTGAAAGCAGCGCCGGAGCTGGGTGCTCAGAAAATCATGGTCAGTGAAGCCGGAGCATCGGTGTACTCGGCGTCGGAACTGGCATCGAAAGAACTGCCGGATATGGACGTATCGCTGCGTGGCGCTGTATCAATTGCCCGTCGTCTGCAGGATCCTCTCGCCGAACTGGTAAAAATTGAGCCGAAGGCTATTGGTGTTGGCCAGTATCAGCACGACGTAAGCCAGAGTCAGTTAGGCAAATCACTGGATCGCGTTATCGAGGACTGTGTAAACGCCGTAGGCGTCGACCTGAACACCGCGTCTCCTGCACTGCTGTCTTATGTATCGGGCCTGAACAAAACACTGGCACAAAATATCGTTGCATTTCGCGATAACAACGGCGCTTTTGGCGACCGTAAATCCTTATTAAAGGTTGAACGGTTAGGTCCTAAAGCCTTTGAACAGGCAGCCGGCTTCCTGCGTATCACCGCAGGCACAAACCCGCTGGATGCCTCCGCCGTTCACCCGGAAGCCTATCCGGTTATTGACAGCATTGTTGACCGTACGCAGGTCGCCGTAAACGACCTGATTGGTAACACCGATCTGCTGCGTAAGCTGGCACCGGAGGACTTCACCAGTGAAGCATTCGGTTTGCCAACCGTAAAAGATATCCTGAAAGAGCTGGACAAACCCGGCCGTGACCCCCGTCCTGAATTTAAAACAGCGACCTTCAAAGAAGGCGTTGAAACCATCAGCGATCTGAAGCCGGGCATGATTCTGGAAGGTGTTGTCAGTAACGTGGCAAACTTCGGTGCTTTCGTTGACGTGGGTGTGCATCAGGATGGTCTGGTTCACATCTCGGCACTGACCAACAAGTTCATCTCGGATCCCCGTGAAGTAGTAAAAGCCGGTGATATCGTAAAAGTGAAAGTGCTGGAAGTAGACGTACAGCGTAAGCGTATTTCCTTTACTATGCGCCTTGACGATACCCCTGCGCCGGCCGCTGAAAAGCGCCAGAGCGGCGCCGGGAAACCTGCCGGGAAGCAAGGTAAAGGACGTCAACCCGGTCGTAATAGCGGTGGTAATAACCGACAGGCGCAAGCGCCGGCAAATGCTGCCATGGGCAATGCATTCGCAGATGCATTTGCTAAAGCTAAACAGAAGTAATTGCGGACAGAACCTTCAGAAAGCCGGCATGATGCCGGCTTTCTTGCTTTTACCCGCCGCTCTGAGTAAATTTAATAAAACATTCGGGACAGGCTATATGTCACTGTGATCACTATTAAATTTATCTGGCGCCTACTGGCTGTTGCGCTCTGGTTTATCAGCCTGACTGTATCTGCCACCAACTTGACTTCAGAACTGGAAAGCTTTGAGCAAAGACTCCGGCAGGAAATCCCTATGCCGGTCGGTGAAGTGCTCGACACACTGGAATCCCGGTTGCTGAGCAACGACTATACACAGTCAGAAAAAGCCCGCATCGGGGCGCTTTACGTCGTTTACATGCTAAAGATTCATCATTCAGCCTCTGATAAGGTGATCGCGGTGCTGGAATCTGTCTCGCAGGACAATGAATCCGGCCCGGTTATCCGCGTGGGCCTGGCCAGAATGTATGGCATCAATGCTGAATACAGTAAAAGCTATTACCTGTTCGAAGGACTCCTGAAGCAAGCTTCCCTTGCACCTGACGTCCGCGCACTCACCATCGCCTACCTGATTGTGACCTACAGCGAAAACCAGGTATTTGCCTCTAACGCCAGGCTCATTAATACGCTCAGCGAGCTTATATTCAGTAATCAGCTGGAACAGTTACTCCCCCTGCACAATTACATGGTTGCTGATTACTATCATTCCATTAATTCGCTGGATATAGCGCTGGAGTATTATGAGAAGTCACTCAACGGGGCGCTCAGTCAGCAAGACTGGCTGCTGGTCAGCGACAACCTGTACGACATTGGGATATTGCACCGTAACCGGGGCAATTATGATGCCGCCATCAGCTACTTCAGAAAAGCGGAGGCCAACGATAAGAACATCGATATAAACTACTCTGAATACCTTGCTCTGTACGGTATGGCAACGACCTACTTCAATTCAGGACAGTACGATCTCGCACTACCTCTTTCGGAAGCCGTTACCTCTCATCCGCTGACATCTGCATTTTACGATACCGAAATTTATAAATGGCGGGCAAAAGCGTTTCTGGATATGAAGCAATATGCAGAGGCAGAAGAGGCTCTGGATATTTCCCGTAAAATGTACGACGAAGACAGAACTGCTGAGCAGACGACCTGGCGTGCAGAGCTGGAACAGATTGCTGCTCATATAACAGCGGCCAGAGGAGATTACAAAACCGCATTTGCTCAGTACGAACAATTTCATGAAGACTATCTGGATGCAAAGAAGTACGAAGACCTGGAATTAATTGAGAGTGCGAACCTGGTACATCAGATAGAGCAGGAAAGAGAGAAAGCCAGTGAACTGGAGAAAGAAAATGAGTCTATATCGGCACTTCTCACGGCCATAGAATCGGCCAGAGCAACCCAGCAACGTTACAATCAATGGTTAGTTGTGGTTATCGTTCTGGGTATTGTCACACTGCTCATCATTCTCTATCTACTTCGCAAATCACGCCACACTAACCAGTTATACGCAGATGCAAAAGCCAAAGCTGAACTTCAGGACAAGCTGAAAACCGATTTCCTGTCGAATATCAGTCACGAAATCCGTACTCCGTTAAACGCTATTATCGGTTTTGGACAGGTGCTGACCGAAAAACTGGATAATCCGAAACATAAACGCCTTACGAATCAGATCGTTAACTCTTCAGAAATGCTGCTGCAATTGATTAATGACCTGCTCGACTTCTCTAAAATTGAAGCCGGCAAGCTGGAGCTTGATGCCGAACAGTACAACATTCGCCATAGTCTGAAAAAACTGGCGGATATCTTCCACGGTCAGGCTCAGAATAAAGGGCTAAAGCTGGTTTTCTCCATCGATCCTGAGTTGCCTCCGGTACTGATATTCGACGAATTGAGATTCAAGCAGATCCTGGCGAATCTGATCAGTAACGCCATTAAATTTTCATCTGAAGGCAAAATTGAAATCAGGCTGAAACTACTGCGTATTGACGAGGAAAGCTGCACATTTGAGGCCGGTGTGAAAGATACCGGCATCGGTATCAGTGAAGCACAGAAAGAAACCCTGTTTGAACCCTTTATTCAGGCTGAAAGCTCAACCGCCCGCAAGTATGGCGGCTCAGGTCTGGGACTGCATATCTGTAATCAGCTGTTGTCGCTGATGGACTCTAAGCTTGAACTGGAAAGTGAAACAGGCAAAGGCTCTGACTTCTTTTTCACCGTCACCATGCCTTACGCAACACAGATAAAGCCCGTTAAACCAGTAACAAAAACGTCAGACAATACTTTTTCGGGGCAGCGGTTACTGCTGGTAGAAGACAACGATATTAACGTGGAAGTGATTCTGGCTATGCTTTCAACCACCAGCCTTCAAATCACCCGCGCTGCTAACGGCCGTGAGGCTGTGCAACAGATGGTAGACAACACCTTTGATATTGTACTGATGGATATTCAGATGCCGGAAATGGATGGCTATGAGGCAACCCGTCATATCAGACAGGAAATGGGTATTACCACACCGGTTATTGCCCTGACGGCAAACGCCATGAGTCAGGACATTGAAGCCTGCTGTGCAGCGGGTATGAATGACCACATCAGTAAGCCGGTGCAGAAAGACACCTTGCTGGACACCATAATGAAGTATCTGAGCGACGACTAAATGCCGGTTAAAAATAAATACCGGTAAATCGCATCAGGCGCTGGCGGAGAAACCACCTGCTTTCGGGGTCACAGTGGCCTGATAGAATTGCTGAATTACGCCAATACGTGACTGTATGGCCGGAGACTGGTAAGCATCGCCGCCAATTTCCAGCGAACGGTCAGCAACAGCGTCAACAGAAAATGCTTCTGCACTATCCCCGCTTTCAGTTTCTGTTGAGCCGGGGTTACCGTTGGATGACAATTCCTGACGGGCTTCATTTGCTTTGCGGGATGCCTCTGCGGCCACTTTTAAATCTTGCGAAGATGGCTCAGCCGGTGCTAAAGCGGCAGCGCGCACCTGCTCCATTTTCTGAACGGTCTGCTCAGGCGTTTCAGCATCGGACACATCAATGCTGACTTCCCCGTCAGTTACGTATCGCTGACCATCCGGGCCTGTTTCATACTGATATTGAGGAGAACCTGCATACTGGCCACCACGGGCTGCATGAGCCTGCTCGTGCTGACGCACTTCCTGGTCACGGGATTTTAGCTCTTCAACTTCCTGCTGCTGAGCCTGCTGTTGCTGCTTCTCTTCCGCCGATTCTTTACCTGCGCTTTCCTGATTAGCGTTATCGGTAGCAGCTTCAGGGTTGTCTGCATTTTCATTCTGCTGCAGTGCATCAGCACGGGCATCAACCTGAATTTGCGGGCGTTCATAGGTTACGGGAGCAGGTTTCTGACCGGGCAGTCTTGCACGGTCTGATTCAGAACCTAATCCTTGCTCAGACGCACTCTGATCTGCATCTTTAGAGGGAGGAATGGTGTCTTTCAGTAAGTTGTCACGGCGTGCAGACTCGGTGTTCACATTTGCGGTGGTGAACACTAACGAAGTCGGAACGGGCGTGACAATATTCATGATATTGAAGCTGTGATCAGGTCAGCGTATCGATAATGGTGCCGACGGTATCAAACGCCGTATCGACCACTTTTGCAGAAGCAAGGGCATTGTTGCGGTTGTACTGCAATGACATTAAATCAGACGTCAGGCTGTCACCACCGGTGGGCAATGTGTTGCGGATATTCGACAAATTGTTCAGCGATGCATTAGTCAGCACCTGACTGGTGCCATTTAATTCAACACTGGTTTGCGCTGCGCGCTGGGCAATATTCACGGATGCCTGTGTCATGCCCTGATAGGCATTCTGAATGCCGCTCATGCCAGACACGATCGCCGAATTGATATTATTACCAATAATACTCGACATGACTGATACCTCTTTTTTGCATATTGGCTACCACACCAATCTGCACCTCATACTCTCTCACGGTTAATTATTGACCAAAATGAGTAAAATGAGAAGTACCGGAGATAAAAAAACGCGCCTCCTGTAAACCGCTGGAGGCGCGTTTCTCATTAAGATGCTGATATCACATCAATATATAGCTCAAGGTACTTCAAAAGGTCGCCCCAATGAACTGACGAATAATATCGGCAGATTGTTGCGGATGAGAAATAAAAGGGGCGTGAGATGCATGGGGCAACACAACCGTGTCACTTTGCGGGTGCAGCTCGCAGATACGGTCAATGCCGCTGGTCGGTACCAGGCTGTCCAGCCGTCCGTATATCCTTAATGTCGGCTGCCTGATACGCCCGATATGTTCGCGGAGATCTTCACTGGAAAGCAGCGCCAGAGAAGCTTTCAGCGCCTCTTCTGCCGGTGAAGGCCATGCGGTAATACTTTGTCTGATGGCTTTCATATCCTGGCGGGCGGTATCACTGCCCATGGCCTGAATGGCGAGAAACCGCTCCAGGGTTTTGCCGTAATCTTTTGCCAGCTGAGTTTCAAACTGGGCAAGCAATTCGGCATCAATACCCGGCCAGCAGGGACCGTTAACAAATCTGGGCGTTGAGGCAATGGTGATGAGGGCACTTACATGCTCCGGTAAATCCAGAGCCAGTTGCTGTGCAACCAGACCGCCCAGTGACCATCCTGCGACCACGCAGTTTTCCGGCAGATACGGCGTTATCATTTTCGCCACAGATGCCACGGTATAAGGCTCTTCCGGCAGCACACCGTTGTTTTCACCAAAGCCCGGCAAATCAATGGTGGTCACTTTGAATTCGCTTTCCAGCAACGGAATGAAGTGTTCAAACACACCACTGTTCATGCCCCAGCCGTGAAGCAAAACCAGATCTTTTCCTGTACCCCGGGTACGGCTGACGAGATTTTCTGAGACGTTAGCATTTAACACTGATGACATCCTTTGACTATGCCTCCAATTTTGCCGCTGCAGAGCACCACTGCCGGGCTGACAGAGTACTTAACCATGCGACTTCCCAACTTAGCTTGTTTGCTGTGTAATCAGTACAGTGACGTACCTGTGTGTACGTTCTGCAAATTTGATACCCGCTTTTTGTTGCAGCTTGGCTATCAGGGTAATTTACTGCGCTACAAAAAAATCAGCCAGCAATTTTTACCGCCCTCCTACAGTGCGTTAAGGGCCTGCGGAGAATATCGCTGGCCATTTGACCAGCTTATCAAAGCCATGAAATTCCGGCGCTGTCAGATAAGCCCGGCAATTCTTGGCAACTGGTTCACCTCACAGTGTATCGATGAAGACACACTATTACCGGATGCCTTACTCCCCGTTCCCGTACCACTACACCGCTTTTTTCGCCGGCAGTTCAACCAGGCAACAGAACTGGCCCGTCACATCGGACGCCGGATAGACAGACCGGTCATCGCTGACTGGGCCCGCCGCACCGGCGGACGATCACAACACACGCTGAAAAAGGACCACCGGATGCATAACCTGCACAGCGCTTTTCGGGTGAGGCCCTGCAAGGAACTTCGCCACGTAGCCATCATTGATGATGTTATGACTACCGGCGCGACGGCTAATGTGCTCGCCGGACAGCTGCGCCAACATCACCCCGACCTCATCATTGAAGTCTGGGTGATGGCGCTGACCTGCCGGTTCCCCTTAGCGGACTAAGTGGCCTGACTGATAGATCGCGTTTGACATCAGCTTACCGGTACCATACCAGTAGCCCCGGAAAAGCAGGTTGTCAGTAAAGCCAATCACCACGCCACGACCTTTCGGCTGAGTCAGCACAGATGCCGTGCCGCCAATCATGGTTTCCAGTTGTTTTGCACTGAATCCGGCCATCAACGGACTGCCGGAATAGTAACCGGGCCTGGTGAACGGGTCGGCGTCAGCATGCACAATCATATTACTGGTTTTAAATACCGGCAGTGTTTTCCCCGTGTAACCAAAGAAAATGGGATGAGTCGGGTCAATACCGGTTTCGTACACGGCTCCGGCAATAATTTTACTGGCACCCAGCGCAGATTTATCTGCATAGGTCAGCTTATCTACCGGAAAAACACTGTCGACTTTATCGCGGGATACGATTTCCGCATCCAGCCAGCCTTTTTGTGCAAAGAATTTTACCGCCGATTTCTGTCCAATCAGCACGCCGCCATTATTCACCCAGTCACTGATATCATTGTTGAGCTTGTCGCTCAGACCACTGTAACTGCCACTGACGAAAATAATATGGGAGTAGTCAGCCAGGCGGATAGTGCTCAGACGGTCCTGCTCCACAATGACCGGCGCGGTGCCTACACGGGTGTCCAGATAGTGCCAGATTTCTCCGGCTTCCGATGAACTGGTGCCGTTACCGCCCACCAGCAGAATTGATGGCGCTTTTACCGGTGCAAGGGTACGACCGCCAAGATCCGAGCCCTGCGGCGTCAGTCCGCTTTTTATACCAAACACTTCCACACCGGTTAAGGCCGACGTATCCTGTAACAGGCTGAGCAGATCATCAGGCTGTGATAATGGTGTGGGCACAATAATGGTTCCGGCTGCGAAATCACGATTCCGGCCATCAGTCAGTTTGGCGGTAAAGGGCGTTTCAGCACTGCGCACTGTGGCCCCGTTTTCCAGCAGCTGTTGCAGCATTGCCGGCGCATAGTAACTTTTCCATTCAAATGCATAGGCGTACGCTTCACCATCAACGAGCGGTACCGGCATTTTCACCGGCCCGGCTTCCGTTTTGATGCCACGCCCGGCACGTTTGCTCAGCACGTCGTAATCAAGATTAAACGCCAGCGCGATATTCCAGTTAGATACGTCATAGAAGGTGTTCTCAGCAAATTGCTGACGGGTAGAAAACAGGCTCTTTACCAGGCGGTATTTTGGTTGATTAAAAGGCACAACCAGACTGCCTTTGCTGTAGCGCTTGTTATCAATTTCCTCGTCATCTCTTGCGTAACTGTATTGGATCTCATGTTGATTGAGGATCGACAGTAAAGCCTCTTTACGGCCACTGTCATCCGGCATAGCCACAATCGCCCCGAAGTGCTCATCCTTATCAATCGCGTCAGCCGTCTCAGAGAAAAATGTATTCTGGTAATTCAGAATAGCAGGCTTATTGGCCAGCGAACCGGCAATCGTACTCAGACTGGTAGTCACATGGTTCTGGATAGTTTGTGCAAAGGCCAGCTCTCCGTTCACCGTATCCTGTACGTGTCCGCGGCTGCTTGCCTGTTCAAACAGAATACCGATACTACCCATGGAATCGGGATACGATGAACCTTTGCCGTAGTAAAAATCGTCAAAACCTTCTTCCGAGAAGTATAACTGACCTGCGTCATCAAACGCTTTGGCGTGAAAAGCTGCCAGCGCTTCTGTAAGCCTCACATTGCCGTCAGGCGTATTCGGGTTTTTCCGCGACGGCACACCGGGCTGGAAGAAATAGGTGCTGTCCGGCCCCATCTCATGATGATCGGTCAGTACATGAGGACGCCATTTCTGAAACTGTTTGATCCGCGCCTGTGACTCAGGATGGGTCAGCAATAACCAGTCACGGTTTAAGTCGAACCAGTAATGATTCGTTCTGCCGGAAGGCCAGTCTTCCTTGTGCTCCCGGTTTTCTCCGTCAGCGACAAGATTTTTGCTTTTATGCATGTTTGCCCACTGTGCGAAACGGGACAAACCGTCAGGATTGAATGAGGGATCCAGCAACACGACATTTTTGCTGAGCAAATCTGTTACCGTTTCATCCTGCGCTGCGGCCAGGTAATACGCCATGACCAGTGCAGCGTTACTTCCGGAAGGCTCATTTCCATGAATGCTGTATCCCATGTACAGAAACAGAGGCGCATCTTTTGCGGCTTTAGCCCCGCTGTTCACTGTTTTAAGATGGTTTTCCCGCCATTGCGGTAACTTACTGCGGTTTTCCGGTGCAGTAATGGTGAGCAGCAATAACGGACGGTTTTCATGGGTGCGGCCGGTTTCTTCAATGCTGATGCGGTCAGATGCTGCTGCCAGAGTATACATGTACCCGGCCAGCTGATCATGGCGTACATGCCAGGTACCCACTTCAGTACCAAGATAAGATTCAGGGGTCGGAATAGCAGGGTCATAGCTGGTATTTGCCGGCAGATAAGCGGTAACCGGTTTACCTCCGGTATCTTTAAATACCGGTGCTGCTGATGCTGAATACACGACAAAAGCAAAAAGGGCGAACACCCATTTTCCTGCGCGTCTGAAACTTGAATCCATTTTTCTTTTTCCTGTTGTTTTTTGTACTTTTGACCACACCTGTATAAAAGCATGCAATACTTGACTGTTTTAGTCAGGTAAATTTGTTATTATATGCGCTATCACGATGCAACGTAGGATTTGTTAATGATCAATATATCAGAAGACGCACAGGCTCACTTCGCAAAACTGCTGGAAAAACAAGATGCCGGGACGAACATCAGAGTGTTCGTGGTTAACCCCGGAACCTCAACAGCGGAATGCGGTGTGTCTTATTGTCCTCCGTCTGCTGTTGAACCCGGCGACATCCGTTTAAACTTCAACGGATTCGACGCCATTGTTGACGCAGAGAGTGCGCCGTTTCTGGAAGAAGCAGAGATTGACTACGTGACGGACCAGATGGGTTCTCAGCTCACTCTGAAAGCGCCAAATGCAAAAGCCAGAAAAGTGGACGACAATGCGCCCCTGGTTGACCGTGTAAGCTATGTCATTGAGTCGGAAGTTAACCCGCAACTGGCCAGCCACGGCGGTAAAGTAGTATTGCTTGAAATCACTGAAGAAGGTTTCGCCATTCTGCAATTTGGTGGCGGCTGTAACGGTTGTTCAATGGTCGATGTCACCCTGAAAGAAGGGATTGAAAAGCAGTTGCTTGAACAGTTCCCGGGAGAACTGACAGGTGTGCGTGATGCCACCGAGCACGAAGCCGGCGAGCACTCGTATTATTAATCCGTCTGACGCGTCGCTGACTGCACTACACCGCAGCTGGCGACGGTTCAAAACAGGCCTGGCACTCTTTATCGCGGGTGCCACGGCGCTGATGACCATCAGCTCTTACCATCCCGCGCTGTATTTTATCTCGCTTATTGTTCTGTTCAGTGGTTTTGTCATCGCCATGAGTGGCTATCTGGCCATACTTTGGCAACGTCTTAAAGTGATGAATCCCGCCGCCAGAAAACGAAACCGAGAGTGATACCTCTCGCCAGCAGGAAAGCCAGCATAGCATACCAGAGCGCCACATTCCCCTGTGACTGACACACCCACCAAACCGGAAAAAACACAAAAGCCGCACTGACAAGCATGGTATTTCGCATGGCGTCTGAGCGGGTAAGCCCAACAAATACGCCGTCAAAGAAAAAGCACCAGTGTGCCACCAGCGGCAACAACACCATGAGGGGCAAATAAGCCTGCGCAGCGGTTTGCAACGCAGCAATCCCCGTGAGAGATGCGATAATAAAATTACCGGCAAGGTAAAACAAAGCGGCATACACGAGGGCAAAAGCCGAAGACCAGAATAATCCCCGCTTCACATGCCCGCCCAGGCGTTCCTTGTCATTTGCGCCGGCCGCTTCGCCGATAAGCGCTTCAACAGCATAGGCAACGCCGTCCAGCCCCAGTGCAATTAACACGAAAAACTGCATGAGAATGGCATTCACCGCTGCCGCGGTTTCACCGATCCTCGCCCCCTGAATGGTCAGAAATGCAATGCAGACCTGAAGCGCCAGGTTCCGGATTAACATATCGCTGTTAAGCTTCAGCAGAATTTTTTGTGCTGCGCGGTTAAACCAGTCTGCTTGCGGACGCCACCCTGTAGTGAGCTTAAGGGCGCACACCACGCCCGATAACATCATGGTGTATTCAGCCAGCACACTGGCCAGCGCCACACCACCAACAGACATATCAAGGCCATACACAAACAGAATATCCAGCGCAGCATTCAACAGGTTGCCTGCCACCTGAATCCATAACACATGACGGGTTTTCTGTTGACCTACCAGCCAGCCGGTTAATGCCATGTTGAGCATCGCAGCCGGTGCGCCCCATACCCGGATATTAAAGTACTCCCGGGTATAAGAACCCACTTCAGCACCGGATGAGGCTAACGCAAGCCCTGCCTGCAATACAGGCACTTGCAGAGCAACGATAAGTAAGCCGGCAACGAAGGCAACCGCGCCTGTTTGCCACAGTACTTTTGCGGAGAGTAAGCCGGGCTGTTTAGGATCGCCTTTTGCCTGTGCACTCAGGCCAGTGGACGACATTCTGAGAAAGCCGCACACCCAGTAGATTTGCGTGAGGATCAATGTTCCAATAGATGCACCGGCCAGCATGGCAGATGAATCCATATGCCCCATTACGGCCGTATCAACCAGCCCGAGTAAGGGAGTGGTAATATTGGCCAGGATCATGGGAAAAGCGATGGCCAGTAAGGTTTTATGGGCTGGCCAGCCAGCAGTGGCGGTCGTGGTCAAAACGGAAATAACACAGTTTAAGGAATATGCATGCAGCTTATCAGAAACCGCGCAATGAAGTGGGGAAAAGGTGTGTTTGCCAGCGTTGTGACGCTGTTAGTGATGGCACAATCTGCGGCCGCTGCCGGGCAGGACAGTGCAGTGGTTTTACTTTACCACCACGTATCTGAAGACACGCCGGCAAGCACCAGTGTTACACCTGAACAATTTAAAACCCACATGACCTGGCTGGCGGAAAATTACAAAGTCATGCCCCTTCAGGACATTACAGAAGCGCTGAAAAACAAGCAGACATTGCCGGAAAATGCCGTTGCGGTCACCTTTGATGATGGCTACCGGAATATTCTTGAAAACGGTCACCCTGTGATGCAGTCATTGAAACTTCCCTACACCGTATTTATCAATCCTGATGAAATTGGCCGCTTGAAAAACCAGTTAAGCTGGGATGATGTAAAAGCCATGCACAAAGACGGTGTGGATTTTGCCAACCATACACTGGACCATTTGCACATGCTGGACCGTCAGCAGGATGAGTCCAAAGAGGCCTGGTTAGAACGGGTATGGCAAAATGTAGAAGAAGCGGAGAAGAAACTCACGGCACAAACCGGTGAGTCACTGAAATACCTGGCGTATCCCTTCGGTGAATACAATAAAACACTGGCTGATAAACTGGCAAAAGAGGGATACACCGGATTCGGACAGCATTCCGGCGGCATCAGCAGTTACAGTGATTTTACCGCATTACCACGCTTTCCCGCGGCTGGCCGTTTTGCCAATATGGCGCCTTTGAAAGTGAAAATTGCAAGTTTGGGTATGCCGGTGACACACAACGATATCGATAACCCTGAGCGCACTGCCAGAGTCATCGATGAAACACTGTCGTTCACCACTAACAGCGACGATGTGGGCTTAACCCGCGCCGCCTGTTACTACCAGGGTGAATCACTGCCGGTTAACATCAACGGCAAAACCTTGTCATACACGCTGAATACCGTGCTGCCGGTTGGCCGTTCACGTATTAACTGTACCGCACCGTCGAATTCGCAGAACGGTCGCTACTATTGGTTTTCGCAACCGTTCTTTATTTCCGGCGAAGACGGCACCTATCCGGATTAAGTGATAACCGGCGCAATACCTTTAGTGAATTGAATGAAAGGCGGGATCCCCTGCCTTGATTTGAAGCCCATGGATTTATAGAAATCGATGGCTCTGGTGTTGTGTTCCTCTACGTCCAGGACGAGAGATAATTTGCCCAGTTCACGTGCCATGTTTTCCATGTACCTGACGAGGATGGTGGCAACACCACTTCGTCTGGCTCCGGCTGCCACAGCCAGATGTCCGATAGACATTTCCAGCACCATAGGCGGGTTAAGCGCGATGGTGTAAGTTTGACTTCGCATCACCACATCAATAGCCTCATCAAGACCAAAGAAATCGGTAATCGATGTCAATGTATCCCGATCAAATTGCTGCGGAAGGCTGTCGTGCCAGCATGAAATAATGCCGACAATTTCGTCTTCTATACACGCCAGCCAGTGATTGGCAAAACCATATTGTCCCGTGCCGCGAAGCCAGGCCGCTGAAAGGAAAGCAAACGCCGTATCACGGTCGCCGTCCCCATATATTTTCGTAAGTAAATGCTCTCCCGCATCCAGTAACAACGGCACCGCATAAGTCGCATCCCTTGCGGTTGCCTGACGTACTACTACTGTCATGAATACTACCGGGTGATAACCACCTTAGGCATATCTGCAAGAATTTGCTCGCTGTCTATGATCGCTAACTTCCCGGGCTCCATTATTGGTTTGAACCTTCCGAGCACTTCCGCTTCGGGGCTGATGAGAACCACCGACGCGCTATGATCGACCAGATAGTCAGCTTTATCAGTGTCCTCAGTTAATGAGTACATCAATCCCATGTTCCTGACAAGGGGGAATATTTCGGCGTGCGGACCGGTTGCAGCGATGAAGTCTTTATTAAAAAAACTTATATAACTTTTAAGCCTTTGAAAAGTATCCCTTTTGGGATCTACAGACAAAAATAGTACTTGAGTATTAGCCCCGGGTTTTATATACGAAAGTTCAGGCCATATTTTATTTAAAGACGCCATCGTTGTGGGGCACACATCCGGACAATAAGTGTAGCCTAAAAATACTAATGTCCAGGCGCCGGTCAGATTTTCCCTGGTAAAAGGCTGTCCGTCAGCATCTGTAAGAGAAAAATCGTCCAGTGGTTTGGGCTGAGGATAAGCCTGAAAGTACTCCGGTGCCCGGCTTTCACCGGAAGGCGGAGCGATATAAAGGGCACCTGCAATGCCGGCGATCAACGCTACCACAGCGATGATGCCGGTTAAGGTTCTTTGAGTCATAGTGTTACGGGTAAGTAGTGGTCAATTAAGAGCACCACAAACAATAACATGAGATGGTAAATAGAATAGCGGAATGTTTTCATTGCCGTGTCGGGCTTAGCCGCAAACTTTAACTTGCATGCCCACAAACAGAACCCTGCATTCAATACCAGCGATCCCGCCAGATAAATTAGGTGAGACATACCGGTAAGGTAGGGCAGCAAACACACCAGAACCAGCAGCACGGTGTAAGCCAGCACCGAGGTTTTGGTGAACGATTCCCCGTGGGTAACCGGCAGCATAGGCACGTTGGCCCGTGCGTAGTCCTTTTGCCTGTGTATCGCCAGCGCCCAGAAGTGGGGGGGAGTCCAGGTAAAAACAATTAGTACCAGCAACAAAGCATGGGCGTGGATCTCGCCGGTTACCGCTGTCCAGCCCAGCAGCGGCGGTGCCGCACCTGCCAGTCCGCCGATAACAATATTCTGAGGCGTCGCCCGCTTGAGGAACATGGTGTAAATAACCGCATACCCGACCAGACTGGCCAGTGTGAGCATGGCAGTAAGGGCATTCACGAAAAACCACAGTAATGCGAATCCGGCGAGCCCCAGTACAGCGGCAAAAAACAGCGCCTGAGATACACTCACCTTACCCTTCACGACCGGGCGGTTGACAGTACGGGCCATCATGCCGTCGATGCGGTGATCAACCACATGATTAATTACCGCTGCAGAAGAGGCCAGCATACCAATCCCCGCCATACCGGCAATAAGTGCATTTGCCGGCACCAGCGACTCGGTGGCCAGGCACATACCGACCAGGGCTGTGAGCAACAGCAGCATAACCACCTTAGGCTTGGTTAACTCATAATAGTCACGCCAGCTGACCGGCTGAGATGTCGCTAAGCGGCGCTGATGAACAGAAACAGATTTAGCCATGTGCTCCTCCCTGTTGCGGATCACCCTGATAGCGGGACACCTGATAAGTGATCCATACCATTACCAGTAATAAACAGGCAGCGACGATGTTGTGAGCAACGGCCACAATGACGGGAAGACTCAGCACGACGTTGCTTACGCCCAGTGTTACCTGAATCATCAGCACCCCGATGAGCAGCAGCGCGGCACTTTTCACCGGCGCAGCCACCTCCCGGCTGTACAGCCTGAAGCCGAGCCAGAGTAAATATAAAAACGTAATGACCGCGCCGGCTCTGTGCACAATATGCATTGTCATGCGTTCACCGTATCCGTGGGCGCCATATTCGTAGGTTTCGGCATAAGGCACACTGAATGCACCGGAAAAGTCGAGCCTGGAGGCCCAGCCATCTTCACACACCGGAAAGTCAGTACAGGCAAGTGCGGCATAGTTTGCTGATGTCCAGCCCCCGAGGCCAATCTGCATCAGCAGAATAGCCATGCCAAACAGTGCAAATTTGGTGATGCTGTTAATACGCCGGGGCTTTCGTTTACTCTCCCGTAATTTGAGATGCAGTAAAAACAGGCACGCCAGTATGGTGAAGCCGCCGAGCAGATGCCCCATAACCACAACCGGCAGTAAATTCAGCGTCACCGTCCACATGCCCAGGGCAGCCTGAAAGATAACCAGTGCAACAAGCAACAGTGGCAGGCGTACGGTACGGCCGCTGTGACGCTGCTTCACAGCGATGGCAGCGATAGTAAAAATACATAAACCCAGTGCACCGGCAAAGTAACGGTGAATCATTTCATTCCAGGCTTTGGCCGCTTCTACCGGACGTTCGGGGAAAGCGGCATTCGCCGCCTCAACATGGTGGTCTTGTAACGGAACGGTGAGCAACCCGTAGCATCCCGGCCAGTCAGGACAGCCCAGCCCGGCATCGGTGAGCCGCGTGTAGGCCCCGAGAATAATAACCACCACCGCGAGGATCAGACTAAACAGGACTAACTTTCTCATGCTTGCCTCCCGGATTATCCGATACGTGACAGTTTCAGCAGTTTTTTCACGTCAGCCAGAATGTCCCGGCTATGCTGTATTGCCATTTGCTTGTCGGTAAAGGTGGGGTAACGAAGCATGGCATTATTCAGGGTGTCGACGAGCAGAATAGACCCTGCATCACTGACATTAAGCGCTGCCTGCTGACGACTGTCTGCCACCTTTACAACATGCAGGTTTTGTTCTGACTGCAACTTCTCAGCAATGGCGGCATCACTGTTACCGGTAAGCAGTACCGTTGCCTCAACTCTGTCAGTCTCCCTGCCAAGGGCAATCCACACCTGATGAATACTGTAAATCGCATTCTGGCAGGCGGCATCGCACTGCTCCGGCACAGAGTACACAATGCGCCATTTAGGCTTTTCAGCGGCAAACACCGGGGTCAGATCCCTCACAGGCTGCAGCAGCTCTCCTTTGTTAGTGGCTGCATTGGTAAACCACTGATTGTCCAGGGCCAGCTTTGCCAGCATAACCGGAAGTACAAATACGGCGGCAACGCCTAACATAGTCAACTTGCTGTTTTTTCCTGCCATACTGATCATCCTTTTTTATTCGAATTCATTGAAAAGTAACTGACTGCAGCCGCAGCGATGGCCAGCCCGAACCATTGAATGGCATAACCCAGGTGCTTCTGCGGCGGCATTACAACGGGCTGCCAGTTGCGGACAAACGCACTTTTTTCCGGTGCAGTTAACTCAACCACAAAGGGTTGCAGAGGCTGTCCGGTCAGGCGGCGGATAAAGGGGATATCCAGCGCCTGCACCACCACGGGAAACGTAGCATCAGACGACAGCGTTTCGCGCACCACCGGATTGTGTCCCGGCATAGTTATACGGCCATGGAAGTGCTGGAACTTGCTTTCTACATCCACTCCGGGCAGTTCATTCCGGCTTAACGGCGCCTCCACCCATCCAAAATTCACCAGCACCGTGCCTTCACTGCTATGTACAGGCACGATAACGTCATACCCCACGCGCCCGTTTTCCACCCTGTTATCCAGAAACAGGATCTGAGTTATATCTGCGCGGCCGTTAAATCCCACCTGATAATCACGGATATCTTCCCGCACAGGATCCAGCTGACTGAGAGAGATTGACCCTTCGCTGCTTTTTTGCGCTATGCTAGCCAGACGCTGTTCTTTCTGGTGCATCCGGTCGAGTTGCCAGAAGCCCAGCGAAATCATGCAGATAACCGCTGTCAGTACCACCACAGCGAGAGGTAAGGAACGGAACCGGTTTGCCTGATTCATAATTGGCTCCCCTTATTGACGGAGAAAAAAATGATTATAAAAATCGTCCTTGTATGCTTAGTGATTTACATGATCGCTAACTTGTTTCTCGCCATGCGGGTAATGATGAAAGATGACCCTGACGGCGAACCTATGAGCAAATACATCGGCCGCCGTGTTTTAACTTCTGTCATCATTGTTACCCTGATCCTTGTCGCACTGGCTACCGGACTTATCAGTCCGAATCCCGCCCCTTACTGAGGCGGGCCGGTGCGCAGTCACTTAAAGCACATACACAAACAGATACAGCATTACCCAAACCACATCGACAAAATGCCAGTACCAGCTGCCGGCCTGAAACGCGAAGTGGCTTTTGGGTGTAAAGTGCCCTTTCAGCACCCTTAAAAACAAAACAATCAGAATGATGGTACCCAGCGTCACATGCATTCCGTGGAAGCCGGTGAGCATGAAAAAGGTGTTGCCGTACACGCCGGACTGCAGTGTCAGACCCAGCTCCTGATAAGCATGGATATATTCTTCGACTTGCAGTGTCAGAAAACCCAGTCCCAGTAATATGGTTACGCCCAGCATCACGGTCAACTGTTTGCGTTTTTTCTGCTCAAGGCCCACGTGAGCAAAGTGCAGGGTTACGGATGAAATCAGCAGAATAATGGTGTTGATAGTAGGCAATCCGGCGGCACTCATTTCCTGAGTGGTCGTGCCCCCGGGCGTGGTAACAAGGGGCCACATGGCTTCAAAGGCCGGCCACAGTACGTCATTGGTCATCGCATTGTTCGAGGCGCCTCCGAGCCATGGCACCGAAATCATACGTGCGTAAAACAGTGCCCCGAAAAAGGCAGCAAAAAACATCACCTCTGAGAAGATAAACCAGCTCATACCCTGACGGTAAGAGCGGCCAAGCTGATCGCTGTATAATCCGCCCATGGATTCATCAATCTGATTTTTAAACCAGCCAAACAGCATCACCAGCAACGTGACGATGCCCGCCGCCAGAACATGCGGCCCGTAGCCGCCTTCCCCTTTGGTACTTTCAATGACGGTGTTGCCGGCTCCCACCGCAATCAGAAATAAGGCTACCGCCCCGACAATGGGCCAGGGACTTTGTGCAGGCACATAATACCGTTGATATTCTTGTTGCATGGCTACTCTCCTTCCGGCCTGTCAGCGGCTGCCGCTTACAGGCTGTCGTAAATAAGGGTTGTCACTGCCGCTCAGATCGCCGGCCCTGGCGGTCACGTCGTACAGTGTGTACTGCAAGGTAAAATAGGTAATATCCTCTGGCAGCCCGGCATCCACGTAGAACGACATAGGCATCCACGCTTCCTGACCAGCCTGTAAGGGCTGCTGGTTAAAGCAAAAGCACTCTGTTTTATTCAGATAAAGGGCCGCCTGTCCCGGACTGACAGAGGGAATTGCCTGAGCAATGATGTTACTGGCAGCCGGGTTTCTGACGTAAAACGCCACGGTATTCACTTCCCCGGGGTGCACCTTCACACGCTGTGTTTCTGCACGAAATTCCCAGGGCATACCGCTGTTTGTGCGGGTAATAAATTCTACGGTCACTGTGCGGCTGGTATCGATATCTTTGCCCTGCCACACTGCGGCCCGGTTAGCCGTTTTTCCGTTGATACCGGTGATATCACAGAACACGTCATACAAAGGCACCAGAGCGAAACCGAAGCCAAACATACCCGCTACGACCACAAGCAGTCGCAGGGTAAGGGTGCGGTTACCGGCTGCGCGGTTGTCCATTTTGATAACTCACTTCACAACCGGAGGCGTTTCAAACGTGTGGTAAGGAGCAGGAGAGGGAATTTCCCACTCCAGACCTTCTGCACCTTCCCACACTTGTGACGTAACCGGTTCGCCCTGCTTTTTGCAGGCTTTAATGAGCAGTACCAGGAAAATCAGCTGGGATAACCCGAAAGCAAACCCGCCAATACTGATCCACTGGTTGTAATCAGCAAATTGCAGCGAGTAATCAGGGATCCGCCGCGGCATACCCGCCAGTCCCACAAAATGCATAGGGAAGAACAGCACATTCACGGAAATCAGTGAGCACCAGAAATGCCACTTAGCCAGCGTGATATCAAACATTTTACCGGTCCACTTGGGCAGCCAGTAATACACCGCAGCCATAATGGAAAACACCGCTCCGGTCACCAGAACATAATGGAAATGGGCCACGACAAAGTAAGTATCGTGGTACTGAAAATCCACAGGGGTGATTGCCAGCATCAATCCGGACAGGCCACCGATGGTGAACAGCACAATGAAGGCCAGAGCAAATAACATGGGGATTTCAAAGGTCATGGAACCCCGCCACATGGTGGCCACCCAGTTAAACACTTTCACGCCGGTGGGTACGGAGATCAGCATGGTGGCGAACATAAAGAACATTTCAGCAAACACCGGCATACCTGTGGTAAACATATGGTGAGCCCAGACAATGAATGAGAGCAGGGCGATGGAGGCAGTGGCGTACACCATGGAGGCATAGCCGAACAGGCGCTTGCGGGCGAAGGTCGGCACAATCTGCGAGATAATGCCAAAAGCAGGCAAGATCATGATGTAGACTTCAGGGTGCCCGAAGAACCAGAAAATATGCTGGAACATCACCGGATCACCGCCGCCGGCAGCATCAAAGAAACTCGTCCCGAAGAATTTATCGGTAAGCACCATGGTCACTGCACCAGCCAGTACAGGCATTACAGCAATCAGCAGGAATGCAGTAATAAGCCAGGTCCAGACGAACAGTGGCATTTTCATCCACGTCATACCCGGCGCACGCATATTAAAGATAGTCACGATTACGTTGATTGCGCCCATGATGGAGGAAATCCCCATAATATGGACTGAGAACACAAACAGCGCGGTACTGTCGCTGCTGTATGTCGTCGACAGCGGCGCATAGAAGGTCCAGCCGAAAGCCGGGCCACCGCCTTCCATGAACAGTGAACCTAACAACATGGAAAATGCAAACGGCAGGATCCAGAAGCTCCAGTTGTTCATTCTGGGCAATGCCATATCCGGTGCGCCAATCATCATGGGGATCAGCCAGTTAGCCAGACCGGTAAACGCCGGCATGACAGCACCGAATACCATGATCAGGCCGTGCACTGTGGTCATCTGATTAAAGAAATTCGGGTCTACGATTTGTAAACCGGGCTGGAACAGTTCGGCGCGGATCACCATCGCCATCGCGCCGCCAGTAAGAAACATGATGAAGGCGAACCACAGATATAACGTACCGATATCTTTGTGGTTAGTTGTCAGCACCCAACGCATCAGGCCTGCCGGAGCGCCGTGTCCGTGGTGATCATCGTGATATTCATCATGTGCCGCAATGTGCTCCGGCGTCATAGTTTCAGTTGCTTTACTCATCGCACGCTCCTATTTACCGGTTGCTACTGCATTAACGTCTTTAGGCTGGATCACATCGCCGGTGTTATTTCCCCAGGCATTACGCTCGTAGGTAATCACCGCAGCGATATCTTTCAGGGACAGCATCTTGCCAAACGCCTGCATGGCCGTGCCTGCTTTACCGTTAAGCACAATATCGATGTGCGCTTTCTGATCCTCCAATACCATCTGACTGCCTTTAAGTGCAGGGAAAACGCCCGGCAACCCCTGACCGTTAGGCATATGGCAGGCTGCGCATGTCGCGTTGTACACTTTCTCGCCGGTACTCATCAGCTCTTCTTTGCTCATGCTCATGGCCAGCAGGCGCTGCTCTTCTTCTTTCGCCTGTTTCACAATGGCTTCCTGCTCTGTCATCCAGTTTTTATATTCATCCGGGCTCTTCGCAATCACCACTACCGGCATGAAACCATGATCCTTCCCGCACAGTTCAGCGCACTGTCCACGGTAGATACCGGGCTCATTCACTTTGGTCCACGCCTCATTGATGAAGCCCGGATTAGCATCTTTCTTTACTGCGAAATCTGGCACCCACCAGGAATGGATAACGTCGTCAGAGGTGATCAGGAAGCGGACTTTTTGTCCGGTAGGAATGACCAGAGGACGATCTACCTCAAGCAGGTAGTTTTCCCCTTTTTCGAATTTGTTCTCAATCTGCTCACGCTGTGTGGCCATGATGGAGTAAAAGGACACATCGCTGTCCATGTACTTGTAATGCCATTTCCACTGGGAACCGGTGACAAGAACCGTCATTTCAGGTTCACTGGCATCTTCCATCGCGATGAGGGTTTGTGCTGCCGGGACGGCCATAAATATCAGGATCAGGAAAGGAATGACTGTCCAGGCGATTTCTACTTTCACGTTTTCGTGGAAGTGCGCCGGTTTGGCGCCCCGGGATTTACGGTGCTTGAACATGGAGTAAAACATCACACCGAACACCACCACAGCGATGGCCACACAAATTGAGAACATCAGCATATGCAGGTCGTACACCTGTCCACTGATGTCTGTGACACCTTGTCTCAGGTTGATTTCACCTGCCCGGTCTGATGTTGCCATGGTTTCTGCTTGCAGCGACGCCGGAATAACAGACATCGCTAACCCCCAAACCATCATTGCGTTACATACGAGTTTCTTCACTCAACACCTCCGTGATGGAGGATCTTGTGTAATACCCTGCTCACAGGACCCTGTCGTATCAGGCTATCCGCCTGTTAATTTTTATCTATTTTTGTTATTTTTTCGTTAACAACGGTATAAGAATTAAACAGATTTCATCTTGTGTCTAGTCTTTCTGAAAAAATAAATGGCCGGGGTGGCCTCAGAAACAGGGTCAAAGCACTTCATTCTGATATTTCGAATGTTTCGTTCAGATCTTCGACACATCCGTATTTAAGGAACGCCGTATTATAGGTAAGTAAATCGTCCTCACACTTGTGACATCAACGTTATGAAAGGAATGTGTAATGAATAAATTTATCCCGGCAGTATTAGTTTCAGGTTTAATCAGTGCAGGCGCATTCGCGGCGCCTGTGAGCTATCAGATTGATCCTACTCACACCAGCGTTATCGCTTCATGGAATCACTTCGGATTCTCTAACCCGACAGCCGCCATCAACGGCGCTGAAGGCACCATCGTGTTTGACAAAGACGCGCCGGAAGACAGCAAAATCGATGTGTCGGTGAAAATTGATACCATTGATTCATTTGTTAAAAAGCTGAATGAAGAATTTGTCGGTGCTGACTGGTTCAATGCAGCGAAGTTTCCTTCTGCCACCTTCACCAGTACAGATGTTGAAATGACAGGTGATAAGACGATGGAAGTGACCGGCGATCTGACGATCAAAGGTGTGACTAAGTCCGTCACTATGGATGTCACTCTGAATGGTTCAGGTGTACACCCGATGACACAGAAAGAAGCGATAGGTTTTGATGCAATGACCACCATCAAGCGTTCTGACTTCGGGATTGATATGTATGTACCGAATGTGAGTGACGAAGTCACGCTGCACATCACCACAGAAGCACAAGCTAAATAAGTTTTCGCATCACCGTCCAGATGCCCGGCCCGCGCGAGCGGGCTTTTTTATTGGTAGCGGCCTGTTAACTGCGGTAGTCTGATTGTTTTTATTGTCAGGGATTGCTTCTATGTTGCGCCGCGCTGTTTTCTCCTCTTTTCTGTTATTTTTAACACCCTCTGTTTTTGCCAAAGATCTTCCTTCCGGCGCTATTAACGCTCTGTTTGAAGAAGCGGTAAGTCATGACACAGTGCCGGGTATAACCATGGCACTGGGCAACGATAAGGGCATGCTGATGGCTAAAGGCTACGGTTTTGCCGACGTGGAAAACCATGTACCGATGACGACAGATCACAAGGTGCGTATCGGCAGTGTCTCTAAACTCATCGCTACGGCCGGATTAATGCGTCTTGCGGAAGCGGGCAACATTGATCTGGATAAACCGGTAACTGAATACGTCAGCGCATGGCCTGCTGATAAACCGGTCATTACTCTGCGCCAGCTTACCTCACATACAGCAGGCATCAGGCACTACAAAGAAGGTGCCAATGAATTCCTTCTGAATGAAAGTTATCCGGATATCGACAGTGCACTGGCGATGTTTAAAGATGATCCACTGCTGTTTGCACCCGGCACAGATCACCGTTATTCAACGTTTGCCTGGACACTGGTCAGTGCCGCAATGGAAGGGGCTGACGCGTCCCGGGATTTCCGCGCCATCATAAACGAAGAAGTGTTCGCGCCGCTGAAACTGGACAACACGGTATTTGACGACCAGTACACCATCATCGATCACCGGGCGAGACCTTACACCGTACACGAAGGTGAGCTGATTAATGCGCCACAAACGGATCACAGCTATAAATGGGCCGGCGGCGGTTTTATTTCTACGCCGTCAGATATTGTCCGGTTTGCTGTAGCCCATGTGGCAAGCGATTACCTGAAACCAGAGACTACCCGCGCCATGTTTACTCCTGCCAGGCTTAACAATGGTGAAACCGTGGGCTTCGGCATAGGCTGGAAAACCGGTTTTGGCGATTACAAAAAACGTAAAGCGTATAAAGATAACGTGAGCGCGCTGGCTTTGATGGACGATATTCCTGATGCAGTGATGCACTCAGGTGGCAGTATGGGCGGCATTACAATGACCATTCTTTGCCGTGAACATAAAACAGCGGTTACTGTAGTAAAAAATGTCAGTGGTGAAGACAATGCTGATGTTTTTCTGCTGGCGCTCAAGACACTGCACTTTGCACATACCAGCCAATAGTAAAGAAAAAGGGCGATGATGGTTTATATCATCGCCCTTCCAATTTTTAGCGCTGTGGCCAGCGCACACAATAGTTATTGCACCGCGCTTAGCGAAAGGACTTACATCCAGTCAGCATTGCGGATTACACCTACAGCCAGACCTTCAATGTTGAATGGTTCAGCAGCAAGATCCACCTTTATGGTATCGAATTCTTCATTTTCTGCATGCAGCCAAACTTCGCGGCCGCGTTTTTCCAGACGTTTTACCGTGACATCCTCATCAACCCTGGCAACAACTACCTGCCCATTGTGCACGTCAGTAGTTCGGTGAACGGCAAGTAGATCACCATCCAGAATACCGATATCTTTCATACTCATACCGTTTACACGTAACAGGAAATCCGCACGGGGGTGGAACAGATCAGGGTCGACCTTGTAATGCATTTCCACATGTTCCTGCGCCAGAATAGGTTCACCTGCCGCAACACGGCCGATTAACGGTAAGCCTGCGTCTTCATCGTTTTCTGCTTCCAGCGGAATATTCAGCTTTATACCCCGTGAGGTACCCGCCAGAATTTCGATTACACCTTTACGGGCCAGCGCCTTTAAATGCTCTTCTGCTGCATTAGCTGATTTAAACCCTAATTGCTTCGCAATTTCCGCACGGGTGGGCGGCATGCCGGTTTCCAGCATGGTGGTTTTGATCAGTTCGAGAACTTCCGTTTGTCTTGGAGTAAGTGGACGCATAAACAGCCCTGTTTTTCTATACAGTTCCTGTGAGTATATACAGTTGCGCTGGTTTGACAAGGGCTGCCGGCGAAATTATTACGCTTATTCAGGGGGCGCAGTTAACAGCGCCTGGTTTTCATTGCAACGATATGCATTAGTTGTACATTGTAATACGCTGTTTTAGTTCTCCTTGGGAATAAAAAGGTATCTTCTTATCAAGAAATTTTAGCCAGGGGCCTCCTAATCAGAACGCCACCGGCTAAATTTGAGGGAGATTATGCAAGTTGTTTAATCAAGGCTTGCGCGACAGCTTCGGAGCTGGCTGGATTTTGGCCTGTAATCAATCGGCCATCTTCAACTACGTGAGGCTCCCAGTCCGCACCTTTTTCATAGTGACCGCCAAGACGAATGAATTCATCTTCTATCAAGAATGGCACCACATCAGTCAACTCCACCCCCGCTTCTTCTCCGTTAGTAAAGCCAGTAACTTTACGACCTTTGATAAGCGGCTCGCCGTTATCAGTTTTTACATGACGCAGGACCCCAGGGGCATGACACACAAAACTGATTGGCTTGCCTGCCCGCTCAAACGCTTCGATCAGTGAAACAGACTGTTCTGACTCAGCAAGATCCCACAGGGGGCCATGGCCGCCCGGATAAAACACCGCATCAAAATCTGTGTGTGACACGTTTTCAAGTTTGACAGTGTTCGCCAGTACTTGCTGCGCCTGTTGGTCTTGCTTAAATCGCTCAGTCGCAGGGGTTTGAAAATCAGGCAAATCACTTTTCGGATCCAGAGGTGGTTGTCCCCCCAGAGGTGAAGCCAACACCAACTCAGCACCAGCATCTGTAAAGGTGTAGTAAGGCGCTGCAAACTCCTCCAACCAAAAGCCTGTTTTTTCACCGGTGTTACCCAGCTCATTATGCGATGTAAGTACCATTAAGATTTTCATATAAACCTCTCTATCTTTTAACAATATGGATGAATCAATGATTAAAAAAAAGCGTCTACGGCTGCTTGTTTGTCTGCATACGGTGCTCGCAATCGAAGATTTGATACACCCGCTTCGCTTTGTACTACCACCGCCCTGGCATGAGAGAACTGGCGGAAGCCATGAATACCATGGTAAGCCCCCATACCTGACGCGCCCACACCACCAAAAGGCAGCTCATCAATAGATACATGGGTCATGACGTCGTTGATGACCAGCGCTCCGGAAGTCGTTTGTTGTGCAAATACTTGCTGTGCTGTCCTCATTGAAGTAATAGGCGGCTAAAGGGCGAGGGTGTTGATTGATGTAATCAATTGCCTCGTCCTCTTATTGATACAGACGAATGGGCAATAATGGACCAAATATTTCTTCCTGTATGATTGCCATATCGTCGGTTGTCCCAATCACTAGATGCGGAGCGATTTTACGGCTTGAGGCGTCATAAGCCGGTTCATTTTGCGGCGCAAGATTGATGATCTCTGCGCCTTTTTGACGTGCATCTTCTAATAGATCGACTAAGCGCTGGTAATGGTGTTCGTTAATGATTGCGGTGTAATCGGTATTTTCTTGAATGCTTGGGAAGGTTTGTCCCATAAATTCTCGCGCTTGAGCTTTGAACGCTTGAGTTTGCTCTGCAGGCAGCAAAACGTAATCTGGTGACAGGCAAATTTGACCTGCATTAAAGGATTTAATCGTTAATGTGCGCTCAACTGCTTTGCTCAGGTCAGCACCTTTAGCCACCATAACAGGCGACTTTCCACCCAGTTCCAGAGTCACTGGCACAAGGTTCTCTGCAGCAGCACGCATCCCCTAGTACTACGGTTAGCTCTTCAGGGCCGAAGTAACGGGCCACTAACTCAGCCAATAATTCTGAAGTCTCAGGCGTCAGTTCAGAAGGTTTTAACATGGCGCTATTACCCGCTGAAAATACACCAGCTAACGGTCCAAATGCTAAATTGATTGGAAAATTCCAGGGACTAATGACACCAACAATCCCTAACGGTTGAAACTGTATTTCAGTGTGCATTTCAGGATCAGGTGAGGCGGTTTGTTCTGCCTCCATCCAGGTATCGAGATTATCGATGGCGTGTTGCAACATATTACTGGTTGTTACCATATCGGCCACGTAAGACTGATATAAGCTACGGTGTCCAAAATCTTCGCTCATGGCAGAAGCAATGGCTTTATGGTTATCACGGATTAATTTTATACAGCGCGGTCACTTAACTTGACGCAACCTGCTGTATCACAACACATTGCAGGACTAGAGGTGGCCATTGGGCGACCTTTATTTGAGCGTTCTTCTAGTGGCGTCGAGCCTACCTCCACAGCGGATGAATTAGCCATGGACATTGGTGATAAGCTGGAAGTAGCTGAGGCGGCTTTGGCTTAAGCAAGAGCTCGATCAATGGACATCTCTGGTGTCTTGCAGATAGTCGGACATGCGGATTTTATAGCTGAGATACTCAGTGTACCGATGCTACCGTTATTGGAGTCGGGGGTGAAAATTCGTATGCACACCGGTAACGGCAGTATGGTGTCGGACATGTTACTTGAGGGGCACTGTGATCTGGGAATCTCAGCCCACCCAGTCTTAGATGATCGTTTAAAAAGCGAGCTGATTTATACCAGTAAATTACTCCCAGTGGCCGCTCCAAGTACCGTAAAGCGCATATTGTCAGCACAAGACTTTGGTTGGTCTGTTATGCCCGAGTTCTTATGTCAGCAGCAAATTGCTCAAAGCGAACTCATGGAGATCCCTTCGCCAGTTGGTACACATGAAATTCACTACTACCTAATTTGGTTACCCAGTGCTTTACGTCAAGTCCGCGTTGCTCACGCAAGACAGACCTTACTCACTCAATTATGGTCGTAATGTCGCCGTTTACCCCGGCGCCATTACTTATCTTTTTCAGTAGCTAACGCGTTATGCACCGCCCGGGTGAGAGGATAAAACCAGAGCACCACAGCCCCGAGCAGACAGCCTGCGCTGGCTACCAGCGAAATGATTTCGACAAACAGCACAGACTCAATATCAGCGTTTGCACTCTGCGCCGCATATTCCAGCGCACCGGCAATCACAGCAAAAGACAGCCCGTCGCTTATCCGCATCACCAGATGAAATGCGCCAAAGGTAAGCGCCTGATTAGGTATCCCCTGATCCCTCGCACCGTACTCAATGGTGTCTGGTAATGCTGACCACACCAGTACCAGCAGTCCGCCTGAGAAAAAACCACAAACAGCGAAATAAACACATGCACCGGTCATCGTGGCCGGGGTCAGCAGAAGAAAGCTAAGGAAAGTCACAGCCAGCCCGGCCAGCGCAAGGATCATGGCATGATGCTTTTCCATGCGCTGTGAGAGGTGGTTAAACCAGGGTAGCGCCACCAGCTTTCCTGCCGCCAGACTCATAATGAACCAGGTCGTCAGCTTCTCGTCGTGAAAAAGCATGCTTGCGAAGTAAACGCCGGATTTGTAGAACACCGGAATAAAGATACACGGCAGTAATGAATATACCGCCAGTACCATGAATGCCTTATTTCGCAGGAGTGCACGGAATGCTTTACTGAGCGGAGGCGGGTGTTTGACCGCTGTCAGATTACCTTCCCGCCAGACCGGCAAAATACATAAATAAATATTCACCAGCATGAACACGCTTGCCGTGATAAGCAAGATAGTCCGCATCCCGTTATCCTGTGACTCCAGCATAGCAAGTGTATCGCCGGCAAATGCGGCGAAGAGCAGGATTGCACAGGAATTATAAAAAATGCGGGATGAAGACAGACGTGTCCGCTCATGGCTGTCTCTGGTCAGTGACCCCATCATCGCGTTGTGAGGTATGTCTACCAGTGCATAACCAATGCGAAAGAGGATGGTCACCACAAGATAAAAAGTAAACAGGTAGTCCGCACCGGCCGGCAGGGGATAAAACAAAATAGCGAACGACAGTACTGTCAGCGGCGCACCTGAGGCGATGACTTTCTGGTAGTGCAAATTATATCTGTCGAGAAGCAGAGACAGCGAGATATCCAGCACGCCGGATACAAGCAGAGACACCATCAGGATCAGGCCCGCTGCCGCTGCCCCCAGTCCCTGTATATCGGCAAAATAATAAAGCAGCAGTAAATCAGTAAAGTTCCAGAGTGTACTTTTAGTAAAAGCACCGGATGCATAGGCCTGTCTCTGGAAAGATGTCAGCATGAGCAGCTTCCGGAGGGCGGGATAGCAACCGGCATATTCATATCAGAGCAGCGGCCCGCAGGAGCTTCGCTGCACGTATTTACAAGTCAGATCTTCTTTCTCTTCATAGGGACGATGCAACACAAGCTGTTGGATCAGCTTGCCGGCCGCTGCGCGTCCCAGATTGCCCACCGGCTGGTGCACAGTGCTGAGTGGTGGCCACAGATTCTTACTGGAAGGGTCGTCGTCAAAACCTATCACCGATACATCATAAGGGATCCGCAATTTCAGCTGGCTGGCCACTTTGTAAACCAGAGTGGCAAGATAATCATTGAAGGTAAAAAATGCGGTGGGGCGATCGTCCCCGGACAGCAGATGGCGGATAATCTTTTCATATTCTTCATCTGACGACATAGGGCCCTGAAAAACCAGCGATGTATCAACAGGAATATCAAAATCGCGGTGCGCTTCTTCATAGCCCTGATAACGCAGTAAGCCACCGTGTACATTGTTAAAATTAATGATCGCAACACGGCGGTGCCCCAGCGTAAGTAAATGACTCACCGCCTCTTTCACGCCGGCCACAATGTCACAGGAGACGCAGCTGTTGGCGTCCAGTGACATAGGCAGAATTTTAACCGCCGGTTTTTGTTCAGCTTCGATGACTGACAATACTCCCTGATCATCACACAGTGGTGGCGTAAGAATGTAACCGTCAGGGTTTGAACGTTCCGCCAGTGCCTTAACCTGTTCCGCCAGCGAGGTTCTGTCTTTTACCGGCCGCACCAGTAAATCGTAGCCAGCTTCGTCACACACTTCGATAGCACCGGATGTCAGTCTCGCCGAATAGGAGTTCGAGGCATAGTCCATATATAAGAGACAAATAAGATAAGACTGTTTGGTGCGCAGGCGCCTGGCATTGAGGTCCGGCCGGTAGCCGGTAACGGCCACTGCACTGAGCACCTTTTCTTTATTTTTATCTCTGACTGTCGGGTCATTATTTAATACACGCGATACCGTTTTAATTGATACACCGGCAACCCGGGCGACATCATGTACCGTGAGATTCTTATCCGTCTTCATTATGGCGAGCTTCGTTTATTTATGAACACATTGTGCCACAGAAGACACCTGACAGAGAATCCATCAAGTTGTAAAAAGTTTCGCAAATAGACAACGATAGCATATATTATATAAAAATAGATTTATAACCATTCAGAATATGTAAAATAAATATAAATTAAATCATAAAATTAAACTTAACTAATTTAACAAACAGTTAAAAGACAACGATAGACTTTTCAAATATCAACGTAGTATGATTGTTAAACATTTAACAGATATTAAACATTTGCCACACCGGAATCTGCCGTACCGGTGAGTGATAAAAATAAAAACCGTTAATTTGCCGGGTGCTGATAACAGCCCCGAAAAGGACTACACTCTGAGGAGAAAATCCGATGTTTAACAAAAAACCACTAAATCGCGCATTGTTGCTCGCACTGGGCACGATGACATCCACTTATGCCGCGGCTCAGGACAACACCAGTGATGACGCGAAAACGAACTCACAACTGGAGGTCATTGAAGTCACCGCACAAAAGCGGGTACAGGGCTTCATGGAAGTACCGGTTGCCGTTACCACAGTATCCGGCGAAATTTTAGATGCCGCTCAGGCCACAGAATTCCAGGACTTAGTTCAGGTAAGTCCGTCGGTGACATTTAACCAGTCCGGCGATATGCGTGGTTCCGGTGTGAACATTCGCGGGATTGGTACCACCGCGTTCCAGACTGCTGTTGAACCTACTGTCAGTACAGTCATTGACGGTGTCCCCCTTGGCCGTACGGTACAGTTTTTGTCGGATCTGGCAGATATTGACCGGGTTGAAGTACTACGCGGACCGCAGGGCACCTTGTTTGGTAAAAATGCTTCCGGTGGTGTACTGAGTATTTTTACTAAACGTCCGGAAGATTCATTCTTTGGTGAAGTCCGCCTTACGCTCACTGATGATGACGCCTGGGGCATGATGGGTCAGGTGACCGGCCCGATCAGTGACAATGTGCGCGGACGGTTGTCTTTTTATAACCGTGATTTCGATGGTTTTGTGGAAAATGTTACTAATGGCGACACCATCAACGGAGACGAAAGTAAAGGTGTAAGAGGTAAACTCGATATCGACCTGGGTATGAATGACAACGTTTATATTATTGCCGATTATTCCAAGCAGGAAAGGGACTGCTGTACGTCAGTTTTACAAAGTATTGGCCGGGGTTCACTGGCAGACTTGCATCAGTTAGGAGAAGACTATGCCGACGTGGATGTATCCTGGGGTAACAACAAGGTCAAGATTGCCAGTCCGGCATATTCCAACACTGAAACCGGCGGGATCTCAGTTGAATACAACCACAGCTTTGAAGACTTTGCGCTGACCTCAATTACTGCTTATCGCGGCTTCACCCTGGAAACAGCTCAGGATGCAGATATCAATCCGTACACGTCGCCGGTAACAGGCCATGTACTGTTCACCAAAAACGGCGCTTCCGGCGGCGGCGATCAGCAACAAACCCAGTTCTCACAGGAACTGCGTTTATCCGGCCAGGCCACTGATAATATTTTCCTGACAGCGGGTGCATTCTACTGGGAGCAAACCGTTGAGCGTTATTTTGAACGTGAAGTGATGCGCTGCGCCGATGCCTACGATCCGGCTGTGGGCACTGTCGCCTGTTCAGAAGAAGGCTCAGGCATCGGTTTTGCTGCGATGGACTCAAAAGTTGATACCCGCAACTACGCATTCTTTGGTCAGGCAGACTGGGATGTAACCGAAGATTTTACTGCGTCATTGGGCCTGCGCTACACCAAAGATGAAATATCTTTTGATTTCGCCCGCGGCGCTACAGTCATTACCGGCCCGTTCTCAGGATTACCGGCACTGCCTGCGTCAGCCGGGTATTTCACCAATGAAACCGAAGACGACGCACTGACAGGTCGCCTGGCGCTGTCGTACGATATCAACGATACCACCATGATTTTCGGTAGCTATGCCGAAGGTTACAAAGCCCCTGCGTTCGACCTGATTTTCTCGCTGAACGAAAGCCGAACCGCACCGGTACCGGCGGAAACAAACAAAGCCTGGGAAGGCGGCGTGCGTTCAGAGTTTTTCGACCGCAGATTGCGTCTGTCTGTCACCGGTTTCCACACTACCTTCGAGAATTTCCAGGGTCAGGCTTACAACCCGGAAACGGTGACCTTCTCACTCACCAGCGCCGGTGAAGTGATCACCGAAGGTCTGGAAGTAGAGTTTAACGCCAAGCCTGTCCCTGAGTTACTGATCAGTGGTGGTGTCGCCTTTATCGATGCAACCTACGGTGAATTCCAGGATCAACAATGCTATTTCAATCAAACAGCAGCACAAGGCTGTATTGACGGCTTCCAGTCGATTACCGGCGGAGATGTGCCTAACTCTCCGGATACCAAGTTTACTTTGTCCGGCAAATACAACATCTACCTGGACGGCGACATGGATATGTTCGTCAGCGCCAATTACCGCTGGCAGGATGAAACCCAGATGAATCAGAACCAGGCACCGTATCTTATTCTGCCAAGCTACAGCGTATTGGATCTGACTGTCGGTCTGCAGGCTGATGACGGTAAATGGGTCGCCAGTGTATTTGCGAAAAACGCACTCAACGACACCTATGTTGCTCAAATCGGTACCGCTATCTTTGATCAGAGCAACATTAACGCGCAGCTGACCAGAGACTTCCAGCGTTATATGGGTGTTGAATTTACATACCGCTTCGGCGCTTACTAACCCGGTGGTACATTTCGCGGATAAAAGACAACGTTGCTTTTATCCGCACTCTTTCACTTTTACGAATACGGAATAAGCAACCATGCCCGACACATTCACTAAGAAGCTGTTAACTGCTGCCAGCGCCATCGCCTTAAGCTTGTCGATGAATGCCAGCGCTGCAGAACAACAGCGTAACGTTATTTTTGTACTGATGGATGACCTTCGCTACGACGGTATGGGTTTTCTGCAGGAAGAACTGCAAACCCCGAACATTGATAAACTGGCTGAAACCGGTGTGTATTTTCCCAATGCGGTAGTGACATCTTCACTGTGTTCACCCAGCCGCGCCACCATTCTTACCGGCATGACCGCCCGTAACCACAAGATTGTTGATAACAATAACTCCAGTGAAGAAGGCCTGACCTTCTTTCCCAAATACCTGCAACAGGCAGGCTATCAAACCGGTTTTTTCGGTAAGTGGCACATGGGCAGCCATTCAGATATGCCCCGTGACGGATTTGATAAATGGGTCAGCTTTCCCGGACAGGGAGCGTATTATCCGACTGACGCCATTCCGGCTCCGATGCTGGCGAAAGGTATGGTGAATCAGCTCAACGTGGACGGTAAACACGTTAATCAGAAAGGCTACATCACTGACGAGCTGACGGATTACGCACTGGACTGGCTGAAAAATGATGTGAAAGGAAACCAGCCATTTTTCATGTACCTGAGCCATAAAGCCGTGCATTCCGATGCCACGCCGGCTGAGCGCCATAAAGGACAGTACGATGATGTGGATTTCAAATTACCGGACTCAGCGGTGGTGACAGAAGAGGACGCTAAAAACAAGCCCATGTGGGTACATAACCAGCGCAACAGCTGGCACGGCACTGACTTTTTCTATGCCAGCGACCGCACTATGGAAGCATACCTCAAAGAGTATTACGCCACCTTGTCAGCCGTTGATGACAGCCTGGGCGAGTTAGTGCAGTACCTGAAAGACAACGATCTGTACGACAATACCATGGTGGTATTTTACTCTGACAACGGATTTCTGATTGGCGATCACGGCCTTATCGACAAGCGCAATGCTTATGAAGGCTCAGTACGCGTTCCTCTGGTGATCAGCGCGCCGGGCCTGCTGCCACAAGGTGCGACCAATGAAGCACTGGTGAGAAATCTGGATATGGCTCCTACTTTCCTCGAACTGGCGGGCGCTGCGCAACCTGAACAGTTTGAAGGAAAAAGCTTTTTACCCGTGGCATCCGGCAAGGTAGCAGAAGACGAGTGGCAGTCACCTGATTTTGTTTATGAGTACTACTGGGAATGGTCTTTCCCCATGACGCCGACCACCTTCGCCATTCGTCGCGGCGATCTTAAATACATCCAGTATCACGGTGTCTGGGACATCGAAGAACTTTACGATCTGAAAAACGACCCGGAAGAAATGCATAACCTTATCCGCGATCCGAAATATGCTCATGAGTTACTGCCACTGCGTCAGGCGCTCTACGCCGCTCTGCGTCCTGCTGATAACAGCAAGCCCTCGGTACCCTTTAACGCAAGGCTGGCTGAAGGTATGAACCTGCGCAAGAAAGACGGGTTGAAGGCCGCTCCTTTCCCGGACTGGTGGCTGGTTGAGCCCAACCGCAAAGACATGTACATGGGACTGTTTCCTGATACGCCGATGAAAATCGACATGCAGCGCAAAGGTGAAATGTACTTCCCGTGGATGGAAAAAACGGCTGACAAGCCGCGTCACTAAGGAGTTTGGTAAATGCGAATGTTACGCTGGTTAACTTTCACCGTTGTTGCCGGTTTATCCCTAACCGCATGGGGAAAGCAACCCAACATCTTGTTCATCGTTGCCGAAGATCTGAGTCCGCGCATAGGAACCTTCGGCGATGAGATTGCTAAGACCCCAAATATTGATGCACTCGCTGAGCAAGGCATTCGCTTTACCAACGTTTATGCAGCGGCCGGCGTGTGTGCGCCGAACCGCTCTGCACTCATATCCGGTATGTATCCCATTTCCATGGGAACCCATCAAATGCGTACCTCCCAGTTACCTTTGCCGAATGGTAAAACCGGGTACGAAACCGTTACTCCCGCGCAGATGAAAGCATTTCCGGAACTGCTCCGGCGGGCCGGTTATGAAACGGTGAATTTCGCCAAGAAGGATTACCAGTTCGGCACACCTTCGACCCTCTGGGATAAAGATATTGGTAACTATTTTTCGCCACTGAAAGCAGATTTATGGAATGAACTCTCCGGCGGGAAACCATTCTTCGCAATGATAAACCTGATGTCGACTCACGAAGGACACCTGTTAACAGAAGACGGTAAAGCCGCAGAAAAATTTAAGGGCTTTACGGATTTAATCAAACAAGATCTGGCAAGGGTGCAGGCCGTCACCGACCCGGCTTCCGTTACCGTGCCGCCTTATTACCCTGACACACCTGTGGTACGCCGGTACACAAAACGATAAGTTAATTTCTATGGTGGATTTTGCGCCCACGTTTTTATCCTTTGCCGGTGCACCGCTCCATGATTTTTTGCAGGGCACCGGTATCTTTTCCGGCGAACAGAGAGAGTATATCTACGCAGCCAGAGACCGCATGGATATGGTGCCGGATAAAGTGCGCGCCGTAAGAGATCTCCGCTTTAAATACATCAGAAATGACATGCCTGAACTGCCGTACTTCAGACCACTGGTTTTCCGCGACATGTTTCCTGTGATGATTGCCTGGTGGGAAGGGCTGGATAAACAAAGCCTTAATCCCGCACAGCAGTTTTACTTTGAAGCTCCCAGGCCCGGTGATGAACTTTACGATACAGACAATGATCCCTGGGAAACCCGCAACCTGGCAGACGATCCGTCACAAAAAGCACGCCTGAGCCGGATGAAGAAAGCGCTGAAAAACTGGGAGGTACAGGTTCATGATAAAAGCACTGAGCCGGAAACCAGTATGGTCAGGGCCATGTGGCCGGGGTTTGAACAGCCGGTGACCGCCAGCCCGCAATTTAAATTGACTGAATGTCACCGGCAGGTGTGCGTTGCGATTACCTCGTCCAGTGACAATGCATCCGTTGCCTGGCGAATGGCAGCCGGGGAGCCCTGGCAACTGTATACCCAACCCGTTCCTGTTCAACCCAACAGTTATATCGAAGCAAAAGCCGTCCGCTATGGCTATCAGGAAAGTAATGTGGAGCAATATCATCATGACTAAGTTTTCTGTAGCAACACTGTTATCTGCCACCATCGGCGCAGCATGTTTGCTACCTGCATTTCCAGCCAGCGCAAAAAGCACCGGGCAACCCAATGTCATTATCATTTTCGCTGACGATATGGGTTATGGCGACATGAGCAATAACGGTCATCCTACACTCACCACGCCTAATCTGGATAAAATGGCGATGGAGGGACAGAAATGGACAAATTTCTACGTGGCTGCTCCGGTGTGTTCCCCCAGCCGCGCCGGTCTGATGCTGGGACAATATCCCGTTCGTGCGGGATTGGCATCATCCACGCCGATGCGTCAGGTTTTCCGCGAAGACTCCTTAGGGGGCATGCCGGACAGCGCAACCACCATACCTGAAGCACTCAAAACACAGGGCTACGACACGGCGATGATTGGTAAATGGCATATTGGCCATCTGCCACAATACCTGCCGGTCAATCACGGGTTCGACAGCTGGTTTGGTATTCCTTACTCCAACGATATGGATCAGGATTTTGAGAAAATTCAGCAGTTAAATGGTCCGGACTGGAGCGTTAAAAACTGGAATAAAGGCAAACAGTGGACAAACCCCGAATCAGAATACTTCCGTGTACCACTGATGCAGGGAGAGGAAGTCATTGAACGTGCGCCAGACCAGCATCAAATCACCAAAACCTATACCGCAAAGGCACAGGATTACATTAAATCTCATAAAGACAATCCGTTCTTTTTGTACATCGCCCATGCGATGCCTCATGTGCCACTGTTCGCATCGGAGGAATTCGAAGGACGCAGCACACAAGGCCTTTACGGCGATGTGGTAGAAGAACTGGACTGGTCGGTAGGTCAAATTCTGCAAACATTGAAAGATGAAGGCATCGATGACAACACGCTGGTGATTTTCAGTTCGGATAACGGCCCCTGGCTGTGGTTCGAAACCATGGGCGGCAGTGCCGGACTGCTTCGCGGTGGTAAAGCCGACGTTTTTGAGGGGGGAATGCGTGTTCCCGGCATCTTCTGGTGGCCAGGACATATCAAACCGGGGATACGTCACGATATTGGTTCCACCATTGATTTACTGCCCACACTGGTCGATTTAGCCGGTGGTGAAATTCCCAAAGACAGCGACGGTTATTCAGTTAAAAGCACACTTCTGGACGGTGAAGATGCAGTCCGTGATGTGTATTTTTACTACCGCGGAGCAAAAGTGTTCGCTGTCCGTAAAGGCCGCTACAAAGCCCACTTTATTTACAAAGAAGGCTATGGCGGTAACCCCGGAGAAACACTGGCAGAGCCGTTATTGTTTGACCTGAACGCCGATCCTTCCGAGAAATACAACATTGCTTCAGAGAAAAAAGCCATTGTTGCAGAGCTAGCTGCACTGCGGAAACAGCACGCGGCAAGCATTAAACCGGTTGAAAACCAGCTTGATAAGTGTCAAAAAGGGTCGCGACTTTGTCAGTAACGAAAAGCAGATAATAGTGAACAACCTGATAAGGGGCTGCCTGGCAGCCCTGTTTTTATGCATTACCTTTACCGCCACAGCCAGTAGCGATAAGCACTACACCGGTGCGGAAGCCTGCCTGTCCTGCCATCAGAAGGAAGGGGACGCCTGGCGTCAGTCTGATCACTATCACAGCATGCTGCCTGCCAGTGACGAAAGCGTGCTGGGAAACTTTAACGACATGACTTTCAGTGCGGGAGCCCGCACTTCCCGTTTCTTCAAAGAAGGTGATGCTTACTTTGTCGAAACGCTGAACGGGCAGGGAGAAAAACAAACGTTCGACGTGGTTTATACGTTCGGCTTCAGACCACTGCAGCAGTATTTATTGCGGACAACCGGAGGACGGCTGCAAGCTTTTGATGTGGCATGGGACAGCCGGCCGGCAGAGCAGGGCGGGCAACGTTGGTATCAGTTGCAGAACAATGAAGTCACCGATCCGGAACATCCTTTTTTCTGGACAGGATACTATCAAAACTGGAACAGCCGGTGTGCTTCCTGCCACTCGACCAATTTACAAAAGCACTATGACCCCGTTAATAATACGTTCGATACTACCTACTCAGACGTTAATGTGGCCTGTGAAAGCTGCCATGGCCCGGGCAGTGAACATATCAAACTGGCCGGTGAAGGCACGTTAAGCGCAACCAACACTGGCCTTAAAGCACTGGGCAAAGCCATCGCTTTTCATTTTAAGCCAGGAGACGCCATTGCACGGCCTCAGTCTTCTCCCGCCCCAATCAGTGAACTTGCCCTGAATACCTGCGGAGGGTGCCACAGCCGCAGAGCAGAATTAGGTGAACCGGATCTGACACAGCCATACCACCAGCAATTCCAGTTAGATGCCATCGACGAATCGCTATATTTCAGTGACGGTCAAATCCGTGATGAAGTTTTTGTACTCGGTTCATTTATGCAGAGCAAAATGGCGCAGGCTGGTGTTACCTGTATCCATTGTCATGATCCCCACTCAGGCAAAACCCGCCTGCCCGATGCACAGGTGTGTGCAACGTGTCACCGTCCTGACGTATTCATGGCCGACACCCATACCTTCGGGCATAAAGACGCCAACTGCCTGGACTGTCATATGCCCGCGCGCACCTACATGGGCGTGGATGACAGACGGGATCATAAATTCCACCGGCCTTCTGCCCTGAATGAAGACAGTGTACGACCCTGCGCCACCTGTCACGAAGACAAATCCACGGCCTGGCTGCGCGATGCGGTTGAAAAATGGCCAGCCCGTGACGGCGCATCGCCGGATACCTCAGGTGAATGGGCAAAGTTAAATGCGGCATTAACCACGTGGGATCCCGCAGCCATTGCTGAATCCGTATCACTGCTTACTGATCTAAAAATTACGCTGCCTGATTTACTCACCAGTGCCCTGACCAGAAAAGTGGCCGCTCAGGCGCCGCAGCAAGCCGTAAAACTGATAAAAGCCCATGCGGCTTCTCCATCTGCGGCTTTACGCCGGGGCGCTGCCATGGCAGCACCGTCATTATCAGCTCAGCAACAGGCAGCTGTACTGGCCTCACTTGCAGATGATCCGGCATTGTCTGTACGCAGTGAGGTGGCAGCGGCACTGCTGAATGCGCCGGCAGACAGTATTCTGCCGGAGGCGCAAATCAGCCCCCTTTTAGCAGAATATGAAGCAACATTACTGGCCACGCGGGATCACCCGGGCGCCAACACGGGTCTGGCCCAGCTGGCTTTGCGTAAAGGAAACATAATCGACGCAAAAATGTATTACGAGGCGGCGCTTCGCATTGACCCTGCCAACTTACCGGCTCTGCTGAGCTTTGCCGATTTTTTACGCAACATGGGTAATGAGGACGGCGCGAAAAAATATCTGACAAATGCACTGACCATCGCACCGGATTCCGGAGCCGTGCAGTTTGCCTACGGACTGATGCTGGTGCGGGACAAGCGATATGAAGAAGCGACGACGCATCTGGAAAAGGCCGCCCGGGCTGAAGATGCCAGCCCGCGTTTCGCCTTTGTTTACGGCGTATCCTTGTGGCAGCTCAAACAACCCGAAAAAGCACTCACGGTGCTGGATGACGCGGCGACAAGATGGCCGGGCGATTATGATTTGCTGACAACACGCGCTAAATACGCCTATTTAAGCAAAAACGCCGTGATGCTCCAGAAAGCAGTCACGGCACTGGGTAAGGTGTATCCGCAGGACAGCGTATATCTGCAGTTAAAACCGCTTATTCAGCCTTAGCGGCAGACGGCGCCTCGATGTGATGTGCCGTTACTCCCGCCGGATATAATAAACTGCGACGAAAGGTCGAAGTTACCGTTACATCGTCAAATCCGGCATCTTTCAGTACGGCTTTAATGGACTTGTTCGAATAGCAACGCAGGCTCGATACAATGCCGTCCCACAATAACATCACCGGTACTACCGGGATCAGATAGGTGAAAATGGCAGT
This sequence comes from Alteromonas sp. ABH4_457, assembly GCF_056160625.1. Taxonomy (NCBI): domain Bacteria; kingdom Pseudomonadati; phylum Pseudomonadota; class Gammaproteobacteria; order Alteromonadales; family Alteromonadaceae; genus Alteromonas; species Alteromonas sp. ABH4_457. The sequence goes on from NZ_JBSWXN010000002.1 coordinate 618,278, forward strand.
CACCAGCAATAGCCGGCGCTCGGTGATAAACGGTAACATGATCATCGCCACCAGCGGGCCTAACAGCATAGACACGTAACTCATAAAGGAGTTATCACAATACTCCAGCACCAGCACATCGTCACCGTGTGACAGATTGAGCTTGAAGATCTGCGCCACCTGTTCGTTGTCAAAGTGGTGGAAAGAGTTAATAAAGATTTTCGGGCAGCGGAAATCCGGATTGTCTTTCAGCACGTCAATGGGTTGTTCCAGATAATGAATACGGTCATCACCCAGATTGTTGATGCGCTCACGGAATTCCGGGTTTTTATCAATCATGAAATCCGACAGGTAAAAACGCAGATCTTTCTTACCCAGCTCCTTCATCAACAGTTCGTTGACATAGCCACTGCCGGCACAAGGATCCATCACTGTGCCGCCGGCTTTGTTGATAAAGCGGTTCAGCTCAGGCAACCATAATCTGTGATAGCCGAATACTTTATACAATGCGCCCATAAAGCGACGCAGAAAGGCGTGATAAAACTCCGGAACCCAAAATAAATCACCGAATTCAAACAATTTTTTCTGCATGGTATCCCCGCGTTCTGTCCTTTTATCGTTGTAGGGTGAACAGTAAATAAACCTGTCATCGCCACAGGGTAAGTCTGTTTAGTATGGCTTATGTTGCGATAAACGGTTGAGCTATTTTTTCGCTGAACCTTTTACGCGCTTTTTCCGTTTATGATCTTATGCATTATTCTTTTAAAACACTCACCGGCGCATACATCGCCGTACTACTGGCTTTTGCCTGCCTGGACGCAGTCTGGCTGGGCGTTATTGCTATGCCGTTGTATCGTGAAGCGTTTGAAAGTCTATTGCGACCGCAATTTATTACCTGGCCATGGATCGCATTCTATCTGCTTTACTGTGCTTCGGTCGTCTGTTTAACGATACGTCCTTATGCCGGAAAGAACCTGATTCATACTTCATTAGCGGGCCTGGCCCTGGGGGCTACCGCCTACGGCACCTACAATCTGACCTGCTATTCCATTATCCGGGACTGGCCATTGAATATGACTTTGATTGACTGGATATGGGGAACCGTGGCCACAGGAATCATTGCCACCTGCGGCGGTTTTGCAGCACAAAAAATCAGCGATAAACTGGCGCACTGAGGGTGACTCAGGCCCAAAGACCCCCTATCATGGTAACCCCGTCTTATGTTCATCTGGATCGCAGTAAATTTATGGTAGACTGCGCCCGTTTTCTCAACACAGGATTCCATTTTCATGTCGTGGATGCGCAAAACGCTTTTGTCAGTGTTTCATTATCCCGTAAAGTTGCTGGTGAAAGACCACAACATTCCCGCGAATGTCGAAAAAGAACTGGGTATCGACCGCACTAAGCCGATCATTTATCTGCTGCCCACCAACTCTGTGACCGACCAGCTTGCGCTGCGTATGTGCACACAGCGGTTAGGTTTGCCCAGCCCTGTGAAAGATGTCGAACTGGCCGGCAAAACCTATCCCGCCAGTGTCTTTCTGCGTAAAACGGAACCCTTGTTCGGGCAGCCGTCCCAGACGGATGTAGAATCAATATTCTCAGATCTTTTCCACTTGCATCGTGACCATGAAGATGTAGATGTGCAGGTTGTACCGGTATTCGTTACCTGGGGACGTGCGCCGGGTAAAGGTAAACCCGGTCTGAGTGATTTAATTGCCCATCATGCCTCACCAAGCTGGCTGCGAAAATTCTTTATCGTGATGTTTCTGGGCCGCGATAACTTCATTAATTTTAGCAAAGCCGTATCAGCGAGAGAAATGTCGACCCAGCGGGGTACGGATGACTCGATTGCTCACAAACTTGTGCGCGTAGCAAGTACTCACTTCCATCGTAAGCGCCAGAGTATGACGGGCCCGACATTGCTCGAACGTCAGGAACTGCACAATGCTATCCTGGGATCGGAAGCGGTTAAACGGGCCATGGCTGAAGAATCTGCGTCGAAAAAGGCAAAGAAACAGGATCCTAAAGAAGCTGTCAGAGAGTATATCGATGAGATTGCCGCAGATTACCGTGAAGGCCTGATCCGGTTCGGCGATCGCATACTTACCCGAATCTGGAACAAGATTTACAACGGTATCAGTGTGGGCCACAGTGAGCGGATCCGTGAACTGGCTGCCAACGGTCATGAGATCATCTACGTGCCCTGTCATCGCAGTCATATGGATTACATGTTACTGACCTATGTGATTTACCACGAAGGTATGGTGACACCTCATATTGCTGCGGGTATCAATCTTAACTTCTGGCCGGCGGGTCCCATTTTCCGTCGTAGCGGCGCCTTCTTCCTGCGCCGCAGTTTTGCCGGTAATAAGCTTTACACTGCGGTTTTCCGTGAATATCTGGAATTACTGTTTAATAAAGGCTATTCCGTTAAATATTATCCGGAAGGTGGCCGCAGCCGCACAGGTCGTCTGATCCCGCCTAAAACCGGTATGCTTGCCATGACTATGCAGGCAGTACTTAAAGGTGTTCAACGTCCTGTGAGTATTGTGCCCGTGTACATCGGGTACGAAAACGTGATGGAAGTAAAAAGCTATCTCAGTGAACTGAAAGGCAGCGGCAAAAAGAAAGAGTCTAATTTGCAGGTGTTTTCTGCCATCAGAAAACTGAAAAATTATGGCCACGGTTACGTAAACTTCGGTGAGCCGATTCAGTTGAATCAGTTCCTTGAACAAAGCGTTCCTGACTGGCGTGAAACCTTACCTGCAGACCCGGAGAAAAAACCAAACTGGCTGACGCCACTGGTTAACGATCTGGCCCACGAGGTAATGCTGCGTATTAACCGAAATGCTGCCATTAACGGTATGGCGCTGATTTCTTTATGTTTGTTGTCGTCTAAAACACAGACCATGACGGAAAAAGAGCTGGTCAGGGTGATGGACAACTACCTGGCTTTGCTGCGCAGTGCGCCGTACAGTGATGACGCCACCATTCCCGCCAGCAACGGCAGAACCATGCTGGAAGAAACCCTGGCGTTGAAACGTTTTGATATCAGTCAGGATGGCTACGGCACGATGATCGCGCCACTAAAAGATGCCGCTGTATTCCTTACATATTACAGAAATAATATTCTTCATTTGTTTGCCTTGCCCGGCGTTATCCTTTCAGCTGTCTTCGGCCGGCCCGGCATTCACCGTCATGAGATATTACGCCTGATGGCAGCACTGTATCCTTTGCTGCAACGTGAGCTTTTTATCTACATGACTCAGGATGAGGCGCTGGCTTACACCGACAAGCTCATCACCACTTTGCTGGAACAAGGCATGCTGACAGAGATGGAGCAGGGACTGTTGCATCCGCCGGCATCATCAGACCGGGCGTTCCATTCAGCCTGGCTGCTGAGCCGGTGTATGCAGGAAACTTTCCAGCGCTACGCGGTGGTACTTACCATTATCGAGCGTGATCGGGTGATAAGCCGCAATAGTCTGGAACGGACCAGCCGTCAGGTGGCGGAACGTCTGTCAACCTTATACGGCATGAACTCTCCGGAGTTTTACGACAAGAATGTGCTTTCTTCTTTCATTTCTGCCCTGCGGGAGAACCACTGGCTGGATTCTGCGCCGGATGGCAGTCTGAAGTATTCTGAAGAAAGCGATGCGCTGCGCCAGGATGTGTTGTCTCTGGTGTGGCCTGAAATTACCCAGCACTTGCAGAATGTGGAAGCAACGTGCGGGTAACGGATCCACGTGTAAAAGTGAAAAGGAAAGTTATGATACAGGGCACTTGTCGATATTTATTTGCCTTCGCAGTGACACTGATGCTGGCGTCATGTTCATCTGTACCGGATATCAGTGAATACCGGAAACCGGCAGGGTTCAAGCTGGAGAGTCCCCGTCTTGGTGCCGGTGCAGCTACCGATCAGAAAACCATATTTGTGTTTGGTGGCAGTAACCAGAAGGGTCTGCTGAATGATGTGGAAATTCTCGACCCGGCGACCAAAAACGTGCAGGTACTGAAAAACCATATTATTCCCCGCCGCTATTTTTCGTCGGTTTACGATGACAATAACCACGTGTATCTGATTGGCGGGATCTCTGCGTCAAAACAACGGGCAAACTATGAAAGCACCGTCGAGGTGTTTAATACCGTAACCCGTAAAGTGACTAAAGCGGCGACATTACCTTACCCTACGCGTACTAACACCGCAGTATATCTGGATGGCAAAATCTATGTGCTGGGCGGCTCTCACCACGACTGGCAGACCCGCAAGCTTAAACCTACAGCACTGATGGCAGTTTATGATATCAGCAAGGACGAGTGGTCTCTGGGCGCGCCGATGCCCACAGCCAAGTCCACCTCTGCTGTCACATGGCAAAATAAAATTTATGTCGTTGGCGGTTACACTGGTGAAGAGCAACTGGATGTGTTTGAACAGTACGATCCGGCGACTAAAAAGTGGAAATCTCTGCCTCCGCTGCCGGTGCCTGTCAGTGCACATACCACCACCGTGTGGCGTGATTACCTGATAGTGTTTGGTGACTACAACAATCTTGATGCTGTGTGGACTTACGACTTTAAGGCTGGCACCTGGCATCAAAGCGACTTATCCATGACCGGTGTCAGACACGCAAAAGCGGTTACCTACAACGACGCTGTTTATCTGATTGGCGGCAATCAGGACTCACCGGGCCCTGTGCTCGACACTATTCAGATATTTGATGCGAAGCAATTGCGTCAGGCCGTTGGTAAGTAGCCTGTTCCAGTTCATTCAGACATAAAAAAGGGGCTGTTCAGCCCCTTTTTTATGACAGGAAGAATTTATACGCGGGGTCGTCTGTGACCTCTTTAAACTCGTAGCTTAACTGCTGCAAGTGAGCATTAAATTCATCACGGCTTTCCGGTGGTATTTCAAAACCGGCAAGTACCAGGCCTTCAGCGGCACCATGATTACGGTAATGGAACAGTGTTATATTCCAGCGTTCACCCAGCGTTCCAAGGAATTTAAGTAACGCCCCCGGGTGCTCAGGAAACTCGAAAGTAAACACCGCTTCATTCAGCAACGCCGGCGGTCTGCCGCCAACCATATGGCGTACATGCAGCTTCGCAAGTTCGTTGTCGCTCATATTGAAGCAGTCGTAGCCCTGTTCAGTCAGCGAGTCATTAAGCGCAGAAAACTCCTGCTTACCGCCTTTAAGATTTACACCCACAAAGATGTGCGCGTCTTTCCCGTTAGCAAAACGGTAATTGAATTCAGTGATAGCTTTACCGCCAAGGACTTCACAGAATTGCTTGAAAGCCCCCTTACGCTCGGGGATCTTCACTGCAAAAACAGCTTCTTTCTGCTCACCTAATTCACAACGCTCAGACACATAACGCAGCGTGTGAAAATTAATGTTGGCACCGCACAGAATACCACCCAGCTTCTTGCCCTTGATATTATGCTCTGCCACATATTTCTTAATAGCCGCCACAGACATCGCACCGGCAGGCTCTGCGATAACACGGGTGTCATCGAAAATATCTTTGATTGCCGAACATATTTCGTCATTGGTAACAGTGATCACGCCGTCCAGCAATCTTTCACACAGACGGAACGTTTCTGTCCCCATAGTTTTTACCGCAACACCGTCGGCGAAAATACCCACCGAGGGCAGAGTCACGATTTCACCGGCTTCCATGGCCGCCTTAAAGCAGGCTGATTCTTCCGACTCGACACCGATGATTTTGATGTCCGGCTTCAGTTGTTTGAGGTATACCGCGATACCCGCAGCCAGACCACCACCGCCGATAGCCACAAACAGAATATCCAGGTTAGGATTTTGCTCCAGCAGCTCCCGGGCTACAGTTCCCTGGCCGGCAATAACATCAGGGTCATCAAACGGAGGAATAAAGGTGTAGCCGTGAGTTTTCGCCAGCATCTGCGCGTGCTTGCTGGCCATATCGAAATTTGTACCGTGGAGCACAATGTTGGCGAAGTGGCCGCCGAAGCGACGTACCGCATCCACCTTGATGTCCGGCGTAGTTTCCGGCATTACGATGGTGGCATGTACGCCTTTCTTCTTCGCACCGTATGCAAGACCCTGAGCGTGATTGCCTGCAGATGCTGCAATAACACCAGCATCCAGTTGCGCTTTGCTCAGCGCACTTAATCTGGTGTAAGCACCGCGCAGCTTGAATGATTTAACTGGCTGCTGATCTTCACGTTTCAGATAAATATCATTACCTGTTAACTGCGAGAGTCTGGATAACACAGACAACTCGCTGTTAACCGCAACTTCATAAACCGGCGCTAACAAGACCTTTTTGAGGTATTCGTGATCGCTGACGGTCATATGTCTTCCAATTTAGAGGCATCCCGCACAGCACCTTTGTCTGCACTGGTAGCCAGCATGGCAAAGTTCTTCAGTGACAGAGACACTTTACGTTCGCGGTTCTTCGGTTTCCAGGGCTTGTCGCTGGCTTCCATCGCCGCACGGCGGTGAGCCAGTTCCTCGTCAGAAATCGCAATGTTGATAGTCCGGTTAGGGATATCAATTTCAATCTTATCGCCGTCTTCCACCAGACCAATGCCGCCACCGCTGGCCGCTTCCGGTGAACAGTGACCAATAGACAAACCGCTGGTACCGCCAGAGAAACGTCCGTCAGTGATCAGTGCACAGGCTTTACCCAGACCTTTCGATTTCAGGTAGGAGGTCGGGTACAGCATTTCCTGCATGCCCGGGCCACCTTTCGGACCTTCATAACGAATGATAACCACATCACCGGCTTTCACTTCGTCACCCAGGATGCCTGCTACCGCATCATCCTGGCTTTCGTAAATTTTCGCAGAACCGGTAAATTTGAGGATAGATTCATCCACACCCGCAGTTTTCACGATACAGCCATCAACCGCCAGGTTACCGTACAGTACCGCCAGACCACCGTCCTTGCTGTAAGCATGTTCAAGATCGCGGATACAGCCTTCGCTACGGTCGGCATCGGCTTCATCCCAGCGACAATCCTGACTGAATGCCTGCGTAGTGCGGATACCTGCAGGGCCTGCACGGAAGAAAGTATCAGCATCTTTGTTTTCAGGATTAGTGATATCCCAGTCGCTGATCACTTCCGGAAGCGTCTTACCGAGAACATGATGCACGTCCTGATTCAGCAGTCCGGCTTTATTCAGTTCACCAAGAATACCCAGTACGCCACCGGCACGGTGCACGTCTTCCATATGATATTTAGGTGTAGACGGTGCCACTTTACACAGGTGTGGTACCTTGCGTGACAGACGGTCGATATCTGCCATGGTGAAAGGCACTTCACCTTCCATAGCCGCTGCCAGTAAGTGCAGGATGGTGTTTGTAGAACCGCCCATGGCGATATCCAGACTCATGGCATTTTCAAATGCCTTGAAAGATGCAATGTTGCGTGGCAACGCAGTTTCATCATCATTCTTGTAGTAACGCTCACACAACTCGACTATCAGCTTACCCGCCTGCTTAAACAGCTTCTCGCGGTCAGCGTGAGTAGCCAGCATAGAACCGTTCCCTGGCAGGGACAGACCCAGGGCTTCCGTTAAACAGTTCATCGAGTTTGCGGTGAACATGCCCGAGCACGAACCACAGGTCGGGCAGGCAGAACGCTCAATCTGGTCTGTGTCCTCGTCGCTGACGCGGTCATCCGCAGCAGCAACCATAGCATCAACCAGATCCAGCTTAATCAATTGATCTGACAACTTGGTTTTACCGGCTTCCATGGGGCCGCCGGAAACAAACACCACAGGAACATTCAGACGCATAGACGCCATCAGCATTCCCGGGGTGATTTTGTCGCAGTTAGAAATACACACAATGGCATCAGCACAATGGGCATTCACCATGTATTCAACGGCATCTGCAATGATTTCCCGTGAAGGCAGGCTGTACAGCATACCGCTGTGGCCCATAGCGATGCCGTCGTCTACCGCGATGGTGTTGAACTCTTTAGCAACACCACCGGCTTCTTCGACACTGCGGGCAACAAGTTGTCCGAGATCTTTTAAATGCACATGCCCTGGCACAAACTGCGTGAAGGAGTTGGCAATAGCAATAATCGGCTTACCGAAATCAGTGTCTTTCATACCGGTAGCGCGCCACAGCGCACGTGCGCCGGCCATATTTCTTCCCTGGGTGGAGGTTGCAGATCGTAACTTGGGCATAATGCTTTCCCGTTTCTTAATTCAATTCAAAAAATTACTTATAAACCGGCGTTAACCAGTTCCATTTATCTTCAGTCTTGCCGTTGAACAAGCCAAAGAACATATCCTGTACTTTCTCAGTGATCGGGCCGCGGGCACCGTTACCTACTGAAATACCGTCTACGCTGCGAACCGGCGTTACTTCAGCTGCTGTACCGCACATCAGAATTTCGTCAGCCAGGTACATCGCTTCACGCGGGATATTCTCTTCACGGACTTCATAGCCCATTTCTTTCAGCAGCGTGATAACCGTGTCACGGGTGATACCGGGCAGAATGGCTGCCGTCTTCGGAGTGGTAGATACAATACCGTTGCGGATAACAAAGATGTTCTCACCGGCACCTTCTGAGATATAACCGTTACGGTCCAGTGCGATACCTTCACCGTAACCATGACGACGGGCTTCCATAGAGATAAGTTGTGAAGACAGATAGTTACCGCCGGCTTTTGCACCGGTAGGGATGGTGTTGGCCGCCAGACGGTTCCATGAAGAAATACCGGCATCCACACCATTCTTCAGTGCTTCCTCACCTAAATATGCTCCCCATTCAAAGGCAGCAATGGCCAGCTCAGTTTCAGTACCGAAAGGTACAGCCAGACCCATACCGATATCACCGTAATAAGCGATTGGACGGATATAAGCTGATTTCAGTTCATTCTTACGAATGATATCCATGGTTGCTTCATTGATTTGGTCCAGCGTATAAGGAATCGTCATGCGGTAAATTTTCGCAGAGTCCAGCAGACGCTTGTTGTGCTCGTCCAGACGGAAGACGCAGGTTCCTTTATCTGGCGTGTTGTACGCACGGATCCCTTCAAAGACAGATGAACCGTAATGAATAGCATGTGTCATTACATGCACAGTTGCATCTTTCCAATGCTTGATTTCACCGTTAAACCAAATAAATTCTGCTGGTTGCTTAGCCATGTTAATTCCTTCCTGTAGCAGGCTGTTCGCCTGAAACCGTTAGTTCGGTACAAAATAAGTGACAAGACAAATGTCTTAAGACGAATGATACATGACCGCAGTGAAGTGCCCAATAACCTCTCCGGACTCTGCTTGCGTCTGGACAGGAATATTTACACCTTTTGTAAGGTTGCAGACACACCTGTTCACGCCTGATTTCGCCTGTAGGTCGACACAGAAAAGGATAGTCCCTGAATACAGACTTGTTATGACTGGATTGTTGATAGTTCGGAATTTTATAAAGGGCCGGAACAGGCCCCCGGATCGTGGCTGGCTGACCACGAATCTGTATGGTGTGAAGAAATAGCATGAAACCCATGCCATAATCAAGTATTTTGCGCCCTGAACGCCGATTTTCCGTTTAACCGGCGTGCGTGTTAAACAATAAAAAAAGCTGAGTAAAGAAATGACAGACTGGTTTCACTGGTTAAACCTGGCGGGTGTGGCTGTTTGTGCCATTTCCGGCACCTTAATGGCTTACCAGAAAAAAATGGACGGCTTCGGGGTCGTTGTACTGGCATCGGTGACCGCGATTGGTGGCGGTACGCTGCGGGATATTATGCTCGATTTGCCGGTATTCTGGATTCAGAATACAGATTATATCTATACCACTTTAATTGCTGCGCTGGCGACCATTGCGTGGCTCAGAGTCAGCCCGCGATTTCCCTATCACTACCTATTGATCGCCGATGCTTTCGGTCTGGCGTTATTTAATGTCGTCGGCATGGAAAAGGCACTTATTCATGAAGCGCCCATGTCTGTGGCCATTGCCATGGGGACGATTACCGGCGTTTTTGGCGGCCTGCTGCGTGATGTTATATGTCGCGAAGTCCCGCTGGTACTGAACGGAGAGCTTTACGCCATTACCTGCATTACCGGCGGATTGAGTTACGCATTGCTGCTTTATTCCGGCTTTGATCAACATTACTGCCCCTGGGCTGCTTTGCTTGTCACCGTCGTCATGCGCCTGTGTGCTATGCGGTGGCACTGGCAACTGCCGGTATTTAAGCCCGACTGAGAACTGTTCACCGGTTCAGTTATTCCCAATCCGCCACCTCTGTAAACTGCACAGCAGAAGAACACAGGAGTGCGGACATGGGAATGGCAGTGGTTAAGACCCGCGCCGGTACGGGAATTGATGCCCCGCTGGTAAGGGTGGAAGTGCATCTGGCAAACGGATTGCCGGCATTTCAACTGGTGGGTATGGCAGAAACCTCAGTGAAGGAGGCCAGAGACAGGGTTCGCAGTGCACTTGTTAACAGCGGCTTTGAGTTTCCGGCCAGACGGATCACGGTAAACCTGTCTCCGGCAAGTATTCCCAAGCAGGGCGGCCGTTACGACCTCGCCATCGCGATAGGTATTTTAATGGCACATGGTCAGCTTAATGACAGCGCCTGTGACGGAATGGAATTTACCGGCGAGTTGTCGCTTACCGGCGAGCTGATGGCTGTCAGCGGCATTATCCCGGCTGTCATTGCCTGTAGATCTGCAGACCGCACACTGTTTCATCCCGCTGCAAACAAAAATGAAGCCGCACTGGTTGACCGTGCAAGGCGCTTTGCTGCCGATTCTTTAATTTCCGTTTTTCTGCACCTGGCAGGGCTTGAGCCCCTTGCCGCTGATGAAAACCATCCGGTAAAGCCTGTTCATGGCTCCGCACAGCCCGTGTGGGAAGGTATTCATGGCCAGCATCAGGCGAAACGGGCACTTATGATCGCAGCGGCCGGCGCGCATAATTTACTTTTCACAGGACCACCGGGCACCGGCAAAAGTTTACTTGCCAGCCGGCTGCTCCGCTTACTGCCGCCACTGTCAGCGGATGAGGCTCTGGATGTGGCGGCGTTGTATTCAGTCAAACATACCGTTACCCGCGACATCATTGCCGGTTGTCGTCCTTTCCGCTCTCCCCATCATACCAGCTCAGCCGTTGCACTTACCGGTGGTGGTGCATCACCGGCTCCCGGGGAAGTTTCACTGGCACACCACGGTGTACTATTTTTAGATGAACTGCCAGAGTTCGGCAGGCGGGCGCTGGATGTACTCCGCGAACCGCTTGAAACCGGTGAAGTGCATATTTCAAGAGCATCCGGGCAGGCCACCTTCCCGGCACGTTTCCAGTTGATAGCCGCAATGAATCCCAGTCCTACCGGCGATGCAGATGACGGCCGAACGCCACCGGACCAGATATTGCGATACCTGAGCCGCATATCCGGTCCGCTGCTTGACCGTATCGACATACAGGTGGAAGTGCCCCGCTTACCGGACTATCAGTTAACTTTGACCCCGGAAAACCACGAACCGGAAGACATCCGCCAGCCACAGCAAAAAGTAAGTCAGGCGCAGACTATACAGTACGCCCGCCAGGGGAGCCTGAACGCCATGTTGCCGGTAAATACACTGGCAGAAATGTGCGCGCTGTCTGCACAGGACACGCAGTTTATTCAGATGGCGGCTGAGAAATTGTCACTCTCTATGCGGGCATTTCATCGTGCACTGAAGGTGGCCAGAACCATTGCCGATCTTGAAGGGCAGGATACGGTTCAGCGCAATCACCTGTCAGAGGCACTGGGCTACCGTGCGCTGGATAATCTGCTCCGTCAGCTTAGCGGGATCTGAAATAAAGCATCAACCAATGGCTCGTTCCGGCGGGAAGACAAACAGCTGATCCCCAGCTCATAAGCTTCAATATCGCCAACCTGTATTTTGCTGACACTGCCTGCCATAGAGGAATGATCCAGCACAACCTGAGGTACAAACCCCACACCGCATTCCAGTGCGACCATGCTCACAATGGCTTCATTGCCTCCCACAGAAGCATACACGTTAGGTCTTATCCCGTGTTCTGCAAACCAGTGATAAGCAATCCGTCGCGTGGGGCCGTGTTCCGGCATGATCACCTGATGCCGCCGCCAGTCTATCTGAGCCAGTTCAGTAAGCCGCCAGTCACGGGGAGCAATCAGTACCAGCGGCACTTTGTCCAGTGGTGTGAATGTCATATCGGTAGGAAAATCAGGTGCATGGATGGCGATCGCCACGTCGCATTCCTTATGCTTCACCTTTTCGTTAGCCAGCGCCGGATCACCGGTCACCAGCCTGATATCCACACCGGGATAGCGGGAGCGGAACTGCCTGAGCAGGGCCGGCAGATGGCTCTGGCTGGCAGTTACCGAGCAAAATACACTGAGCTCTCCTTGTAATGCTTCGCTGTCATCGTGCAGTTCACGTTGCAAAGATTGCCAGTCTTTCAGTACTTCCGTAGAGAACGCCAGCAGCTTATGGCCGGCATGGGTAAGGACCACAGAACGGTTATTCCGCTTCAGCAACACTGCACCGCACTCTTCTTCAAGCCTTTGAATACAACGACTTAGCGTGGACGGTGACACATACATTGCCTCAGCGGTGTCACCGAAATGTAAACTGGATGCGAGATGATTGAAAAGTTGAAGTGAACGGAAATCCATAAATATTGCAAAAAATGAAATACTGTTTTGCGAATATATCATTTTTCAAAACAAAAGTGATCAAGTAATCTTCGCAGCAAGTCGTCATCGACGAGGTCATCGACTGGCTTTGAGCCCGTAGATAATGACTAGATTAATGATGTTCGGAATTTTATATGGCTAATTATTTTAATACTCTGTCTCTACGTCAGCAACTCGACCAGCTAGGTCGCTGTCGTTTCATGGAGCGCAGCGAATTCACAGACGGTTGTGAGTTCTTGAAAGGCAAGAAAGTTGTTATCGTCGGCTGTGGTGCTCAGGGCCTGAACCAGGGTCTGAACATGAGAGATTCAGGGTTGGATGTTGCTTACGCATTGCGTCAGGCAGCAATCGACGAAAAACGTGACTCTTTCCAGCGTGCAAGCAGCAACGGATTTAAAGTTGGTACCTATCAGGAACTGATCCCTGAAGCCGATCTGGTATACAACCTGACTCCTGATAAGCAGCACGCAAGCGTTGTTGAAGCGGTAATGCCGCTGATGAAAGAAGGTTCTGCATTAGGCTATTCTCACGGTTTTAATATCGTTGAAGAAGGTCAGCAAATCCGTAAAGACATCACGGTAGTGATGTGTGCACCTAAGTGTCCGGGTACTGAAGTACGCGAAGAATATAAGCGTGGTTTCGGTGTACCTACACTGATTGCGGTTCACCCTGAGAACGATCCGAAAGGTGAAGGCTGGGATATCGCAAAAGCACTGGCAAGCGCTACTGGCGGTGACCGTGCAGGTGTTCTGGAATCTTCTTTTGTTGCAGAAGTTAAATCAGATCTGATGGGCGAGCAAACCATTTTATGTGGTATGCAACAAGCCGCCGCTATCCTGGCATTTGAAAAAATGACTGCTGATGGCATCGACGCCGGCTATGCCGCTGCGTTAATTCAGTATGGTCTGGAAACCATCACCGAAGCACTGAAAATCGGTGGTGTAACAAACATGATGGACAGACTGTCAAACCCTGCGAAAATCAAAGCGTTTGATTTGTCTGAACAACTGACCGATCTGTTACGTCCGCTGTTTGAAAAACACCAGGACGACATCATCAGCGGCGAGTTTTCCCGCACTATGATGGAAGATTGGGCAAACGGTGATGCCAACCTGCTTAAATGGCGTGAAGAAACTGGTCAGTCTGGTTTTGAAAACGCACCTAAGTATGATGGTAAAATCACTGAGCAAGAATTTTTTGACCACGGCATCCTGTTAGTTGCCATGATCAAGTGCGGTGTAGAAGTTGCCTTCGACGTAATGGTTGAAGCAGGTATCTTACCTGAGTCTGCCTACTACGAATCACTGCATGAAACACCATTGATTTCAAACACTATCGCACGTAAGCGTCTGTATGAAATGAACGTGGTAATTTCCGATACTGCTGAGTACGGTAACTACCTGTTCGCAAATGCTGCAGTACCGCTGATGCGTGAGAAGTTTATGCCGTCTATCGATACCAGTGTTATCGGCAAAGGTTTAAATGTCAGCTCTAATCAAGTTGATAACCGCCGCCTGGTAGAAGTAAATGATGCCATCCGTAATACCGGTGTAGAAGCTATCGGTAAAGAATTACGCGGCTACATGACGGACATGAAAGCCATCATTGGTGTGTAACGATTTCTGTCGTTAGGTGCTTAACCAAGCCCTCTTGCCCGACCATTTTGGTCGGGCTTTTTTATGCCTGAAATTCCATATCTGCAAACAAAAACACCGGCAGAACGCCGGCGCTTGAATTGAGTAAGCCATACCGCTGCGCTGATTATTTACCAGGCCCTGCAATATCGATTTCCGGTAACGGCTCTGCAGTATCAAAGCCCAGCACCTGAGAATAGAAATACAGCTCAGCATTCAGGGCTGTCACAATATTCTCAGACTTTCTGAAACCATGCCCTTCACCTTCGAACGACACGTAAGCTGTCGGAATTCCTTTGTCTTTCAGTGCTTCGAAAATCATCTCTGACTGATTTGGAGGTACCACTTTGTCTTCCAGGCCCTGTAGCAGCAGTAGCGGCGCATTGAAGCCATCGAGATGATGGATGGGTGAGCGTTCAATGTACAAGTCCTTTCGCTCCGGATACGGTCCGATCACCTGGTCAAGATAGCGGGATTCAAACTTGTGGGTATCTCCCGCCAGCGCCTCAAGATCGCTGACACCATAATGACTGGCACCCGCTTTGAACACGTCACTGAACGCCAGGGCCGCAAGCGTCGTGTAGCCACCGGCACTGCCACCGCGAATAATGAGCTTTCCGGCATCTGCCAGCCCCTGATCCGCCAGCCACTGCGCGCCGGCTACAGCATCTTCTACATCGGTTACACCCCATTCACCGTAAAGTGCATGACGATATTCACGGCCATAACCCGTACTGCCGCGATAATTAAGGTCGAGAATACCGAAGCCCCGGCTGGTCCAGAAATACTTACTCACTGAATAGGTGGGTGACGCTTTTGATGTCGGCCCGCCGTGGATCATCACAATGAGTGGCGGCGCACAGCCTTCTGGTGCTGACACGTCCGGATTCGCCGGCGGGAAATACGTGCCGTATGCTTTCGCGTTTTCACCCACCGGGAAACTCACTGCCTGAATGGCTGGCACCCACGCCGGGGGCAGCGTGGAATCACTGGAGGTTGTGATCACACTGACTTCAGGGGAGTCAGCGGTTAAATCAGATAAGGCAATCAGTTCACCCGGGCGGGTTTGCGGATCCTGAATGACATACAATGCAGAGTCCGACTCAACAAAGTCTTCAATAGCCGCACTTTCCGGCGTCAGCACATGCATTTCGCCGGTTTTTCTGTCAAACAGATAAAGCTGGCCAATGGCTCCCTGAACCACATTCGCCAGAATGGAGCCATCCTGACGGATGCGGTAGTAATGCTTACCCACCTGCCAGGCCGGTCCGCCTGTCTCTGAATTCTGCGGCTGCGGTGACAACAGAGTAAATGCAGTGCCCGACACCTGGTACAGTGACCACCAGTTATTCCGGTCGCTCAGCACGTACAGGTTACCTTCAGCATCCCACTGGGGATCTATAGCCGATTCACCGGTATCCGGGTTATGTTCTGTCAGCCCTTCCAGTTTGCCGTCAGCGGCAAAGGCAGCCGACCACAGCGTAGTGTTATCCCAGGGCATATCCGGATGATTCCATGCGATAAAGGCAACGGATTTGCCATCCGGGGACAGGCCGGGTGCAGACACAAAGCTGCTGCCTGAAAAAAGCACGTCGCCTTCTGACATCCCTTCAGCCGGAATGGCGACCAGCGTATTCTCCGGCTCACCGGATACGCGATGATCTTCGCGGATACAAATCAGCCGGTTACGGGGCGCATCAAGCTCAAAGGCTCCAAAACGAATGTTTGCTGCCGGAGTGATAGCCACCGGCGCTGCGCCAATGACCATGCGGTAAACACGCTGATCATTAAAATGCGTAAACCAGACCACGCCGTTATTAACCAACATGGAACGGCCACCGTATTCGTGTACGCGTGTTCTTGCATTCCACGGTGCAGGCAGCACCTCTTGCGGCTCACCTCCACTTTTTCCCTTTTTTCTGCGCATGATGGTACACCGGCCACCTTCTTCAGGCCGGGACTCAACCCAGTAAACAAAGTCACCATCGACGGCCAGAGAGGACAGACCGCGGCTACCCTGCACAACCGCCTGAGCGGAGACAGGAGATGGCCAGCCGCCATACTTAACGGCATCGGTTGATGATAATTTCATAAACTACCACGTCCAATATTGATTCTTTGAGCTGACGAGCAGTAAAGAAAACAGCCAACAATATAAGCAAACAACATAACGGATATTCCCGTTCAGAAACGGCATGAATAAGGGATTAATGTAACTTAGAACAAATGAAACTGCTATTTATCAGAAGCTTTTTAACTTAGCAAAGATGTATAGTTATAATCAGCGATTGATAACTTTTTCAGTAAGTTCCTATTTAAATATAATAAAAAATCATCATTGTTCAGCTCAAAACAACTGATTATTATTTAATCAAAACAAAAGGAGTTTGTTTAATGGTTAAATTAGTTTGGCTTGTACTAATTTCAGTCATGCTAACTGCGTGCGCATCTAATAATTATTACGGTGCCCAACACGAAGAAAATGTAGCTAGGCACATTCTTCGGGTATCTGGCCATGGCTACCTTATTAATTCAGATAATCAGTCAGACTCGCTCGTTTTTAATGATGAACAGCTTAAAAGTCACATGACGCTTTCAGAGGTAAACGAAAGATTCAAGCATATTTTTTCCAGCGCACTGCAATTAGCCTGTCGAAATGAATACATCCTTGAAGGTGAGATGGGCGAGTCGAAGCTGTCACATTGTACTCACACTAGTGATCAAGCTATTCAAACATTAGATGAGTGCGCCCAAATGGGCCTTACTCTTAAAGCATGTAATCAAACAGTCTACGAGTCTTTTAAGAGCATGTTTATAGACAGGAAAGTTCCGATAAAATTCTTAGTCTATTTTCATGGTGGTCTAAACAATTACGACAACTCAGACGAGCGGCTATCAAAGCAGTTAGAATACATTAAATCGGGCTTACCGCTCGGCCACCCCACTAGTAATTACCCTAACCCAGGGTTCAAAACTGTCACTAACGATTGGCAATATCCAATTTTTGTATCTTGGCCGTCGAGCGCCCTTAGTACATATGAAGAACACCTTCTTTCAATCAGGGAAGGTCGACGAGTTAACCCAAACCTGTCGTTTGCGTCCACACCAGTTATTTTATTTGAAGACATAGTTACCTCCATTGGCGAATTTCCTGCCAACATGTACTATCAGTTCACCAATGACAAAGACAGGATGGCCTCTAATCCTAGCGTACTGCTATCTCATGTATGGAAAGAAGCTAACTTACAATTCAATAACCTTCAATGTAAGCCCAACGGAAAAACAGATGCATCAGATTTCGAGGCGAAAAAAGTACGATTAAATGCGAAATCGGATACTGAAGACAAAGAGAGTTTTTTATACATAAATCGCTCTGTATACAAGAGAAGCTCTCTAAAGCATAGGGGCAAGGTTGGAGTTTTTATACTGTTAACTCCAATCAGATATGTAGTTGGCGGCATTTGGAATGGGACATTCGCAGGTAACGCATGGCAGGTTATGAAACGAAGGGCAAGGAATATGTTTGACCCGACCGGCGATGCAGATGCCAGACTACAAAAAGAACTCGAATTCCAACAAGATTATAGAGATGGTGTTGGAAGCTCCCTAGGTGCCTTTTTCGAGAGCTTGCTTGCGCTCCAAAGTCAATTCCCTGAGGCAGACATCCGGCTTACGTTAGTCGGACATAGTATGGGTACTATCGCGATCAATAATTTACTGCAACGCTATCAATCAGAATGGCAAAAATCAGATATCTTGCGTGATGTTATCTATATGGCAGCAGCAGCAAGCACACAGGAAACCCTCTCTATCGTGCCGGAAATTATGAAGAATTCACCCCAAACTAATTTTTACAACCTTACACTGAACCGAGTTTCTGAGGTTGCTGAAGATTACCTCTGGGGTGCAGGTCCTTCAGGCTCACTATTGGTCTCCATCGACAAATATCACGATCAACCAGAACATCATCTCAAAAGAACATTTGGCTCGGAAGTAAATGTTCGCTCTTCACTACCAGCAATATTGAACGCCTTCGAGGGTGTTAACGGTAATGTAACACTTAAAGCTTTTAACAATATTGAATTTCTTCCAAATGGTATAGAGCCAATATTGCCAGTTAAACATGGAGATTTCGGAGATCTTAATTACTGGCTACCCACCACATGGGAAATAACCAATGAAAACAATCAGTTAGTAAAAAAGAAGGACATAGTCGCATGCACCCCAAAAGTTGTCAGACCATTACCTATTGAAACCACTAAAGAGGGTAACGAAAAAAGCGAGGGCTACGTAGAACCTGTTGTCAGCGACGTATTATTTAAAACAAATTCCGTCAATTAACGAAGGTGTTCAAGGATGAAAAAACATTTTACGCTTACTGGATTAATTATTTTCTCAGTACTTACTGGCTGCTCAACTATTCACGAAGGCAAGGAAAGTCATATCCTTGCAGTAAACCCTGTACCAGCTTATGACATTGGTACTATTCAAAACCTGAAGAACTTTAATGTTGATTATTCAATTAATGACAAAAAAGTATTTCTATTTTCACATTATCTGAAAGACACATTGCGTAAAAAAGTCAAGCAAGGGCGAGTCGGAGAAGAAGCATTTGCCAGTTTTCAGGTTATTTTTGCAGCTCTTGCTTCTGCTTTTTCCGCTTCTACTGGTGTTCACCCTGATGTTGTCACAGGCTTAGCCGGCTTAAGTGCATTGTCACCCGACATGGCCAACATTATTAATGCTGGGGAAAAAGCCAAAGCATATTCGCAGGCTCTTGAGCTCATCGAAGCAGCTGAAGCGTTATATCTACAAAGTCGTGCACAGGTTGCGAATGATAAGACAGACCTGATTCCTGAAGATCAATTGACCCCACAAGGCGCCGCCCTTATTGTAAGTTCTTCGGCGGCTCTGAAAGTTATGCGAGATACACTACTTGGTGCAATCCCGAAAATAGAGGAACTGGAGAAAGCAATGGGCAAATATGCGCGTTTTTCCATGACTGATAACCTCATTAAAGTTGAAGTGACAAGCGCAGACCTGACGATGAAGAAAATTAGCAACAATAAGGATAACTATAAGCGCGAGGTTCTAGTTTACAAAGGTCAAGCAATTTCCAATTGCTCATCGTCTGCTCCATTAGTCGCATCAGTTTCATGTGATGATCCCAATGATCGGATTACGATTTCCCCTATTGCTATTGGTGATTCAGTCATTTCAGTGATCAGCGATAAAGGGGAACTAACAACAGTGCGGATCACTGTCGCTATAGATTCAGAAAATGGAACTGAAACGCCTCAAAATTCGACTAATTCTGTAACACCTCAGCAAGACAATTCTGATGATAAAACGTCTGCGCAAACAAATGACAATCCCAAAGCTTCAGAAAATTCCAAAGAGTAAGCAAAACAATAACGAACAAACACAGTAGCGGTATGGAATCCCTTACATATCTTCTGCCCTGCCGCCGGTTTCAGTGCACCGACTTTTCCGCAAATCTCACGCTCACAAAAGCGAGGGAGAAGAAGATCAGGAAGCCAAAACCGATAGGATATAGGGTGCCGTTTAAGAAACTGTCGATAGACAAGGCGATAGGAACAGAGAATATACTCGACATGGAGCCGATGATGGCTGCGCCAAGGCCGGCCATCTGTCCCAGAGGCTGCATTGCAAGGGCGTTCAGATTACCGAACAGGATCCCCACAAAGAAGAATCCGCAGAACATAACCGGCAGAAGCAAGGTCAGAGGAGGTAATCCGCTGAATACCGTGATAAGCGCCAGGAAAACGACAGAGAAACCCACAACGCCGTATAACGCAATACCCACCAGCTTTTTCATACCAAAGCGGACTACCATCGTGCCGTTAAAGAACGATGCCAGGCCGATGGAGAACGCGAGGAATGCAAAGATAAACGGGAACATGGTGCCTGTGTCGTAATATTCCTGAAAAATGGTCTGTGAAGCACTCAGGTATCCCAGGAAAGCACCGAACATAAAGCCCATGGCGACGGTATAACCCATCACGTTTCCGTGGGTCAGAATAAACTTCGAAGACTGGAAAAATTTAGACCAGGCGAAGCGGCCCCGCCGGTCAGCAGGCAGTGTCTCCGGCTGACGGGACAAAAACCATGTGCCGGTGAACACAGAGACAATCAGAAACAGCGTAAAAATATGCGTCCAGTGGAAGAACGTCAGGACAGCCTGACCCACCATCGGCGCAATCATCGGCACCAGAATGAAAACCATCATGATGAATGACATCACTCTGGCCATTGCATCGCCCACATACAAATCGCGGATGATCGCCATTGCAGCCACACGGGGACCGGAAACACCGAATGCCTGTATTAAACGGCCGGCCAGCATGGTAGACATGTCGTCTGCCATCATACAGACCACAGTACCTACAACGAAAATCGAGATGCCAAGTAAAATGGCTTCCCGCCGGCCACGGGTATCAGAATAGGGGCCAAAAAAGAGCTGACCGAAAGCCATGCCGCCGAAGAAAATAGACACAATCAGATGCGCATCATGGGGATCGTCTGCATGCAGCGCTTCGCCAATCTGGATCAGAGCAGGCAACATCGCGTCGATGCTCAGGGCAACCAATGAAGTCATTAACGCCATCAGAGCAACAAACTCGACAAGGCCCAGCGTTGGCTTAATTGGGGAAGGGTTTTCTGACATGTGTGTTGTCTACTCTAATCGACATAAAATAAAGGGCGCATAGTATAGCCTGAATTTGCCGGAAATTGCGTCAGTCTTTACCGCCGGAATGTAGAAAATTTACACCTTTTAAAGCATAACCGGTTTGATAAAACGCATACCCCGGCAAAATAGCGCCTTTTGAACTTTGCAGTCCGGGATATACTCTAACGCCTGTGATAATGCAGGTTTAGTTTCAACGGCAATTTTACGCAGTTGATAGCGTCTGAAAGATGATCGTTTTGCATCGTTTCTACGAATACCATTATCATTGTACGACCGTTTTTTTAGGGTAGGCATCCATCAATACTGTTTTCCGGCTTTTGCAAGAGAGCCTTTCTATCACGGGGCTTTAATGCACACTTTCCATCTGCACCACAGGAAAAGGAAATTCGCCCGGTTATGATTCACCGTTTTACTGTTAACGCCTGGCAGCGCTTTGTGCTGTCCTGCGCCCTTGTGTTACCTGCATTTTGCACCTTCGCCATCGATGTGGATATTGAAGGCGTAGAAGACGGGAAACTGGAAGATAATATCCGTTTACACCTTAACAGTCTGGATATCAGCAAAGATGTGTTGTCAGACCCGTTCTGGCAGGATGAGCTGGGCACGACTGTGTCAACAGCGGTTGAGCCTTTCGGCTATTACAACAGCACGACAACCGTAGAAGTATCCGGCGATGATGTGATCCTTCATGTGAATCTGGACACGCCGCTAACAGTGACCAATGTTACCCGTGAGATCATCGGTACCGGCCGTGAAGATAAAGATTTCCGTGACCGCTTTAATGCCTTTTCGCTGAAAAAAGGCGATGTATTGAATCAGCCGGTATACGAAAACTTTAAATCGTCCATGTTTAATTACGCGTTGTCCCACGGTTATTTTGACTTTAACTGGCAGGCAACGCGGCTCGACCTGGTCAGGGAAGAAAGAGCAGCCAATATTCTGCTTATCGCACAGAGCGGCCCCCGCTATAAGTTCGGTGAAGTAAAGCTGATTGGCGATCAGAAATCTGAAGCCATCCTCAACCGGTTAAAGCCCTTTGAATCCGGCGAGTATTACTCGTCAGCGAAACTGACAGAATTTAACCGCCGTCTGAATCAGTCGGGTTACTTCTCCCGTGTTATTGCCCGTCCGGTGGTCAGCGAAGCGGTGGATCTGACCGTGCCCGTTGAGATTACACTGGTACACAAGCCCAGGGATACCTTTAACGTGGGCCTGGGTGCAGCTACAGATACAGGTGCCCGGTTGCGGTTAAAATGGGAACGGCCATGGATCAACACCCGCGGGCATTCGGTCACCTCTGAACTGTTTTTATCTTCACCGGAGCAGTCGTTTACGGTGGACTACCGTATTCCAATGCAAGACATCACCAATGACTACCTCAGTATTGAAGGCGGTTACCAGTTTATTGATTACAGCAATACCAATACCGAGGCTGAAACCCTTACCGTTGCCGCTCACCGTTACTGGCAGGAAGCCAATTCCCCCTGGCAGCAGGACGGCTCGCTGACTTATCTGCGGGAAAATTACACCCAGGGTACGAGTGTGGAACAGACAACTCAGTTGGTCATGCCGGGGTACGCCATACGTTATCTGGATCGTAACGACCCGCTGAATATCACCAAAGGCACCTACCTCCAGGCGTTTTTCCAGTTTGGCCGTGACAACGCCGGTTCTGACATCAATATCACTAAAACCGTTTTGGAAGGCGGCATGATCCGCACACTCAATAAACACTGGCTGATGCTGAGAGCAGAGGGCGGTGCCATTGAGACCAATGACTTTTACCGTGTACCTGCATCACTGCGGTTTTTCGCCGGTGGTGATCAGAGTATCCGGGGCTTCGCTTACCGTGATATCTCACCGAAAAAGAATGTTTATATTGACCCGGAGACTGGTGAAGAGGTTGTTGACGTCATTATCGACCCGGAAACCGGAGAGGAACTGACCGACGTGTCGGTGGGCGGCCGCTACCTGGTGACGGCCAGTGTTGAATACGCCTACCGTGTAGCCGAAAACTGGCGTGCTGCGGTCTTCACTGACGCCGGTACGGCAACCAACGACTTTGACGAAGGCCTGGCTTATGGCTTTGGTGTGGGTTTTCACTGGTTATCGCCTATCGGACCTGTGCGGGTTTATGGTGCCAGAGGTCTGTCTGAATTCGAAAACAGCTGGCGGCTTCACTTTATTCTGGGGCCGGAACTATGAGCAGACGGAAGTTCACTTTCTGGTTTTTTACCATTCTGCTGCTGATTGTACTGATTGCAGGCCTTATCATCAGTCCGTTAGGTACGCCTGTGATCCGCTATATTGCGAACAAGGCTGTCGACGGATTACATATCGAAAATATCAACGGAACGGTACTCAGTGACTTCTCTGTAGAAGGCGTAAGCTGGCAGAACGAACAGTGGTCGGTAAACGTTAAACGGGCTGAAATCAATGTAGTTTTGGGCTGTCTCATCACATCCAAAGTGTGTATCGACTACCTGAATGTTGATGGCCCCCGTGTTGAGCAACTCTCCGGAGCACCGGCTGAGGATGAGCCGGAACCGGAAAGTACAGAACCGGTCGAAATTCCGGTTCCGGTGAAAATCAATGCATTAGGTATTACAGATGTGTCGGTTAAGTTGCTGGCAGGTCACATCACTCTGCAGTCTTTGTCACTGGAAGGTCAGGCCTTTAAAGAGGTGACGCTGTCACCAGTAAATATTGAAGGACTTATTGTCGCACTGCCAGAAAGTACAGAGAAAGCAGCAGATAAAACGGGTGATGACAAACCGGTGAGTTATGCACTGAGCTATAAAGCGCCGGAACTGCCTGAAATCGTCATCCCCATCCCGGTCACCGTGCAAGACTTCACCCTGCGTAATACACAGTTAAAGCAGGGCGACGCAGTGACGCAGGAAATGGCGCTGCTGAGTTTCAGTACCCTTACACTGGAATCAAGCGACATCGCACTGGATAAGCTCCACGTGGAACATACGCTGGCCAAACTCGATGCGGATGCAAAGGTGACCTTGTCCGGAGATTATCCTCTGTCTTTAGCAGCCAGTGCTGATGTTAATGCCGCCGGTGTGGAGGAGCAGGTCAACGTGTCTGCCGACGGCTCCCTGAAAGCTTTAGCACTGGATGTTGATGCCAGCGGAACATATTCAGCCAGCGTGACCGGTAACGCCAGCATTCTGGATGATACGCTGCCCCTTGAACTCTCTGTTAGCTGGCCGGAGCAACCTGTACCTGACGTTAAGGACACCAGATTGTGGGAAGGTGCGCTGGATCTCACAGGTACCATGGGCAACTACCATTTTACCGCCAAAACCGGTGCAAGCTTGCCGGATATCGGCGATATTCCCGTTGATGCCGATGTTGTACTCAACAGCAACAACATCACAGTGAATGCCCTGACAGTGGATATCCTGGAAGGGAAAATTACCAATACCGGCACACTGTTTTTAAATGAATCTGTCAGTTGGTCGGGAAAAACCAGACTTAACGGCATTTCAGCGCGCAGCTTGTCGCCCTATGCACCATCGCAAATTGAAGGCGGACTAACCAGTCTGATGCAGCTCACCGACAAGGGCGTTGAAGTCAGCGTTACCGATCTTGCAGTGGACGGCATCAGGGACGGTAGTGAGCTGAACGTGACAGGATCACTGGTGTACTCTCAGGCCAGCGATTTAATTGTTACCAACTTAGGTGTTGTACAGGAAAAAAACCGGGTTCACGTTGCCGCGCAAGTATTTAACCAGCGTTACATTAATGCAGATATCGACCTGGACGTAGACGCCACTGAGCAGCTTTATCCTGATGTATCCGGTCAGATAAAAGGTCGTATCAAAGCCAAAGGTGAATGGAGCGATCCGGTGGCGGAAGGTGACATCACACTCACCGGCGTAAAAGTATCGCCGGTACTGAGTGCGCTGGCCGCTGAACAGGGGGAAATGAACGGTAATCTGGGGATCAGCGGCTCTTTATCAGCACACAATTTTAATGTGGATCTCACCCTGCCTGATCATCATCTGAAACTGGAAATGGACGGCGCGTGGAAAGATGAACGCTACACCGCCGACATCACAAACAGCCAGCTGGGATTGCTGACAACACGGTGGCAGTTAAATCAGCCTTTCCGGGTTGCAGTGCGGCCAGAACCTTTCAGCATGAAAATATCTGAGAATTGTTGGGAGTCCCGTGAGAACGGTGAGCTTTGCATCGAAGATGTGCTGTTCAAAGATGAACGGACAAAATGGATTGTCAAAGCGAACGGTCTGCCACTCGGGTTGTGGGCCCATGAGCTGCTGCCCGACACATTTACAGCCAGTTCTGATGCGAAGCTGTCGGTGAATACAACCGGTGAATTTGGCAAGAATGCGCCAATGACAGCGAATTTTGATCTGGCATTCACTCCGTCTGTCTGGACAATGGGGCCTGAACAGCAACTGAAGCTGAACCTTGATGAAGTCTCCGCCAAAGGCCGGTATGAAGATGATTTGCTTACCTCCACACTGAACATTCTCAGCGAACAGCTGGGGGCGGTAAACGCCGACATGAAAGTCAGACCCGTTGAAGAAAACATTCCGCTGGAAGGAACGGTGAATATCGACAATATCCGCATCGCACCGTTCAAACCCATGTCAAAAGCGATACGGGAACTGGAAGGCGCACTGAACGGCCAGCTGGCAATTAAAGGCACGGCAAGCTCACCGTCGCTCACCGGCAGCGTGAAGCTGACAAACGGCAATGTGGATATTGAAGATATGCCGGTGAAAATAGGCGACTGGGAACAGACTATCGAATTCGTTAACCGCAGTGCCACCTTTAACGGCGCGTTTTTGCTCGGTGAAGGAAAAGGGACGTTGTCCGGCGATGTTAGCTGGGAAGATGAGCTTACCGCTAATGTGAACCTTAAAGGCAAACGCTTCCAGATTAACCAGCGTGATATCCGCATGCAGGTGTCGCCTGACATTACAGCCAGCATCAAACCCAACAACGTAAAGGTGACCGGTAATGTGAACCTGCCCTGGGCCAGAGTAAAAATTGAAGAACTGCCTGCCAGTGCGGTTTCGCCATCCAAAGACGTGCATTTACGGGGCGAACCGCCGGTTGAAGACCCGCTGGATATTATTGATGCCACTGTCATGGTAAACATCGACAAAGACAAAACCGGCGAAGTAAAGTTGGATGCGTTCGGGCTGACAGCTAACCTTTACGGCGGCATTGAAGTCAGAACCCATCCTGCACTGGTGGGATACGGCGATTTGCAGATCCTTGACGGACGCTACCAGGCCTATGGTCAGGACTTGATTATCCAGACCGGTGAAGTGCAGTTTAACGGCCCGTTGGATCAACCTATGCTGCTGGTTGAAGCTATCCGCGACCCGGACAAAACAGAAGATGGTGTGGTTGCAGGGATCCGCATTGACGGCGCGGCTGACAGCCCGAATATAAACTTATTCTCTGAGCCGGCAATGAACCAGAGTAACAGTTTGTCATACCTGTTAACCGGCTCCGGCCCGGGGTCATCCAGTTCTTCTTCGCCAGACTACAACGCCTTGCTGCTGGGCTTCGGTTTATCCAATACAGAGAAGCTTCAAGGCAAAGTGGGCAGTGCGCTGGGGATTGAAGATTTCAGCGTCGGCACCACATCAAGTGCAGGGGGCGGCGCAACGAAGTTATCATTGAATGGCCGCATAAACGATCGTCTTACTGTGCAATACAACGTTGACGTGGGCCTGAGCGGAGACAACAGCAGTACGCAAACACTGAGACGACGTCAGGAGCCACCCGACCTGGCACTGCGTTATCGTCTGTTACCCAAACTGTTTGTAGAAGGTGTACAGACAACCATTGAAGAACAAACGGAATTTGCTATCGATTTTTATTATGAGTTCTTTCTGGGCGGCCCGCAGGAAGCAGAGAAAAAAGCTGATGATGAGGCTGACGAGGAGTAATCATGCAATCTGTACCGTTTTCCATTCTTGACCTGGCGCACATCGGTGAAGGCCAGACGGCAGCCGATGCCTTTGAAAAAAGCAAAGCCATTGCGGCAGAAGCAGAAGCACAAGGCTACCAGCGCCTCTGGCTGGCAGAACACCACGGCATGCGGGGCGTAGCCAGTGCAGCAACAGCAGTATTACTGGCGGCCATCGGTAATGCCACCCGCCATATCCGTATCGGCTCCGGCGGCATTATGTTGCCCAATCACTCACCGCTGGTCATTGCCGAACAGTTCGGTACGCTGGCGACACTGTTTCCGGGCCGGATTGATTTAGGCCTTGGCCGGGCGCCGGGTACAGACATGGCGACGGCCATGGCGCTTCGCAGAAATATGCACGCCAGCGTGGATGACTATCCCGCCGATGTGCAGGCTCTGCAGGCGTATTTGTCTGATGACAAAGGTGGCAAGGGAGTTATCGCCATGCCGGGCGCAGGCACTCGTGTACCACTTTGGCTGCTGGGCTCCAGCCTTTACTCAGCAAAACTTGCCGGTCAGCTCGGTTTACCCTATTCATTTGCCTCCCATTTTGCACCGGAAATGTTGCAGGATGCCATAAGCGTTTACCGCGCCAGCTTCAGACCCTCTGAACAACTGGAGAAACCTTTAGTATCCGCCGGTGTGATGGCTGTAGTCGCTGATGACGAAGACGAGGCTGCCCGGCTGTTTACGTCGGTCCAGTTGCAATTTGCTAACCTGAGAAAGCAGGCCAACAAACCCATGCCAGCTCCGGTGGATCATATTGAAGCCGTATTGTCTGAATACGAAATCGCGGCCATCAATAACACCCTCCGCTTTGCCATTACCGGCACGCCGCAGCAGGCTGAGCGCCAGATTGCACAGTTTATTGAGGCTACCGGCGTAGATGAGATGATTTTCTCATTCCCGGTCACCGATACCGGAAAATGCTTACAGGCAATCCGTCATGTTGGCAGCCTGACGTCAGTGATGACGAAGCAGGACTGGGCAGCCTGAACAACGCCTCAGGACTGGTTTTTAATCAAAGCCAGTTCCTGTAGCCTGGCTCTGAAGCGGCGTTCACGGCGCTGTCCCCACAGGTAACAGTGCAAAGAAAACACCACTCCCAACCCCAGAGCCCCGTAGAACCGCATTGAAGAAAAGTCCGGTTGAGCTGCTTTTTCACCGGTCACCAGTTCCCATCCCAGTATGCCGGCCAGATACAAAACAGCAAGCCAGCAGGAATGCTTCGTTAACATGGCAATTTTCACATTGTTGGCTATCTGACGGTAAAGCACATCCACATACGCCTGCGTGTTCACGGCATTACTGAAAGCTGCATGCCGGCGCAGCCAGAGCAGGTATCCCACCATCGGAATAGTGATGATAAGCAATCCCCAGATCACAGTACGGGAGAAAGACGACAGCTCATCTGCCATGATGTACAACATCAGTATGAGCGGCACCGGGCTTAGGAGATCGATCAGGATGTACAGCCGCTGCTTGCGACGCTGACCGGTGAGTTCACGCCGTAGCTTGTCGATGTCTATAGTCTGCACGTCCTGCGTCTGCCACAGGGCTGCCAGATCATCCGTATTATTCGTCATGATTTAACCTCCTCACCACTTCTTCTTTTGTGCGTTTCAGCAGCACACCGGCGTGGCTGGTTGTGATCCCGCAAACATCTGCAATTTCCCCGTAGGACAGCCCTTCAAGGGATAAAGTCAGCACCTGACGCCCCGGCAAAGGAAGGGTACGTACCACTGAGAGGAGCGCTTGTAATTGCTTGTCCTGTACGGTGGCGTCTTCAGGGTTTAATAATGCAGACACACCGTGTTCAGTGTTTTCATCCAGTTCATCAGTGCGGGGAAGCCGGGCGTTTGAAGCAACATGCGTGACCGCACGGTTGTGGGCTATTTTCAGAATGTAAGTTTTCAGGCTGCTCTTGTGTTCAAAGCGCTGCAGTCCCTGCCACACTGCAACAGCAATCTCCTGCAGCAATTCCTGACGCAGTGCATCATTGGCCTCGTAACCGGCGGCAACACGGCTCAGTAATCCGTTGTACTGTTTTAATATGCTGGCGAAATCTTCGGCCAAAATGGGTTCCCGTTCATACAAAAATTCCCTGTTTCCAATGTCATAGTCGCGGGACAAAGAAAAAAATTACAGTGATTTGTAATTTTTTTTATTCCGCCAGGACTACCTGATCAACACGCCGCCATTGCGGTTAAAAATAACCCTGATTACCCGGAGACAACCATGACTATTACCGCTGTGATAATTATCCTGAGTGTGCTGTCGGTTTCCCTGACCGTATGCTTTCTTGATGCCCGCTATAACCTGAAACTGGTCGCGTGGATGAACGGAGAGGTCACCAACCCGTTTATGCAGGCTTCATTCAGTGAAAAAGTCTCAGCAAAAAAACGGGATGATTCAGAAATGGCAGCCCTGAAAGCCCGTATCGCAGCCCTTGAAGCCATCGTGACAGAGCCTGCCTACGAGTTGAATCAGAAACTCAACCGGCTGTAACTGTTCTTACTTTGACAGGAAGGCAGACAACCGTCCGGCAGCAATATTCACCAGTCTTTGCCGCGCCTCTTTTGCCACCCATGCAGAATGGGGAGTGATAAGCAGGTTAGGCAGACCGGTATTTAACAGGGGATGATCTGCCGGGGGCGGCTCTGTCGACAGGCCATCAAGTCCGGCGCCGGCAATGTCCCCGTTTTTCAGCGCCTGTAACAACGCGGCTTCATCAATCAGCGCACCTCTGGCGGTATTAATAAGAAAAGCCGACGGCTTCATTTTACTCAGGCGCTGCGCATTGATGAGATGATGGGAATCCTCTGTCAGTAAACAGTGCAGCGACACCACATCAGCATCAGGTAACAAGCTGTCCAGCGACGGTCTGTCGTCATCCGCCTTGCCCGGTCTGGCAGCAACCGTGACACGCATACCCATCGCTTTTGCCATTTCAGCAAAACGCTGACCAAGTTCGCCATAACCCACAATCACCAGATGTTTGCCCGCCAGCTCCATGGCCGGATGATCCAGCAAACAAAAGTGCGGCCCTGCAGACCACTTGCCGGCGTTAACATCGCGGGCGTAAGGGGCAAACGAGGTAGACAAATTTAACAGCAGCATCAGTGCGTGCTGGGCAACGGCGTCAGTGCCGTAACCTTCCACATTGGCAACCTCGATACCGTGCTGCCCGCACCAGTCTTTATCAATATTATTGGTACCGGTTGCCAGAACACCTATGTACTTACATTGTTTTGCATGACGCAACACTTCAGCGTCCAGCACCACTTTATTTACCAGAATGATATCAGCATCGTGCACTCTCTCTTTGCGCTCATCCGCTGTTGTGGTGGCATACTGTGTCAATGACACAGGCAGGTCAGTCAGGCAGGAAATATCAAGTTCTTCCGGCTTCAGCGTATCAGCATCCAGCAACACGGCCTTCATTCAGAATTCCTCCCTGATGGATTCCAGAGCGTCTTTGATATCAGCGGGAACAGGCACGGCATGATCGGTCTGCCGTTCAACATAAACATGGACAAATTGTCCGTGTGCCACGCGGCGCTTTGCATCGCCGGCATACACAGACAGCCCGTAAGTCACTGAACTGCGACCGACTTTAACCACCCGCAGCCCAACAAAAATACTTTCAGGATAGGAAGCGGGCGAAATGTACTGACACTGGGAACTCACCACATAAGCGACGATATCCCGCGAGGCATCCGGACAACGCTCTTTGAGAAAACGGCTCACACCGGTATCAAAGAAGCTGTAAAACGCCACATTGTTGATATGGCCATTTTCATCGTTGTCCTGTAACCGTGTGGTTAACTCTACATGCCACGGGTAGTCACTTAATCCCGGTGTAAAATCCGTCATCCGTTCACTCCTTTTGCTTCGCAGCTAAACCACCAACGGGCTTACGTGCGTCTAGGGCAACAACACCAGGTCGTCGCGGTGGACAATCACCTCTCCATAGTCATAACCGAGAATATGGCGGATTTGATTGCTTTTCTGCCCTTTTATCTGGGCCAGATCTTTGGCGTCGTAAAGTGCCAGACCTTTCGCCAGCGCTTTCCCGTCGCAATGCAGCTCCACTGCATCTCCGGCAACAAATTTACCTGAAATGCCGGTGACACCGGAAGGCAGCAAAGAAGCGCCCCGGTCTGTGATAGCCCGGCGGGCACCCGCATCAATGTCGATAACACCGCGGGTTTTTAACGTATGGGTTAACCATAAAGATCGGGCGGTCTGACTGGACTGCCTTGCAGTAAATAATGTTCCCGGGCACTGGCCTTTGAGCAATGCATCAAAGACTTTGCCATCACGGCCGTTGACGATAAGCGTTTGAATACCGCTATGGGTACATTTATCCGCTGCCTCAATTTTCGTCCGCATTCCGCCGGTGCCCATGGACGTTCCCGCTCCGCCGGCTAATGCATAGATGTCCGGAGTAATGGAATCAACAACAGGGATCAGAGTAGCCGAGGCATCTTTGCGGGGATCGGCGGTGTACAAACCGTCGATGTCCGAGCACATGATCAGGGTATCAGCCTGTGCCACCAGCGCAGTATATGCACCAAGATTGTCGTTATCGCCGACTTTAAGTTCGGCCACCGCCACGGTGTCATTTTCATTCACAATAGGCAGCGCTACATGTTTAAGCAGTTCCCGCAGGGTGTTTTTAATATTGACGTACCGGGTGCGGTCGCGAAGATCATCCGCAGTCACCAGGATCTGGGCACAGGGACAGTCGAAAAAACGCTGCCAGTTCGCCATCATCTGCATCTGCCCGATTGCGGCCATGGCCTGTTTTTCGGCAATAGAAGCCGGATGGTTGATGGTTACCCGTCCACGTCCGGCAGCAATACTGCCTGATGACACGACAATCACTTCTTTTCCTGCAGCACGGCTTTCGGTAATGAACCGCGCCAGGGGCAGTAAATACTTAGCACTGACATGTAAACCATCAGGTGCAATTAACGCGCTGCCGACCTTTACGACGGCACGCTGCCAGGTGAAATTACTCATGAAGATAACTGATAAACAAAGAGAGTTTGAGAATACTGCAAACCCATTCAGAAAAAAACGCATATCCGCGCTTTCCCAAAGAACAATTTGTCATGCCGCAGTTTATTCTGATCTGAAGGTCTGTGATGTAAGCTTCAGTTTGCGGTGAGTACATAGCTATCTACGGCTAAAAACTGCATTACTTTTGAAAAAAGATATAACATAACAATTCAGACTCGTCAGAGTTAGATTCAAGTTACAAGGATATATATGAGCACGCGACAAAAGCGACTGCTTTGGCTGGCTCCTGTACTGGGTTTACTGGTTCAGGCTCCGTTTGCCTCCGCAGCGATAAAACAAACAAAGGGCGACTTCGAAGATAAATTCAGACAACTCGACGAAGTACTTCCTACCCCTAACGTATACAGAAACGCCGCCGGTGAAGCTGGTCATCAGTACTGGCAGCAGCAAGTCGATTACGTCATTAATGCAAAACTCGACGAAGAAAAACGCCGTATTGATGCTTCTGAAAAGATTTCTTATCACAACAATTCACCTGACACGCTGAAGTATCTTTGGATCCAGCTTGATCAGAACAAATTCCGTGATGATTCCATGTCAGCCCTCACCACTACCTTTGGCGGCATCGGTAACCGTGGTCCGGCGACGCAGTCAGCCAGCGGCGACAGCCCGGCTAAACTGAGTATGGGTGCACTGCGCCGTCAGCAATTCGTTGACGATCACGAACTGGGCTATCAAATTAAAGCCGTTGAAAGTGCCGGTAAAGCGCTGCATCACGTGATTGTAGGCACGCTGATGCGTGTAGATCTGGCAACACCGCTGAAACCCGGCAAATCAGTCGATTTCACCATCGAATTCGGTTACAACATCGTTGAAGAAGACGCAGTCTCTGCCCGTTCAGGTTATGAACACTTCCCTGATGACGAACGCGAAGGCGGCAACGACATCTTCCTGCTGGCACAGTGGTTCCCCCGTCTGGCGGCTTACACTGACTACGAAGCCTGGACGAATAAAGAATTTATCGGCCGCGGTGAATTTACCCTGGAATTCGGTAACTACGATGTGTCTATGACCGTACCGGCTGACCACATTGTTTCTTCTACCGGTGTGCTGCAGAACCCGAAAGACGTACTTACCAGCACTCAGCGTAAGCGTCTGGAAGAAGCGAAAACCGCTGACCGCCCGGTCTTTATCGTAACCGCCGAAGAAGCGCTGGAAAACGAAAAAGAAGGCACAGGCAAAACCAAAACCTGGCGTTTCAAAGCGGACAACGTGCGTGACTTTGCGTGGGCATCTTCACGTAAATTCATGTGGGATGCCAAAGGCGTAGAGCAGGACGGTCCGCAGAAGCACGTTATGGCCATGTCTTTCTATCCGAAAGAAGGTGGCGATCTGTGGAAAAAATATTCTACAGAGTCAGTGGTGCATACGCTTGACGTATATAACCGTTTCACCTTCAGCTACCCGTACCCTACAGCCCAGTCTGTTAACGGCCCTGTTGGCGGTATGGAATATCCGATGATTTCCTTCAACGGCCCGCGTACTGAGTTACAGGACGATGGTTCACGTACTTACTCACTGTCTGAAAAGCGCTTCCTTATCGGTGTGGTTATCCACGAAGTGGGTCACAACTACTTCCCGATGATCGTTAACTCTGACGAACGTCAGTGGACCTGGATGGATGAAGGGCTGAACAGCTTTCTGGACGGCGTTGCCGGCCGCGAGTGGGATCCGAACATTCCATGGGGTGTTGAACCCCGCGATGTTACCGGCTACATGAAGTCTTCATCTCAGGTACCCATCATGACCCAGTCTGACTCGGTACTGCACCTGGGCCCGAATGCCTATACCAAGCCGGCAGTTGCACTGAACATTCTTCGCGAGACCATTCTTGGCCGTGAGCTGTTTGATTTTGCCTTTAAAGAGTATGCACAGCGCTGGATGTTCAAGCGTCCAACGCCATCAGACTTCTTCCGGACAATGGAAGAAGCTTCCGGTGTCGATCTCGACTGGTTCTTCCGTGGCTGGTTCTATACTACCGATCATGTCGATATTTCACTGGACCGTGTGTATAAGCTGCGCCTGGACACGAAAGATCCTGACATCGACCTGGCCCGTCAGCGCGAAGCTGAAATGGATAAGCCTCTGTCTCTGACCGACGAGCGTAACCGTGAAGAAGGCCGCAAGCTATGGGTTGAGCGTTTCGACGACATCAAAGATTTCTACGATGACAATGATCAGTACACACCAACTAACAAAGACCGCAACAAGTACCGCGAATTCCTGAACAAACTGGAACCGTGGGAACGTGAAACCTTTGAGCGTGCTGTACGTGAAGACAAAAACTACTACGTCATGGACTTTAGCAACCTGGGCGGACTGGTTATGCCAATTCTGCTGGAAATGGAATTTGCAGACGGTACCAAACAGTCAATGCGTATTCCTGCTGAAATCTGGCGCCGTACACCGAAAGCTGTCTCTAAGCTGGTCGTGACCGACAAAGATAAAGAGCTGGTAAGCGTTACTGTGGATCCCCGCTGGGAAACTGCTGACGTAGATGTGGAAAACAACTACTACCCGCGCCGCATTATTCCTTCACGTATCGAAGCGTATAAGGCGAAGAAGAGCGAAGCCCGTACCTCAATGGATCTGATGCAGGACAGCAAAGCTGAACTGAAAACAGATGACGGAGAGGGTGATGACAACTAAGTCTCACCGCATGATTCAGTGGAGCTTTGCGGCTCTGCTGATGATGGTTTGTCAGGCAGTCTCTGCCCATCAGATTAAAGCGGCAATCACCACGGTTCTGTTCAATCCGAGAACAGAAAATATTGAGGTGATGCACCGGTTTAATCTGCATGATGCGGAACATGCTGTAAAAGCACTGTTCGATAAGCGTGCAGATATTCTGGATGACAAAACCACTCAGCAGGCTTTCACTGATTACGTGATGGCCCGCTTTGCATTACTGAATGCAGACGGCGAAAGTCTGGGGCTGAAAACCGTAGGTTATGAAGTGGATGGTAAGTTTTTCTGGGTTTACCAGGAAACCGAACAACCACCTTCGCTGGAAGGTCTCAGTATCCGTCACGATGCACTCAGAGACTTGTGGCCCGCACAAATTAACACACTTAACGTGGAAGGACAGGGCGACGTAAAAACCCTGACATTCCGTGATAACGTGGAATTACTCAGTGTGGAGTTCGCTAACAGCTCTGCGCGCCACCACTAAAGTCTTATATCTTCACATTGACCCGCTTGCCCGTATTGCATCATAGTTAAGCACACTGTTTTCGCGTTACGGGTAAGTGTTATGTCTGAAACGACTCCTCAAACCAACAGCTTCACTGACAAAAAGAATATTATGTGGGTGTTGCTATCCGGCGCTATG
Organism: Alteromonas sp. ABH4_457; assembly: GCF_056160625.1. Classification (NCBI taxonomy): domain Bacteria; kingdom Pseudomonadati; phylum Pseudomonadota; class Gammaproteobacteria; order Alteromonadales; family Alteromonadaceae; genus Alteromonas; species Alteromonas sp. ABH4_457. The sequence continues at coordinate 653,660 of NZ_JBSWXN010000002.1, forward strand.
GCCATTCTTTTCGTTGCGCTGTTATTTATTCCGGGCGCCACCAGCCCCGACAGCACCCTTTCAATTTATGCCGCCATGCTATGGTGCGGTATTTTCTCCGCTACGGTTTTCCGTTACCTGGGCAAAAACGGCTGGACCGGATTTGCAGCAGGCAGTGCAGCCGGATTCTGCATTCAGCTCCTTTCTGCATTCGTGACACTATGAGCGATGAGCCGGACGGCAAACCCGTCCCCTCTGGCAGACTGTCGCGGGTAATAGATCTGGGCTCTCTGGCTGGGCGCATTGCCGGCAATATGGTGACCAGTGGTGCCGGACAATTACTGAAAGGGCAGCGGCCTGCAATGGCTGACTTGTTGCTGACGCCGGCCAACATCACCCGCATAGCCGACAAACTGGCCACTATGCGCGGTGCCGCCATGAAAGTAGGGCAACTTATTTCCATGGACGGCGGAGATTTTCTTCCTGAAGAACTGTCCGCAATCCTTGCCCGTCTGCGGGAAGATGCCAGTCCGATGCCCAAAGTCCAGCTTACTGAAGTGCTGAGCAATGCACTGGGTGAAAACTGGCTGGACAACATGCTGTATTTTTCTTTTGCCCCTGTCGCCGCCGCGTCTATCGGTCAGGTCCATAAAGCCATCACTCCCGACGGCACAATGCTGGCGTTAAAAGTCCAGTACCCCGGCGTACGTGAAAGCATCGACAGTGATGTTGATAATGTGGCCACACTGGTTCGGATGAGTGGTCTTATCCCTAAAACGCTGGATATTGCACCGGTGCTGGAAGAAGCGAAACAGCAGCTTAAACAGGAAGCTGATTACCTGCGGGAAGCGTATATGCTGGACACCTACCGTTCCCGTTTGCAGGATGATGATGCGTTTATTGTGCCCCGCAGCTACCCGTCGCTGTGTACTGAAAATGTCCTTGCCATGTCTTTTGAAAAAGGGGATGACATAGAGTCGGTAATGCAACTGGAACAAGACCTGCGTAACGGGATCATGAGCGCACTGATGAGGTTGTTTTTCAGGGAAGTCTTCGATTTTAAACTGATACAGAGCGATCCGAATCTGGCAAATTACCGCTATGACCCCGTTTCCGGGAAAATTATTCTGCTGGATTTCGGTGCCACCAGAGAAATTGCCCCGGCTATGGCTGAAGGATACCGTTCGCTTTTGCGCGCGGCGGCAAACAATGATGCTGACGCCATGCTCAGTGCGGCTTTGTCTATAGGACTTGTCACGAGTGAACATACCACTCAGCAGCAAACCAAAGTCGTTGAACTCGGAATGACCGCCTGTGAAGCGATACATGTTGACGGCAGCTATGATTTTGGTAACAGTGACCTGATAATGCGGTTACACAATATGGGTACCGCACTGACGTACCGGGAAAATTTCTGGCATGTGCCGCCGGCAGATGCTCTGTTCATTCACCGTAAACTGGGCGGATTATTCCTGCTGGCCAGACGGTTAAAAGTACAGATGAATCTACGCCATATTGCTTCACCCTGGATTCAGTAGGGTAATGCCATAGTGAATGGTAACGCTACAGAATGTGACGCTTTTGGCGGATTGCCAATCATCTCATCGTAGGGGGTGTCATGCTTCATCACCGATTTTTCTACATGACAATGAGCGAACAACTCGCGGATCTGTCCTGCGCTGTAAAAACGCATGGGCTTGTCTTCGGAATCGTAAACCAGTCCCGAACGCTGGCCGATGCAAATAAGTACCAGATATACGTTCATTTCGAATGACTGCACTTCAAGGTAATCAATTACTACAGGGTCGTTTTCGATATCGCGAAAGTAGAATTTGTTCATCGCTGCTCTCCGTTAACCTGTCTGAAGTGTACAAATACCATTCAGAAAGGACTACTTTTACAGACGGAATTCCCATTAAGATGTTGTAATGAAGCGCTCCGTTTTTTCGCATTTTTTCTGGTTATAGCAAAGATAATGCGATCAAAATCAGGCTTTTCTGAGTAGAAAAGTGTTAGAAAAGAGGAATTTGCTATTAGTACGGAACAAATTGATCCATTGATTCTCAAAACAGAGAACACATCTCTGGTAGTATGATAGCCGTGCTATCTCAGGACAGTTGAATTCAGCCAATTTCTGAGGCGAATGTCCTGAGGTAGCACGGGTTTATGATCCAGAGGGAACATTACAGGGTGAAAAGTTTATGAGTGATGATTCAGAAAAGAAAACGCTGGCGCCGCATATTTTAATTATCGCGGTGATTGTAGTGGTCATAATTGCAGTTCTGTTGTGGCCGTCGAAGGAAGAACCTGCACCGGTTACCGAAGAAGTGCCGGCAGAAGAAATGCCAGTTCTGCCTGACGAGCCGGACGATTTTCAGCCCGCCCCGCCACCGGAACCGGTAGATATTGATCCCGTTGACGAGCCGGAACCTATGCCGGAACAGCCAGAACCTGAACCGGAACCTCTGGATGTGTCGGATAAGGGCGTAGAAGAAGCCTTAAATGCTATTTCAGGTACGGAAGAAGCGAACAACCTGATTGTGAATGAGGGTCTTATTCAGCGCTTTGTTGTTACAGTGACCAATCTGGCCAATGATGAAATGCCGGCGACCCAGCAGGTACCGTTAACCGCACCGGAGCAAACATTCAAAGTTTACCGTCAGGCTGATAAAGAGTGGATTGATGCCGCCAGCTACAAGCGTTACACGCCGTACGTTACCATGATGGAAAGTTTTGATAATGAAGCTCTGCTAGATCTGTTCAAACGTTACAAAGGGGAAATCCAGTCGAAGTATGACGAGATTGGACAGCCCGGCCAGCCGTTTGAATCTGTCGTGGTGGAAGCTATCGATCAACTGCTCGATACCCCGGAAGTACCTGTTCCTGTAGAAGTATACTCGGACTCAGTTGCCTACAAATATGCTGATCCGCAACTGGAAGAACTCAGCACGCCGCAAAAGCAATTGCTGAGAACCGGCCCGGACAATATGCGCCGTATCAAGGCGAAATTACGGGAATTGAAATCTCTGCTTGCAGACGATGGATTTTAACCGGTTTCAGGCTCAGATAGAGTCGCACCCGTCAGATGACGGGTGCAACCTCCCTCCGGTAGAACAATGGCATCCGCCATTTTGCGGTAACATCGATATGTGCATCACTGCCTCCGGTGAATGGCAATATCAGCAATCTTCTGTTAAACGATTATCCCTTGTCAGACTTTTTTCCTCTGTTTTAGTAAAAGAAAATGACGATTATTTTCTGGTAACACCGGTGGAGAAAGTCGGTATACAGGTAGAGGATGTGCCTTTTGTTATTATTCAGTGGGCAATGGAAGATAATCACCTCAGATTAACCACACAAACCGGTGATACATTCACTGTCAGCGCCTCTCATCCCGGCACACTGCGGGCTTCTTTAGACGGCACCTTTTTACCTTACGTGAATGTACGGCGTAACTTGTGGGCCAGACTTCATCAGAATGTTTACTATCAGTTACTCAACGAAGCTGAGGAAAAAACAGCGCCCGACGGCACCACCCGCTTCACAGTTCAAAGCGGTGACTATGAGCTCATTCTCGGAGAAATCAGCGAATAACCTTTGCCGTACTGGTATCCGCACAGTCATTTCATTACAGTAGAAAACTCACACACTGATAACGATAATGACAATGAAAAAACTCTCTTTATGTATAACAGCCCTGTTGGGACTGAACACTTTACCCCTGCAGGCAGACACCCTCATTCATGCCGGCAACTTATTTTCTGCAACTGACGACTCTCTGCAAAGCCGGATGACAATTGTGGTCGACGGCAACAAGATAACCGCGTTGAAAAAAGGCTATATCAGCGCTGAAGACGGCGACACAGTGATTGATCTTAAAAATCATACTGTAATGCCGGGACTGATGGACATGCACGTTCACCTTTCCTCCCAGCAGGGCCCGTCTTCTTATATGGAACGCTTCACACTCAACGAAGCTGACTACACTCTGAAAGCGGCACACTTTGCGGAGAAAACCCTGTCTGCCGGCTTCACAACTGTGCGTAATCTGGGTGACGGATACAACGAAACCATCGCACTGCGAAAAGCCATTGATAAAGGTCTGACACAGGGGCCGCGTATTTTCTCTGCCGGTAAATCGATTGCAACAACCGGCGGACATGCAGATCCCAGTAACGGAATGGCACACAAACTTCGCCCTGATGTCGGACCGGAGCAGGGTGTTATAAACGGCGTTGCTGAAGCCCGCGATGCAGTGCGCCAGCGCTATCAGGATGGTGCTGACGTGATAAAAATTACTGCCACCGGCGGCGTTCTGAGCGTAGCGAAAAGCGGCCAGAATCCGCAGTTTATGGACGATGAACTGGAAGCCATTGTTGCTACGGCTAATGACTACGGCATGACAGTGGCTGTGCATGCTCACGGAAAAGAAGGTATGAAGCGGGCCATCAAAGCCGGCGTGACATCTATCGAGCATGGCACCTACATGGACGATGAGATCATGGATTTGATGAAAGAACATGGCACCTGGTACACCCCGACTATTCTCGCCGGCGAGTTTGTGGCTCAGAAAGCGAAAATCGACGGATTCTTTCCGGAACTTGTCAGACCCAAAGCTGCCGCCATCGGCCCGTTGATCCAAAACACCTTCTCCAAAGCGTATAAAGCAGGTGTAAGCATTGTGTTTGGCACTGACAGCGGCGTTTCAGCACACGGCGACAACGCTCAGGAATTTGCACTGATGACAGAAGCAGGCATGCCTGCTGCTGAAGCATTGCGCAGTGCAATGGTTTCACCGGCAAAACTGCTGAATATCAGTGATGAACTCGGCACTATCGAAAACGGTAAACTGGCCGACATCATTGCAGTTGAAGGTAATCCCCTTGAGGACATCAGGGTGATGGAGAAGGTTGTCTTTGTTATGAAGGACGGGGCAATCTTCAAACAATAACGGAAGATTATGCCCATAACGAAAAAGTTAAAACGTACGACGAAGAAAATGGTGGATTCCAGGCACATGCTGAAAGGCATTACTTTGGCGTCATTTCTGGAATCTACCATCGTACCTGTGCCCCTGGAAGCGATCCTCATACCGCTGATGCAGACAAGGAGGGAAAAGCTCTGGAGCATTGCCCTGATGGCCACTCTGGGGTGTGTTGTTGGTGCATTATTCGGTTATGCGCTGGGGTATTATCTTTTCGATTTAACCGGCGACTGGATCATCAATACCTTTTCTGACCCGGAACAATTTAAGCAAGTTTCAGCTAAAATGGAGCAGCAGGGTTTCTGGTTTGTGCTGACGCTCGGGATTGCCCCCATTCCGTTTCAAATAGCCATGCTGGCAGCGGGTGCAACAAAATACTCCCTGCTGTTGTTCTTACTGGCCACGGTCATCGCCAGGTCCATACGGTATTTTGGTCTGGCACTGGCGGTATATGTTGCCGGAGACAAAGCTGAAGCGTTAATCAGGCGATATAAAACAAAGGCAATACTTGCACTGACTGCTGTCGTGCTGTTGATCTGGTATATCACTACATTGTTTTAACCGGGCAACAGCATTAAATTTAATTTGATAATAATTCTCATTTGCATTACTTTTAATTCAGGAGGTGCGTATGATGAAAACCCATTATCTTAGCCCGGAATACTGGAAGTGGCTGCAATCCCACCCGGAGCATGCCCGCAACCATTTTACACAAACCAGTCAAACTGCGCTGGAAAAGGCAAAGTCCGGTGAAATGGAATCCGCCCGTCAGACAGCAGGGGAAGCTTATGAGATCGCGCAGGCGGTATTGCTTTCTTTGCAGGCACCGGAAACCTCCCCGGCCTCACAGAGAAAAGATTTGACCGCTTATGGTGCTGCTGCCATACAGCTTGCACGCAGCCATGCTGCTACAGGGAACATTGAAGATGCTGCCACCTGTCTTGATGCGGCATCACAGCAAATCTATGCGCTGGCCCCGCTGTTTGCATTACACCCTGAGTTACTGACGATGCTGCAACAAATTACGTTTTCACTGCAGAAAGGGCTGGCCTTCTACCAACGGCAAACATTATCTTCAAGGGTACTTCACTAGTGACCTTACCGGTGGACAGCCAGTCATCCACAACCATAACGCTGGAAGTGGATATCAGGCTTCTGAAGCATATGCTCCGGCAGAGGATTCTGCACATCAGCGATCTCCGCTGCCAGTCTCATGATGACAAAGTGCGCTTACAACGGCTCTTACTTCAGGCTATCGCTGAAAACCATTAATTTTAGCATCAGATAAATCGCTATCAGCGGTTATTTGCGTATTCAAATAATATTGGAAAAGGCTTGCGGGTTTTCCCCCTGTCAGCATAACGAATACCGGATACGATACTGTGATCGCTTCAACCACTATCAGCTATATTGCCCGCGCCGGATATGGTGCAAAAACCGTTGTTTATATTCTTCTTGGTATTTTCGTTATAACCACAGCATTTACGTTCCTTCAGTCTGAAGAACCCACTCAGGACCATGTTTTCAGAACACTCCTGGAGCAGCCTTTAGGATGGTATCTGCTCGCCGGCGTTGTATGCGGGCTCGTCTGCTATATGTTATGGCGTCTTATTCAGGCCTTTCTGAATATCGAGAACCTGGATATGTCAAAAGCCGGCGATGTGATCACCAGAGCTTTCTTTGTATTATCAGCGACGATTTACGGAGTCGGGGCCTGGGGTGCAATCAGAGTGCTGATTGGTACCGGTAATTCAGATAAAGACAGCAGTAAACAGGTTTCACAGGAATTAATGCAGCAGGCGTGGGGAGAATGGCTGGTTGCTGCCATCGGTACGGGTATTCTGATATTTTCTTTCATCCAGCTAAAGCATGCCTGTAAAGCCGATTTCATGGAAAAATTTAATACTCATCATATGCGGGACAGTGAGATTCATATCAGCCGTATTGCCGGCAGACTCGGCTATCTCGCGAGGGGTGTTGTTTACATTCTGGTAGGTGCTTTTTTTATTCAGGCGGCAATTGAACTGGATCCGTCAGAGGCAGGTGGAATTAAAGTAGCATTCAGTACTATTTTAAATCAGCGGTACGGGCAGTATGGACTTGCTGCGACAGGTGCCGGCATAGCCATGTTTGGCATTTTCTGTGGTTTTGAAACAATTTACCGCACCACGCCGGGAAACCGGTAATAAAAAGCCGGCGTATCACCGGCTTTAAAAACTGTTTGTATGAGATAACGGCTACAGCCCTTTCTTAATCAGAAACTGATAAGGCAATGCATCAGTCTGACTTGCCACCAGCGTGTGTTGCATAAACCGGCAAAACCCCGGGATATCCCGCTCTGTTGCCGGATCATCTGCGGTGATCAGAACCGTTTCACCTTCTTGCATTTTCCGCACTTTCAGACGCACCATCATCACAGGTTCCGGGCAACGGAGGCCCAGTGTGTCCAGTTCGTGGTCCGGGCTGGCGAAGAGGGGATTATCCAATCCCATATGACTCACGGTACTGACGAATTGACGCCATGTGCTCTGCGTGCGCACCGGTTTCTTCCAGATAAGCAATTACGTCATTCAGAGACACGATAGAAACTACCTGTGTACCAAAATCACGTTCCACTTCCTGAATAGCAGACAGCTCGCCTTTACCCCGTTCCTGGCGATCCAGCGCAATCAGTACACCGGCCAGAGAGGCACCGTTCTGAGCAATAAGCTCCATTGACTCACGGATAGCTGTTCCGGCAGTGATCACATCATCCACCAGCATAATACGGCCTTCCAGCGGGCTGCCTACCAGATTACCGCCTTCACCGTGATCTTTCGCTTCCTTACGGTTAAAGCAATAAGGCACATCCATATCATGATGATCAGCTAAGGCTACTGCTGTGGTTGTGGCAATAGGGATCCCTTTGTAAGCAGGGCCAAACAGTACATCGAAGCCTATGCCGGAATCCGCCAGTGCTGCCGCGTAGTAACGACCCAATTTGGCCAGATCGCCACCTTTGTTGAACAACCCGGCATTAAAGAAGTAAGGACTTGTACGGCCTGACTTCAGGGTAAACTCGCCAAATTTCAGCACGCCACGGGCGATGGCAAACTCAATAAACTCTCTTTTAAACGCTTTCATCTGCTCTCCTTACGCAAGAGCCGCTTTCTGAACATCAAACAGTTCACGCAGACCGTGCTTAGCGATATCCAGCATTTCGTGCATTTCATCAAAGGAGAACGGTTCGCCCTCCGCGGTACCCTGGATCTCAATCAGCTTGCCGGTTTCGGTCATTACTACGTTCATGTCGGTTTCGGCTGCTGAATCTTCGGTATATTCCAGGTCAGCAATTGGCGTACCTTCGTAAATACCCACAGACAATGCTGCTACCATGAATTTCAGCGGGTTAGTTTTGATAATGCCTTTAGCACGCATGAAGGTAAGGGCATCCACCAGTGCAACACAGGCACCAGTGATAGAAGCGGTACGTGTTCCGCCGTCAGCCTGAATAACGTCACAATCCAGTGTTATTGTGTTTTCACCAAGCAGTTTCAGATCAAGTGCCGCACGCAAAGAGCGGGCGATCAGGCGCTGAATTTCAAGGGTACGGCCGCCTTGTTTACCCCGTGCTGCTTCACGCTGGCTGCGGGTATGCGTTGCCCGCGGCAGCATACTGTATTCAGCCGTTACCCAGCCCTTTCCCTGACCCTTCATAAAACGCGGTACACCTTCTTCCACCGTCGCAGTGCAAAGTACCTTGGTATTACCGAATTCGACTAAAACCGAACCTTCAGCATGACAAGTGTAATTGCGGGTAATCGTAACGGGACGGATCTGACTGGCGGTTCTGCCGCTTGGACGCATAGGAGTCTCCTGAGAAAAGGTCATAAATCTGTATTTTTTAACAGGCGCAAGTATAGCGTAAATACACCGGCAAATTGAATCCGGCGGGAAGGGAATTAAGGCGTAAAAAAGTAAAACGCCGCATAAATGCAGCGTTATCAGATTATTTTAATGTTTCAGAGAGGAAATTCACGACCTTCTGATAGTACTCGCCGCGGTTGGTTTCATCATAGAAACCATGTGTTTCCGAGTCTTTCACGAACCACTCATAGGATTTGCCAGCTTTGTCCAGGGCACTTTTCAGACGTTCGGCGTGCTCAAGGGGAACCCGGCGGTCACGGGCACCATGGGCAATAAGTACCGGACCGGACAGTTTGCTCACGTGGGACACAGGGGAAAATGCAGTTAACTGAGCGGGGTCAGTACCCAGCACTTTTTCCAGATAGGCATCACCGGTGAGGAATTCAGTAATGTCACCTTTCTCCAGTGCCAGATTAAGATCATAGACGCCGGCATTAGCAACAGCACACTTGAACAGGTCGGGTGCCAGTTCTGCAGACATCACCGCAGAATAGCCACCAAAACTACCGCCCATGATACACACTTTGTCTTTATCGATATGTCCCTGAGAAATGATGTAGCGTGTACCGTCGATAATATCCTGCTGAATATCGTCACCCCAGTGCTTGTAGCCGGCAACCTGATAATCGCCGCCATAGCCACCGGAACCACGGTAGTTCACCTGAAGAACAGCATAACCTTCGTTCGCCAGTAACTGAACTTCACGGTCAAACCACCATAAATCACGTACATAGTGCGGACCGCCATGAACAAGAGTTACCAGAGGAACTTTCTGTCCCTGTTTCATCGTAACAGGGTAGGTAACGAAACCGTGAATTTTCATTCCGTCTGACGCTTCAAAACTCACCGGTTTGGTTTCAGAGAAGTCGTCTACGGAAATGTGTTCAAGGTTAGCGAACAGCTGGCTCAGGCTATTGGCAGATTTGTTGTAAAGATAATAGGTACCGGCATCAATATCGCTGGTGGCATAGATGAGCCACAAATTGCCGTCTGCTGAACGGCTGACCATATTCACGTTGTAACCCGGCAGGGCACCCAGCAAGTCTTTAAAGATTCTGGCTTCTTCACCGGCACTGTCGAAAACCATGTACGCCGGCATACCGTCATCCACGCGGATAGCATAGGCAGAGGACTTATCGGTTGTCAGATTTACCTGAGACAAAGACACTACATCATCGGTGTATATTTCTTTTCGCTCACCGGTCTTGAGATTCATCCGGAAAAGGCCGACTTTGTCCTGTTCGAAATTATCCAGGTAAATCACTTCCGTGGCATCTTCGTTCAGAGATACCGGATGGAAAGCCTGCCCGAATTGCTCACTGATTTCTTCCCAGTCATCGCCTTTACGACGAAAAATAAGCGTATCGTCATTCTTATTTGTGCCGGTTGCCATGATCAGGTTACCACTGTCATCAGTAAAAATGTCAGATTGTGGCGCGGGCGCATAAGCCTTGGCGGGGTACAATTTGCCGCTGTAAACGTTCAGACGGTGAATTGATGCGATGCTGTCGTAGCTGGCAGAAAGACGCTGAACGAAACCAATCCGGTCTACGTTCATCGGCTCTGATGCAATCAGGATCTCATTGTCGTTATCCGGCATTGTACTGATCACGCGGGCCCAGCCATCTACGCTTTTCTTTCTTTTAATCCGGGTATTCTGACGCTCTTCGATGTTGAATCCATAGATAATCTCGCCGTTAGTACCGTCGTAATTAATAGCGTAAAGTTCGCCCCAGAACTGAGGTTCAGATTGCCATGGCTCTTTACGCCAGATTTCCATTACCAGGCGATCATTATTCGCCCAGTAAAAGGTACCGACCTCATTTCCCCCGCGCATGGCCATTCCGCCAACCGTTGAGAAATCTTTCATGTCCAGCACGGCAAGGTTTCTGATGCCATCCTGTACAACCACGATGGCCAGACGGTCTCCGTCCGGTGATATTTTGGCATCTGCGTAAATAGCATTTTTAGCTATGTCCTGCGGTGTGAAAGCCGCAAAAGCAGAAAAAGAAAGGAACAAAAATGCGACCAGCGCACCTAATTTCTTATACGACATGTGGGTCATCCCTGAGTAAACATACTTCTGATAATGAGGCATTATCTCTGAAATCAGAATCCATTAAATGTAACAAATTTATCCGGTAACAGAATAGCCAGCAACACAGTTACAGGCAAGCAGGGACGATCAAAACCAGTCTGAACCTTGTACTAAAGTATGAACACAGTGAACATTACCACTGACAACCCGGTGATTCCTGCGTAGACTTACGCATAAATCCATACGGAGATTGAAAATTTATGATTTACAGCATGACCGCGTTTGCCCGCAGTGAAGTGAAAAAAGACTGGGGAACAGCCGTGTGGGAAGTCCGCTCGGTGAACCAGCGTTTTCTGGAAACTTACTTCCGTTTGCCTGAACAATTCCGGGCACTGGAACCGGTGCTCCGTGAGCGCTTTCGCAAGCGTTTACAGCGGGGAAAGGTAGAGTGCGCGCTGCGTTTCAGCGCTAACGATGCCGCTGTAACCAAACTCACGCTTAACGAAGCACTTGCGAAAGAAGTCATGCATGCTGCAGACTGGGTGCAGTCACACGGTCAGTCCACCGGAGTTAACCCCCTTGATATCCTGCGCTGGCCCGGCGTTATTGCTGCCGAAGAAGCCGATATGGATGCCATTCAGGCGGATATTCTGGCGACATTTGACGATACCCTTACTCAGTTCATCGAAGCCCGCGCCACCGAAGGGGATGCGCTTAAAGCACTCATTGAACAGCGCCTGGATGGTATTGAAAAAGAAGCCGCAGCAGTTGCTGAAAAAATGCCGGCTATTGTTGAGTGGCAGCGTGAAAAAATTCAGTCCCGTTTTGAAGAAGCCAAAGTAGAACTTGATCCCACCCGCTTCGAGCAGGAAATGGTCATGCTGGCGCAAAAGATTGATGTGGCAGAAGAACTCGACCGCCTGAATGCTCACGTTAAAGAAACCCGTAATATCCTGAAAAAAGGCGGCGCCTGCGGCCGTCGTCTGGATTTCATGATGCAGGAATTCAATCGTGAGTCGAATACACTGGGCTCCAAGTCAATAAACTCAGAAATCACGCAATCAGCTGTTGAGCTGAAAGTGCTGATTGAGCAGATGCGCGAACAGATCCAGAACATCGAGTAAATATTTTCTGGTCACATAAGCACTTTTTAAGAAGCCCTGTACTTGTTTTCAACACAGGGCTTTTTTATTTCCGCCTCATAAACGCCACCATTTCACTGGCGACGGCCCTGATCACATTTACACAGACTGAGTTGCCAAACTGTTTGTAGATTTGGCCCTGAGATACAGCATCAACGATGAATGCCTCGGGAAAGCCTTGTAATCGAGCACATTCTCTTGGTGTCAGTTTACGCGGATTCTTGTTCAGTGCGCTCTGGTCAATCAGGATCTCGGACCCGTCTTTATAATAGCGGGCACTGATCGTGTTGGTGTAGGCACTGTCGGGCGTAAACAGTGAATAGCCGAACCCGTTACCTTTTTGTTTATGCTCCGCTTTACGCTTCTGATGGCCCGTCCAGAGCCTGTCTGACAAGGTGTAACGATCATCTTTGGCTGCCAGTTCGGACGCACTCTCAAGAATATCGCCCACACGGGTTGGTATGTTTGGTGGTTCCGGCCAGCGAAAATGTGCATTGATATCTGCTTCGCTGAAATGATCTTTATCGAAGCCGATGATAAATACCCGTTCACGGTTTTGCGGGGCACCGAAATCTGCCGCCCGCAGCACTTTATAGTCCACCCAGTAATTCAGCTTCTCAGAAAGAGCATGGCGCGCTTCCTCACTGAGAGGCATATCATCCGGTATACTCTGATAAAAATCTCCCCGCAGGATAGCCTCAATGGTTTTAAGTGTACGACCTTTATCATGGCCTTTAAGCTGCTTTACGTTTTCCAGCAGGAATGCTTTCGGACGCTTTTCAACAAGAATGCGCTGAATTTCAAAAAACATGGTGCCGCGGGTATCGCTGAACCCTTTTTTCAGACCTGCCTGCGAAAATGCCTGGCAGGGAAACCCGCCCAACAGCACATCGTGATCCGGAATATCTGCCGCGCGGATTTGGGTAATATCGCCGTGTGGCATTTCACCGTAGTTCGCAAGATACGTTTTTTGTGCAAATTTATCCCATTCTGAAGTAAATACACACTTACCTCCCAACTCCTGAAATGGAAGTCGTATGCCACCCACTCCGGCAAAGAGATCGATAAAGTTAAAGTGGTATTCTGAGCCGGTAGCTGCGAAAGGGGCTTCTTTGGCCAGTTGCACCATGCGTTTTTCCAGGGTTCTCACTGCTTCTGCTTTTTTAGCCGAAGGCAGGTGCTCGCCATTTTCCCAACCGCGAACTGTCCGCTCGCCCTGATTGCCCAACCCCAAAAGATTTGCAAATTCTGTTCTGCCCAATCCCAGCCGTTGACGTATACACCTGATATCATCAGCGCTAAGATTCTGGTTTTGTTTACTCATGGGGAGACTTCTGCTTATCCGGTTTTTATCCCTGCGAGGTTAGCATCAGAACAGATCAGCTACCAGCGCTTTGTCATTTAAAACGGAAGGAAACTTTTATTGGCAGACGTACACGACAAAGCTACACGAAGTAAAAACATGTCTGCGATAAAAAGCAGAAATACAAAACCGGAACTACTGGTCCGGCGGGCGCTGTTTGCCAGAGGGTACCGTTACAGGAAAAATGTTAAGCGGTTACCGGGCTCGCCGGACATTGTGTTACCCAAATACAGAACCTGTATTTTCGTGCACGGCTGCTTCTGGCACATGCACGAACAGTGTCATCTGGCACACTTGCCGGAAACAAGAACAGCATTCTGGCTCACCAAACTTACGCAGAATACAGTGCGGGATAAACGCCACCAGCACGACCTGCTTAGTCAGGGATGGAAGGTAATTATTGTCTGGGAGTGTGCCCTGAAGGGGGTTGGCAAACTGCCTTTTGAAGAAGTCATATCGCGACTTGAGAAACTTATCCATATGAAGCACGGCTTTAAAAGAGCACTGGAAATACGCTGAAGGCAGAGACGTTTGTGACCACCCGCAAGTAATGTACTATACCTGTTTAGCAAAAGGAGAATGAGATGAAACGGTTAAGTTGTTGCTTGTTGTTTATGCTGTCACTGTCGGTGTCAGCCAGTCCTCAGGAAGAAGTCAGCAACGTGCTGGATAAGTTTCATCAGGCTGCATCTGATGCCAGCTTCACCACGTATTTCAGCCTCTTTTCAGCCAATGCTGTATTCATCGGTACCGATGCGGGAGAAACCTGGCCGGTTGATGAATTTAAAGCCTATGCGAAGCCATATTTCGATAAGGGGCAGGGTTGGACCTATCATCCCCGCGACAGGCATATTTATTTTTCTGCTAACGGCAATACGGCCTGGTTTGATGAACTTCTTGATAATGCCAGCTATGGTGTAACGCGGGGAACCGGTGTACTGGTGCTTGAAAACGACAAATGGAAAATTGCCCAATATCATCTGACCATTCCTATTCCTAACCAGTTAGCCAGTACAGTCACCGAAATGATAAAGCTTTCCTCTGCTGAGATACCTGTAGCAAATTAACTAAAAGGACTGGCGATAGCATGATATGGACAGTATTTAACATACTTTCACCATTCTGTTTTTTACTTTTTAACATTAGCATCTTCTATCGCCTTCAACTTTAGGAAATTACCTGATGCGCACAATTTTAAAGGTTATTACTCTAACATTGTTGTTTACAGCTCTTCCCGGATGCAATTTTTCCGGATCAAACGGTAAGTCTAAGAATCAAGTGGACAAAATTATCCCAGCCTATAATGTAAAAACACTGACTTACAAAACGATCGGTAGTAAAGCTCTTCAACTGGATTTATATATACCCAAACAGAGTAAAGCGGAACATACGCCTCTTTTGATATGGGTTCATGGAGGAGCTTGGTTCAGGGGCTCCAAAGACGAATTTATTTCCAAAAATGGTACCTTGGCTGATAAATTGGTAAATGAAGGTTACGCAATTGCCGCGGTCAATTACCGCTTGAGCGGAGAAGCCGTTTTTCCTGCGCAAGTAGCAGATATCAACGATGCAATTAACTATTTGGTAAATCATGCCAGTCAATACAATATCAGTACTGATAAAGTTGGTATTATGGGACGCTCTGCAGGTGGTCACCTGGCCTCTCTGATTGCTACATCTAACAACGATACTGAAACTGGCTTCTATGAGGCAAATAGACAGCCCGAATACGATATTGCTGTAGTTCTCGACTTCTTTGGCCCCAGTGATATTAATGCTATGAGGGGAAACAGTGGAAATGTTGACCATGACGCACCAGATGCAGCAGAAGCAAGGCTCCTTGGCGCCTCTCCTGTTGAAAGACCAGATCTAGCTAAATGGGCATCATCTACTACATATATTGATACAGATACCCCACCTTTCATCATCATGCACGGAGATGCTGATGGAGTTGTTCCGGATAGTCAAAGTAGAATTTTGAAAACCAGGTTGGGGGAATCAGGAGTATCAAATAAGTTAGTTGTTGTACAAGGCGCCGGTCATGGCGACCCGGTATTTGATACCGAAGAATACGTTGATATGGCCGCTGAGTTTATTAAAAGTTATCTTCCGGTTACTCAGTAATTATTGGCTGCTCTTGCTTTGTGTACGAAAAGCAAGAGCAGCTAAAGCTGTGACCGCAAAAAACTCTATGTCTAACTCGCTATCTTTAGTTCGTTATGTAAACGAGAATGGCAGGCGTTGACTCATATGCAATTGAAACTTTGAGGATTTACTATTCGTCTATAGTCTTCATTCTGTATGCTCTGGGCGTGTCTCCCGTCCATGATCTAAACGCCCTGGTAAACACAGCGGGATCGGAATATCCAACCCTTTCAGCAACTTCATTTATTGAAATTGTCGTCTGCGAAAGGAAATGCATTGCTCTGTCACGACGGATTATATCTTTCAATTGTTGGAACGAAGTCCCTTCATCTCTGAGCTTCCGCATTAACGTCCTCGGAGTCATATGCATTTTGTTTGCACAGTACTGAATCGTAACAATGCGATTTTGCAGGCCTGATTTGATAAGAGGTTTCAATTCACCACTCAAACTATAGTCCGCTTTGTACTGCCGGAACAGCTCGAGAGGACAACGGTTCATAAAGACCTTCAGACTTGCACTGTTTTGCCTGACTTCTCTATCCAGGTAATGGGTTGGGAATATCAATGAAAGTTCTTTGCTTTCAAAATTGTGCGGCCCTGGGAAGAGATAACTATATTCACCGACATGAGCGGGCGTAGGATAAGGAAAGTGGCTTTCAATAATGGGCAGTTCATCGGCAATTAACCACGCGGCGTAACGATGCCATGATAAAAGACAAATCTCAGCGAACAGATGGTGATAATCCAACTCAGGTTTATGCAGAACAAGGCGCAGGGTGACCGATTTACCATTTTCTTGCAGAGTTATTTGCTCACGTCTGAATAACAGGTTGTAAAAACGAATTCCTAAAATAAGGGCTTTTCTCAAGGTCGGCTGATTTACGGTTAACTGTCCCATCATGTAGTAGGAGCCGTACGGAATGACCATGTCATTAAGACCCATACTTTCATCATTCATCCACTGCCAGATAGCTTTTTGCAAATCCGCCAGCTTTTGTGTCGGAATACGATGTTCAGGCCGGTATAGATCCTGTCGCGATAGACCGATACCTTGCATCAGAATATCAACGTCAACACCTTTGAGCGCAGCGGCCTCGACCAGTGCAGTCAAGTAATGATTAGCAGCGGACCCATACTCCATTTTATCAGTGTTCACCGTCTGACTCTCTTAATTCCCTGATAATTTTTTAACTAAAATAAGAAGGCAAAGTCATTTAATTCACAAGAATAATGCGTATGTCATTCACATTAGTCAACGTTGGTCCGGTGATAAATAAATCCCCCATCTCTTTAAAAAATGAATAGCTGTCATGCTTCGTAAGATATTCTTCAAGATCCAAGTTATTTTCCATAGCTCTGAATTGACTATCTGATAGTAAAAATGCTCCTGCGGCATCTTCGGTACCATCTATGCCATCGCTGTCCACCGCAATTGCACCAACGCCATAACAATTCTTTAATTCTTTCATCAACGCCAGTACGAATTCCGTGTTTCGGCCACCCCGTCCATACGATTTACCTGAAATGGTAACCGATGTTTCTCCACCACTGATGATAGCCAAAGGAGGTTTATCAGGAAAACCTGCTGTTTTAGCGGACTTCACAATGGCAGCCATGATACTGGCCAGGACTTGGCTATCGCATTCAAATTGATCACTTAGCACGACAGGCTTATAACCGTGTTTCTGTGCTTCTCTCGCGGCGCGTTGCAGGGCCTGTCGGGCAGACGCGACAATCTTGTACTCTACGCTTACATCATCATTCGACTCCTTATGCTGATAAAGAGGAACGTATTGCTTCCATTCGGATAGCCCATATTTTTCTAGTATTTTTTGTGCACACAACGGTCTTCTTGTGTCTGGTATTGTTGGGCCGGAAGCCACATCTTCCGGTACATCTCCGGGTATATCACTTACTATCAGGTTAAATACGCGGGCTGGAGCGGCAGCTTTTGCAAGCTGGCCGCCTTTGACCTGACTCAGTGCTTTCCTGACTGCATTCATTTCACTGATAGATGCGCCACTTCTCAATAACGATTGGGTAATTTTCTGCTTCTGAGAAAGATGAATACCTTCAACAGGTAATGCACAGCACGCTGAGCCACCACCGGATATCAAACTAATGACCAGATCATCTTTTGACAAGTTAACTACGGCATCCAGCATTGCCCTGGCAGCACGTTCGCTATTCTCGTCGGGTACCGGATGTCCTGCTTCGATTACTGCAACTCGTCCCGCACAGACACCATGTCCATATCGGGTTGCAACTATGCCAGAGAGCGGCACACCCTCCCAGTAGCAGTTTAATTCCGCCGCCATCAATGCGGACGCCTTACCTGCCCCGATTACAACACACCGCCCCTTGGGCGGTGCGGGCAAACAAGCAAACCAGTCAGCGGATGGAACCACGCTATCAATAGCTACCTGAGCAATAGCTGTTAATGTTGCTTTTTGTACATCTGCATTCATTTCGCGTGATCACGAATATAGTGAATGACGGCTTCAGTAACGTCTTTTGTCGTTGCTTTACCACCTACATCAGGAGTCAGTTTTCCTACACCCGTGGCGTGCTCTATTGCTTCCATCAGTAAGGCTTCGAGCTCAAATTCCCCGAAGTGATTCAACATTTGTGCTGCACTCCAGAAGCATGCAACCGGGTTAGCTATTCCTTTTCCGGTAATGTCAAACGCTGAGCCGTGAATTGGCTCAAACATCGACGGAAAGCGACGCTGAGGATCGATATTGGCAGTCGGTGCAACACCCAGACTTCCCGCTAATGCACCGGCTAAATCAGATAAGATGTCTGCGTGAAGGTTCGTTGCAACAATGGTATCCAAAGATTCTGGTTTTAGCGTCATACGCATTGTCATAGCATCAACCAGCATTTTGTCCCAGGTTACATCGGGAAATTCCTGCGCCACTTCGGCCGCTATTTCATCCCACATAACCATGCCATGTCGCTGTGCATTGGATTTGGTGACGACCGTTAACTGCTTCCTTGGACGGCTCTGAGCCAACTCGAAGGCATAACGCATAATACGGGTCACGCCCACACGGGTAAATATGGACACTTCTGTCGCAATTTCCTCTGGCATTCCGCGGTGAGATCGCCCTCCCTGACCCGAATATTCACCCTCAGAGTTTTCCCTGACTATTACCCAGTCCAGATCCCCGGGCTTACAATTTCTTAACGGAGAACTAATTCCGGGCAATACACGGGTTGGTCGCACATTAGCGTATTGATCAAAATTCTGGCAAATATTTAATCGCAGGCCCCACAGAGTTATGTGGTCTGGTACGTCTGGTGCCCCCACCGCTCCAAATAATATGGCATCGTGTTTCTTTAACTTTTCTAAGCCATCATCTGGCATCATTTCGCCGTGCTTTTTATAGTAGTCTGATCCCCAGTCGAAAAACTCAAAATTAAAGGTCGCTTTTTTGGTTTCCTCCTGTAATACATTGAGAACGTCAACGGTTTCGTTGATGACTTCTATACCTATACCGTCCGCGGGTATTGCCGCAATTGAATAGTTTTTCACATTTACCCCTTATGCACTTACTAAAGCGCTGTTGAATTAATAGAAGTATGGGTTTGGGTTGGCTTTCCTGTTAAAAACAACACGATACATGCTGATACCATCAGGCTAATACCAACGCCGATCAGTCCCCACATATAGTCTCCGGTTGACGTCTTGATGTAGCCGATTAATGTTGGCCCGAAAAAGCCGCCAAGATTGCCGATAGAATTTATTGCAGCAATACCCGCTGCAGCCCCTGAACCTCTCAAAAACTGAGTAGGAATTGCCCATAAAGGTGGTTTAGCAGAACTCACTCCCACGTTGACAACAATGAGTGCCAACACCGCAGCCAGCAGAGAAGTTGTAAAAGCTGCAGCAAACAGGCCTACGGAAGCAACAATACACGCTATGAATACATGGGTTGTACGCTCTCCCGTTTTATCAGAGTGTTTTGCCCAGAAAACCATTGCTACTACAGCAAAAACAGGGGGAATCGCATTAACCAGACCAATTTGAGTTAAGGTTAAATCGTATTGCGCAAGGATTTGTGGAGCCCATATCCCTATTGTATAAAGCCCGGCTGATGTGCCGAAATAAACCAGTGCCAACGCCAGAATTCGCGGATTAAACAGTGCAGAGAAAACGGCTGAAGCACCATGGCTTGCTGCAACGGCTCTTCTCTCTTTGCTCATTTCTTCCACAAGCCACTGTTTTTGCTCTTCAGGCAGCCATTTCGCCTTTTCCGGCCTGTCAGTAAGAAAGAGTAGAACTGCAGCAGACAACAACACCGCAGGTAAGGCTTCAATGAGAAATAGCCACTGCCAACCTTTCATTCCCATGATGCCGTCGAAAGACAGCAGCCATCCGGACAATGGCGAACCAAGGCCGATTGAAATTGGCACTGCTGCCATAAACATGGCCGTGATCCCCGCGCGATATCGACATGGAAACCAATAACTTAAGTACAGAATAATGCCGGGGAAAAAACCCGCTTCTGCAGCCCCTAGTAAAAATCTGAGTATGTAGAAACTGATGGGCCCCTGCACAAAGGCCATGGCGCCGGAAACAAGACCCCAGGTTAGCATAATCCTCGCTATCCACCTGCGGGCGCCAACCTTGTGAAGAATGAGATTAGAAGGAACTTCAAAAAGAAAATAGCCGATAAAAAAGATACCTGCCCCCAATCCAAACGCAGCCTTGGACAGGCCAATATCTTCGTTCATCGTGATTGCAGCAATACCGACGTTTACCCGATCCAGATAAGCAACGAAGTAAAGCAGCATAATGAAAGGGACGATTCTCCAGGCAACCCTTTTCATCGTTAATTGTTCAGTAAACAACACCATCACCATTTTCATTAAATTAACAATGAAAAGGGACACTACACCCAAAACAAATGTTGAACAACATGCGTTTTTTTTGCAAAAAGGTAAACGAAATGCCAATTATTTCAAATTTAGCATATTTGGAAATGTGTAATAAAAAGTTGCAGAAATAACATTTAATCGAATATTTTCAAATATTTATAAAATATAAAAATTGAAATTCAATAACTTTTTACACACCTAAAATTTCTTTGCATAAGATTCCCAATGTCACATATTGCAAAAAAAATAGTCATCATCTGCCATTTAATAATTTAAACATTTAATTAACACTTCAGCTTATAAATTAGTCTGCCCGAGATCACTGGGATAGAGGACTAAGACTAATTATATGAAAAGACACACTGGAGCATTTATGACTGAATCACACGCTAAAACGAGAATTGCCGTATTAATTGGGGCTATGTTAAGTCCAACAGTAGTTATCGCACAGGAGCCGCAAACGACAGAAGCTCAGGAAGAGCAGCAAGTCGAGACAATTTCCGTGACGGGTACCCGAATTAAGCGGAAAGACTTAGTATCTTCCAGTCCAACAGTTACGACCGACGCAGAAGATTTTGCCCGCGCAGGCGATGTGACACTGGACAATTATCTGCGTCAGCTTCCTCAGTTTCAGCCGGGCCAGGGTAGTTTCAGTAACAGCAGTTCCGGGGGAACAGTCGGGCAGTCGACACTGAACCTCCGGGGTTTAGGGCCTCAGAGAAATCTCGTGTTACTGGATGGTCGACGCATGCAGTCATCTAATGCAAACAGTGCTATTGATATAAATACACTACCTTCCAACGCTATTGGAGGTGTTGAAATTGTCAGTGGCGGGGCTTCTGCGACTTACGGTTCAGACGCAATGTCAGGTGTCGTTAATTTTCAGACCCGAACGGATCTGGACGGGCTGGAATTATCAGCGAAACTAACTCAACCTAAGGATGGTGATGGGAAAACTACACTATATGGTATCGCTTACGGTTCGGATTTTTCTGATTCTAAGGGTAATTTATTCGTTAGCGCTGAATGGGTAGACCGGGAAGGGATCTCTATTCAGGACAGGCCATTCTTTTTAGATCAACCAGCTAGTGGATTTACACCTTTCAGCAGAACGTTACCTGACGTACCACCAAGTGCAGATGCCGTTAATGAACTGTTCGCAGGCTATGGATTTGAGGGCGTAAGTAACAGAAGCTTTTTCGGGGTTAATGATGATGGGTCAATTTTCGCAGTCAGTCGCGGTCAGGCAATAAACTATCGAGGTCCAACAGAGGCACCATTTTTGGTAAGCGATACAAGCTACGGCTATCATCCTGGTTTTAATAACTATGTCCAGGTTCCTCTCGAGCGCAAAGCTATATTTGGTAAAGCAAACTACATTCTGGATGACGATCTTACTCTTTACGGACATTTTCAATATTCAAACAGCGATGCTCAAAATATTGGTTCAGAGCCCGTACTGGCAGCTCCCTGGAGTGTGTTCGTTCCGGTAACCAATCCGTATATTGTTGCAAATGAAGCCTTCTCTGATTTGCTTGCTTCAAGGAGCCAGCCGGATTTACCGGTAGAATATCAGGTACGTTTAGGTGCGGCTGGCCCGCGAACCTATAATACCGACTCAACAGTATGGCAAGGATTGGTGGGCTTAAACGGCTATGTTGAATCCATGGATTTGTCCTGGGACGTGTTTGTTTCAAAAGGCCGTACCAAGAATACCGACTCTACAACATCTGGTTCGGTGAGTTATGTTGCAATGCAGGAACTGGTTGATGCACCTGATGGTGGTAACAGTATTTGTAGTGGCGGCTACCAGGTATTTAACGGCCTCAACCAATTATCTGATGACTGTCTGTCATATATCTCCCGCACACCAGTCAATGAAACGATAATGGAACAAACTGTTATTGAAGGTGTCGTCGAAGGTTTGATAACCGAGCTTGATGCCGGTGAGGTACGATTCGCTCTTGGTGCCCACTATCGCGAAAACACATATGACTTTAACCCGGATGATGACATTGCAGCGAACAGGCTCGCCAGTTTATCCGCAACACAACCTACTTCAGGTAGTATTGATGTAAAAGAAATTTCCGCGGAAGTTTATGTTCCTTTATGGGCATCGAGTGATATGGAGCAGGCAGTGAATATGACTGTCGGCTACCGTTTTTCTGACTACAACCTGGCAGGTACAGCAAACACATACAAAGCTGAACTCGATTGGCGCGCGAATGAGTTTGTATTATTCAGAACGGGTTTCCAGCATGCCCTGAGAGCCCCTAACGTTGAAGAGTTTTTTAATGCAGGTACTCAACAAGTTTCCGGAATCGGAGATCCTACAAGTGGTGGTGGTGATCCTTGTGACTATCGTCATCCGGGACTAAGCGGTGAAAATGCAGACGCTATCGGGGCGCTTTGTCTCGCAACAGGGCTGGATCCTTCCCTTCTGGGTAGATTTAGACAGCCATCAAACTCTTTAGTTACAACTACTTTTGGTGATAGAACATTAGATCCGGAAGAGGCAGAGTCATTCACGTTGGGTATGGTACTGGAATCCCCCTTTGAGAGTGAGTACTTCGCGGATATGTCATTAACCCTGGATTTCTACGATCTGGAAATCGAGAAAGCCATTGCGGCGATACCGGCTGACCAGTCTTTAGCGAAATGCTATAACCTGGACGGTTCGAATCCTGAATACAGCACAGAAAACTTTTTCTGTCAGCAATTCGACAGAAATAATAACGGTATTTTCCAGTACGTTAATCAGCCATATCTAAACCTGGGTGGTTATAAAACAAGTGGTCTGGATATATCTTTCAACTGGACGGTGCCAGCTAAGTTCGTAAACGACTCATCGAAATTAGTCTTTAATAGTTTTGCCAACCACTTAACTAAGTTTGACATTGCCGTATTTGAAGACAGCCCTTATCAGGATTACGCCGGAACAGTTTCGGGTACAGAAAGCTACCCTGAATGGAAACTGGTCAATAGCCTGACACTCGTTAGCGAAGATTTCTCTGTTACAGCGCGCTGGCGTTATATTTCAAGTATGGATGACGTTAGCGTGGTTTCAAACCCGGCGTCGACAACGCCTGGCAGTAGCAATTATAGCTATATTGATTTGTCTGCCAGCTATACATTTGATGAATCAGTAACATTCAGAGCAGGTGTTAACAACTTATCAGACAAAGCACCTCCAGTTATAGGTGGTACCAGCGGTACAACAAACCAGGGTGTATTTGACGGTATAGGTCGCACCTTGTATGTCCAGGCAAACTGGAAAATATAAAGATAAGGGGCGCTCAGGCGCCCTTTTTTAAGGAAACTACAATGTTACTTCGTCATACGTTTTTTTTTACTCTCTTTTATATATTCAACTCTTCTGTTTTCGCCCACGAAAACTCAGGCCCGGGTTCTTTCCCGGCTCCTCATATTCAATCTGCGCCAGTGCTACAAATACATGTTGAACTCGGGACTAAAATTGACGTCGGTGAAACTGACGACGGCCACAGATACATAGTTCCTATTACTGGCGGGCGTTTCACAGGTCACAATATATCAGGAAGCGTAATTCCCGGCGGCGCTGACTGGCAGGTGAATCGCCAGGACAATGTAAAGAATATTGAAGCTATTTATGCACTTAAGACAGATGATGATGTTACTATTGTCGTTCACAACAAAGGGATTGTTCACACACTGACCGGCCAGCGATACGCATTTACCCGTCCAGAGTTTCATGTGGCTACAGGAAAATATGACTGGCTCAATAAAGACTTTTATATTGGAACCATTGAGTCAATCAAATCCCCAAGAGCGGTAATTATTCGTATATACCGCGTGGAATAACTTCATAGGAGAATCCTGTATGCAATCTCATCGTTCGCTGCTATTCGTTCTCCTCATTGGCGTAGTGTTTTGCAGCCAAGCCGAGGAAGCAAAAACCAAAGCGGAACAACTCGCAAAAAAAGGCATCTCTGCCGGCGCGTACTTTCCTGGTTATACCAATCTCTGTGACTTAACAATGACCTTTCGCGATGTAAATGCCCCCAGAGACCGGGCTGCGACGCCTCGCAGGAAGGATAGGGCCGATGCTAAAAAGTCTCCGCAAGAACATTCTCGCGGAAAAGAGCCAGGGCCCATGCAAGTCTTCGACAACTTGTATTTTGTTGGTAACGCAGGTGTATCTGCGTGGGTCTTAGGAGATGAAGATGGCTATATTTTAATTGATGCCCTGACCAGCAATAAAGAAGCACGTGAAACCATTATTGGCGGGATGAAAACACTGGGACTTAAACCTGAGAAAATTGCGTATTTAGTAATTACTCATGCGCATGGCGATCATTACGGCGGTTTCAGATACCTGACACAAGAATATGGTATGCCCGTGGTTATGAGTGAATCAGATTGGAAGCTTGCTGAAATCATGCCTGAGCATCCCAAATTCGGGCCAGCTCCGGCGTTAGAAGGTAACATTGCAGTAACAGATGGTACCATACTTTCAGCAGGTAACGCTGAGATGGAAATTCGAGTGACTCCGGGACATACAATGGGTACGATTTCTCCCCTTTTTACGGTGTATGACAACGGACAACCATTCAGAGCCGCATTATGGGGTGGAACCGGATTTAACTTTGGCGTTAAACCAGCCCAATTTGCTGCTTATGCAAAGTCTGCGAGTAACTTTAAAGCGCTGGCGGAAGAGCAAGACGTGACTGTTTTTCTATCGAATCATGGAAAAAGGGATGGCTCGATAGAAAAGATGGAGCAACTTGCGCGGCGCCCCCCCGGAGCTCTCCACCCGTTTGATATGGGTAAACATGCAACAGATGTATTTGACGTTTTATCTAATTGTGCAATGGCGCAATATCACAGGGTTAAAAGCGGGAATTAATCATATTAACAGAATCAGGGAGGAGTGGTCCTCCCTGATTCTATTCACTCAGCGGTTGTATTTTCAGCTCAACACGACGGTTAATCTGACGGTTTTCAGCCGAGGTATTAGGCACTTTTGGCTGATACTCTCCCAGACCCACTGTGGTTACCCTGGTAGGATTAACATTGAACGTGGTCAGCAGATTCTTAACAGATTGCGCACGGCGCTCTGACAACGTCTGGTTGTAAGATTCTGCGCCGGTGTCATCGGTATGACCTTCGATAAGCAGCACCGTTTTCTCGTACTGATTTACCACCGTTGCCACATCCTGCAAGACAGGATTGAAATTAGGACTGATAGACGCACTGTTGGTGGCAAACGTAATATCACCCGGCATAATGAGGCGCAGGTTATCCCCTTCCCGAACTACCTGTACGCCGGTGTCAGCCAGTTGCTCGCGCATTTCTTCTTCCTGGCGATCCATATAGTTACCAATCGCACCACCGGCAATAGCACCGACCACGGCACCCCAGGCATAACGGCTTTTGTCGTTATCCCCGGTCGCTTTACCCAACAGTGCACCGACGACAGCACCAATCCCTGCACCTTTTTGTGTATTGTTAGGGCTTGTTGCACAACCACCCGCGATTAAAGAAGCGGTGATGAGTCCGACTGCGAAGACTTTCTTCATGATATCCCTCTTAAGATAATTACAACTGTACCGGTCAGGACAGCAAGACCTGTTCCATCATCCGGTTAAACGCCAAAATACGCGCCGGCAAATGAATACAAGCTGAATGGCCTTATCCGCAGGGGATAAACGGGAAGTTAATTGCGATGATTGCACACACCGGCGGGTAAAATGTTCCCGGTGGTGTATGTAATTAAAGACAAATCAGGGAGAGATGTTCTGCGCAAAAAACTGGTTGAAGTTAATTTTGTAGTCACTGGCTTTTACCGCTTTTTCAATTTTTACCCGCTTATCATGGGCAAGATCGATATCCCGCGGGGTAACATAATGATTACCGGTCAGTGAATAGAATACTTTAACAACCGGTGTCAGCGGAGAGTCATTCTGTGACAACACCATAGCCAGTTTATCGTTAGACAGAAGCACCAGACTGCCTACGGGATAGACGCCCATACATTTGATAAATTGCTGAACAAGTGCCTGGTCAAGCTTATGAGGACATTCCCCGATAAGGATCTGGAAAGCCCGCTGGCTCGGCATACCGGCTTTGTAACAACGGTCAGCAGTAAGCGCATCGTACATATCTGCAACTGCCAGCATACGCCCTGCGGTGCTGATGTTGTCACCTTTTGTTCCTGCCGGATAACCATATCCGTCAAGACGCTCATGATGTTCACTGACGGTTCTGACGAGGTCCGGGTTCAGGTTTACCTCATGCAGGGCATCCACACCATATTCGACGTGCTTCTTCATCACGTCCATTTCTTCATCAGTGAGTCTGCCGGGCTTATGCAGGATCTCATCAGGTACGCGAATTTTACCCATATCATGAAGGAAACCGGCAAAAGCCAGCTCCTGCACTTCGTCATCAGACATTCCCATATGACGCGCAAAGTTAGCGAGAATAATAGCTACGTTTAACGAATGCTCCAGCAGGTAATCATCTTTTTCACGGATGCGGGTAAGGCAAAGCAGTGCGTCAGGATTGCGCTCGACTGATGCCACAAGGTTCTGTGAAAACTCACTGGGAATGCGATCGTCGAAAGGTAGACCCTGCTGAACAGCTTTAAGTAAGGTTCTTTGAATTTCCTTACCCTGTTTATATAAATCTTCTGCCCGGACCAGTTCGGACGTCAGGCTCATACGGGGCTTTTTCTTTGCCGGAACCGGCTCCTCTGCCGGCACAGGCACAGCGTCAGGTTCGAATTGCTTCGATAAATCGATAACGAGTTTGAGGACGCCACGTTTTCGTAAAGATTCCACCACAGCCTTACGGGCAACGCGCCCCTGGCTTTTGATTTTCACTTTTCCTGACTGCTCAATGATTTCATTGACGTACATGCCGGGCGCTAATTCGTCTATAGTAATCGTTTTAAATACGCTGTCGGTCACTTGCTATCACACCATGGAATAAATGAGTCTGTACACTGAAGTTTAAAGATTAGCTTTAGCTCTGTGGCCACATTCAGTACTTCAGTGTATAGAGTATAGTTACCATATCAGGTTGCCACTGACAATTTCGCAGTTTCACCCGATTATCTTTCACCATGATTCCTTCGGCCATAAGCAATTCTCTTTGCTCCTTCGCTTTTTCAGAGCCGGGCAGAAAGGCTATTTTCCCGTCAGCCCGTAAAATACGATGCCAGGGAACCGGTTCTCCATTGAAATCAGCACGCAATGAACGACCTGCCAGCCGCGCTCTGCCGGGCAGACCGGCAAGATCCGCAATCTGCCCATAGGTAGCAACCGACCCTTCCGGCACGGCCATAACGGTTTGCAGTATTTGCTTCACTTTGTCGTTGTTGCCAGTATCGGCCATAATGCGCTTTTATTTTCCAATAGAGTGTTCGAATGCGTCCATATTGCTCAGTTTGCCGCTATCCGCAAAAAACCTGTGTATGCAGTGCAGTGACGCAGATTTGTACACCTGTTCAGTTTCTCATCATTCAGCATGAGAAAGAAGCCATTCACGCAAAAAATACCGCTAAATTAGTACAGCTGTGTTTACCTGATACACCCATACTTTCCGCAGGCGCTGATGAGGCGGAAATGGCCGTGGCAGATGCTCTTGATAATGCGGGATCTCCGGCGGTGATTTATCCGTCTCCGGAAAGCGCTTCTTTAGAAAAGACACCACAATCAGACACACACGATCTCTTCATTCTGCTGGATGGAAGCTGGCGTCAGGCTTACGGATTGTGGCAACGTTTTACACAGCTGCACCCGCTACCGCAGTATCATTTCAATCATGCCGGCCCGAGTGATTACCGCATCAGGCACACCCGTGCAGAATCGGGGTTATCTACGCTTGAAGCTGTTGCGCATGTGATGAAAGTAACGACAGAGACAGATCCGGCGCCGTTATACCGGTTACAACAGTTTATGCAGGCGCACTGGCAGGCACCTGCGGCACACCTGCGCCGCAAGTAAAGAAGGTTCAGCCGGCTTTCATCGGCGTGTAGCCTTTGTGATCTTCAACCAGTTTCAGCCAGTTATTCACCGCCGGATAGGCTGTCAGATCGAATCCGCCTTCGTGGGCCACATGGGTATAAGCGTATAAACTGATATCAGCCAGTGACAATTGTGACCCGGTCAGAAAAGGGGTGCGGGAAAGCTGCTCTTCCATGACTGCCAGTGCTTTGTGCCCGCCAGCCTGTTTAGCTTCATATTCAGCTTTACGTTCTTCCGGTAACCCCAGATATAAATTAATGAACCGGGCTACCGCAATATAGGGCTCATGGCTGTATTGCTCAAAGAACTGCCACTGCAGCATCTTAGCCAGATCGAAAGATGAACGGGGAATGAGTGCGGAACCTTCAGCAAGGAAGTTTAAGATAGCATTTGATTCGGACAGCGTGCGGCCATCCTCCATTTCCAACAGCGGGATTTTACCATTCGGGTTCTTTCGCAAAAACGCGGGGGTTTGCGTTGCCCCTTTTAAAATATCGACTTCTTCCCAGTCGACTTGTTTACCCAGTATGGAAAGTAATAATTGAATTTTATAGCAGTTTCCGGAACGGCTATCTCCATAAACCAGCATGACCAACTCCTTTTTATCTACAGCATTCCAGCTTACTGACGTTTTTATCAGGTCACAAGATGTTCAATATAAATTAATGTCATCCAGGAAGCAGGGATCAGAAACACAACGCTCAGCATGCGTTTACATTGTTCGAACGTAACCGGTGTAGCAGTAATGTTTTCCACTTCTTCGATTTCCTGCTGAATAGCATTGCGCCGTTCGTGATTAATGCGATCACTTTCGTCTTCACAGTAAATGGACGTCAGCCCGCGTGTCAGGTGATCCATTATCTTTTGCTTTTTTGCACCAATAAGACGATACACCTTTACGGCGGGCATGATGAGATACACAGTCAAAGACGATGAAAACAGGGTCACTATGGCAAGATCGATTGCCGGTATATCTTTTTTAAACCAGAAAACGGGAATGATGATCAACGCAGTGATACTGAACAGGGCATTCTCCATCGACAGTAGCGACACTCTTTTCAATGCTTTCAGTTCGCTGCTTGTGGCAATATTAATATGAATGAAATGCTTCATCATGTAGTGAGTGGAATAGATCATCTGAAACAGGAAAAGCCAGAAAAAAAACCAGAAAGGTACTGCAATCAGATCAAGCAGCAGAACCTGCATGTTCATATCGAAGGCAACCAGTTCTTCACTCATGATATAGACAGCCGTCATGGAAATAGCGAGGGTGGCGGAGGTCAGAATGTGGTGGCGCAGTTTCACCGCCAGACGGGCACGATGCTGTGCAAATAAACTCAGGGCGTTTTTATCCAGCAAATAACTCATGATGGCACCAGCCATTTGCTGTTGCTGAATGCGCAAGCTGATCCAGAAAAAGGTCGTCAACAAGGGCATGCCTAAGGCAGCATTGAAGTCGCGTTGGGCCCGGAAATCATTAATAAGCTGGTAATCCAGCGCACCGGTGAAGTAATTCGCTATACAGCACACTACAAAATAAAGAACCGGCATGTGCCAGAAAGAAGCGGCAGATGTTGAGGGATAATTAAATTCAGTCGTCATACGGCCTTCACGATAATACTCAGTAAAGTCCTTCCCACTGTTGTTCAAATTTTGTTTTTATTATGCCGCTAGTTTAATCATCCGCAGGCGCAATGCAACCTCTGCAATGCCGCAATTGCGCCTTTGTTTGTATCACTCTCGCTGATAGCAGTCAGACCATGCTGCAAATTCACTTCCGCCCGGTTCGGTAAAATGAAACCGGTGACCGCCTGGAAAAGCAAAAACAGGCTGAGTAATAATTCCACCCGCACCAACAATTTCAACTTCAAGGCAGGTCAGATCGTCACTGTAAAACACGGTCAGAGCTGCACCCCGGGACGTAGTGCTGATTTCTTCACTGGCATAAAAGCCGCCGTCGACATTGTCCAGAGAGAAGGCACAATAGGCCTCACCATAGTCGGTGAAAGTCCAGCCGAAAACGGACGAGAAGAATGCTTTGGTCTTTTCCAGTGATGCGGAAGGATACTCCAGATAATTTAATGATTTATTTTTCATCATCGCCTCCCTGTTGAAAAGCAGCCATGACTTCAGCGCCGGTCATTTTCCTGCTGGTGGGATGTAGTTCGTAGTAAGGCCCTTTTTCATCGACAAATATTTCAGTTCCCATGGAAAAGTTATCACCATCGAACAAACCGGCAGGCACGAAATACTCACCGCTTTCTTTGTAGAGATAAAATAAATGGGTACCGCAGCGGTGACAAAAGCCTCTGTCAGCCCACGGAGACGACGAGAAGCGGGTGATGGCATCTTCCCCTTTAAAGGTTACCGCAACACCACAGTGAGCACTGTAGAAGGGGCCTCCGCTCCATTTCCGGCACATGTCGCAGTGACATACACCGACTTGTTCTTCTGCCTGCGTTGCATGCACTTCCACTTCGCCACACAAACAACGTCCGGTTAATCCTTTATCTGACATCATTGTTCTCCGGTGAATATAAACTGGATAAATACACAGTACACCGGTTTACAGAAAAACAGCAAGTAGCAGATACAAAAAACCCGGCATGTAGCCGGGTTTTTCAATTTTTTGCTGATGTACTACTTACGCAGTTTTTGAATCAGACGCAATTGAGCAATAGCTTCTGCTAACTCTTGTGCCGCTTCTGCATAGTTGAAATCAGCGCCCGGGTTGGCGATATGCTCTTCAGCACGACGTTTTGCTTCTTCTGCAGACTGCTCGTCCAGATCTTCTGCACGAACAGCAGTGTCAGCAAGAACAGTGACTATACCGGGTTGTACTTCAAGTACACCGCCGGCAACATAAATCATCTCTTCTTCACCGTGCTGCTTAACCAAACGCACCATACCAGGTTTAATTGCAGTAATAAGTGGCGCGTGACCAGGGTGGATACCCAGTTCACCTTCACTTCCTGTTACCTGTAATGTTTCAACCAGACCAGAGAAAATCTCTTTTTCTGCGCTTACTACATCCAGATGAACGGTCATAGCTGCCATTGTAAACTCCTTAGTAAGGAACGTGAATCAAGCACGGGCAGACGTTAAGGCCTGCCCGGCTTCACTCTTATTTCTTGGCTTTTTCCAACGCTTCGTCGATCGAACCAACCATGTAGAAGGCTTGCTCTGGCAGGTGATCATATTCACCTTCCAGGATGCCTTTAAAGCCACTGATAGTGTCTTTCAGAGAAACGTACTTACCAGGAGAACCGGTGAATACTTCTGCTACGAAGAATGGCTGAGACAGGAAACGCTGAATCTTACGAGCACGGGATACCACTTGCTTATCTTCATCAGACAGCTCGTCCATACCCAAGATAGCGATGATATCTTTCAGCTCTTTATAGCGCTGAAGTACAGTCTGTACGCCACGCGCTGTGTCGTAGTGTTCCTGACCGATTACCAGTGGATCCAGCTGACGTGAAGTTGAGTCCAGAGGGTCTACCGCTGGGTAGATACCTAAAGACGCGATATCACGGGACAGTACTACCGTTGCATCTAAGTGAGCAAAGGTGGTAGCTGGTGACGGGTCAGTCAAGTCATCGGCTGGTACGTATACTGCCTGGATTGACGTGATTGAACCAGTCTTGGTTGATGCGATACGCTCCTGCAGAACACCCATCTCTTCAGCCAGTGTAGGCTGATAACCTACTGCTGAAGGCATACGACCTAACAGTGCTGATACCTCAGTACCTGCCAGGGTATAACGGTAGATGTTATCTACGAAGAACAGAACGTCACGACCTTCGTCACGGAATTTCTCTGCCATAGTCAGACCAGTCAGAGCTACACGCAGACGGTTACCCGGTGGCTCGTTCATCTGACCGTATACCAGAGATACCTTATCCAGTACGTTTGATTCGTTCATTTCGTGGTAGAAGTCGTTACCCTCACGAGTACGCTCACCAACACCTGCGAATACTGAGAAACCGCTGTGCTCGATTGCGATGTTACGGATAAGCTCCATCATGTTTACGGTTTTACCTACACCGGCACCACCGAACAAACCAACTTTACCACCTTTCGCAAACGGACATACCAGGTCGATAACCTTGATGCCGGTTTCCAGCAGTTCTACTGAACTTGACTGATCTTCGTAGCTGGGCGCTGCACGGTGAATAGACATACGCTCTTCTTCACCAATTGGGCCTGCTTCGTCGATTGGGTTACCCAGCACGTCCATGATACGGCCCAGAGTGGCTGTACCAACAGGAACCATGATAGGTGCTTGCGTATTTTCTACTGCCAGGCCACGACGCAGACCGTCAGTGGTACCCAGAGCGATGGAACGAACTACACCACCGCCTAATTGCTGTTGCACTTCCAGGGTTAGCCCGGATAAGTCACCTTCGGTAACTTTCAGTGCGTCATATACTCTTGGTACCGCATCTTGTGGAAACTCGATGTCCACAACGGCGCCAATGATTTGGACGACCTTACCTTGACTCATAATTAGTCCTCGTTATCTCTTCTAAACCTTTGCCTACACCGCTGCGGCGCCGGATACAATCTCACTGATTTCCTGTGTGATTGCAGCCTGACGGGCCTTGTTGTATACCAGTTGCAGATCATCGATAAGGTTGCCGGCGTTATCTGTTGCCGCTTTCATTGCAACCATACGTGCTGCTTGTTCTGACGCTGCGTTTTCCACAACACCCTGATATACCTGGGATTCGATGTAACGAACCATTAAGGATTCCAGAATTTCTTTCGGATCCGGCTCGTAGATGTAATCCCAACGATGCTTCAGTGTCTCATCTTCTGACTTTGGCAAAGGCAATAATTGATTCATCACAGGCGTTTGCGACATGGTGTTAACGAAGTTGTTATACACCAGATAAACTTTATCCAGTGTGCCTTCGTCGTAGGCGCGTAACATCACGCGTACCACACCCACTACATCGCTTACCGAAGGTGCATCACCTAAACCTGTTTCTGCGGCAAGTAGCTTACCACCAAAACGGTTAAAGAATGCACAAGCCTTCGAACCTAACGCTGCAAAATCTACTTCAACACCCTGATCGCGATACGCTTTCGCTTTCTGGGTTACCAGCTTGAACTCATTAGTGTTCAGGCCGCCGCATAATCCGCGGTCAGTAGAAATTACGATAAAGCCAACCCGTTTCACGTCACGCTCTTCAAGATAAGGGTGACGGTACTCAAGGTTACCGTTAGCAATGTGACCAATCACTTTTAGCATGCTTTGCGCGTATGGACGGCCATGAGCCATACGTTCCTGCGCCTTTTTCATTTTCGACGCAGCAACCATTTCCATCGCACTGGTAATCTTTTGAGTATTCTTGATACTCCCAATTTTACCTTTAATCTCTTTACCGCTGGCCATGATTATCTCTCCGATTACTCAACGAATTGTGCTGACCACGAAAGCCAGCACCATTGATTACCAAGTTTGAGTTGCTTTGAACTTCGTTAAAGCGTCTTTCAACTGAGAATCAATATCGTCGTTGTAGTTGCCGGTTGCATTGATAGACTTCATCAGCTCAGCGTGTTCGCTGTTCATATAAGCGTGCAGGGCTGATTCAAAATCAAGGATTTTGCCCAGTTCTACATCTTTTAAGAAGCCTTTCTCAACGGCGTACAGAGACACACCCATATCAGCGATTGACAGAGGCGCATATTGCTTCTGCTTCATCAGTTCGGTTACACGCTCACCGTGTTCAAGCTGTGCACGTGTAGCTTCGTCAAGGTCAGATGCGAACTGAGAGAACGCAGCCAATTCACGATACTGTGCAAGCGCAAGACGGATACCGCCACCCAATTTCTTAATGATCTTGGTCTGAGCAGCACCACCAACACGTGATACAGAGATACCGGCGTTAACAGCAGGACGGATACCTGCGTTAAACAGGTCAGTTTCCAGGAAGATCTGACCATCGGTGATAGAGATAACGTTTGTAGGTACGAACGCTGAAACGTCACCGGCCTGAGTTTCAATAATAGGCAGAGCCGTCAGTGAACCCGTTTGACCTTTAACTTCACCGTTAGTGAAACGCTCTACGTACTTGTCGTTTACACGGGCAGCACGCTCCAGCAGACGGCTGTGGAGGTAGAAAACGTCACCAGGGTATGCTTCACGACCAGGAGGACGCTTCAGAAGCAGAGAGATCTGACGGTAAGCAACAGCTTGCTTAGACAGGTCATCATATACGATCAGTGCATCTTCACCACGGTCACGGAAGTACTCACCCATGGTACAACCAGAGTAAGGTGCCAGGTATTGCAGAGCAGCAGATTCAGAAGCAGAAGCCGCAACAACGATGGTGTGAGCCAGCGCGCCGTGTTCTTCCAGTTTGCGAACTACGTTAGCAATAGTAGAAGCCTTCTGGCCAACTGCTACGTAAACACACTTAATGCCTGAATCTTTCTGTTGAATGATGGCATCAACAGCCATGGCTGTTTTACCACACTGACGGTCACCGATGATAAGCTCACGCTGACCACGACCAACAGGAATCATCGCATCAACTGACTTGTAGCCAGTTTGTACTGGTTGATCAACCGATTGACGGTCGATTACGCCAGGGGCGATTTTTTCTACTGGCTCATAGCCTGCCGCTTCAACAGCGCCTTTACCATCAATAGGCTCACCCAGGGTGTTTACAACACGACCTAACAGGCCAGGGCCTACAGGTACTTCAAGGATACGACCGGTAGATTGTACTTTAGTGCCTTCTTGCAGGTCCGCATAAGGACCCATAACTACTGCACCAACTGAATCTCGTTCAAGGTTCAGTGCAATAGCGTAGCGACTACCAGGAAGCTCAATCATTTCACCTTGCATTACATCGGCAAGGCCGTGAATGCGGATAATACCGTCAGTTACTGCGACGATAGTCCCTTCGGTGCGAGCTTCACTGGTTACATTAAACTGTTCAATTCGCTTTTTGATCAGTTCTGCAATTTCAGTGGAATTAAGTTGCATACTCTTATCCCCGTTATGCTTGCAACGCGTCTGCGAGACGGTTCAATTTCGACTTCACGGAACCATCAATAACTGTATCACCGGCTTTGACTACAAAGCCTGCAACCAGGGCAGGGTCCACGTTACAATTAAGCTTCACTTTACGTGCCAAACGTTTTTCTAACGATGCACTGATTTCAGCAGTTTGCGCATCAGACAATGAAGAAGCAGAAGTCAGCTGGACTTCAATTTCTTTGTCGTAATCAGCTTTCAAAACATTAAACAGCTCTGAAATGGCTGGCAGGGCAACTAAACGTTTATTCTCAGCCAGAACCTTAATAAAGTTCTGACCATGTTCGTCGATCTGTTCACCGCACACATTGATGAAAATCTCAGCGAGTTGGTCAGCGGCAACAGCACCAGTCATTAACTGATGCATGTCTTCGTTGTCAGCAACTTCGCCGGCAAACACCAGCATGTCCTGCCATTTGGCAACGGCGTTTTGTTCGACAGCAAAATCGAAAGCAGCTTTAGCGTAGGGACGAGCAACGGTTGTCAATTCAGACATGGCTCATCTCCCTCTTATAGCTCAGCGACAAGTTTTTCAACAATGTCGTTTTGTGCGTTTGCGTCGATTTCACGATGAAGAATTTGTTCTGCACCAGCAACAGCTAAAGCTGCTACCTGAGCGCGTAATTCTTCCTTGGCACGATTGCGTTCAGCTTCAATTTCGGCATAACCAGAAGCAATGATTTTCTCACGCTCTGAGTAAGCTTTTTGCTTTTCACTTTCTTCAAGTTGACTAGCACGCTTTTTGGCTTGCTCGACAATTTCAGCTGCTTGCGCTTTCGCATCTTTCAACTGGTCAGTAGCTTTCTGCTGAGCCAGTTCCAGGTCTTTTTCAGCGCGTTCAGAAGCTTCAAGGCCATCGGCAATTTTCTTCTGACGCTCTTCAATCGCGCCCAGTAATGGTGGCCATACGTACTTCATGCAGAACCACACGAATACGATAAACGCGATTAATTGACCAATTAGAGTGGCGTTAATGTTCACGACCGCTCCTCCTCATATGTTCGCTAAAAAATGGGTTTAAAAAATTAAGCACCAACAGCGAACAGAAGGTATAGCGCGATACCAACACCGATCATTGCGATGGCGTCGATAAGACCCGCTACGATAAACATCTTAACTTGCAGTTGAGGAGCCAGTTCTGGTTGACGAGCAGCAGATTCTAAGAATTTACCACCCAGCAGACCGAAACCAATAGCGGTACCCAGGGCACCAAGACCAATCAGTAGTGCAACAGCGATGTATAACATGTACGTCTCCGATTTAAGTTAAATTTAAAGTTAAAGTGTAAAAGTAAAACAGTTTGAATCGTTTGCTTTCTTTTCCAGGGATTGCAAAAGATCCGGACTACATTAATGGTCTTCGTGAGCCAGGCTCAGATATACAATGGTCAACATCATAAAGATGAAGGCCTGAAGCACGATTACCAGAATATGGAATACCGCCCATGGGAAGTGCAGAGGCAGCTGCCATACACCCAGGGTCGCAATAAGAATAAAGATCAATTCACCGGCATACAGGTTACCGAACAGTCGCAGCGCCAGAGAGAACGGACGTGCCAGCAGGGTAACGGATTCCAGAATGAAGTTAACCGGAATGAAAGCCCAGTGATTAAAAGGCTGGAATGTCAGCTCTTTCATGAAACCACCAATGCCTTTCACTTTGATGGAGTAGAAAATAATCAGGAAGAATACGCCCAGCGCCAGCGCCAGCGTCATGTTCAGGTCGGTGGTAGGTACCACTTTCATGTACACGTGATGCGGGTCCACACCGGTGGCTGCGTTAGCAATCTGACCTGCAGCTGAAGGCAGGAAGTCTACCGGAATCAAGTCCATCAGGTTCATCAGGAACACCCAGACGAAGATGGTCAGCGACAGTGGCGCAATGAGATTATTTTTACCGTGGAAGGTGTCACGAACGTTGTCGTTTACGAACTCAACAACCAGCTCGATAAACGCCTGGGTTTTGCCCGGTACGCCGGAAGTAGCTGATTTAGCCACTTTACGGAATAACCACAGGAACAAAATACCCAGACCGATAGACCAGCCCATCGTATCGATGTTCCAAACCCAGAAACCCGCTTCAGCACATACTTCAGCGACATTATGCAGTTCTTCACCGTGACTAAATTTCACCCCGTCGTCTGTGACGCACATGGTGGCATTGGTCAAATGGTGGAGAATATACTCTTGTGTTGTAATCTCAGATGCCATGTTTCAACCTAAAAAAATTAAAGTGTAAAAACTTTCCGGCGTTTCGTCTGTAAGACCCTGGTCTTGCTACCAAGGTATCACTCTGTCTTTTTGTTATCGTTTTTGTTGACGAAACATTGCCAGCCAATAGCTGACAGTTGTGACGGCGAATGCTGCAAAAACCGCTTCGGGTATCGCATGCAAAAATTTAAAAGCCACCACAAATAAAATAACTGCTAAAACCAGGCGCAGTTTGGCTCCCTGGCTGAAGCTCCGTACTACCAGTTCATTTTTACTGGCACCGGAGTAACGAAATGCGAATAACGCAAAAATCGCGTTGGGCAGAATGCTGATTAACGCGCCAATAGCAGCTGATTTCGCTACTTCAACGGACATCGCCCAGGCGCTGATGATGACCAGCAGAGTCATGACAATTACCTGAATCTGCAGGGCATGTCTGGCAAGTTTTTTACCGGCCCCTGCCAAATCTCTGTTCACCATTGTTTTATGCTTATTTGAGCCCAAATAAAAAGCGTCAGAAGTATACTGTTTTACCGATAATTTTCAACCATACATCGCGTTTTGAAAGTTATTCTGAAAATTTTCTTATCGAATAACAGGACGAAACGCATTGTACGCGAAAAGTGCGGGAATAACGACCACCGTTAACATTTTGCTAACTATGGCCGTAAAGTGGATTAGTGTATTTTAGAAAGGATACCGTCCAGCTGTTCTAAATCATTGAAGTTGATAGTGATTTTACCTTTTCCTTTAGCGTTATGGTCAATCACGACCGGCGCACCAAGGTTATCAGACAGGCGGGTCATCAGACTCTGCACATCCGGATCAACGGTTTTTTCCGGTTTTGGCTTCGCCGGTTCCAGACATTTGCGTACTAATTTTTCTGTGTCTCTTACCGTTAA
This sequence comes from Alteromonas sp. ABH4_457, assembly GCF_056160625.1. Lineage (NCBI taxonomy): Bacteria > Pseudomonadati > Pseudomonadota > Gammaproteobacteria > Alteromonadales > Alteromonadaceae > Alteromonas > Alteromonas sp. ABH4_457. The sequence goes on from NZ_JBSWXN010000002.1 coordinate 692,273, forward strand.
ACCTTTTCCGGATACGACCTGAGCCACTTCAGATTGCTGACCGCCGGTGAGTCCGAGCAGCGCCCGGGCATGACCCATTTCAATATCGCCGTGCTCAAGCAAGGTTTTGACATCATCATTGAGGTTATTCAGGCGCAGTAAATTTGTTACCGTCGCCCGGGATTTACCCACCGCCTCGGCGGTTTGTGCATGGGTAAGTTCAAACTCGTTCATTAAACGCTCAAGGGCCTGTGCCTCTTCCATGGCGTTTAGATCTTCACGCTGAATATTTTCAATCAGTGCAATGGCAACAGCGGCTTCATCCGGCACGTCTTTGATGAGACAAGGCACAACGTCGAGTTGCGCAAGCTGGGCAGCCCGCCAGCGTCGTTCACCGGCAATAATTTCGTACTGATCTTTACCCAGTGTACGCACCACAATCGGCTGAATAACGCCCTGGGAACGGATAGAAGACGCCAGTTCTTCAAGCGCTTCTGGAGACATGTCTTTACGGGGCTGATATTTCCCCGGCTTCAAAAATTCGACCGGCAGCTTGCTCAGTTCACTTTGCGATGCCGCAGTGCTGTCAGTTTCCTGTTCACGACGGGCAGCGGAAGACTGACTGGTCGCCAGCAATGCATCCAGGCCCCGACCGAGTCCTCTTTTCTTAGCAGACATATTTTCCTCAATGACTCAAGCGATTAAGACAAACCGATTTTTGGCTAGTTTAACAGATTAACTTGCTTTTGCGGGCTGTAATGTCTTCTCACGGCGGCGAAGAATTTCACCGGCCAGAGACAGGTACGCTTTTGCGCCTGCCGATGACTTATCATAGTACATGGCGGGCATGCTGAAACTAGGCGCTTCGGCCAGTCTCACGTTGCGGGGAATGACCGTGCGGTAAACCTGTTCGCCAAAATGACGTTTCAGTTGCTCAGACACATCATTGGCCAGACGGTTTCGGGGATCGTACATGGTGCGCAGTACGCCCTCAATTTTCAGTTCAGGGTTTACCACCGACGCCAGTTTCTGAATGGTATCCATCAGCGCCGTTAAACCTTCAAGGGCATAGTATTCACACTGCATGGGTACCAGTACTGAATCAGCCGCAGCCAGCGCATTAACGGTAAGCTGGTTAAGAGAGGGCGGGCAGTCAATAAAAACGAAATCGTAATAATCCATCACCGGCTTGAGTGAATTACGCAGACGGACTTCACGGGCAAACATTTCCATCAGTTTGATTTCAGCTGCCGTGACATCACCGTTTGCGGCAATAAGATCGTATTTTCCTGACGTATCTTTGATGATGACTTCATCAACAGGCTTTTCTTCAATCAGTAATTCAAAACACGTGCATTCTGCTTCGTATTTATCAACACCGCTGGCCATGGTGGCATTGCCCTGAGGATCCAGATCGATAAGCAGCACTTTACGTTTGGTCGCAGCCATAGACGCCGCAACATTCACTGCTGTGGTTGTTTTGCCCACACCACCTTTTTGATTCGCTATTGCGATTACCTTCGCCACTGTGCACCCGTCAGACTTTTCGAATAGTTACTAAATGACGCTCTCCGGTCAGATCCGGCACGGATAACGCCTCTACAGACCCGATCTGGAAGTGATCACTTACTTCGTCTATCTCACTTTGAGGAAATTGTCCCTTCAGAGCAAAAAAGACTCCTGATGAATCTACCAGATGCTGGCACCAGTGCAACATATCTTTCAACGACGCAAAAGCACGGCTCAACACAATATCGTAAGGTTGTGCAGGTTCATGCTCTTCTACGCGACTGTGCACAGGAGTGACGTTTGTCAGACCAAGTTCGAATGCACATTGTTTCATAAACCGGACACGTTTGCCTAAACTATCCAGTAACGTGAATTCAATATCCGGCAACATAATAGCCAGAGGCATGCCGGGCAGACCCGGTCCGGTGCCCACATCGATAACCCGCTTACCACTGACAAACCGGGTAACGGCCAGTGAGTCAAGAATATGTTTTACCATCATCTGCTCAGGATCGCGCACCGAGGTAAGGTTGTAGGCTTTATTCCATTTATCGATACGCTGAACATATCCGGTGAGCTTTTCAGCCTGTTCAGTAGTGATGTTCAGCGCTAACTTTTCGCAGCCCTGCAACAAAATTTCATTGAGTTTTACAGTATCGACGTTACTCACGCTGTCTTTAATTCCTGTTTACGTAACATGCCATGCTTTTTCAGATACACCAGCAACAACGAGATAGCCGCGGGCGTAATACCCGAGATCCGCGATGCCTTTCCGATGGTTTCCGGTCTGGCTTCGGTAAGCTTGGCAACCACTTCGTTCGAAAGACCGGATATTTTACTGTAATCAAAGTCCATTGGCAGCAACGTATTTTCATGGCGTTGCGCTTTTGCGATCTCATCCAGCTGCCGGGCGATATAACCGGCATACTTGATTTGAATTTCCACTTGCTCAGCTGCAACAGGATCGTCAATACCGGGGCCGATACCGTCAATGTTCATCAGCGCGTTATACGTCATTTCCGGACGCCGGATAAGCTCTTCAAATGAGTGTTCACGGCTCACCGGATTTTTAAGCAGCGTGTTGAGCTCCGGCACTGCTTTGTGATCAGGATGCACCCACTGGCCACGCAGACGTTGCAGCTCGAGTTCAACGGCTTCCATCTTCGTGTTAAACGCTGCCCAGCGTGCGTCATCAACCAGTCCGATTTCACGGCCAAGCGCTGTCAGACGACTGTCTGCGTTATCTTCCCGTAACAGCAGACGATATTCAGCACGGCTGGTAAACATGCGGTAAGGTTCTTTGGTTCCCATGGTCGCAAGATCATCTACCAGTACACCCATGTAAGCCTGATCACGACGTAAAATCATCGGATCTTTCTGTTGAACCTGCAGTGCTGCGTTAGCTCCCGCCATAAGTCCCTGTGCACCGGCTTCTTCGTAACCGGTAGTGCCGTTAATTTGTCCGGCAAAGAAAAGTCCGCCGATAAATTTAGTTTCCAGCGTTTGCTTCAGATCCCGCGGATCAAAGAAATCATATTCGATGGCATAACCGGGACGGATGATATGGGCATTTTCAAATCCACGGATCGAGTGAATAAGCGCCTGTTGAACGTCAAAGGGCAGACTGGTTGAAATACCGTTAGGATATACCTCGATACTGTTAAGCCCTTCCGGCTCCACAAAGATCTGGTGCGAGTCCTTATCAGCAAAACGGGTGATCTTATCTTCAATACTCGGACAGTAACGCGGGCCAACACCTTCAATGACACCGGTAAACATGGGTGAGCGATCCAGACCTCCACGAATGATATCATGGGTTTTTTCGTTAGTATGGGTGATGTAGCAGCTGATCTGCTGCGGATGCATTTCACGGTTACCCATAAACGAGAATACCGGTACAGGGGTGTCGCCGGGTTGTGCTTGCATAACGCTGAAATCCAGCGTCCTGGCATCAAGACGGGCAGGGGTACCGGTTTTCAGGCGATCCACTCTGAAGGGTAATGCACGCAGACGTTCTGCCAGAGCCAGTGACGGCGGATCACCTGCACGGCCACCTCGATAGTTCTCAAGACCAATGTGAATGGTACCGCCAAGGAATGTGCCCACTGTCAGAACAACCGTTTTGGCTTTAAATTTAAGACCCATCTGGGTAACCACACCGGCCACGCGATCGTTCTCTACGATCAGGTCATCACAGCTTTGCTGGAAAACCGACAGATTTGGCTGGTTTTCTACCACATTACGGATAGCCTGACGATACAGTGCCCGGTCAGCCTGGGCGCGGGTTGCACGCACAGCAGGGCCTTTACTTGAATTCAGAGTTCTGAACTGGATCCCGCCCTGATCAATTGCCAGTGCCATTGCACCACCTAAGGCATCGATCTCTTTAACCAGATGGCCTTTTCCGATCCCGCCGATAGCAGGATTACAGGACATTTGTCCGATGGTTTCCATGTTATGTGTCAATAACAGGGTTTTTGCACCCATACGGGCAGATGCTAATGCTGCTTCGGTGCCGGCATGACCACCACCCACAACGATGACATCGAATGCTTCCTGATAAAACATGTTGAACCTCACATAACACGGGGAATGTAGTTAATCGTATATTTCTTTGGCTTTACGGGCTGTCAGAAAAAGGGCGCGTATTTTAGCTGACTTATTGCCTGATTAAAATGGTTAAATTTTCTGCAATTTACTTTGGATCCGGAAAAGGCTACCGGCTTATAGAATATAAGATCTCTTTTAAGATCTTTATTTTTATATTTATTAGGATCGCGAAGATCTGTGAGTAAGTGCTTTTTCGTTCTTTAGATCATGATCTTACAGAAAGAATAAGTTCGGTACAGAGCCGATCATAACCCACCCGGGATCATGTGCATAACCAGGTATATTATCCACAATCCAAATCTTGAGAAAAGTTATTCTTTTCGTGATCAGAGCTTATGCACAGTGGTTTACAGGATCCTATCCACAGGCGTGATCAAGATGTGATCCGATTGGGGATAACTTGTCGGCAACGATCACTTAATGATCGCATATATCCCTGTTTTACGTGTGTTTGAAGGGTGATCTTCCTGTGATTAGATCTTTTCCACAAGATCACATGATCGCACACTTATCCACGATCCTTTTTTCTGTTTCGATTAGTAACCCGCAGGCAAAAAGAAATAAAAAAAGCGTCATTATGACGCTTTTCCTGGAAAACTTAGTACGGTCAGTTCGCCTCAGCGTACCTGATTAGGCTGATAACGCGTCTGCTGCGTCTCAGAAGGCTGTTCATCATTAACCAGACCGTCACGGCGGCTGGGGCCGGAAAAACGCACCTTATAGGTGTCATACTCTTTAATCGACTCAAAACAGTACTTACCTAATGCCAGCTCGAGCTCTGTCAGATTATGGTTGGTGATCAAGATACAGTTTTTCTTATTCACCAGGCGCTGTCTGAGCAGATTACCGAGCCAGCTTTGCTGGTTTTTCTTGAGCATACTTTCATTCACACAGACTTCATCAAGGATCAGCAAGTCCACATCCAGCAATTCCTGGTGGGCTTCGCGGAAGCGCTGACCTATATTATCCTGTGAACCGAAATCGAAGGAGAAATGACGCATTTCCATCAGTGTGGACAGCTGACGGTATAACACCGTTATCTCGTACTGCTCAATGAGTTCGTGGGCAATAGCCCCGGCGATGTGTGATTTTCCGCGGCCATAGTCACCGTAGAATAACATCATGTGAGAACCGGCCTGACGCCACTCTCTGTCACTGTGCGCAGCAATAAATGACTGGGCGATGCTTACCGCTTCAATCACGTCTTCACTGTCTTCAATCAGGTTTGCGAAGGTCCAGCGGGGATTCAGATCAGAGCGGCCGTGCAGATCTGTGATGCGTTGTTTTTTACTGTCCTGCTGTAACTGGCGGACTTCCTCATTCGCCTTACGCTCATACTCTTTTCTGAGTGTTTCGTATTCTGTAAAACCGTCCTTAACTTCCGGTTTGCCCATGGCGCGGGCCAACTGATTAAGCTTATCTTTTAACGATTGCATGACATTCAGCTCTTCTTTTGTGAGGCGTATTTTTCCACCAGCTTTCTGGCATTATCGTCTGCTTCTATGCCTGCTGCAACGGGTACAGTCTGACTTCCCACTTTTTTGGTTGTAGTATGGCCGGTCGTCATCCGTTTTCTCTTGATGGCATAAGCAAATTTCTGTGTCCACTGGAAGTGGCTGAAAACAGCATCCGGCCGGCCCAGCCAGTAGGATACAAATTCACCGATATCTTCATCACCGAATTCACGATCGATAAGCCCGATAAGGTTTGCCATTTCTTCAAACAGCGCAGGATCAGGACGCCAGCGTCCGTGGATTGCTGTGTATTGTCTGTGAAGATGGGTGAAGTCATCCTGTGCGTGACGACACAGTGGCAACAACACGTGCTGGCCGCTCAGAGAAGTCTCAAAGGTTGCCTCTCCCTCAAGGGCGATAAGGCCGGCCTGATCCAGTTCGCTGAGCAGCGTATTGATTTGCTGGCCACGGGTATAGGTGTCTTCCTGCTGATCGTTGCCGTTTAACAGGGTGATAAGAAACTTATAATTGAGGACATCTGAACGGGCGGCGTTCAGATCGGCTGTCGGCTTCAGACCGAGGCAATATAACACTCTGCTGTCGTTAGAGAGCGGCGAGGTGAGGGCGTGATATTCTGCTTCGGTAAACATAAAACGTTATTGCTTAACTTGTTGTTCAAACCATTCTACCGCTACATCTTCAGGGATAGGATGGTTAAGTACATCAATATGCAAAGGCGGCGCGATTAACGTTGCACCGGCGTCAGTTAAGCGCTTTTCCATTTCCATGGCACCATAACAGAAGGTGTCATAGCTGCTGTCGCCCAGCCCGACTACCCAGGCGTCAATACCACTCAGATCGGTTTCTTCCAGAGCCTTCGCAAAAGGCTGAATATTCTGTGGAAGCTCGCCGGCTCCATGTGTTGAGGTGCAAATTAACCATGACCCCTTTTTTTCCAGTGCATCCAGATCCGGCTCGAACTGCAGTGTGGTAGCGAATCCGGCAGACTGCGCTACCTGCTCCAGCGCTTCAGCAACGTACTCTGATGCACCCAGTACAGATCCGACGATGATTGACAGATGTTTAGACATAATTATTTACCGATACAAAATGAAGAAAAAATACGACCCAGTAAGTCGTCTGAAGTGAATTCACCGGTAATTTCAGTGAGTGCCTGATGAGCAAGACGTAACTCTTCGGCCAGTAATTCTCCGGCCAGATGTGAGAGCAATTGTTGCTGGCCGTTATCCACATGTTCTGCTGCCTGCGCCAGTGCGTCAAGGTGACGGCGGCGGGCAATGAACTGTCCTTCTGTGGTGGTGTCCAGACCCATGGTATCGGCAAGGTGCTGACGCAGTAATTCCACACCCTCACCGGTGCTGGCAGACAGGCCGATCACGCTGACGTTGCCATGTTGTGTGGTGAGCTGTTGAATGCCCACAGTCTCTGCTGATAAATCGGCCTTATTGCGGATTACTGTCGTGGGTATGTTTTCAGGCAGTCGTGCCATGAACTCAGGCCAGATCTCATACGGGTCGATTACAGCGGTGTCTGTACTGTCGACGACAAATAACACGCGGTCTGCTTCCGCAATCGCTTTCCACGCACGCTCAATACCGATCTGCTCAACTTTATCCGGACTTTCCCGTAAGCCGGCTGTATCGATGATATGCACCGGCATGCCGTTAATGTCGATATGTTCTTTTAAGACATCACGGGTAGTACCGGCGATATCTGTGACGATAGCGCTTTCGCGACCCGCCAGCGCATTCAGTAAGCTTGATTTGCCTGCGTTAGGACGACCGGCAATAACCACCTGCATGCCTTCTCTTAAAAGCGAGCCTTGTCTGGCTTTTTGCTGTACCGCTGCAAGGGATTCAACAATATCAGCCAGATCCCCGGCGACTTTACCATCTGACAGAAAATCGATTTCTTCATCAGGAAAGTCGATAGCCGCTTCTACATACATGCGAAGATGAATGATTTGCTCAGATAAAGCGGTTATTGTGCGGGAGAACTCTCCCTGCAATGAGCGCAGAGCACTTTTCGCAGCCTGTTTAGAGCTGGCATCAATCAAGTCTGCTATGGCTTCGGCCTGAGCGAGATCCAGCTTATCATTCAAGAATGCCTGTTCACTAAATTCCCCGGGCCTTGCCAGGCGTACGTTCCCGCAGGCCAGGATAGCATCAATGAGCATATCCATGACGATTTGTCCGCCATGGCCCTGGAGTTCAAGCACATCCTCACCGGTAAAGGAATTCGGCCCTTTAAAATAAAGTGCTATTCCCTGATCGATCACATCGCCCTTTTGATTATGAAAAGGCGTATAAGTCGCTGAGCGCGGAGCCAGTGTGACAGGTACCAGTGCCTGCGCAATCTCCATTGCTGCGGGCCCTGATACACGCACAATACCCACACCGCCACGGCCAGGTGCTGTAGCTTGTGCGACGATGGTATCTTGTGAGGAGGCAATAGGGTGCATATCAGTCTTTCATATTCTTAAATTGGAACGGCTGGCCTAAATCGGAGCTGCGCACCAGTGCAATAACCTGCTGTAAGTCATCACGCTTCTTACCGGTGACCCGAAGTTGATCACCCTGGATGGCTGTCTGCACTTTGATTTTATTGTCTTTGATAAGCTTTACAATTTTCTTGGCAGTATCCTGCTCGATACCTTCTTTGAACGTAATGACCTGGGTCACCGTTTTGCCGCGGTGATCGTAATCTTTTAAATCCAGAATACTGGTATCCAGATTGCGTTTGGAGCAGGCGTTACGGAACATTGACTCAAGCTGCTGAACCTGAAATTCACCCTCAGCTTTCATGGTCACGGCTTTTTCTTTAAATTCGATGCTGGCTTCTACGCCGCGAAAATCAAAACGGGTAGCCAGTTCCCGCTGGGTGTTTTCCGTTGCATTACGGACTTCTTCGATATTGATTTCAGATACGATGTCGAAAGATGGCATTATTTGACCTCTCTTAGATGAATCAGCCCGCTATAGCGGGCTGATAATGATGGGATAGTTACTTAGATTTTAGCCCTTTCTTTTCCATTGCGGCATAAATCAGTTTTGCCTGGATGAGGGTGATTATATTACTGACTAACCAATAAAGTACCAGACCGGCCGGGAACCACAGGAAGAACACACTCATGGCCACAGGCATGAACTGCATGATCTTCTGTTGCATTGGGTCGGTTACGGTTGTGGGTTGCAGCTTTTGCAGTAACCACATACTCGCACCGGTCAGTACCGGCAGCACGAAATACGGGTCTTTCACAGAAAGGTCTGTGATCCACAGGAAGAAATCTGCGTGACGTAATTCAACACTTTCCAGTAATACCCAGTAAAGCGCGAGGAAAATTGGCATCTGCAGGATGATTGGCAGACAACCGCCCATCGGGTTTACTTTCTCTTTGCGATACAGTTCCATCATCGCCTGAGACATTTTCTGACGATCATCACCAAAGCGATCTTTCAGTTGCTGCATCTTAGGTGCGAGATTTCGCATGCGGGCCATGGATTCATACTGTTTCTTCGTCAGCGGATACATAGCACCCTTAACGATAACAGTGATGAGAATAATGGCGACACCCCAGTTACCTACCAGGCTGTGCAGGAATTGAAGCAGTGCGAATAATGGCTGTGATAACCACCATAAAATGCCGTAGTCCACTGTCAGGTCCAGACCATTTGCCAGCTGCGCGAGGTTGTCCTGATCTTTAGGGCCCAGATACAGCTCTGCACCGATTGTCGCAGTTTCACCACTGGCTACATTTACCGGCGTACCGGTGAAACCGATAATGGCGTACTGATTCTGAACCAGTTTGGTATAAAGGTTATTTACCTGAGAAGCAGGCGGGATCCAGGCTGAAACAAAGTAATGTTCGAGCATACCAACCCATCCGGCTTCCGTAGACACTTTCAGATTTTTATCTTCAATGTCGTCGAACGTGTACTTCTCATAACGATCTTCCTCGCTACCGTATGCTGCACCACGGTAAGTTGGCATGAACATGTTTCCGCCATCAGGTACCTGAGTGGTTTGTTTAAGCTGTGCATACTGCTGGTAAGTTGTCGTATTGCCCGAGTTATTCTCGATGGTATAGGTCAGGGCGATGTCGTGGCTGCCTTTAGTAAAATTAAAGGTTTTGGTAATTTTCACGCCATCTGCATTTTGCCAGGTCAGAGGCACAGACAAGGTATCGCCCTGCATGACAAATTCTTGTTGTGAAGTATCATAACGCGGACGCCCTGAACGGTTTCCGTCAGGACCATCACGACCAACCAGACCGCTTTGTGCTATATACAAACCATCCTGAGGGCGCAGCAGGCTGTAGTTTTCTGATGATTCCTGAGTTAACGGAAATTTCACCAGATTCGCTTTAACTACGTCACCGCCGACTAAATCAATTTTCAGATCCAGCGTGTCAGTAAGTACGTGAACTGTACGTGCAGATTCAGGCTTAGCTTCCTGCACCATGCCGGGCACGTCGTCCTGAGAAGCAACCGGCACATCATCGCTGCCTGGCAGAGAGGACGGTACACCGTTACTACCGGCATTCGTGCTACTTTGTTCAGATGCGGCGGGCTGAACAGGTTGCGGGCCATAATCTTGTTGCCATTGTTGCCATAGTAAGAAGCTCACAAGGGCAAGGCCGATTAACAGAAAACTACGTTGCGATTCCATAGAGGTCTCTTTATTCTGAGTGTTTATTATTCCGTGATTCCGGCACGGGGTCGTTTCCGCCCGGATTGAAAGGGTGGCATTTTAATATGCGTTTAATCGATAACCAACCGCCAATTAGCAATCCATGCGAATTTAATGCTTCAATTGCATAATATGAGCAAGTCGGGTGAAATCTGCACCGTTGTCCCAAAACCGGCGAAATGAACCACTGATAGCATTTAACCAGTAGCAGAGGAAGAGCGATGGTTATTTTGCGCAGCGTTTTGCTAACTTTTTCCATTGCTTATCCAACATAGAAAATATTTCGTCATTGGTGAGTTTATCTGCGCCGGATTTGCCAACCACAATAATGTCGACTGCAGGCAGTGCGTGACGACGGTGACGAAAACTTTCTCTGATGATACGTTTCAGTCTGTTGCGGTCATGGGCTTTTCGCACGCGTTTCTTAGCAATAGTAATCCCGACACGGGCATGTGCTAATTCGTTTTTGCGGGCAAGTAAGGTAAAAGCAGGGGATACAGCAGGAGTTGCGTCATTAAACACATGGGTAAAGTGGGAGGGAGTTAACAGACGTAACTCCCTGGAAAAATTATTTTCACCCACTTTTGGGTAGTACTCTTAAGCAGAAAGGCGAGCGCGACCTTTAGCACGGCGAGCTGCTAGTACTTTACGACCATTTTTAGTCGCCATACGAGCACGAAAACCGTGAGAACGCTTGCGCTTTAAGTTGCTCGGTTGAAATGTTCTTTTCATGACCAAAGTCTCACTTTTCTAGTTAAATATCAGACGTGCAAAATAGCAGTCTTACCAACAAAACATTGTGTCCATTGATAAGCATGTTACGCCGCCCATCCAAAAAGGACGCTGAATTCTAGAGATCCCGGCACCTTATGTCAATCCAAAACGCCTTTATACTGCATATTTTTTATAAAATAGTGCAGAAATTTTATAAAATAGTGCAGAAATTTTGTTCAGCTCTGCAAAGATATTTCAATTCATGATAATTTTGCTGTGAATAAATTGTCTGCAAATATAATTTTATCCACAAGTCAATAGATGATCGGTAAAGATCATGGCTTTTTTACCCAGATCTCACAGCCTGATCAAGCGTACAGTGTTTTAGCGATTATCTGTGATAGAGATATAACGAAATAAAATAAGGGATAAATTTCAATAGTTTAATCTTTGGATCCGGAAGATCGAGCCAGATCGTGATTTACTTTACCCACAGAAGATCAGATAATCCACAGCGATCACAATTAGAATACAACATACACCGCTGTTACCCAGAATAAATATTGCTTTTCCTTTTTCTCAATCAGGAATACGTATTCTCTTCGCCGTTTTTTGTCTTACTGGCGTCTGCAGCAGCTTTTGGAGCCTACATTATTATGTCTCTGTGGAATATGTGCCTCGAGCGCCTACGCCAGGAATTGCCGACCCAACAATATAGTATGTGGATACGTCCGCTTACTGCTCAGGAAGATGCAGACGTTCTGACGTTATTTGCCCCGAATCGTTTTGTTCTGGACTGGGTAAGAGATAAGTACAGAGACAAAATCACAGAGTTGTTCACCGAGTTTTGTGGGCAGGATTCCCCACAACTTCATTTAGATGTTGCTACCCGTACTGGCCGACCCACCAGCGGTATCCCCTCAGGTCGACCGGCTCCGGCTCCTGTTCAATCCGGTACTTTCAGCCGTTCTCAACCTCCTGCACAGTTTTCATCCGCAGAGACAGGGATGGGACGGCCGGAGGTGAATGCCTCCGCGCCTGTTCCACATGTACAACAAAATGACAACCTGTCTGCCCCGAACATCACTAAAGCCAGTTCTGGTGCCGGTGCATATCGCGAACCTGAACCTGTTCATCAGCAGACGGGGACTAATATACCTGCCGGACGTGGGCCAGCAGTTGTCCCCATCCCTGAAGCGATGAAGCACAAAAGCAATATCAATCCGACCTATCAGTTTGATAATTTTGTTGAAGGTAAATCAAACCAGCTGGCCAGAGCGGCTGCGACTCAGGTTGCTAATAACCCGGGAGGTTCCTACAATCCGCTATTTATATACGGTGGTACCGGTTTGGGTAAGACCCACTTACTGCACGCAGTAGGTAATGGCATTATTGCAAACCGTCCGGGTGCTAAAATTGTGTATATGCATTCAGAGCGCTTTGTACAGGACATGGTAAAAGCACTTCAGAATAATGCTATTGAAGATTTTAAACGGTTTTACCGCTCGGTAGATGCCTTGCTCATCGATGATATTCAATTTTTTGCGAATAAAGAGCGTTCACAGGAAGAGTTTTTCCACACCTTCAATGCATTGCTTGAAGGAAACCAGCAAATCATACTGACGTCAGACCGTTACCCTAAAGAGATTGACGGGGTAGAGGATCGCCTCAAGTCCCGGTTTGGCTGGGGCCTGACCATAGCGATAGAACCCCCTGAACTTGAAACCAGGGTGGCCATTCTTATGCGTAAAGCGGCAGAAAATAAAATTCACCTGCCTGATGAAGTGGCGTTCTTTATTGCCAAGCGATTACGTTCAAATGTGCGTGAGCTGGAAGGCGCACTTAATCGTGTCATCGCTAACGCGAATTTTACCGGTCGGCCTATTACTATCGATTTCGTCCGTGAAGCATTACGTGACCTGTTAGCTTTACAGGAAAAACTCGTTACAGTGGATAACATCCAGAAAACTGTCGCAGATTATTATAAGATTAAGGTTGCTGACATTCTCTCTAAGCGTCGTAGCCGCAGTGTGGCAAGACCAAGGCAGGTAGCTATGGCGCTTGCTAAGGAATTGACCAATCACAGTCTACCTGAGTTGGGTAACGCTTTCGGTGGCAGAGACCATACTACGGTTCTGCACGCTTGCCGAAAAATAGAGCAGCTTAGAGAGGAAAGTCATGATATAAAAGAGGACTATAAAAACCTGATAAGAACCTTGTCCTCATAAAACTTTGACATTCCAGGCAGGAAAGTAAATCAATGAAATTTACCATTAGTCGAGAAAAGTTTCTTCAACCGTTACAGTTAGTTTCCGGTGCAGTAGAAAGAAGACACACATTACCTATTCTTTCTAACGTACTTATTAAAGTTAGTGAGGATGCACTCTGGCTAACCGGAACGGATCTCGAGGTAGAACTCATCGCCAGTACCCGTCTTGAAGGCGAGTATGAAGAAGGTGAAATTACAGTTCCTGCTAAGAAATTATTTGATATTTGCCGTGGTATTGCTGACGGTACTGATATCCAGTTCAGCCTCGATGGAAGCAAAGCGCTTATCCGTGCAGGACGTGGTCGCTACACTTTATCCACGCTGTCTGCCAGCGATTATCCAAATCTTGAAGACTGGGAAGGTGAGGTTGAGTTCGAGCTTTCTTCAGTTGACATCAAACGCCTGATCAACAGTACCCATTTCTCCATGGCGCAACAGGATGTGCGTTATTATTTAAACGGCATGTCACTGGAAACCGAAGAACATATTATCCGTACCGTCGCTACGGATGGTCACCGCCTTGCTTTATGCAGGCTGGATTATGAAAGTGCATCCTTACCGGCGCGTCAGGTGATCATACCCCGTAAAGGTGTACTGGAAATTTCCCGCTTAATCGGAGATGACGATAAGTCTATTAAAGTACAAATAGGTGCTAACCATATTCGTCTTTTCTCTTCCGATTTTATTTTCACCAGTAAACTGGTTGACGGGCGGTTCCCTGATTATCGTCGTGTGTTACCGAAAGACGGGGATAAAACTATTCTTGCTAGTAAGGCAGTATTAAAAGATGCGTTTGCCCGTGCTGCAATTTTATCGAACGAGAAATTCCGCGGTGTAAGACTCAACCTTTCCAGTGGTGAGCTCAAAATCACAGCCAACAACCCTGAGCAGGAAGAAGCGGAAGAAATTGTTGATGTGAACTATGAAGGCGACGATTTAGAAATTGGTTTTAACGTCGCTTACTTAATTGACGTTCTTAATGCTCTGACGACAGAAGAAGTGCAACTAACTTTATCTGATTCTAACTCCAGTGCTCTTATCCAAAATGCCGGTGATGATGCTGCGTTATATGTCATCATGCCGATGCGTCTGTAGGCCATCTTTAAGCAGGGGCGAAGGCTTTGCTTTCGTCTCTCTGTTTTATACTTCCCCCGGGCAACGCCTATGAAACTGGACAAAGTCCAGCTGACTGATTTCCGAAATATTCAATACGCTTCATTTATCCCGTCTCGTTCTTTAACGCTGATAAGTGGTAAGAATGGCAGCGGTAAGTCATCTCTTATTGAAGCGCTTTACTATCTTGGTTATGGGCGTTCATTTCGCACAAACAAGCATGAGTCTGCTATTCGTCATGATGCAGACCGTTTCAGCATTTTCACCCGCTGTGCGGGCGATGATGGCAACGTAAAAAACATCGGATTACAGCGTAGCAGGCATGAGCAATTTGTTTGTTCAATAAACGGCAACCATTCACACCGTCTCGCTGACTTAGTTAGTCTTATACCGGTTCAATTATTTACACCTCAGAGTACTGACCTCATTATCGGGTCACCCGGGGAACGCCGTCGTTTCATCGATTGGGGATTGTTCCACGTGGAACATGAATTCAATTTGCTGTTTCAAACATTCCAAAAGTTGCTAAAAACACGCAATACATTACTTAAGAGACAAGCAAATCTGAGTGCGCCCGAGAACGATTATTGGGAGCAACAATTCCAAACCGTAGGGGAACACCTTAGTGAGAAGAGAAAAGACTACATAGGGCGGTTACAGCCAATATTTAATGCCATTTGTAGTGAATTTCTACCTGAGTTTTCTCTCGAAATCTCGTATTATAAGGGGTGGGATAAAGATGCTTCTTTGATTGAAAGCCTGACGCGAAAACGTGACTACGATACAAAGGTAGGTTACACAACTTCAGGGCCACACAAATCAGACTTACGATTTAAAGTGGATGGTTCTGCGGCGCAGGAAGTTCTCTCAAGAGGGCAACTTAGAATGGCTGTCGCTGCATTACAGTTGTCACAGACAACATTGTTCCAACAGGAAACATCAAGACGCAGTATTTTTTTACTTGATGATGTTGGAGCTGAACTTGATTTAGATAAGCGAGAGCGGTTTATAGACGGGTTAGTCGCGATGGACACGCAGCTTTTTGTGACTGCTATAGAGCGTGAACAACTCGAGTTTATAAGCAAATATAAAGACAAAAAAATGTTTCACGTGGAACATGGCCACGTGAACGAGGAGTAAAGGTTAGACTATGTCAGAGCAAAACAACTACGACTCGTCCAGTATTAAAGTCCTGAAAGGATTGGATGCCGTACGTAAACGCCCGGGTATGTATATTGGTGATACAGACGATGGAACCGGTTTGCACCACATGGTATTTGAGGTTGTAGATAACTCTATCGACGAGGCGCTGGCAGGCTATTGCTCTGAAATTGTGATTCAAATTCACTCTGACGGTTCAGTATCTGTTTCAGATAATGGTCGTGGTATTCCTACCGCCATGCACCCGGAAGAAGGTGTATCAGCGGCGGAAGTCATCATGACGGTACTGCACGCCGGCGGTAAATTTGATGACAACTCTTATAAAGTATCGGGCGGTCTTCACGGCGTAGGTGTTTCGGTTGTAAACGCGTTATCCAGCAAACTGAAATTGAAAATTCGTCGTGAAGGCAAAGTTCATGAGCAGGAATATCACCATGGCGTTCCACAGGAACCGTTGGCAATAACCGGCGATACGGACAAAACCGGTACTTCTGTTCGTTTCTGGCCAAGTTCCGATACCTTCACTGATACCTTATTCCACTATGACATTTTGGCTAAACGTTTACGTGAACTGTCATTCCTGAACTCAGGTGTGTCCATTCGCCTTAAAGATGAGCGTGACGGAAAAGAAGACCACTTCATGTACGAAGGTGGTATCCAAGCTTTCGTTCAGTACCTTAATCAAAATAAGACTCCGGTCCACCAGAAGGTTTTCCACTTCAGCACTGAGCGTGAAGACGGCATTTCTGTAGAAGTAGCAATGCAATGGAACGATGGCTTCCAGGAGAGCATATTCTGCTTTACGAATAACATTCCGCAGCGTGACGGTGGTACACACTTAGCCGGCTTCCGTGGTGCGCTCACCCGTACACTGAACAACTACATGGAAAAAGAAGGCCTGAATAAAAAGGCTAAGACTAATGCCAGTGGTGATGATGCCCGTGAAGGCTTGACGGCTGTTATCTCTGTTAAAGTACCTGATCCTAAGTTTTCATCACAGACAAAAGACAAACTGGTTTCTTCAGAAGTGAAGAATGCGGTTGAGTCAACGATGAACGAAAAGCTGGCTGACTTCCTGCTCGAGAACCCCAACGAAAGTAAAATCATTGCTTCGAAAATTATCGATGCAGCACGGGCTCGTGAAGCTGCTCGCAGGGCTCGTGAAATGACGCGTCGTAAAGGTGCATTGGACCTGGCTGGTCTTCCCGGTAAACTTGCTGATTGTCAGGAAAAAGATCCTGCACTATCTGAGCTGTATATAGTGGAGGGTGACTCTGCGGGTGGTTCCGCCAAGCAGGGTCGTAACAGAAAAAATCAGGCTATTCTGCCATTGAAAGGTAAAATCCTGAACGTAGAAAAAGCCCGTTTCGACAAAATGTTGTCTTCTCAGGAAGTCGCTACCCTTATTACTGCATTAGGTTGTGGTATCGGTCGAGACGAATACGATCCTGAAAAACTGCGTTACCACAGCATTATTATCATGACCGATGCGGACGTGGATGGCTCGCACATCCGTACGTTGCTGCTCACATTCTTCTATCGTCAGATGCCTGAAATCATCGAACGTGGATACGTCTATATTGCTCAACCACCACTTTATAAAGTGAAAAAGGGTAAGCAGGAACAGTATCTGAAAGACGAAGATGCACTGACTAACTACCTGACAAATATTGCTATTGATGGTTCAGCACTGTTTACCAGTGAAGATGCACCGGGCATTTCCGGTGTTGCTCTTGAGAATCTTGTGAAACAATACCAGTCTGTTGAGAAGATGATCAAGCGTCTTCACCGTCTGATGCCGCCGGCGATTCTGTACCGTTTAATATATTCTCCAACATTGAGACACGAAGATCTGAAGAGCGAGTCAACGCTTAGCGCCGTGGCAGAAAGTTTCGTAAACAGCCTCAATGAAAAAGAGAATGATGGCGCAACGTATCGTTACGACATCCTGCCAGAAGAAGAAGGTAGCGAATTCTTTATTCAGATCACCATGCGTATGCACGGTATCGACTACTTCTACAAACTGAACCAGGAGTTCATCGATTCTACTGACTACGCAAAAATTCGTGACCTGAATGAATCTATCAACGACATGATGAATGACTCAGCATACATTCAGCGTGGTGAGAAGAAACAGCCGGTAGAGTCATTTAAAGATGCCCTTGAATGGCTGATGGGTGAAGCTAAGCGCGGTCAGTATATTCAACGTTATAAAGGACTGGGTGAAATGAACCCTGATCAGTTGTGGGAAACAACGATGGACCCTGACAGCCGCCGTATGCTTCAGGTTACCGTTGAAGACGCCATCGCTTGTGACCAGTTATTCACAACATTGATGGGAGACCAGGTTGAGCCACGCAGAGCATTCATCGAGCAGAATGCACTGAAGGTAGAAAACCTCGACGTGTAGTTTACTGATAATCAATACAAGGGTGGCATTAGTCACCCTTTTTTATTGTAAATATAAAATGCCGTGTGCATTTAAGAAGGTTAGTGGATGCACACTCAGTTAGACGGCGTCCGGTAAAAATGAGTCATAACCAGAACAGGAAGCGTTGAGATACTGATGGAGCAGAATTTGAAACTACTTGATAGTAGGCAGGCAAAGAAAAAAACCGTCGTCTTTGACTTCGATAAAACCCTGTTCAATGGTGATTCCGGATATTTGTTTTACCGGTATCTGATATGCGCATCCAAAAGGAAGGTTGTTCTGTTTATTCTTTTATTCCCGCTGTTGCTTATTCTATTTGCGTTCAGAAAAACCAGGTTGATGTCGTTGCACCTCGTATGCTGGTTGGCTACGTTGGGCGTGACAGGTAAGGATCTCAAATTAAGATTGAGTGAATACTATCAGCAACTATCTGAAAGGCAGGATGTACTGATTTATGAAAGTGCATTGGAGGAGATACTAATAAGACAAAGGGAAGGCTACCGGATTGTTATCATTACCGGAGCCCCATCCTGGCTGGCAAGATATATCGCACGGCAATGCCGTATTCCTTTTGACAGGATCATCGGCTCGCGTCTCACACATGCATTCTATGGTCTGTTTACTTCAGAATACTGCTTTGGCAAAAATAAACTGACGATGGCTACACAGAAAAAAGAATGTTTTGAACAATGGGTGCACGGTTATACAGACAGCTTGTCTGACATGCCTGTTATGGATAAATGCACGGAAAGCATTACGCTTATCAATCCCTCTGAAAAGTTAAAAGGTCGGGCAGAGCAACTCGCCGGGGAGAAAGTCAGAGTGGCGGAGTGGGTGTAATTAAGGGTAAGAATGAGAGATAAAAAAACGGCTTCGTAATGAAGCCGTTTTTGTTTACGCTTTCGGTGTAACCAGCAGCATGACCTCACCGCCACTGGCAGGGGTGAAGGTAAAACGATACACACCGGTTTTCTCGGGTGTGAACTGCAGGTTTTCGGATTCGGTGCCGCAGACCATATAAATGGAAGATTGCATCATGACAACCTGACCTTTGTAGCGGGCACCACAAGTTTGAACCGGCGTCCAGAAACCGTCAGATAAACGGAAGTCATAGGGTTGACCATCAGCAATCAAATCAACATCTACGTACCAGCCTTGTGAACCTTCCTTTAACTGATATTTGGCATTGGCTTCCCACCAGTTAAAAACACCACGCAGGTAAAGGTTCTCAAATTTAATTTCCGGCGGCTCCATGATGCCGGGTAAACTGACTACGCTCCGGCTGCTACACCCGGAAAGGAAGACAAACATTAATAAAAAAGCGAACTTTTTATTCACTGTGACTCCACTAAAAAAATGCCCGACATTGTTGTAGCCGGGCATCGTTAAAAAGGCGATACCAGTTACTGTTTAGTCAGTAACGAAATATCAGCGGTTTCAAGGAACTGCTGTCTTAATACAGACAACAAGGCCAGCCGGTTGTTCCGTACGGATTCATCTTCAGCCATTACCATGACATTATCAAAGAAGTTATCAACAGCTTCCCTGAGAGTCGCCAGAGCGCTCAGCACAGCATTATAATCCTGTGAAGCAACACCAGCTTTCACTTCAGCCTGAACATCTTCCAGCGCTTCGTACAGTGCCTTTTCAGCATCTTCCTGAAGTAGTGCGGTATCTACAGACCCTGCAAGATTACCTTCCTGCTTGGCGAGAATGTTCGCAACACGTTTATTGCCTGCTGCAAGTGCTTCTGCCTCTTCCCGTTCCTTAAACGCGGCTACCGCCTGAACACGTGCTGCGTAGTCTGCAGGACGGGTAGGACGACGGGCTGCAACGGCCTGAATAACATCAATACTGACACCCTGGTCCTGTAACAGGGCAACAAAGCGTCCTAGTACGAAATCAACGACCTGCGTTACGGTGTCTGCATTGGTAAGCTTATCGCCATACACTTCAACAGATTTAGCCACCAGAGTTTCAAGATCCAGTGCTAAGTCCTTTTCAGTGATGATACGTAGTACGCCAATTGCTGCGCGGCGAAGTGCGAAGGGGTCCTTATCACCTTTAGGTAACTGACCGATACCAAAAATACCCACCAGCGTATCCAGTTTATCTGCAAGAGATACTGCTGCGCTGACACCGGAGACAGGTAATTCATCGCCGGCAAAGCGGGGCATATATTGTTCATACAATGCGTCAGCTACAAGAGGGGCTTCACCATCATTGATAGCGTAGTACTTACCCATGACGCCCTGCACGTCCGGAAACTCCATGACCATCTGCGTCATTAAATCCGTTTTTGCCAGTAAACCGGCACGCGCAGCTGCTTCAGTGTCATCACCTGTCTGCTCAGCGATAAACGCTGACAACGCAGAGATGCGGTCAGATTTATCTTTAAGCGTACCCAGTTGTTTCTGGAATAACACGGTTTCGAGACTGCCAAGACGACTCTCCAGCGAAGACTTCTTATCAGTGTTGAAGAAGAATTCCGCGTCAGCAAGTCGGGGGCGGATAACCTTTTCGTTACCTGAAATAACCTGAACAGGATCCTGAGACTCAATATTACTGACGAACAGGAAACGGTTATCCAGCGCACCGTCTGCTGATAACAGAGGCACATACTTTTGATCATCTTTCATGGTGTAGATAAGTGCTTCTTTGGGCACTTCCAGGAAAGACGCTTCAAAAGATGCCTGCATGACTACCGGCCATTCAACGAGAGAGGCGATCTCTTCCAGCAGACTTTCATCATAGTCAGCTTTCAGGCCCAGAGAGTCAGCGGCCTTTTCGAGTTCGTTACGGATGTACTCAGCACGCTCAGAAAAATCAGCTATAACGTAGTGAGACTTCATGGCTGCAGCGTAGCTATCAGCATGGTCAAGTTCAAACGTAGCTTCACCATGGAAGCGGTGGCCCTGAACTACGCGACTGCTGGCTTTACCTAAAACAGTCAAAGGTAACAGTTCGGCGCCGTACAAAGCAGTAACTGTGTGTACCGGACGAATAAACTGAGTTGTTGAGCTTCCCCAGCGCATCGCTTTAGGTATAGGTAGCTTACTGATGGCCTGATTCACCAGACCTTCAATGAGTTCACCGATGCCTTGTCCTTTGACACTGGCGCGGTACAACAACCACTCGCCTTTATCTGTGACCATACGTTCTGCATCAGCAACTTCAATGCCGTTGCCCCGTGCCCAGCCCATGGCCGCTTTAGTCGGATTGCCGTCGGCGTCGAATGCTGCTGACACGGCAGGACCACGCTTTTCTACCACTTTATCTTCCTGCGACCCGGCAAGATCAGATACAGATACTGCCAGACGACGGGGAGCTGCAAACCAGTGAATGCCTGAGTAGGCCAGTTCTGCGTTATCCAGTGCTGCCTGTAGATTAGCAGCAAAGCTCTCACCCAATGATTTAAGGGCTTTCGGTGGCAATTCTTCTGTACCAATTTCTACCAAAAGATTTTCAGTGCGCACGATTACTGCTCCTTATTACACAATGGGAAGCCGAGGGCTTCGCGGGCCTGGTAGTAGCTTTCAGCACAAGCTTTTGCCAGCGTCCGGACACGCAAAATATAACGCTGTCTTTCCGTCACTGAGATGGCGTGACGGGCGTCGAGCAAGTTAAATGCGTGCGACGCCTTCATTACCTGCTCGTAGGCGGGCAATGGCAGATTCTTTTCAATCAGTAACTGGCTGGCTGCTTCACATTCATCGAAAGTCCTGAACAGGAAGCCTACGTTGGCGTATTCGAAGTTATAGGCTGACTGTTCCACTTCGTTCTGGTGGAATACATCGCCGTAAGTTACTTTGCCCATCGGACCGTCAGTCCAGACTAAATCGTAGATACTGTCTACGCCCTGAACGTACATCGCGAGACGTTCCAGACCGTAGGTGATTTCACCGGTAACCGGTTTGCACTCCAGACCACCCACTTGCTGGAAGTAAGTGAACTGAGTCACTTCCATGCCGTTTAACCAGACTTCCCAGCCCAGACCCCATGCACCCAGGGTAGGGGATTCCCAGTTATCTTCTACGAAACGGATATCATGCACCAGCGGATCAAAGCCCAGCTCTTTTAGTGAGCCCAGATATAAATCCTGAATATTGTCAGGAGACGGCTTCAGCATGACCTGAAACTGATAATAGTGCTGCAGACGATTGGGGTTTTCGCCATAACGGCCGTCTGTAGGACGGCGGCAAGGTTGTACATAAGCACTGCTGATAGGCTCCGGACCTAAAGAACGCAGGAATGTCATCGGATGAAATGTACCTGCACCTACTTCCATATCCAGAGGCTGGATAATCACGCAACCCTGGCGTGCCCAGTAATCCTGCAGTGCGAGGATCAAACCCTGAAAGGTTTTAATATCGTATTTCTGCATGTTTGCTGCTTATAACTGACCAATGTAAAGGTGGAGTAGTATACAATTTGTAAGCTGATGAATGTAGGCTGAAACAGCGAAAACTGATTAAAAAGCGCGTAATTAAAAGGAGAAACGCCATGACAGTGCCACCTGATGTTAACCGTTGCGGTTGGGTGTCTGATGATGAGGAGTATAAGCTTTATCATGACACGCACTGGGGGCGGCCGGAAATGGACGATATTTCACTGTTTGCGAAGCTTTGTCTTGATGGTCAGCAGGCCGGATTGTCCTGGATCACCATTCTGAAAAAACAAAAAAATTACGAAACACTGTTTCATCAGTTTGATCCGGAAAAAATAGCGCAAATGGGGGAGCAGGATGTTGAACGTCTGATGCAGGAACCCGGTATCATCCGCAACAGACTAAAAATCAAAGGCATCATTGCGAACGCAAAGGCATATCTGGCCATTACAGAGAATATCTCATTCAGAGATTACATTTGGCAGTTTACTGACCATAAAACCATTATTAACAGCTGGCAGAATTATAAAGATGCTCCGGTAAGTTCAGCAGAGTCCGTACTGATGGCAAAGACACTGAAAAAAGCTGGTTTTAAATTTGTCGGAGAAACGATTTGCTATGCCTACATGCAGGCGGTGGGAATGGTAAACGACCATACGGTCACCTGTCATTGTTACCAGGCTTGTTGCGAGGAGGCGAGGCGTTAGCCGTTGCAGGGCTGCGGCCGTGTTAAATACGGCCGCTGAGAGTTATCAGTTATTTCGATGCTGAAGTACGTTGGCTGAGGTTTTCGCTCCAGCTTCTTATCGCATCCAGTTCCCTGAGAACGCGGGATTCGTATTCAGATTCAATCTGCTCCCGTGCATCATCCTGCTTCTTACGCTCTTTTAACGGAAGCTGCTTGCGCTCTTCCAAAATAGCAAAGCCACTGATTTCCACGTACAAAGCATGAATGTGAGGAAACTCAGAGCGGTAATCAGGCGGGGTTTCCAGTGGTAAAGTGTTTAACAGCTTCGTGATCCGGATAGCACCTTCAGATAACTCACATTGTTGTTGCTGCATCGCTTTGCTGATGACAATAATGCTTTCTGTAATATTTTCTATCCGTACGTCGCGGGCCGCTTTATGCCGCTCATTTTGTTGTTTAAGCATGAAAAGCAAACGGCCTGCGTAAAAACCGAGGCCGAGAATAATGACTAAACCGGCAATGATAGCAATGGTTAACCACATAAAACCTGACACCTTTAGTCTTTAAATTCGTCCATACTCATGGCATCGAGACTGTCCATCGGATCGTCATCATCTTCATCGTCGCTTTCAGCAATACCCAGCAGATCACACAGGATACGATGTCGTGCCATTTTGTCATCAACGTATTGTTGTTCAGCTTTTGAAATGGCTTGTCCTTCATCCAGTTTATCCAGCAAATCAGATAAACGGTTATCTGCTTCCAGAGCTGCCAGTTCATCAGCCGGTGTTGCATACTTTTTCACTGCCGCACGGGCTACCGGTGCTTTAATCAATTGCACTGGTTTTTTACTGCCATGACGGGGATCTTTGTTCACCCGTACCGCCTTCGTTTGCTCTGGTTTTGACTCAACAACATTACGGCTTCCCGCTGGATTACCTTTATGTTTGTTTGTCTTTGAGGAATTCTCTGAGCCGGCGGGCTTCTTTTTCCGGAAGTCCGGATCTTTACGGACACCAATGCGACCAATTTTTCTGGTCTTCTTCGAACGGGACGACATAGTGTGTCTCCTGCTAATAAAAACTAATTACCGGATTATACCAGGTATCTGTGAATGCTTCTTCAACAAAACAACGTCTTTGCTATAAAGAGTGACGTCATACCCATATTGTTTACCAATAAAGGCGAAGGTTTGATCAGAGAAAAATGATACGTGGGTGAGGTCGTTTTTGTAATGCCAGCTGGCAAATTTCAATGCGCTTTCAACACGCTTGGTCATAATGACAAGCACACCGTTAGCGGCTAACAACCGGGTTAACAATGAAATCTCACGGTGCGGCGTATGGAAATGTTCTATGGCTTCCGTACAGGTAATAAAATCATAGTACCCGGATGTTTCAAGGGCAGTGCTGTCATCAGCATAAAAAGGGTCGTATACCGACATATGATAACCGGATTCGCTTAACATACCGGCGAGCACCGGGGCCGGCCCGCATCCGAAATCCAGTCCCTTTGCCGGCGGGGTGACCGTGGCCGTTACAGGCTCCATCGCTCGCTGTAAAAATCGACGGTAGCCCTCATCTTCAGCGTTGTTGTCATGGAGATCATATTCCTGCTTTTCTCTTTCTGCGGAGGGCAGAGAGCGTCCGTCAACAAATACCAGATCACACCGCTGGCACTGATGAAACTGACGACGTTTATCTTCGTGATAAAACTGAATGTCTGAATGCTGACAAAGAGGGCAGGTAAGTTTTGGCATCGGATTAAAAAGGATGAATGCTATTTGTGAAGTGTAACAGGCGCCGGAAAGAAAAAAAGGTGATGGCCTAAACCATCACCTCGTTTATCAGTGTCTGATGACACCTCTCCCGTATTTGCACTAAGTGCAAGGGTGTGCTCCCCTTATTCTTATTTTTCACAGAGCTGGAATTATTGTTCAAGGTCTTCCTGACACTTTATCCAAAATCCTATACTGTTGCTTTTTATTATTGTTGTATAGCTGGTGCGCTTTCAGGCAAAGCACCAAACTTGAAGTTGTATACTACAGAACAAATTTCAAAAAACAAGGTGATTTTTACAATTAATTAACAAGCTTTGTATAACAAGTACTTAGTGCAGGCCTGCCAGGTAGTTTGACAGTATTTCGATATCTTCATCTGTAAGTTTCATCGCTATATCCCGCATCATTGCGTTCATATCGTTGGCGCGCTGACCCGCTCTGAAACCTTTCAGCTGTGCGGCTACGTAATCGGTATGTTGACCACTGATATCCGGAAACCCGGCCAGACCCATGCCATTACCATCCGGACCGTGACATGCGCTGCAGGAGGGGATCCCACGTTTCTCATCACCGCCGCGATATAAAGCCTGACCCGCAGCAACATAATTTTCTGGCGTTTCGCCGGCTTTTGCTTCCTGAGAGGCAAAATAGGCGGCTAAGTCAGCCATGTCCTGTTCGGAGAGAGGTGCTGCCATACCATTCATGACTGCGTTGTTCCGACCTTCCTGACCACCGGTCTGAGAAGCCAGTTTGAACTCTTTTAGTTGTTTTTGCAGATACCCTGCATGCTGGCCGGCGATCTTCGGATTCATAGGAATCATAGAGTTACCGTCCATTCCGTGGCAAGCTGCGCACACGGCCGATTTCGCTTTACCGGCTTCAGGGTCGCCTGCCGCCATGGCATTTGTGGTGAAACCTAACGTCATACAAACAACTAAACACAGTTTTTTCATAACTAATCTCTACAAAGGACCAAACGGCTTCGACGATATACGTGATATCATTGTATTTTACACATTTAGCACGCCAGAAAAACCTATTCCATAATAAAACTATGGTTTTATAACCGTTTTCTGACAGGTGTCAAATAAATTAAAATTAAATGCAAAGTATAGACGGATATTCAACATGTCGTATTACACAAAAGCTAAGTTTCTGATGAGCGCGCCTGATATCCGCCATCTAAAGCAGGATGAGGGCATAGAAGTCGCCTTTGCCGGCCGTTCAAACGCCGGAAAATCAAGCGCGTTAAATACACTGACAAGACAAAAGAACCTGGCGAGGACCAGTAAAACACCGGGCCGGACCCAGCTTATCAATATCTTCGAACTTGATGAAACCCGCAGGCTGGTTGACTTGCCGGGCTACGGCTTTGCGCAGGTTCCTATTGCAATGAAAAAGAAGTGGCAGGCCTCGCTGGGTGAGTATCTGCAAAAGCGGAAGAGCTTGCGGGGACTGGTCGTCATGATGGATATCCGTCACCCGTTTAAAGATCTCGATCAGGATCTTATTTACTGGGCTGTTGATGCAGGGTTACCTGTTCTCGCACTTCTAACCAAAGCGGATAAGTTAAAATCTGGTAAACGAAAAGAAGCATTTATGTTTGCCAGAGATGCGGCACTTGCCTTTAACGGGGATGTTACTGTTCAGGCATTCTCGTCTTTATCAAAGATTGGTGTCAGCGAAGCGGCTGCTGTTCTGGATAAGTGGTTTGAACTGAATGAGGAAGAGGACGCTTAGGCGTTATTTGGTTTTCTTGTAGCTGAAAGAAAAATCCCCGACCAAAGTGGCCGGGGAAAAGGACTGAGAGAAAACACATAAAAACCGAAGATATAGAGTGCCCCTTAAGCCGGTTAGTTCAAATTAATTGAAAAAAAATAGAAGTTTTTTTGAGATTTATTTTATTTTCCAATAAAAACAATTGCTTGGGTGCTTTCGGAATGGCTTTTCTAAGGGCATAAAAAAACCCCGGTAAAACTACCGGGGTTAAAGCAAAGGTTTGAAAACAGCTTTCTCACCTCTGTACCCTACATCCATTAGGGTACAACAGAATGCTGAAAAGGCAAGTGAAATTGTAATAAAATTACCAAATATCGGTGATTGTCACGATAAATACGCTAAATGCTGTAATCTACTTACTGTTTTAGTGTGCCTCGTCCCAA
This sequence comes from Alteromonas sp. ABH4_457, assembly GCF_056160625.1. Taxonomy (NCBI): domain Bacteria; kingdom Pseudomonadati; phylum Pseudomonadota; class Gammaproteobacteria; order Alteromonadales; family Alteromonadaceae; genus Alteromonas; species Alteromonas sp. ABH4_457. The sequence goes on from NZ_JBSWXN010000002.1 coordinate 719,240, forward strand.
TTTTCTCCCGTACCGGCTTCAACCTGTAAAGGAACTGACAGGGCGGCAGCCTGTTCCATCAGGGCTACAATGCTGGCAACGCGTTCTTCCACCACTTCTTCTTTAATTTCAAAAACCAGCTCATCGTGAACCTGCATCATCATAAATACGTCCCTGGCGGCTTCTTTTTGGATCCACTCATCAACACGCAGCATTGCCAGTTTGATGATGTCAGCCGCTGTACCCTGCATAGGAGCATTAATTGCCGCACGTTCTGCACCTTTCCGGCGGGCACCGTTACTTGCTTTAATGTCAGGCAGATACAGTCTGCGCCCGAATACCGTTTCAACATAGCCGGTTTCTTTCGCGTGCTCACGGGTTTTATCCATATAGCGCAGTACGCCCGGATAACGTTCAAAATACAAATCCATGTATTTTTGTGCGTCGTTACGGGGAATATTCAGTTGTCTGGACAAACCAAAAGCTGACATGCCGTATATCAGTCCGAAGTTGATAGCTTTCGCGCTGCGGCGCTGATCTGCAGTTACTTCCTCAAGAGGCACTGAAAATACTTCAGACGCTGTGGCCTTATGTATGTCTTTGCCCTGCGAGAATGCATCAAGCAAACCCTGATCTTCAGAAAGATGAGCCATAATACGCAGCTCTATTTGAGAGTAATCCGCGGCGACAATCTTATAACCGTCCCGTGGCACGAACGCTTGCCGTACTCTGCGGCCTTCTTCAGTGCGGATAGGGATGTTCTGCAGGTTAGGATCTGTGGAAGACAACCGTCCCGTTGCGGTGACTGCCTGATGATAAGACGTATGCACACGGCCTGTACGGTGATTGATCATCTTTGGCAGCTTGTCTGTGTAAGTATTTTTAAGCTTTGTCAGACCACGGTATTCCATGATCATTTTAGGAATAGGGTAGTCCAGCGCCAGTTCCTGTAATACTTCTTCCGACGTAGACGGGGCGCCTTTGGGCGTTTTCTTGATCACAGGCAAAGACAATTTCTCAAACAGAATCTGTTGCAGCTGTTTAGTTGAACCTAAGTTAAATGTTTCACCCGCGGCTTCATGCACACTGGCTTCCAGTTCAGTTATACGCTTAGCCAGATCCTGGCTTTGCTGATTCAGCTTTTGTGAATCTATCAGCACGCCCAGCTGTTCCATCCTGGACAGTACGCTGGCCAGTGGCACTTCGACATCCAGTAATAAATTTTTCAGTGGTTCGTGCTGTTCCAGCCGGCGCCAGATTTCTTCATGCAACCTTAAAGTAACGTCTGCATCTTCGGCGGCATAGGGGGCGGCCTCGTTCAAATCAATCTGATTAAAGGTAAGTTGCTTCGCTCCCTTACCGGCAATCTCTTCAAAGTGGATTGTTTTGTGATTCAGGTACGCCATCGCCAGTGAGTCCATGTCATGGCGGGTTGCCGTGCTGTTAAGCACGTAAGACTCAAGCATGGTGTCAAAAGCAATGCCCTGTAAATTGATGTCGTAATTGGCCAGGACGTTTTTGTCGTACTTCAGATGCTGGCCAACCTTTTTAACTGAATCTGACTCCAGCAACGGCTTTAATGCACCAAGCACGTAATCACGGTCAAGTTGCTCCGGTGCATCAGGATAGTCATGTGCTACCGGTACGTAAGCGGCTTCTCCGGGTGCTGTACTGAAAGATACACCAACAATTTCAGCTTCCATATAATCGAGACTGGTGGTCTCAGTATCAAATGCAAAAAGTGGTGCCTGTTTCAGCTTCTTCAGCCAGTTTTCAAAAGCAGCTTTATCTGTAACGGTTTCGTATTTGCTTTTGTCGATGTCTGATAGTGCAGGAGTGTCGTCTTCACCGGTACTTTCGTCAGTTTTTGCGCTGGTAGCAGATTCCTCTGCGGCTGATTCGGATGAGACTTCAGAAAACCAGCGCTTAAATTCATATTCGGCAAACAGGGCGGCAAGCTTTGTATTATCAGCTTCCAAAGGCACCAGTGTTTCCGGCTGGAAATCCATCTCAACATCCAGCTTTATTGTTGCCAGATCATAAGATAACCGCGCCTGCTCTTCATACTCACGCATTTTATCAGCCATGGTTTTGCTGCCACGGAATGAAAGGCCTGCGATAGCGTCCAGATTCTCATAAATGGCTTTAATTCCACCGATCCCGTTCAGCAGTGCCTGTGCACTTTTGTCGCCTACTCCCGGCACGCCCGGAATGTTATCGACTTTGTCCCCTTTAAGGGCCAGAAAATCAATAACCAGCTCTGGAGGAATACCGAATTTTTCCTTAACACCCTCAGTCGTCATGATCTGGTTGTTCATGGTATTGATCAGCGTGACATGCTCATTGACCAGCTGAGCCATATCTTTGTCACCTGTACTGATGAGTGTGTCGATCCCTTTTTCGGTGGCCTGACGTGAAAGGGTTCCGATCACATCATCGGCTTCTACACCTTCTTCCACGATGATCGGCAAGCCCATTGCCCTGATAATGTCATGCAAAGGTGCAATCTGAGATCGTAATTCTTCCGGCATCGGCGGACGGTTTGCCTTGTATTCTTTATACATGTCGTCGCGGAAGGTTTTTCCCTTGGCATCGAAGACTACCGCCATGTGAGTGGGGTTGTACTGACGGATAAGGCTTCTCAGCATGTTGATCACACCGTAAATCGCACCGGTATCCTGACCTTTAGAATTTGTCAGTGGAGGTAAACCATGGAAGGCGCGGAACAGGTAAGAAGATCCATCAACCAGAATAAAGGGAGGAGTTTTGTTTTCAGACATAAGGAAACTTAAATTGCAGGCATTAGTAAAGTGAGCAGAATGCCACAGGCCGCCTGTTAAAGCCATATAACCGTCTGCGGAGCTGTTCGATCCACAAAAGCGGATCGCCTGTGGATAACTTTGTGATCAAAATAAAAAGAAGTTGGATCGGGCACACAGATCTGATACGGCAAAAAAATCCGTAGATCTTTATATATAAGGTTTTGCAGGAATTCGAAGAGATGTCATTACCTTGACGAATTCTTCCCTGATAGTGTGGATAACTTGGTGAATTAAGAATTTGTTGTTTAACCAAGTTGGTCAGTTAATGTAGCATACTGATAACAAACAGTGACAGCAGAGTTTGATAATTTTTGTATAGTTTTTGTTTGTTTTTTAATCGCAAATGGCATAACGCCTGCTGTGTCTGGCTTGCAGAGCAAAGGAGAGTGAAACGTGAAAAAAGTAGCAGTGATTTTAAGTGGAAGTGGTGTATTCGACGGCACTGAATTACATGAAGCAGTGATTACTTTATTGGCGATTCGCAGCAATGGCGCTGAATATCAATGTTTCGCACCGGATGTCATGCAAATGCATGTGGTAAATCATCTTACCGGTGAAGTGGCTGAAAACGAACAGCGTAATGTGCTGGTTGAATCTGCCCGTATCGCCAGAGGGGAAATTAAACCTGTTACCGAATGTCAGCCTGACAACTTTGACGCCATCATCTTGCCAGGTGGTTTTGGTGCGGCCAAGAATCTGTGTACATTTGCAGTTGATGGTGCAGACTGCTCTGTGAATGAAGATGTACTCGCTGTATGCAGAGCATTTGCAGAGGCGGGCAAACCGGCCGGTTACGCTTGTATTGCTCCGGCACTGGCAGCAGCTGTTTATGGCAGTCAGCGTAAGGTGACCATTGGCAATGATGAAGGTGCTGCCGCAGGTATTAATGCACTGGGTGCTGTTCACGTTGACTGTGCAGTAGATGAGATTGTAATTGATACCGACGCCAAACTGGTAACCACGCCTGCTTATATGCTCGCCGGGGACATCCTTGAAGCAAAGGCGGGGATTGACAAAATGGTCGAAACTGTACTGGCAATGAATTAAAACCTCCCCGCAAGGCGGGGAGTATCGGCGAATGGGACTTTCCCTTTCGCCCTTGTCACCGCATAATGTCAGCTATTGGGGTAGTACACACAACCATGCCTGGCATGGGAAAAAAACAATAAGGTTCAACGGCACATGCACTATCGTGCAATCGTAAGGATTCTCGGATTACTTGTTGCATTGTTCAGCGTGACAATGATCCCACCGGCACTGATATCGCTGATGTTTGAAGATGGAAGCGGCTTGCCTTTCATCATTGCATTCCTGCTTTGTGTGGGCACGGGCATGATGATGTGGTATCCGAACCGCTATCACCGCAAAGAACTGCGTGCGAAAGAAGGATTTCTTATCGTAGTCCTGTTCTGGACAGTACTGGCAAGCTTCGGTGCGATTCCGTTTATCTTGCTTGAACAGCCCAGCATGACCGTGACCGACGCATTTTTTGAATCTTTTTCCGGTCTCACTACCACGGGCGCCACCGTGATAGAAGGTATAGAGTTTCTACCCCATTCAATTCAATTCTATCGTCAGCAATTACAGTGGCTGGGCGGTATGGGTATCATTGTACTGGCGGTGGCTATCCTGCCAATTCTGGGGGTCGGGGGCATGCAGTTGTACCGTGCAGAAACGCCGGGTCCTGTGAAAGATTCCAAGATGACACCCCGTATAGCCGATACTGCCAAGCATCTCTGGTATATTTATTTATCCCTAACCATTGCCTGCATGGTGGCTTACTGGCTGGCCGGTATGGACTGGTTTGATGCGATATGTCATTCCTTCGCCACCGTCGCGATAGGTGGTTTCTCGACCCATGATGCCAGCCTGGGCTATTTCGATAGTCCCATGGTGAATGTGATTTGTTCTGTCTTTCTGCTGATTGCGGCACTGAATTTCTCTTTGCATTACGCAGCAGTAAGTTCCCGTTCCCTGAAAGGGTATTTACGGGATCCGGAATTTAAGGCATTTCTGTTTATTCAGTTTACGCTGATCATGATTTGCTTTCTGGTGCTTACATTATCCGGCTATTACACCTCTGCAGAGGAAGCGCTGGATCAGGCTATGATTCAGGCGGTGTCTATCAGTACCACTGCCGGTTTTGCCACCACTGACTTCTCATCCTGGCCGGCGTTCCTGCCTATTTTGCTGATATTCTCCAGTTTTATCGGCGGCTGTGCGTCCTCAACAGGCGGTGGTCTGAAAGTCGTACGGGTACTGTTATTGTTCCTGCAGGGTAAACGTGAAGTTGACCGCCTCATTCATCCTAAAGCTGTCTATTCGGTAAAGCTGGGCGAAAGAGCGATGCCTGACAGGGTGGTAGAGGCTGTGTGGGGATTCTTTTCTGCTTATGCCATTGTGTTTGTGGTGATCATGATTGGTATGATTGCTACGGGTCTGGATAACATTTCTGCTTTTACGGCGACCGCTGCATCATTGAATAACCTTGGCCCCGGACTGGGCAGCGTAGCGGGTACTTATTCCGAGGTGAGTGACGGCGGTAAATGGCTGCTGGTACTGGCTATGGTATTCGGGCGGCTGGAAGTATTCTCACTGCTGGTATTGTTTTCACCTACGTTCTGGCGCAGCTGACGCAAACACACTGCGCGGAACGTGGTATCAGTAGATCACTAGTTATCAGCCGAAGAAGAATGCGCTTGGCTGGAACAGCTTCTCTACATCATTGATGTATTTCTTATCTACCAGAAAAAGAATCACGTGATCGTTGGCTTCTATCTTCGTATCACTGTGAGCAATGATTACCGTATCTTCCCTGACGACAGCTCCGATTGTTGTGCCGGGCGGTAATTTGATATTGCCGATTTCACGGCCCACCACTTTTGAAGTGTTTTCGTCACCGTGGGCAATGGCTTCTATGGCCTCTGCGGCACCACGGCGCAGAGAATATACGTTAACGATATCACCGCGTCGAATATGGGTAAGCAATGCGGAAATCGTAGCCTGCTGGGGTGAGAATGCAATATCAATTTCACCTCCCTGTACCAGGTCCACATAAGCACTGCGCTGGATAAGCACCATGGCCTTTTGTGCACCCATACGCTTAGCCAGCATCGCTGACATGATGTTTGCTTCATCATCGTTGGTGACAGCAATAAAGGCATCTACCTGATCGATACTCTCTTCATTCAGTAATTCAGGATCAGAGGCATCACCACAAAATACGATGGTTTTATCCAGATTCGCAGATAAATACTGTGCGCGTTCAGGGCTGAATTCAATCAGCTTCACGTTGTGTTTGTGCTCGAGACGTTTTGCCAGGCCAGCACCGATAAGACCGCCGCCGGCAATCATAATGCGTTTGTAGCTGGATTCCAGTTTCTGCAGTTCACTCATTACCGCACGGATATGTTTGGTGGCAGCAATGAAGAATACTTCATCATCAGCCTCTATCACCGTCGTGCCCAGCGGGCGGATTGGACGGCCGCGACGGTAAATTGCCGCAACACGGGTTTCCACGTTGGGCATATGTTCTTTCAGGGCTGATAAGGCGTGTCCAACCAGCAGACCGCCATAGTAGGCTTTAACCGCAACAAGGCTCGCTTTACCTTCGGCAAATTCCACCACCTGAAGCGCACCGGGATAATCAATAAGACGTTTAATTGCAGTGGTTACCAACTGCTCAGGCGCAATGATGTGATCCACAGGAATGTTATTTTCCTGGTACAACTGTTCCTGATAAATGATGTATTGCTCACTGCGAACGCGGGCAATTTTAGTCGGGGTTTTAAACAGACTGTATGCAACCTGACAGGCAAGCATGTTACTTTCATCGCTATTTGTAACAGCGATCAGCATATCGGCGTCTTCAGCGCCGGCTTTTTTGAGAATATCAGGGTGGGAACCCACGCCTTCGACTACCTGAAGATCAAGGCGGTCCTGAAGGGCTCGCAGTATAGAGGGATCTGAATCAATTACTGTGATCTCGTTCTTTTCACCAACCAGGTTTTCTGCCAGAGTACCGCCAACCTGTCCCGCGCCAAGAATGATGATTTTCATTGATGTAATTCAGACTCTTACTAGTTTAATGAGAAGACTTTATCAGTCTCGCGTAATAGAAACCATCCATTTGTTCCTCACCGGTTGCTATTTGCCGGCCCGGGAAATCTCTGCTTTCACCCTCACAAAGCTCAGACAATTCCGCATCTGTAGTACGTGCCAGGAATTGCTTTATTTGTTCACGGTTCTCGTCAGGCAGAATGGAACAGGTGGCGTACAGCAAGGTGCCACCCGGCTTCAACAATGACCACATAACATCGAGAATTTCCGACTGCAATGCACCAAGTGCTGCAATATCAGCCGGCTTTCTCAGCCAGCGAATGTCAGGATGACGACGGATAACGCCGGTTGCAGAGCAGGGCGCATCCAGCAGAATGCGATCGAATAATTTCCCGTCCCACCATTGATCGGGACGCAATGCATCACCGGTTTTAATTTCAGGATGATGCTTTAACCGCGTCATATTCTCTTTAACCCGCTCAAGGCGTATTGCATCGCTGTCGATCGCAATACAGCGGGCCAGTTCAGGCTGAACTTCAAACAGATGACCGGTTTTGCCGCCCGGAGCAGCACAACAATCCAGTATGGTTTCACCGGGTTGCGGGTCCAGGTAAGGTGCGGCAAGCTGAGCTGCGCCATCTTGCACCGCAAACCAGCCTTTGTCGTAACCCGGCAGTGCAGTAATGTCGCTGCGGGTGATAAGTCTTACCGCCTGAGGGTGGGAAGCCACTGTTTCAAACGGGATGTTCATTTCAGTCAGGGCATCACAAAAGGTTTCACGTGAAACCTGGCACGTATTCACCCTTAACCAGATAGGCGCCTGATCATTGGTTTGTTCAATAATGCGGTCGGCCACCTGTGGGTAAGCATCCTGAATGCGTTTAAATAGCCATTTGGGTAATCCGCTTGTAATAATGGGATCGTCTACCGGCTTATCTGCCAGCCCCTGACGTTCGAAGTTACGCAGGATAGCGTTAACCAGTCCCTTTAAAGACATACCACCCAAATAAGAAGCAGCATTCACTGTTTCGCTTACTGCTGCGTGAGATGATACCCGGCTGAAAGCCAGTTGATAGAGACCAAGCAGCATCAGGTGCTCCAGGATCTTCTTATTCCCTTTCAGAGGCTTATCGAGTAATCCCCGCAACCAGAATTGGAGAACTGGTAGTTGACGCATGACACCCAGCGACATTTCCTGAATCCAGGCGTTATCCTTTCCGTGATGCCGGCGTTGTACTTTAGCAAGACATTCTCTGCTGGATTTGCCGTTTTCCAGGATCTGAAAAATTACCCAGGCAGTATCGGCGCGTAAATTCTTTTGTCTTGGAAGGGGAACCGGCTGAACCGAAGCCATTATGCTTCTCCGCCAACCAGTTTACCGGCCACAAACCATTGCTGCCGTGCATTCACAACATCGCCTGCCGGCAACGCTTTTTTGCCGGGGATTTGTAGTTGGGTGATGATTAAATCTTTCGTGGCAGTGGCAATAACGATACCGTGTTTACTGGCACTTACCACTGTGCCCGGTTGTTGTGTTGACGTATTGTCGCTCACATGTGCAGACCATACTTTCACGTTATCCTTGCCGATTTGCATCCACGCCACCGGCCAGGGATTAAACGCACGGATGTTTCTTTCAATTTGCTCTGCGCTGTCCTGCCAGTCGATAAGAGCCTCTTCTTTACTGAGCTTCTTCGCGTAGGAGGCCAGATTATCATCCTGCTTTTCTGCTTTTGCAGTATAGCTTTCCAAATCGTTCAGCACGTTAACCAGAGCCTCAGGCCCCAGCTTCGCAAGCTTATCGTAGAGCGTGGCACTGGTATCTTCCGGTTCAACAGGCAGCCTGGCAATATGCAACATATCGCCGGTATCTAAGCCAACATCCATTTGCATAATGGTCACGCCGGTTTCTTCATCGCCTGCCCACAAAGAGCGTTGAATAGGTGCCGCTCCGCGCCATTTCGGTAAAATAGAGCCATGTACGTTTATGCAGCCTGAGCGGGGCATATCCAGAACAGCCTGCGGCAGTAACAAACCATAAGCCACTACTACCATCACATCAGCGTTCAACTCATTCAGCGTTTCCTGAGTTTCCCGTGCTTTTAAAGAAGCAGGCTGATAAACATCGATGCCATTTTCTTCAGCTAATACTTTTACAGGGCTGGGCGTCAGCTTTTTGCCCCGTCCGGCAGGACGGTCAGGTTGCGTATAAACAGCAATAACCTCATGCTCAGAACCGAGCAGGGCGCGTAAATGGTCGGCAGCAAAATCCGGCGTACCGGCAAAAATGATTCGTAGTGGTGTGGTCACAAATAGTCCTAGGCCTTAGCAGCCAGTCTTGCTTCTTTTTCTAACTTCTTCCGGATACGCTGGCGTTTCAGCGGTGACAGGTAATCAATAAACAATTTACCTTTCAGATGATCCAGTTCGTGCTGAATACAGATAGCCAGCAGACCGTCAGCTTCAAGCTCAAAAGGATTCCCTTCACCGTCCAGTGCTTTAACAGTCACCCGTTCTGCACGGTCTACTTTGGCGTAATTACCGGGTACCGATAAACAGCCTTCCTCACTGATGGTGGAACCATCTTTCGCTGTGATTTCAGGGTTCACGAATACTCTGGGCGTATCCTGATTTTCAGATACATCCATCACTACAACCTGTACATGTCTGTCTACCTGCGTGGCGGCAAGGCCGATGCCTTTCTCATCGCGCATGGTTTCGAACATGTCCGAGATCAGTTGCTTAATTTCTTCATCTACTGACTCAACGGGCTTCGCTACGGTACGTAGGCGTTCGTCAGGAAAACTTAATACGTCTAAAATTGCCATCTGTCGTTCTGCTTCGCTTGCGTGTATGAATTAATATACGATCCAATAGCCAGCGCTATTTACACATTGGTTTCTGATACTATTCTATCGTATAACGGTAACTGCCGTGCAGTTTTTTGCTGGAAATAGCGGATACATGGCCGATATAGAGTCAATGTCGAAAATTTCAACAGGAGTGGTTGGAGCAAACATGACAACCGGATTGATTAGAAAGCGCTTTGCCGCTGCCCTGACCGCAGTGACAGTGATCTTAAGCTGCCTTACAGGGTTAGCTCAGGCAGTCACGTTAAAAGAAGATGCCCCGCAAACCTATACAGTGAAACGCAATGATACGTTATGGGATATTGCCAGCCTGTTTCTGGACAAGCCCTGGCTATGGCCGGAGCTGTGGCGTAACAATACTCAAATTATCAATCCTCATTTGATTTACCCCGGCGACGTTCTTGTAATACGTATTGTCGACGGTCAGCCGGTACTGGTAGTTCAGCGGGATAAAAAACACATCACCCTCGGACCGTCCCTGCGTAAACAAAATAAGCCTGACCCCATCAGTATGTTGCCCTGGTCCGTTATTGCTCCTTACATCAATCAAAATGAATTACTGGATGAAGAGGTCTATGAAAAGCTGCCCCATATTCTCGGTAATCAAACCGGCGATATCCGTTTTGTTACCGACGATTTAGTGATCAGCCGGAGTTACGGCCGATCTTCAGATCAGTATCGTGTAGTCCGCAGACAATCTACTATTGAAAACCTGGACGGAGAGATCCTCGGGATTCAGGTTCATCATGTTGCTGATGCCAATATGATTGACGATACCGTGCCGTTCCAGTGGCTGGTCAAAGTCACCAAATCAAACTTTGAAGCAGCCCGTGGCGACCGGCTGTATGACGGAGATTTCACAGACCGGCAGGATCTCGTGCTGCAGGCTGCAACGCCTGAACAGCGGGGTTTTGTGGTAGGAAACCTTCATCAGCATCAGTTGCTGGGTAAAGACGATGTGGTCATTGTAGATTTAGGTTCTGAGCAAGTGTCTCCCGGCACTGTGATGGGACTTTATTCTCAGGGGCCAGATATTATTGACGGTGAATTACCCAAATACGCTGGCGAAAATAATGCCATGTACAGCGTGTTTAACGATGGCAGCACGGTGCATCAGCCGGCCATTAAAATCGGCGAAATCGTCATTTTCAAAACATTTGATAAAGCCAGCTACGGCATCATTACCCGTGCCAGAGAACTGGTGAAGACGGGCGCTATTGTCGCTAATCCTTAACCAGGATAACCCATACCGTAGCTGAGGGGCTGCGGTATGCGGAAAAATCATCAAAACACTTCAATACATTCCTGGCTGACACTGGCATCAGTGCCGGCCATGACTACAGCGAAATGGAATGCGCTACTCAATAAATATAGCATTTCAGCCCGGGCCTTTCTCCATTCCGATGAGTGGATGACAAATCCTGACCATCCTCTTACTTCTGAACAGCTGGCACAGATTCGCCAGTTACGGACATCTGCAAATGACAAGCTTCATGAACAGGCTTATCGCTGGCTGGACAGAGACCCGGCGAATCAGATCATTACCCGGGACATGCCGGACTGGCCATCAGGGTTCAGTAGTCTGACATCACCACCATTACTCTTGTTTGCCAGAGGGAATACTTCACGTCTTGGCGATCCGCAGATTGCGGTTGTCGGCAGCAGAATGGCTACCCGGGCAGGTCTTTCAAATGCTGCATTATTTGCCTCACAGCTGGCCGCTGCCGGCGTCACTGTGACCAGCGGCCTTGCCAGCGGAATTGATGCCGCAGCCCATAAGGCTGCCAATGCCATAGAGGGCAGAACGGTAGCCTTTCTGGGAAGCGGGCCGGATGTTATCTATCCCCGCCGGAACATTCATCTGGCAGAGGAAATCGTCAGTCATAATGGATTGCTCGTGTCTGAGTTTTCACCCGGCACACCACCGAAGCGTCATCACTTTCCTGGCAGAAACCGCTTAATCGCTGCCATTTCAGCCGGTACGCTGGTGGTCGAAGCAACAATAAAGAGTGGTACCTTGATAACTGCCAATCTGGCCGCAGATCTGGGACGCGAAGTGTTCGCTGTGCCGGGCAATATCGCAAATGTGCAGACAGAAGGTTGTCATGCACTTATTCAGCAAGGTGCTAAACTTGTGGTAACTGCAGACCACATCCTGGAGGAATTTAACCATCTTGCCAGATCGCCCGTTGCTGCCGCAGCTGAGCAACAACAAAAAAGTGAAGATCAAAACTTGGCAACCGATAAATTATTAGATAGTGTGGACTTTGATGTAACTGGCGTTGACATCATTGCCGAACGCAGCGCACTGCCTGTATCAGCGGTTATGGCGGCATTATTAGAATATGAACTGCGTGGTCTCGTAACCCCCGTTCCCGGTGGTTACGTCAAATTGAGGGGGAAATAAACCATGTTCGACATCCTCATGTATCTGTTTGAGAACTTCATTCATAGCGAAACGGAAATCCGCGTCGATCAGGACGAACTGACGGATGAGTTAATACGCGCTGGCTTTCATCATGATGAAATCTATAAGGCGTTAGCATGGCTGGAGAAACTGGCTGCGCTCCAGGAAACGGATAACAAGCCGTATTTCTGTCAGCGTATATCATCTGGCGTCAGCCGCATTTATACCCAGGAAGAGCAAATGCGTCTGGATGTGGAGTGCCAGGGATTCCTGCTGTTTTTAGAGCAGGTTGGTGTACTCGACGCTTCTACACGTGAAATGGTTATCGACAGAGTGATGGAAATAGACTCTCCTGAGTTCTGTCTTGAAGATTTAAAATGGGTCGTGTTGATGGTGTTATTCAACGTGCCCGGTAAAGAGAATGCGTATGCACAGATGGAAGATCTTCTGTTTGAAGAATCTGATGGTACGCTGCATTAATCAGGAGTAGTACCGGCATGGTCCCCGGGATGCCTCCTGAATTTGTGCTCTAAGGTATCAGGGGTTCATGTCAAAAATAGATCATTCCTTATTCAGTGCTCATGAGCATGCGCTTGAGCACGCCTTCGGTGACTGCCCGGAATGCGGCAGTCATCTTCAAATCCGAAATAGCAAGAGTGGCCCTTTCCTTGGGTGTACGGCTTATCCCGAATGTCATTTCAGTAAGCCGTTACACGATCAACAAACCACAACGTTAAAAGAAATCGCCGGCACGATGTGTCCCGACTGCGGTAGTACGATGGCCATTAAAAAAGGTCGCTACGGTATGTTTATTGGCTGTACAAATTTTCCTGAATGTCATCATATTGAGCCGGTAAAACAGCAGGAGGACACGCAGATCATTTGTCCCCAATGTAATACCGGACACATCATTGAGCGCACAAATAAATACGGAAAGCGCTTTTATGCGTGCAATCATTATCCTCAATGCAAGTATGTGGTAAATTTCCCGCCCGTTCCGGGTAGCTGTCCAGATTGTGGCTGGGGCCTTTTGATCAATAAAAAAGGCAAAGTGTGCTGCCCGCAAGTTAAATGCGATTATCAGGCAGAGCCCGAAAATGAGTAATGAACAACAGATTGACCCTGTAAAAGAAGCGTTTGAACAGGGAGCGTTAATTGTTTATCCCACCGAAGCGGTAATGGGGATAGGGTGCGACCCTGATAATGAGCTGGCGGTTCACAAACTATTACAACTGAAGCAACGTCCGGTTGAAAAAGGCATGATCCTTATTGCTGATACCTATTCCCGTTTGCTGCCTTACGTTAATGACAATGCTGTTCCTCCTGATCGCAGAGCGCAAATTTTCTCATCATGGCCCGGGCCGAATACCTGGCTTTTGCCGAAGTCCAAAACAGCGCCCGGTTGGATCACAGGTTCTCACGAAAAAATAGCGGTTCGGGTGACAACACATCCGGTAGTGAAAGCATTGTGTGAAAAGCTGGGCAAGCCTCTGGTTTCTACCAGCGCCAATCCTTCCGGTGAAGAACCTGCAAGAACACAGGGTGAAGCAAGAGCATACTTTGCAGACAGTGTTATCTACATTGACGGCGATGTGGGCGGACTGGACAGGCCCAGTACAATCCGGGATTGCGATTCCGGCCGGGTGATCAGAGATTAAAAAATGCAAACAATGAATATTGAAGACACAAACAAGGCAATAGAAAAAGTTAAAGCTTTCCTGCTGGCCTTGCAGGATAACATCTGTCAGACACTGGAGCTGGTTGACGGCAAAGGTCAGTTCGTAGAAGACTGCTGGGAAAGAGAATTGGGGGGCGGTGGCCGCTCAAGAGTGCTTAAAAACGGCGCGGTGATAGAGCAGGGCGGTGTCAATTTCAGTCACGTGTTCGGCGGAGCCATGCCGGCTTCAGCAACTGCATCACGTCCTGAGCTGGCCGGCAGAAGTTTTCAGGCAATGGGGGTGTCTCTGGTTATTCATCCCCACAACCCCTATGTACCCACCTCTCATGCCAATGTGCGTTTTTTTATTGCTGAAAAGCCGGGAGAGACACCCATCTGGTGGTTTGGTGGTGGCTTTGACCTCACGCCTTTCTATCCCTTTAAAGAAGATGTTCAGCACTGGCACGACACCGCTAAAAAGTGCTGTGCTCCTTTTGGTGATGATATTTATGCCAGATATAAGAAATGGTGTGATGACTATTTTTATCTGAAACATCGTGACGAAACCCGTGGCGTTGGCGGTCTCTTTTTTGATGACCTTAATGAATGGGGATTTGATAAAAGCTTCGAATTTATGCAGTCAGTAGGTAATGGCTATCTGGACGCATATGTTCCGGTCGTTGAACGCCGTAAAGGCATGTCTTACTCAGAACGTGAACGCCAATTTCAGCTTTATCGTCGCGGACGTTATGTCGAGTTCAATCTGGTGTATGACCGCGGCACGTTGTTCGGGTTACAAACCGGTGGCCGTACAGAGTCCATTCTGATGTCCATGCCGCCCCTTGCCCGCTGGGAATATGGCTTCGAAGCGCCCGCAGGCAGCGCTGAAGCGAAGCTGGCTAACTGGCTGAAACCCACAGACTGGTAAGCTCTGCTTATCCTGACTATTGATTCAGATCAATGGTCAGGAAGCTGATTTTAAAACCATTTTTTTCTGTTGTTCCAGATCAACATTTTGATTCTCCTAAGGCGTACAGTACGCACATCAACGTTAAACACACGAGAGAATCGAAATGAAAACAACCACTCTGGCTACTGTTATCCTCGCAGCCCTCATTGCTGCTCCTGCCGCTCAAGCATATGAAAAAGGCGACTGGGTTGTACGTGGCGGTCTTACAACGGTTGCACCTGACGACGAAACATCCACCATTATTGCCGGTGGTGCAGATTTAGGCGTAGATTTGTCGGTTGATAACGATACCCAACTGGGTCTGAATGTTGCGTATTTCATAACCGACAATATCAATATCGAATTACTCGCAGCGACACCATTCAGCCATGACGTCAGTTTTGGTGTGTCTGACCCGCTGGGCACAGGTGATAAGCTGGGAGAAGTGACACACTTACCCCCTACATTAACCGTTAATTACTACTTCAATGATCCCGCGGCAGTGTTCCAGCCTTATATCGGTGCGGGTCTGAACTATACATTCATTTTTGACGAGGAATTCACTTCAGCTAACGGGGATGCAGGACTGACAGATTTAGATCTGGATAACTCCTTTGGTGTTTCTGCACAAATCGGTGCGGATTACATGCTGAATAACGACTGGCACATTAATGCGTCGGTAAGGTGGATTGATATTGATACCGAAGCCACCTTCAATGTGGGTGAAGCTCAGGGAAGCGTAAACGATATTCAGATTGATCCCTGGGTTTACACTATTTCTGTAGGTTACACATTCTGAGCATCTGACATTTAGTTTCCATGCGTTTTTCGCACTTGCCTTTTGCCCTCCTTATCCGGAGGGCTTTTTTATTGTTCCGTATTAATCATATGTTCTGCGAGTTGATCCAGTGCTTCCAGTAACTTCTCTGCAAGAGCAATGTCGTGAACCGATTGCAACATTGCCTTTCGCATGCAATACATCCATTGACGCTTCAGTGCAGGTGTCACAGCAAAACCAAGGTGTCTGGCACGCAAGCGGGGATGACCAAATTGCTTTTCAAACTCATTGGGACCGCCAAGCCACATGGTTAAATAAAGAAAAAAGACATGTCTTATTCTGTCCATTGGTTGCGGATGTATTGCAAGTAACTCTTCAGCCATAGGATCTTGTTCCATGATGTCATAGAATCGGTTGGCAATAAGTTTTACCGTTTCTTCTCCCCCGATTGCTTCATAGGGTGTGGAGGGGGTTGTGTCTGAAGACGTTTTCTTTGATTTGTTTAATAAGCTAAAGAGACCCATGAAAAAATTCGCTGTATTTGGAAACCCGATTTCTCAGAGTTTATCACCTGCAATTCATCATATGTTTGCTGATTTAACCGGGGAGACCATTCAATATGAAAAGATTGAAGCGCCCATTGAAGGTTTCGAAGATACAGTTACGAATTTTTTTGCTGATGAGCGGGCTTTGGGATGTAATGTTACAGTCCCGTTCAAGGAAAGAGCGTTCAAATTAAGTGAAGCAAATTGTAATGAAGAGGCGGCAACCGCAAAAGCCGTTAATACCCTGCATAAAGTAGACGGCTGCCTGAATGGTTATACGACTGACGGCATGGGACTGGTTGCGGACTTACTCAGTACAATAGGAACTTTAAGCGGAAAGCGTATTTTACTTATTGGTGCCGGTGGCGCTACCCGCGGTGTAGCAGGGCCATTATTGAGAGAAAATCCGGAGTCATTATTTATTGCTAACCGTACTTTTGCCAAAGCACAGGCGATTGTGTCAGATATAGCAAACCCTAAGTTTGAAGCGATAACGGCTGACGAGCTCGTCAGCGTTGAAGCCCATATTATTATTAATTGCACGTCAGCGAGTTTGACGGGCGATCTGCCAGTTGTGTCCGACAGTATGTTCGGTAAATGCGAGTTGGCTTACGACATGGTATACAGTAGTCAGCCAACACGCTTTATGCAGTATGCTGCTGAGAAAGGGGCTGCAGGAACCAAAGACGGATTTGGTATGCTGGTGGAACAGGCAGCTGCAGCATTCACCATCTGGACAGGTAAAAGGCCGGAGACTGCCGGTGTTATTCAGAAACTTCGTCCTTAAACGGTAGTTCAGATTCAGCCTTGTGTAAGGTATTCATCTTTCAGCCGGACATAGTTGTCTGCCGAAATCTTAAGAAAGGCCTGTTCACTCTCTTTGAGCGGGCGCTTTTTCACCATTGGATTGCCTACATATAAGTAGCCACTCTCAAGGCGCTTGTTTGGCGGGACTAATGTACCTGCTCCGATAAACACATCATCTTCTACAACAGCACCATCCATCACAATGGCACCCATACCGACGAGTATACGGTTGCCCAGTGTGCATCCGTGAAGCATGCATTTATGTCCTATCGTTACATCATCACCAATAATTAGTGGGTTACCTTCAGGATTACCGGCAGATTTCCTGGTGACGTGAAGCACTGAACCGTCCTGAACATTTGTGCGGTCGCCTATCTTTATATAATTAACATCGCCTCTGGCTGCAACCAGTGGCCATATACTTGAATCTGATCCTATAGCGATATCTCCGACAAGCACGCTTGAGTCATCGATATAACAGTTATCAGCAATAGAAGGGGAAACAGAATTGTACTTTCTGACAGGCATAGTAAAGCTCTCATAATCAATAATAACGGTACTATACCCGTGTGATCGCTCGCTTTATAGGCGTGAAAGTATAAGAAATAAGCGTTCAGATGAATTGTTTCAGTTTTTTGAAAATAACCGTTGACGTGCGAACTGAACTCCCTATAATGCGCACCACTTCGACGGGGAACGTCACTGACAGACACCGCGAAGTGCTTATAGAATAAGGCTTAGGGCTAAATTCAATAAGCAGTTTTCAGAAGCAACTATTCGAAATTAAATTCAAAAAGTTGTTGACACTGAAAACGAAGCGCGTAGAATGCGCGTCCCGCTTCAGGGAGAAACACTGAAGCAGCTAAGAAAATTCTTAGCATTGTTCTTTAAAAATTTATAACAAGACAATCTGTGTGGGCACTCGTTAAGAGTGTCAACCGACGATTCATAAAAGTTTTTCGATATATTT